>CAYFGQ010000015.1:0-63021 GCA_964342525.1 uncultured Arcobacteraceae bacterium
AATCAAAAGAAAAAAAATAAATTTCTAAGTAAATATGAAGATTATATTAATAGAAGTAATTTTAGATTAAATGGATGTGAGTGGTTTTAAAAGTTGTTCGTCTATAGGCTAGACGAGAGCCACCTCTTGATACTCAATGGTATCTGAGCAAAAAAAGTATAATTTAATTATACTTAGATAAGAGTTAACTATACGAATTATAATTGTATGAAAGAAATGATTGATAAAACTTACTTAAATAACTAAAAAACACAAAATTGTGATCCATCTGTGACGCTCTTTAGCTATAATAATAACTTTTTAGATAAAATATAAACTTTTACAATTATATACATATATTAGGAATACGATTTTAATGTTTGAACAAACTTTTAAAAATATAGATGATATTTTATGGAAAGACTCTGGTGCTGATAGTGAGCTTGATTATATCGGGCAAACTTCTTGGATAATGTTTTTGAGGTATCTTGATGATCTTGAAAAAGAGAAAAAAGATATAAAAGAGCTTGAGGGTGAAGAGTATACTTTTATTTTAGATGAAAAATATAGATGGAATTCTTGGGCTATGCCTAAAGATGAAAATGGTGAGTTAGATCATCATGTAGCACTTACAGGAAAAGATTTAGTTGATTTTGTAGATTTAGAGCTTTTCCCTTACCTTGCAAAGTTTAAAGAAAAAACTACAAATGCACAAACTATTGAGTACAAAATCGGTGAGATATTTTCTGAGCTTAAAAATAAGATTCAAAGTGGATATAATCTAAGGGATATCGTAGAGTATGCGGATGAGCTTCCTTTTAAATCAAGTAAAGATAAACACGAACTAAGCCACCTATACGAAACAAAAATCAAAAATATGGGAAATGCTGGAAGAAATGGTGGTCAATACTATACTCCAAGACCTCTTATTCGAGCTATGATAAATGTAATAAATCCACAAGTAGGTGAAAAGGTTTATGATGGTGCAGTAGGAAGTGCAGGCTTTTTGTGTGAGACTTATGACTATATGTTTAACAATATGAATAGAAATGTTGATAATCTAAAAATCCTACAAGAAAAAACCTTCTATGGAAAAGAGAAGAAAAATCTAGCCTATGTAATAGGTATCATGAATATGATCCTTCATGGTATAGAAGCACCAAATATTCAACATACAAACACCTTAGCTGAGCCTATTCGAGATATACAAGAAAAAGATAGATACCATGTGATCCTTGCAAATCCTCCATTTGGTGGAAAAGAGCGAAAAGAGGTGCAACAAAACTTTGATATAAAGACAGGTGAGACAGCATTTTTATTTATGCAACACTTTATCAAATCACTCAAAGCTGGTGGAAGAGCTGCAGTTGTTATAAAAAATACGATTTTAAGTAATAGTGATAATGCTTCTATATCTCTACGTAAGCATCTACTTGAGTCATGTAATCTTCATATCATTTTAGATATGCCATCAGGTACATTTACAGGTGCTGGTGTAAAAACAGTTGTGTTGTTTTTTACAAAGGGTGAAGCTACTAAAAAAACTTGGTATTATCAACTAAATCCTGGGCGAAATATGGGTAAAACAAACCCTTTAAATGATAAAGATATGGAAGAGTTTATAACTCTTCAAAGAGATTTTAAAGATAGTGATAACTCTTGGAGTATAAATATATCTGATATAGATGAAACTACTTATGATTTATCAGTAAAAAATCCTAATGTGGAAGATGAAGCTCCGTTAAGAAGTCCAAAAGTGATATTGGGTGAGATGGAAACTTTGGATAATGAAACTAATAAGTTATTGGCTTCTATTAAAGAGTTGGTATGAGTAGTAATTGGGAAATGGCAAGTTTAGGTTCTTTATGTGAAGTCATCACAAAAGGAACAACACCTACTTCAATAGGTCATAAGTTTGTTGATGAGGGAATAAACTTTGTCAAAGTCGAATCTATAGCTTTAAATGGTGATTTTTTAGAAAATAAATTTGCTTATATTACAGAAGATGGAAATAATGCTTTAAAAAGGTCTCAATTAAAAGAAGGAGATATTTTATTTTCAATTGCTGGTGCATTAGGTCGAACAGCAATTGTAACAAAAGATATACTTCCTGCAAATACAAATCAAGCACTTTCAATTATTAGATTGAAGGAGAATGAAGAAGTTTTAAAGTCGTATGTATTTTTGGCATTAAATAGTGGTTTTGCATTAGAACAAATAGAAAAGTTTAAAGGTGGAGTTGCTCAACAAAATTTATCTTTGACACAAATGAAAAACTTCCAAATACCTATTCCAAAAATAGAACAGCAAAAACAAATTGTAGAGATTTTAGATAAAACTTTTGAATCTATTACTAAAGCAAAAGAGAATATTGAAAAAAATATAGAGAATACAAAAGAGCTTTTTCAAAGTAGACTTAATGAAATATTTTCACAAAAAGGTGAAGATTGGGAAGAAAGTAAAGTTTTTAATATTTGTAAAGATATTTTTGCAGGTGGTGATAAACCTAAAGAAAATTTTTCTAAAGAAAGAACTGAGGAATTTAATATTCCAATTTATGCAAATGCAGTAAAGAATAGAGGATTAAATGGTTTTACAAATAATGCAAGAGTAAAAGAAAATTCTATTACTATATCTGCAAGAGGAAGCGGTACGGGACATACCGAATTACGAACTGAAAACTTTTTTCCCATAGTTAGGCTTATTGTATTAATTCCAGATTTAGAAAAAGTAAATTTAGTATTTTTAAAATATATAATTGATAATTTAGAAATATTGAGAAGTGGAAGTGCAATTCCTCAACTTACTGTTCCTATGATAAAAGATTATGATGTTAGTTTCCCTTCAATTGATAAACAAGAAGAGATTATATTTGAGTTAGATACTTTAAAAGAACAAACAAAAAAACTAGAAAACCATTACCAACAAAAACTAGAAAACCTAGAAGAACTAAAAAAATCAATTCTACAAAAAGCATTTAATGGAGAGCTAATATGAATGAAGCACAAACACGTCTTGAGTTAATTGATCCAGCTCTAAGGGAAGCAGGATGGGGTGTAGTTGAAGATAGTAAGATCCATGTGGAGTATCCTATAAGCAAAGGGCGACTTTTAGGAAATGGAAGACGTGCTCGTCCTCTTAGTGCTGATTATGTACTTATTTATAAAAATCAAAGACTAGCAGTAATAGAAGCAAAAAAAAGAGATCTACCCTATAGTGATGGTGTAGCTCAGGCTAAAGAGTATGCTGATAGATTGCAGATAAGATATGCATACTCTACAAATGGAGTGCAGATATATGGTATAGATATGGATGAAGCTGTTGAGGGTGATGTGAAAACTTTCCCAAGTCCAGATGAGCTATGGCAAATGACCTTTCCAAAGGATCATAGTGTAAGAGATAGGTTATTTGCCATACCTTATGAGACGCAGGGTGGGAAATGGGAACTTAGGTATTATCAAACAAATGCCATATCAAATGTACTTGAATCTGTAGCAGATAAAAAGAAAAGGATATTACTTACTTTAGCAACAGGTACGGGTAAAACTGCTATTGCTTTTCAGATAGCTTGGAAACTATTTCATTCACGTTGGAATTTAAAGGGGGATTTTAAAAGAGCACCTAGGATACTTTTTTTAGCCCATAGAAATATACTTGCAGATCAAGCTTTTAACTCATTTGGAGCATTTGAAGAGGATTCCTTAGTACGAATAGACCCCCAAGAGATAAGAAAAAAGAAAAAGGTTCCTAAAAATGGATCGATCTTTTTTACTATCTATCAAACTTTTATGAGTGGAGATAGTGAGACACCAAATTTTGGAGAGTATCCAAAGGATTATTTTGATTTTATTATTATCGATGAGTGTCATACTGGAGCTTCAAATGACAATAGCTCTTGGAGAGCTATTTTAGAGTATTTTTCACCAGCTTATCAGTTGGGGCTTACTGCAACTCCCAAAAGAGATGTAAATGGTGATACTTATTCTTATTTTGGAAAGCCTGTTTATGAATACTCTTTAAAGCAGGGGATAAATGATGGATATCTTACACCTTTTAAAGTTAAGGATATATCAACTACTGGAGATACATATATCTATACAAGTGAAGATGAGGTAATTGAGGGTGAGATAGAAGAGGGTAGAGAGTATACAAAAGAAGAGCAAAACAAAATCATAGAGATTATGGATATTGAGAAGTTTAGGGTTAAGAAGTTTATGGAGATGACTGATCAGAGCCAAAAAACTATTGTATTTTGTGAAAGTCAACCCCACGCCGCAGCTATAAGAAATCTGATAAATCAAATGGCAAAAGAAAAACATATAGATTTTTGTCATAGAGTTGGAGCAGATGATGGTGCAAGGGGTGATAAACATTTACGAGATTTTCAAGACAATGAGAAAAGATACCCTACCATACTTACTACTTCAAGAAAATTAAGTACAGGAGTAGATGCTCCTGAAGTGAAAAATATTGTACTTTTAAGAAGTGTAAATTCAATGGTTGAATTTAAACAGATAATAGGAAGGGGTACAAGACTTTTTGATGGAAAGGATTACTTTACTATTTATGATTTTTATGATGCATATAAACATTTTCATGATGAAGAATGGGATGGTGAACCAGTAGAGCCAGAACCACCAAAATCTCCACAGCCTTGTAAAATATGTGAAAAAAGACCATGTATCTGCCCTCCACCTGAGCCACAGCCATGCCCAGAGTGTAACAATATCCCATGTGTATGTGAAAAACCACCAAAGAAGATGGTAAAAGTAAAACTATCAGAAGGAAACTATCGTAATCTTGATTCGATGGTAAGAACACTTTTTTACTCTCCAGATGGTGCACCTATGTCAGCAGGGGAGTTTGTAAAAAAATTATTTGATGAGATGCCAAACTTCTTTGAGAGTGAAGATGAGCTAAGAAGAATTTGGAGTATCCCAGATACAAGAAAAAGACTTTTAGAAGAGCTTAGTGAAGCTGGATATAGTGTAGAGCAACTTGAAGATCTTAAATCTATTGTAAATGGTGATGATAGTGACTTATATGATGTATTGGCTTATATTGCTTATCATAAAACTTTAGTCCCAAGATTGGAGCGTGCAAGAAAAGCCAAAGTAAAAATTACACATTATGATAATGCAAAACAAGAGTTTTTAGATTTTGTACTTGAACAATATGTGGACAATGGTGTAAAAGAGCTAGATGATAAGAGACTAGGAAAACTACTTGAAACAAAATATCACTCTATAGAAGATGCTAAAAGTATTATAGGAGATATAAAATCTATAAGAGATTCTTTTATAGGTTTTCAGAAATATTTATATGAAGATAGTATGATTTATAGCTTAGAAAAAGAAGAACAGCTAAAAGTAGCACAGCCAAAGCCTGAGTATAGTGAATAGTAAGTAAAAATAAAAAACAACCCTTATGGAGATAAACAATGATATCAAAAGATGAAAATCAAGATATAGAGTTTAAAGAATCTTGGAGAGATGAATATATAAAGTGGATATGTGGCTTTGCAAACGCAAAGGGTGGAAAGCTATATATTGGTATAGATGATAAGGGTGAAGTAAAAGGGATAGAAAATAGTAAAAAGCTCCTTGAGGATATACCAAATAAAGTAAGAGATCTACTTGGTATCATCATAGATATAAATATGAAAGAGGAAGATAGTAAGACATATTTAGAGATAGAGGTTGAGTCATATCCTTATCCCATAAGTTATAAAGGGCAGTATCATTATAGAACAGGAAGTACAAAACAAGAGCTAAAAGGTGCTTCTCTTGATAAATTTTTACTATCAAAGCAAGGTAAAAAATGGGATGGTGTACCTATACCTTATGTAAATATTGATGATTTAGATTCTCGTGCTTTAGAATTTTTCAAAGAGAAATCCTTCAAAACAAATAGAATAGAATCTGATATATTACAAGAGGATAAAAAAGAGTTGATAGAAAAACTTCATTTATTTGATGGGAGTTATTTAAAAAGAGCTTCGGTACTTCTTTTTTATAGTGATCCAGAGAAATTTATCACAGGGTCATATATAAAGATAGGATATTTTAAAAGTGATAGTGATCTTATATACCAAGATGTGATAAGGGGAAATATTCTAGAGCAAGTTGATAGGTGTGAGGAGCTATTATTTACAAAATATTTAAGTGCTTTTATCACTTATGAAGGGATGCAAAGGGTTGAGAGTTTCCCCCTTTCAAGATTAGCTTTTAGAGAAGCTTTGATAAATGCAATCGTTCATAAAGACTATGGAGATGAAAGCCCTATCCAAATAAGTGTATATGATGATAAACTTCTTATATGGAATAGTGGTGAACTACCACAAAACTGGACAATAGAAACCCTACAAAGAAAACACCCATCAAAACCATACAATCCATCTATAGCTCATGTATTCTTTTTAGCTGGATATGTAGAATCATGGGGAAGAGGAATAGATAAAATAACAGAAGAATCAAAAAACTTCAATGGAATAATCCCTAAATTTAGATTAGAAAATGGACTTTGGGTTGAGTTTAATTTTAATCAGTTGGGAGAGAAGTTGGGAGAGAAGTTGGGAGAGAGATTTTCTAAACTAACTGAAAATAGAAAGATAATTATAAATTCTATCCTTGCGAATTCAACAATAACTATCTCTGAACTCTCAGAAATAGTAGGTATTAGTACAACTGCAATCGAAAATAATATAAAATATTTAAAAGAAAATAACTTATTAAAAAGAGTTGGGAGTGATTACTCTGGAAGTTGGGAGATAGTATATTAAGAAGTATGCTATTTAAAAAACTCTTCTATCTCACACTTCAAAACTAAAGAGATCAAATATAAATGTTTTAAATTAAAGTGTTGTTTCTTTAGATATAACTCTGCTTGCGATACTAAGCCTACAGATTTAAAATTTAATGCTTGGGATAGTTGAAGTTGTGTTAGCCCTTTTTCTTCTCTAAGTCTTTTTACATTTCTTCCAATATTTATATAAAATTCATCTATTTTATTTTCATCTAAATTATCTATATTCAAAATTAATCCTACTAGTAATTACTATTTAAGTTTGTTTGCAATTTTAAAGTTATATAATTTCTTTATCAACTAGTAATTACTAGTTTAAATGAAAAGGCTACCAAAATGCACAAAGAACTAGCACAACTAAAACTAAGAATCGATTGTTTCAAAGTAGAACTACAAAAAGAGTTTATTTGCTCAGATGTATTTATAAGTATGATAGATTTTTTTCTCGCACATGATATTGAAAATAGGGTAGTTGATTTTTGGCTTCTTGATTATAGTGAGGAGATAGAGACTATAAAAATATTTCTTGATCATTTAGAGAGTGAAAATGAAAGCTAAGATAAAAATACTAAAAAGAGATATTGATAGATATCTTTCTATTTTAGAAGAAAAATATCCTCTTGCAAAGCTTGTATCAAGTGCTATAGATGGGCTTTTACTTATGAAAGTGGATGATAGGATTATACATGCTTGGTATAGGAGTATAGAGAATTTTATTGAGAAGATTGAAAAAGAGATTGAGATATTGGATGATGAGTTATTTACTTATGAAAATATATTTGAGTTTAAAAAGGAGATGGATAAATATTATGATCTTTTGAATAAAAGACATAAAGAGCTTTTTCTTACTATTTATCAATTTGTTGAGTATATTTTAGAAGATGATGAGTTAAATAAATATCAAAAAGAATCTTTTAAAAATATATATAGCTCTATTGAAATTATACAAGAGGAGATAAAAAGAATAGAGGATGATGGGTAGATATACTCTATAGAATATTTATAATGGATGATTTAGAATTTATAATAAACGAGATAAATAATTTAGCAAGAGATAATTTACCTATGTTTTGCTCAGCAGTGGATGAGATAATCGATTTAAAATGTGTAGATGAAAATCATAAAAAAGATTAAAACTATATGTTAAATATAACAAAATGAAATATTTTTTGATGAATCTAAGTTTTTGTAGTAATATTTAAATAAAAAAATCCAAGCTTTAACTCAAAGGCTAAAGACTTACTGGATGTCGTAAAAGTATTCTATAAAAATATAAAAGGAAAGTCAACTGTTCTGAAATACTAAACAGTTCAAATTGAATAAAAATATATGATATAATAATACTTTCAAGGATATTATAATGATAAGAAAGATCATAGATAAAAAGTATTTACAAAGAGTAATAAATACAAGCCAAAGAATAGAAGGCTATACCGAAGTATCAAAAGAAGTAAAAAATAAAGCAAAATCTTTGAGAGAAAAATATGGGATTAAAGTATCAGTTAAAAGTTATAAATGAAAGTTAAAAAGAATTTGAAGAGAATTAAAAAAAGACTAAAATAGTTAAGGAAGTATATAAACTCCCTTAAATTTAGTCAAAAACCTTTGCACAAGCTGAGTATTCATTGAAAGCTTCATCCCATCTTCTTACGTCATTTGCTCTTCTCCATCTACTATGATAAAACTCCATCAGACAAATCTCATCTCCAACTTCTACCATAAAAAGATCATACTCTTTTACATCATTATAAGGTGGGTAAGTAGCACTTTGACCCCAAGTTAAGCCACCATTTCTTTTTGCGTGAGTTCTCCAAAACTCTTCTAGGGATACAAACTTTTTATTTGTACTATCCCATGCTTGCTGAACACCTTCTTTTAGTGTAACTTGCCCATGGTGTAATTCGCCACTATCATTTTTTGTACTATTTATATTTCCATTTGATGCACATGCAGAAAGTAAAATAGTGCAAAGTAAAGCAACTGTAAGTATTAGTAATTGTTTCATTATTGACTCCATTTAAAAATATATTTTATTATATAGGTTTTTTATAAAATTTTTGTTTATTAAGAGTATATGTAAAAAGATAAATAATACACAACTCAACTACTCAACTATATATAATCTTAATTAGTAAATTTAATTTAACTTTATTGTGTTACAATTTTGTAAGAAAATAGTTTTATACTATACTAAAATACTCAGGATTTAACATGGATATTGAATTTAACGATTTCTTTAATAGACAGATAAAGCTGTGGGGTCAGGATACTCAGGATTCACTTCAAGGTAAAAGCATTGCTATTATTGGTAGTGGTGGTTTAGGGTGTTCTTTGGCTATTGCTTTAGGTGCTAGTGGTATTGGTCGTATTGCTCTTGTGGATTTTGATGAGGTGGGTGTACATAATATTCACCGTCAGATTGGTTTTAGAGTTGGTGATGATGGTAGATACAAATGTGAGGTGCTTAAAGAGCTTGTGGAGAGTAGATGTCCTTTTGTGAAAGCTGAGGCTTATAAGATGGGATTTAATGAGTTTGTAGAGGAAGTAGATGCTACTCAGTTTGATCTTATTATAGATGCTACAGATAACTTACCTACAAGGGGAGATATCAACGCTTATGCGAAGAAAAACAATATCCCTTGGCTTTATGGTTCTGTTGAGTCATTTCATGGGCAGGTTTGTTTCTTTGAGAAGGCTTCTTATGAGAGTGTATTTAAGATCACAGATCGTACACCAGCAGGTATCGCTTGTCCTATCGTGATGAATATCGCTTCACTTCAAGCAAATATAGTGATCAGATATCTGACTGGTCTTCCTATCAAAAAAGATTATTTATATTATTGTTTCTTTAATGAAGAGGGTGAATATACCTTACAAAAGTTTGGGTTACCAACTGATTAAGCTACATTTAAACTATACAGGAATAAAATTATAAAAACAATTAACTAACTTTTAGAGTTAGCAGCCAAACCCATCGTGAGGTGGGGACGGAAAGCCACGGGTCTTAAGTACAAGATAGCCGGGTTGCAATCTTACACCAAATATTTGATTTGGTTTTACTTGTAATCTGTCGTACTTACGCTTTTATAGGGCATTTACATATAAAGATGTCTTTATTTAGGAGTAATTATTATGAAATCACAGTTTAATTCAGATATGTCAAATTCGCCTTTTTATATTGGCCCCTCAGTTTATGTAGATAGAGGTGGTTGGAGCTTTTTTAAAAAAGAGAGAAAATCGTATAAATTTATCATACCACTTGTAATAGTCTCAATCGCTGTATTACTAATGCTTGTCTAACCAATTTCTAAGCCTTTTTTAGATAATATCTAGCATTTTTAAATTAACCCATTTTTAAGCAAACAAATCTGTTTGTGAAAAATATGGATAAAGGCAATTTCTATATGGAAAATCTCTTTGATACACAAGATATTATTGATGTAAATATTGAAGACTCAGTTAAGGCTTCGTATTTAGATTATTCAATGAGCGTAATTATTGGGCGTGCTCTGCCTGATGCAAAAGATGGACTTAAACCAGTTCATAGAAGAATTCTTTATGCTATGCATGATCTAAATGTAACTTCTCGTTCACCATACAAAAAGTCAGCACGTATTGTTGGGGACGTGATCGGTAAGTATCACCCTCATGGTGATACTTCAGTTTATGATGCACTTGTAAGGATGGCACAAGACTTTTCAATGAGAGCACCTCTTATTGATGGTCAAGGAAACTTTGGTTCGGTTGATGGTGATAATGCCGCGGCGATGAGGTATACAGAGGCAAGAATGTCTAAGATCTCTGAAGATATCCTAAGAGATATTGATAAAGATACTGTAAACTTTACTCCAAACTATGATGATACTATAAAAGAGCCAGCTGTTCTTCCTACAAGAGTTCCAAATCTTCTTGTAAATGGATCTGAGGGTATTGCTGTTGGTATGGCTACAAAGATACCTCCACATAACTTAGGTGAAGTTGTAGATGCATTAGTACACGTTACAGCTAATCCAGAAGCTACAAATGAAGAGCTTATGGAATTTATCCAAGGTCCAGACTTCCCAACAGGTGGTACGATCTTTGGAAGACGTGGTATCATAGATGCTTATACTACAGGACGTGGTAGAGTAAAAGTAAGAGCAAAACACCATATAGAAACAAAAGGTAAAAAAGAGATCATCGTAATTGATGAGCTTCCTTACCAAGTAAATAAAGCAAAACTAATAGAGCAAATTGCAAACCTTGCACGTGATAAAGCGATAGAGGGTGTAAGTGAAGTAAGGGATGAATCAGATAGAGAAGGTACTAGAGTAGTTATCGAGCTTAAAAAAGATGCTATGAGTGAGATCGTGATGAATAACTTATATAAGTCTACACCACTAGAGATCACTTTTGGTACGATCATGCTTGCTGTACACAATAAAGAGCCAAAGATATTTAAACTAAATGAAGTTTTAAATGTATTCTTAACGCATAGAAAAACTGTAATCATTAGAAGAACTATCTTTGATCTAGAAAAAGCAAAGGCTAGAGCACATATCTTAGAGGGATTAAAAATCGCTCTTGATAATATTGATGAAGTTGTTAAGATCATCAGAGCTAGTGCAAATGATGCTGAAGCAAAAGAAACTCTTGGAGATAGATTTGGTCTAAGCCCAATCCAAGCACAAGCTATTTTAGATATGAGACTAGGAAGACTTACAGGTCTTCAAAGGGAAAAACTAGAAGCTGAGTATCAAGAGCTATTAGCACTTATCGCTGAGCTTGAAGCTATCTTAAAATCTGAAGAGAGATTAAATGAGATCATCGTAGAAGAGCTTGATGAGATCAAAGAAAAATACGCAACAGAGAGAAGAACTCAAATCGAAGATAGCTATGATGATATAGATATCGAAGATCTTATTCCAAATGAGCCAATGGTAGTAACTATCACTCATAATGGATATGTAAAAAGAGTACCTATTAAAGCGTATGAAAAACAAAGAAGGGGTGGTAAAGGTAAAGTAGCTGTTACTACACATGATGATGACTTTATCGAGAGATTCTTCGTATCAAATACACATGATACGCTTATGTTTGTAACGGATAGGGGACAACTATACTGGCTGAAAGTTTATAGAATCCCTGAGGGAACTAGAACTGCTAAAGGTAAAGCAGTTGTAAATCTTATCAATTTACAACCAGATGAGAAGATCATGGCGATCATCCCAACTACAGACTTTGATGAGAGCAAGTCGTTAGCATTCTTTACTAAAAATGGTGTTGTAAAAAGAACAGCATTAAGCGACTTTAGTAATATCAGATCAAATGGTGTAAGAGCTATCGTACTTGATGATGACGATGAGATTGTAACAGCACAAATTACATTACCAGAGTCTAAATACTTTATGATCTTCACTGCACTTGGTCAAGTGATTAGATTCTATATCTGGGAAGCTAAAAAAGATGAAGAGGGTAACCCAATCTTAGATGCTGATGGTAAGATGCAGTATGTAGGTGTAAAACCTCAAGGTAGAACTACAAGAGGTGTAAGAGGTATCAAGTTTAAAGCTGAGGGTGACTATGTAGTTGATGCGGATGTTATCGAAAATGAACAACAAGAACTTCTAACAGTATCTGAAAAAGGTGTTGGTAAGAGAACAGAAGTTGAAGCATATAGACTTACAAATAGAGCAGGATCTGGTGTAGCTTCTATGAAACTATCAAACAAAACTGGTAAAACAGTTGTAGGAAATGTTTTAGTTGATGAGGATCAAGATCTTATGGCTCTTACATCTATTGGTAAGATGATTAGAGTTGATATGAATACAATTAGAAAAGCTGGAAGAAATACTTCAGGTGTAACAATTGTAAATGTGGATAAAGGTGATAAGGTTGTATCTATCGCTAAATGTCCAAAAGAAAAAGATGATGAACTAGATATCACAGCAGCAGATGATATGGCAGGTGTAGATTTAGAAGAGAGAAATCTTATTGATTTAGATAATAATGAAAATAATGAAGGAACAGAATAAATTATGAGTAGAAAATTTAATGTTGCAGTTGTAGGTGCTACTGGAGCAGTAGGTGAAGAGCTTTTTAGAGTATTAGATGAACTTGATTTTCCTATCAATGAGCTTTTACCACTTGCAAGTGCAAATAGTGTAGGTAAAAGTATAGAGTTTAAAGGAAGTGACTATCCAGTAGTAGAGCTTACTGAGACAGTATTTGAAGAGAATGAAGTAGATATTGCATTTTTTAGTGCAGGTGGAAGTATCTCTGAGAAATTTGCAAAATATGCTGTAGAGGGTGGAGCTGTAGTTATTGATAATACTAGCCACTTTAGAATGGATCCAAATGTACCTTTAGTAGTACCTGAAGTAAACCCTGAAGATATTGAGCTTTGGAGAGAGACTGGAATCATCGCTAATCCAAACTGTTCAACTATTCAAATGGTACTTTCTTTAAAACCTCTTGATGAACTTTATGGGATCAAAAGGGTAGACGTATCAACTTACCAAGCTACAAGTGGAGCTGGTAAAAAAGGAATGGAAGAGCTTGTAATGCAGATGAAAGATTTCTTTGCATTTAAACTTGATGACTCAGAGAAAGAAGCATTTGCTCACCAAATTGCACTAAATGTAATCCCTCAAATTGATAAAGCTATGGATAGTGGTTTTACAAAAGAGGAAGAAAAGATGGTATTCGAGACTCAAAAGATTTTACATAAAGAGCTTCAAGTTGCAGCTACTTGTGTAAGGGTTCCTGTATTAAGATCTCATAGTGAGTCTATCACAGTTACATTTGAAGATGGTGTAGAGGTAGATGTAGCAGAAGCACAAAATGCTATCTCAAACTTTGAAAATGTAGAGCTTGTGGATGATCTTCCAAACGCTTTATATCCAATGCCTATCATGTCAACAGATACTGACCTTACATATGTAGGTAGAATGAGAAAAGATATCTATGCTCCAAATGTTCTTCACTACTTTAATGTGGCAGATCAAGTAAGAGTAGGGGCTGCTACAAATGCAGTGAGAATTGCACTTAAATGGATCAAATTAGAGGATATCTAATAGATGGAGAAATTATTTGAGGGTGCTATTTGGAAGAGTAGATTTGTAGTACTTCTTGCAGTAATTTTTGGTCTTGTTGGGGCTTTTATACTTTGTATAATAGCTTCAATGGATATCTTTGGTGCAGCTGCTTATGCGATCAAGACGATTGTATCTGGTGCACATCCTGAAAAATTTCATGAAGATATAGTAGCGGGGATCATTGGTGCGGTGGATCTATATCTTATCGCTATAGTTATGCTTATCTTCTCTTTTGGTATCTATGAGCTTTTTGTATCAAAGATAGATGCAGCAGAAGAGGATGAGAGTAAAAGTGATTCTATTCTCGCTATAAACTCCCTAGATCAATTAAAAGATAAGATTGCAAAAGTTATTGTGATGGTACTTGTGGTTAACTTTTTCCAAAGGGTACTTCATACAGAATTTAATACACCTTTAGAGATGATGTATTTTGCATTGTCAATTACAGCACTTTCTGTTGGACTATACTTCTTAGGTATGGTAGGAAAGAAAAAAATTGAAAAGAAAGAAGAGATAAAATAATGGGTAAAATATTTGTAGATGCTTGTAAAGGGCTAGAGACTCCTTATACACCAGTATGGATGATGAGACAAGCTGGTAGATACTTACCAGAATATATGGCAGTAAGAGCTGAGGCTGGAAACTTTTTAAATCTATGCCATGATCCTAAAAAAGCAGCTGAAGTTACTATTCAACCACTTGATATTGTAGGTGTGGATGCGGCTATCTTATTTAGTGATATTTTAGTAATCCCAGATGAGATGGGAATGGATTTATCTTTTATCAAAGGTGAAGGACCAAAGTTTTCTGATCCTATTAAAACTGAAGAAGATTTAGATAGACTTATCGGTGGTAGAGAAGCAGCTAGAAAGCTTACATATGTGTATGAGACTATTGAGCTTTTAAGAGAGCAACTAGATGCAAGAGGTGATGATAAAGCACTTATTGGATTTACAGGTGCTCCTTGGACATTAGCTACATATATGATCGAAGGTCAAGGAACTAAGACATATAATATCTGTAAAAAGATGATGTACTCAAATCCAGAGCTTTTACATAAAATCCTTAGAAAAGTAACAGATGTAGTTAAAATCTATATGGAAAAACAGATTGAATCTGGTGTAGATGTAGTACAGATTTTTGATTCATGGGCAGCAGCAATTGAGCCAGGAAAATACAATGAATTTTCATGGCAATATATGGTTGAGATCGCTGATTATTTAAAATCAAGATATCCAGATATTCCTATTATTATGTTCCCTAAAGGTGTAGCATCATTTATCTCTGCTGGTATGGTATATGGAAACTTTGATGTGTTTGGTGTAGATTGGGGAACTCCAATGGCTCTAGCTAAAAAACACTTAGGTGATAGATATGTACTTCAAGGAAATATGGAACCTTGTAGACTTTACTCAAAAGAGCAAACTACAAAATGTGTAGAGGTTATTCAAGATACTATGGAAGGTAAAAGACACATCTTCAATCTTGGACATGGAATCCTTCCTGATGTACCAGTAGAAAATGCTATTCACTTTGTAAGTGAGTGTCATAGAGTAAGTGGCAAAGACTCTTAAGTAGTTAATGGCTTACACAAATTCAATAATATTTGGTCCAGTTCCATCTCGCCGTTTTGGTATGAGTTTGGGAGTGGACTTGTCTCCATCTACAAAGCAGTGTAATTTTGACTGTCTTTATTGTGAACTTGATCCAGCTAAAACCATAGCAAAACAAACAAAAATCCTAGAAGTAAAAGATATCGTAGCCCAAATAGTATCAGCAAAAGAAAAACATCCAAATATAGATGTGATAACTTTTACAGCAAATGGTGAACCAACTCTTTATCCAAAACTCTCAATTTTAATAGATGAAGTTGATAAGATAAAAGGTGATACAAAAACCCTTATCCTTACAAATGGTGGAAATATCTATGAAGAGGATATTCAAAAAACATTATCAAAAATAGATATAGTTAAAATATCTTTAGATTGTGTAAGTGAGAAGTGTTTTAAAAAGCTAGATCGTATAGATAGAAGTGTAGATAGCTCTAAGATAGTTGATGGAATAGTAGAGTTTAAAAAAACTTTCTTAAATCAGCTGATTTTGGAGACTTTATTTGTAAAGACACTAAATGATAATGAAGAAGAGATAACACTTTTAAAAGAGGCTTATGATCTTATAAATCCACATAGAATAGATATAGGTACAATTGATAGACCACCAGCATATAAAGTAAAACCTGTAGATTTTGAGACCTTACAAAATATAGCAGATAAAATGAGTGGACACAATATCACCATAGCATATAAAAATAGACCTAAATCAAATGAAGATTTTAGTGAAGATGAGATCCTAAGATTATTTGAAAGACGTCCTCTTAGTACAGATGATATAGAAAATATGTTCAATGACTCATCAAAAGAAAAACTTGAAAAACTTTTAGATAGCGGAAAAATAGGGCTTGTGGATAACAATGGAGTTAAATTTTACAAAAATTTATAAATTTTTGTAAAAAAACTCAAAAAACCCTTGACAAAATAAAAAAAATCTATTATAATTCCCGTCCAATTTGAGTGAGACACTTCAAATTTATATTCCGGCATAGCTCAGTGGTAGAGTAGATGACTGTTAATCATTTGGTCCATGGTTCGAATCCATGTGCCGGAGCCATATAAAGCTTCTAAGTAATAGAACAAAAGTTCTTTTACTTGGAAGCTTTTTTTTGCCTAATTTTTTAATTCTAGAATCCTTCATAACTGTAACAAAGTATAAATTATCTCTATTTTTATCAGAAATTTTTTTATGAAATTATTTGAAAATTTAATTTTCCAACATTATTATTAAAACTATAAATAACTATGTAAAATCATTTTATATAACTATTAGCTCTTTAAGAGGTTTTTTAATTTATAGTTTTTATTATAAAAGAATGGTTTTATTTTTAAAAGTAAAAAATGATCATAAAATTATAATTTTATTTAAAATATGGCTTAGAAAGTTTTTGTAGTTTTAGGATAAAATTCCTTTGTATAAAATCTTAAGTGATGTGAATATTTTGAAGTTTTATAGAAAGAAAGAGGGGCAAAAAAAAATGAGAATTAGATTTATATCTAGTATATTAGTAGTTGGTTTAATGTTAGTATTTACTGGTTGTGCAAGGAAAACAGCTATAGAAAAACCAACAAATGAAAATATGAAAAATAGTGCTTTAGTAATAGGAAGTTTTAGTCGAAATGTTGGAAAAGCATATTTTAGGGGTTCTTCTTTTATCGTTTATTCGAATGATACAAAAAAATTGTATAAAAGTATTTTTAATATTGGAAAAGAAGACTTAACAAGTTTAAATAATCCATTTATATTTGAAGATGATTTTAAATATGAAAACTCTAATGGATCTATTTTTTCATTTTCATTACCTGAGGGAAAATATATTTTAGCTAATTATTCTGTATCTTTAGGGGGACCTAATGCTGTATATGGCAGTTATTATAAATATTTAGATGTTAAAAAAGGTGATATTATATATATTGGTGATTTAAAATATGAACCTACAGCTACTAAAAGACATAGGATTTCAAATATAGATATGCCTTTAGGTGCAAAATGTACTATTTCTAATCAATTAGATAGAGATATGAATGTCTTTAATAAATATTTTAAAGATACAAATATAAGAATGGAAGATATTAAAATTGATTTAGATGAAATTCAATTTGGTTTAGATGGTGATCCAATTGGTAAAGGAGTATGGGAACTATAGAAATGAAAAAAATCTTTTTACTAATTTCTCTTACTTTAACATTTTTAAATGCAAGTGATGTATTAAATAAAATTGATGAATTTGAAGCTACAAAACAAGAAAACGAAAATGGTGCTGTATTTTTACAACGTAAATTTAGCATTGAATTGGATGAAAAGAACTTTTCAAAGTTTAAGATATATTATCTAATCGCTATATTAGATAATCAAGCAGCACTTGATTATAGTCATCTTCACTCATCTTTTAATTCATATTATAAAAATGCAAAATTAGATTTTGCAAGGGTAATAACAAAAAGTGGAGAAATACATAAAATAAAAAGAGATGCTGTTCATATAAAAGATGTAAATGATAATATGTATAGTGACTCAAAAATTATAGAATTTTCTTTGCCTAACTTAAAGGCTGGAACATTTATAGAATATCAAATAACTTTTTCAGATATAAAGCAACTTATTCCAAATCATTTTTCATTAAGGGGAAATCTTGTTAAAATTCATGAAAGTATTGCTTCTAAATTAAGAATCGATCCAATTAGAGAATCTATTTTAGAACTTAAAACCCCAAAAGAACAGAAGATAAATTACCAAATCAATGTTTTAGAAGATGAAGTAGATATTACAGAAAATGATGATTCTAAAGTTTATAAATGGAAATATACAAATATCAAATCTTTTACTTTAGAAAGATTATCTTCTTTGAGGTATGAAGATAAAATACCTAGTTTTGAAATTTCTACAATGGATGATTGGAATATTGTTAATAATTATTTATTTACTGTATTAAACTCTAGAATAGATACATCCCATGATCTTAAACAACTTGCAAAAGATTTAGTAAAAGGGCTTTCCTCAGATAAAGAAAAGATTCATGCTATATATGAATATATGCATAAAAATATAAAGTATATTTTTGCCAATTTAAATATGGGTGGATATACTCCCCATTATGCTAGTGAAATTTATCGTAATCAGTATGGTGATTGTAAAGATCAAACAATCTTGTTTATTTCTCTTTTAAAAGCTGTAGGAATAAAAGCAAATCCTGTTTTGATCAATAGTAGGGGATTGGATGATATTTCAATTGAGAGAGTGGTTTCACCATATTATTATGATCATATGATTACTTATATCCCAAGTGAAGATATTTGGGTTGATACTGTTGGTGATAATGATATTTACCCTGGTATCTCAAATAGGCTTTTAAATAAAACTTCATTTATCCTATCCAAAAAAGAGGCTAAACTTAAAAAGATAGATGTTGATATAAAAAATGAAATAGATATTGTACAAAATTATAGTATTGAAGATGACATTATAATTAATAATATGGATATAGAATTAAAAGGTAGTTTTAGTCAATATTATAAATCTTTTTATACCAGAAATAATAAAGAGCTTGATAAAAATTTTAGAAGAACATTAAATGGTTATTTCCCAAATAGTACTATAGAAAAGTTAGAGTTTTATAATTATGATTCATTGGTTAAAAATTTTGTAATCAAAGCAACTATCAAAATGGTTAATCTTTTTGATAAGAATTCAAAAGGGAATATCTTAAATTATAATGGAGATATTACAAACTTTCCTTTAAGTTTTACTTATTTCTCATATATGACAAAAGAGAAAGAACAAGGATTTAATTTTACTGCACCTTTTCATATCAAGAGTACAATTCATTGTGCGGCTCCTATTGAAAATACAAAGCCTATATTAAAAACCATACCACAAGTATTTGATACAGATTTTTTCAAAACAACATTTGAGCAAAAACAAACAAATACTGATATTATTATAATTAGTACTTTAGAGGTGAAAAAGCCTAGAATCTTGCCTTCTGAATATAAAAAAGCGTTTAAAGAGAAAGAAGAGATATTTAAAAAATCGTATTGGTATTTATCTTATGATTATAATCCCTTTTATAAAAATATCGCAAAACTACTTGATACAGATGATCTAAATTCTAAAATTAAATTGGCAGATGAGTTTGTGAATATAATGGAGCTTGAAAAGGCAAAAGAAACCTTAGTTAATATTGTAGATTTATATCCAAATAATTATGATATAAACTATTTATATGGTGTGATATTAGGTTTAATTGGTGAAGACGATGAGTCTTCAAGGTATTTACAAATTGCAGAAACAATACAAACAGGAGAATAATCTGATGGCATTAAAAAGTTTTATAGTATTTATAATTATTTCATTAAATAGTAGTTTATTTGCTTTTTGGGAGTTAGTTGAAAATCCTAAAATACGTGATATAAAAAAATTAATAGAAAAAGAACCTCAAAATGTTGAGCTATATTTGAAACTGGCTAAGGAGTATGACAATGAATATTTAAAGACAAAAAATATTGATCATTTTGAACAAGCATATCTCTTTAGTAAAAAAGCATATGAACTCAATCCTATGAATATAAATGTAGTAAATCACTATTATTTTTATGGAACAAACTATGCTTTATTTAAAAAGGATTATATTTTATTAGATAGTTTTTCTGATATATTTAATATTTTAATAAATTCCAATATCAATGCTGTACCCCTTTCTTATATAAAAGCTTCAATGATTGCTTACAATGAGATGAATTATAAACGGATAATTGGTCATTTAAAAGATGCAATGAAAGAGAATAAAAATTATTTAGCTATATATGATTATTTATCTACAGTATATTATGATAGTAAAAAGTATGCTTTATCTTTACAGATTTCTAAAATGGGAGAGAGATTAAATCCTAATTATTTTGGATTTTATAAAATTCAAGCTTTATCAATGATGGGAATTATAAGAGAAAGGGAAAAGAAAAACCAGTGTCCTTTATTTAATGATGAAGATAATAATAAAATAGTAAGTTTATTTAAAAAGGCTATACAATTAAATCCACAAGATCTACTCTCAAAAGAAGAATTAACAACAATGTATAATCGTATGGGAAAAAATAGATTAGCAGTATTTGTAATGGAGCAAGCATTAAAACAAAATCCTAAAAATGAGTATATAAAATTTCAATTAGTAAAAAACTATATTGAAAATCTTCAATTAGAAAAAGCAAAAGAACTACTTAGTGAATTTTCTCCTAAAGAAGAATTTAAGCAAAATAGTATAAATTATGAGTATACAATAGTATATATATTAGAGAAAAAATGGGAAGCAGCTTATACCTATGCTAAAAAAAATAAACAATTTATAGACAAAGAAAAAGTAGGTACTTTTTATACATATTTAAAATTTGCTCTTCTTGAAAAAGCATTGGGTGGTTCTTATAACTCTTTAAATAAATTACCAGATCATCTAAAGTTGACAGATTGGCATATATTTCTTAAAAAATATATTTTGGACGATATTGATGAAGAGACTTTAGTAAAAGAAGCTTCAAATAAATGTAAAAAATCTGAGGCTTATTTTTATATAGGTTATAAGAGTATGTTCGATGGTGATTTGGATAAAGCAAAAAAATACTTTGAAAATGTAGTTGATTTGAAAGTATATAGTTATCAAGAATATATAATTAGTAAACACTACTTATCTAAATGGTAATCTAGTGATTAATTATTTACCATAAAGTATTTTATCAATAGTTCTTTCTTTTAATGTTTTATTTAAATTAAATTCATTTAATTGGAAAAGACCTATTGATTTATTTGTAGCATATATATCTACCCGATTTCTTTTTAGTAAACGTAAACAACTTTGAACACTATCTGAGACAGTTATAATTTTGTATTGATAGTTTTCTTTCTAATATTCAAGAGAAAATTTATATTTTTCTTTTTTATCTTCTTTTTGATAAATTATATTGTCTGATTTTTGATACACTTGTTTTTTATGAATGCTCTTTTCAGTATTTTGATAATTTGGGGTGTATTCAAATGTAAAGGTTCCTTTTCCTTTTTGTTTCTTCTCAAAGGGTGGTGGAGCAGTATACTTAAAACTTTCTGCAAAAGATATGGTAGATAAACTTAAAGATAAGATTAGCATTGATCTATTTAACAACTTGAATCCTTTTTTATAGTATAAAATATATATACTTTGTAAAATCGTTTAATTTTATCAGAGGTTTATTAGAAAAAAACTAATAATATTTAAAATATTAAGTATTATAGAAAGAAATTTTTTATTCTAAAGTAAAAGAGATTTTATAGGAGAAACCTTGTTTTGTATTTATTTCTACATCACTTTGTGGTAGATTATGTACAAATTTTTTAATAAGTTCTAATCCTCCATCATGATTAGATTTAGTTTCTTTACAACCATCTCCATTATCTTCATAGCTTAGTAGAATTTTGTTGTTATTTTTTCTAAGACGAATTTTGATAAGAAGTTGTTTATCATTACACGCATGTTTTATGGAATTTGTAAATAGTTCATTTATACTAAGTCCTATTGCAATGGCATAATCACCTTTAAGTATTATATGATCAAAAGCATAGTCTGTTTTTAACTTTTCAGTTTTATGTCCAATAGTGATATGATTTATTAGTTTTTCTAGATAGTTAGCTAAATCTATATGTTGAATTTTTTCAGAAGTGTAAAGTTGTTCATGAACTTGAGCCATAGCTTTTAATCGATCGGTGATATTATAAACTAATTTATTAACTGATTCATTATTGCTATTGATTGATTCTATACCTAATATACTGATAATAATTTGGAAATTGTTTTTAACTCTATGATGGATCTCTTTAAGTAATTCACTTCTTTCTTCAACCATAAATTTTAATTGTGTATTAGTTTCTTGTAGTTCAGATGTTTTTGCTACTACTTCTTTTTTTAGACGATTACTATAATATATTTGCATCTCATTAAATCGATATCCTATTAGTGATGAGAAAAGTAACATTTCAACAAAAGATCCAAAAAGAAATGAATAGCGTATTAGTGGTGTATTGTCTAAAATACCAATGATCATTAATAATGAGAGTGTAAAACTAAGTAAGAAAAATGAAATTGCTAAGAAAAAGTACTTAGAGATCATATCTCCTTTCAGCCAAAGATATAGTGAAATGATAAAGTAAACAATAAATAGGTAGCTACTAAAAAGATTAACTATAAACAACCAAGGTTGAAGTGAAAAAAGAATCATAAATGCACAAAAAGTAAAAAATATTGCATGGAGAAGCATAATATTATTTAGTCTAGGAAAATGCTCTTTTAGATTAAGTATTTTATTGGAGAAAAGAATAAAAAAAGCAAAAGATAATGGGACACAAAAATGGATCATATAGTCATACTTTACAGGCATATAAAGTAAAAGGACTCCACTATATGCACCAATCCACAGGGCAAAATTACTAGAATACCCCACATAATATAGATAGGTACGATCTTTCAGGGAAATATACAAAAATAAGTTATATATACAAATAGCAATAATAGCCCCTAAATATAGTATATAATAAAGGTACTCAGTGGTTTTATTTTGATTTAGATATTGGGGATCATACAATAAGATTTGTCCAAAACTTGCAAATTTACTTTCTAATTTAAGATAAAAAGTTTTATTTTCTTTTGCTTCAATATCTATAGAAAAATGAGCATTTGGATGTTGAATCTTACGTTTTTCAATAGGGATTGAAAGACCATTTTTTAAGTAAGTAAAATTATTAGATTCATTTGCTATGTATAAATCAACCTTTTCAAAAAAAGGTTCTTCTAGGGTAAGAATTAAATGTTTTTTTTCTAAAAGAGGATTATGGATTTTTAGTTTTATCCATATGGGATGTTTTCTATAACCAAATGTAAATCGATTTGAAGTTTTTTTTGTAAATGAAATAGTATTTAACTCCTCTACGAGTATTTTATCCTCTATATCAAATAGATACTCAATAGAAAATTGATCATATTTTTTTGTATCTACATTTATAATTAGATTTGCAGATAAGTATGTTGCTAAAATAATTAGATATAATATAAACTTCATATTTTATTATGGCAACTTTTATTTTAAGTCTTTCTAAGTTAAATACTTTTATTGAAGATAAAATAGAAAATTAGGAAAAACCTAATTTCTTTCTTTTATAATTAGTATTGTTATGGTGTATAATATAATTATTATACATGTATACAAATGATATTAATATATGGTGATGAGATTATAATGAATATTCTAGTAGTTGAAGATGAAATAATCGTAGCAGAATTTATAACAGCTGTACTTAAAAAGTATGGGCATACTGTAGTAAATATAGTTGATAATGGTAAAGATGCGATTAAGATCATAGAAGATAAAGATATTGATCTAGCTTTGTTAGATATTAATATTAATGGTACTATGGATGGTATTCAATTGGCTCGTGAAATAAATCTTTTTAGACGGCAACCTGTATTATTTTTAAGTGCATATGCTGATCATGATACTGTAAGTGAAGCTGTTGAAGAATATGTTGTGGGTTATTTAGTTAAGCCTGCTGATGAAAGAAGTATTTTTGCTGCTTTAAAAGTAGTAGAAAATTACTTTAAATTTTCTTCTTCAAATGTAATAAAAAATCAATTGGAACAAATAAGTGATGAAATTACTTATGATCCTAGAACAAAAGCACTTTTATATAATAATGAACTTATTAAATTAACAAAAACAGAATTTAAACTTTTTGATCTTTTATATAGATACAAAAATTCTACTATTAGTTATGAATCAATAATTTTATCTGTATGGGAAGGTGAATCAGTTTCTCCTTCAGCTTTACGGTTTACTATCATGAATCTAAGAAAAAAACTCCCTGGGGTGATGTTGAAGAATATTCAAAAAGAGGGCTACTCCTTACTTCTATAAAAATATTTTATCTCTGTTAGTAAAATCCTAATAATGAAATATTATAATTTTTGCTAGGAACTATTAAAAGGGCAAAAATATTATGGATTTTATACACCGAGTTATTCAAAAAGCTCAAGAAGATAATTCATTTCGAAAACAACTTATAAATGATCCTAATGAAACCTTAGCCAAATATTTTGATGAGAACTCATATGATAAGAGTTTAAGTATCAAAATTATTGATCTAGATGAGATTGATTTAGTGATTGTTTTGCCTAAATCATTAAGTGATGAAATGAGTGATGATGATTTAGATAATATCTCAGGTGGATTAAATTCAGGACAAAATCACTCCCTCCCTCCTGGGGGTTTAGATCAAATTAAACATATGCAACAAAAAGGTTTTGAATATATATCCTTAGATAATGGAATAAGTTATAGTTGGATACGAAAGCTTTAATATATCAAATTAAATACAAAACAAAACTCATTTATAGAAAAAAATAAAATTAGAAAAAAACTAATAACGGTCTGTTAGAATTTCAGAGTAGTAAAAGTACTAATACTATGGATATTATAAAGGAGAAAACAATGGAAAATAGTGTTAATAATGAAAGTAGTGAGTTAATGGAAAAAATTCTATTAAAAGCACAAGAAGATTCAACTTTTCGTGAAAAACTTAAAACGAATCCAAGAGAAGTATTAATGCAAGAGAGTGGTGAATCAATTCCTGAAAATATTAAGATCAAAATAGTTGATTTAGATGAGGTGGATTTAGTTGTCCCTCTTCCTGCAAAACAGAATGATGAGTTATCAGATGATGATCTTGATAATGTATCAGGAGGTTTCTTTGGTCTTGGTCTTTGGGGTGCTTCTAAAATTCCAGGTTTAGGATTTCTAAATCATAAACCTAAGTCTTCAAGTGAGGTAGGAGAAGAAATGGGAAAAGATCTTTATAAATCAATTAAGGCGAAATATAAATAAGCCTTTATTTTTATTAAGAAAGTAAGTAGTTCTTATCATAAAATAGATAAGTATTTAAATTTAAATATATAAGGAAAAAAAATGGAAAACAATACAGATACTCAGGTAGATGAGATAGTAAATAAACTTACAACTAAAGTAAAAGAAGATATGGAGTTTAGAGAAAGATTTAAAAATAATCCTAGAGAAGTACTAATGGAAGAAAGTGGAGAAGCTATTCCTGAAAATATAAAAATTGCTGTAGTAGATTTTGACGAAGTTGATTTATTTATTCCTCTTCCTGCAACTGAAAAAGAAGAGTTGTCTGATGATGAATTGGATGGAGTATCAGGAGGTTTTGTTGGTACAACTTTTGAAATTGGTAGGGGAATTTTACAAGGTCTGATTAAAGGGGCTTTTAACGATCTTAGAAGGTAGTTTTAGTCTAAAAAGTATAGATATAAACACTTTTCTAAAATTTAAAGTAGATTAAGGAAAGTGTTTTATTTATCATTTTTGAATATTTAAAGGAGATATAAATGGACTTAATAGAAAATCAGAATGAAAATGACTTTAAAAAAGATATAAATATCATAGAAGTTCTCGAAAAAATTTCCCAAAAGGCAAGGCAAGATGAATCATTTTTGAAACAACTTAAAGATAATCCCCATGAAATTATTTTTAAACAAAGTGGCATTTCTTTTCCTACTGAGATTCTTATAGAAGTATTTGAAAATGGTGAAATGGATTTCAAGAGTTCTCAACTTTCTGATGAAGATAGGGAATTGAGTGATAGTGAACTTGATAATATTTCAGGTGGAATGGTTGGGATTAATTCAAGGATGTTAGATATTATTGCTTATCAAGAGATGCAAAAGCATGGGAAAAACTTTGATTTCAAAAAACATGTCCTTCCTCAAATAGGTAAAACCTTAGTAGGTGGTCTTGCGGGATAGTATAGATATTGTGAAGTTTATTACAATTATTTTTAAGTAAATTATTTAATAATCTTTTTCTTGTATATCCTAATTGTTTAATTATTAGGAAAAAGCTAATTTCTGTTTGTTACTATTTTATTATTGAATTATTTTATTTAGAATAGATAGGAAACAATTACCCATGAAATTTTTTAAATCTTTAAATATTATTTATATCTGTATTATTCTTTTTTCTCCCCTTTCTTTATTGGCTCAAAGGGCTGATTATACTTCCATAACACCTATTGATAATTTAGGAAAAAAGTGGCGTATTGCATACATAGAGGGTGGGGCTTATAAAAACTATCCTGCAAATCTAAAAGCGATTAGTGAAGCTTTGATGAAATTTGGTTGGATGGAGCGGGTGTCTATCCCTTATAAGGAAGGTGACGATGATGCCAAAAATATGTGGGAGTTTTTATCTAGTAGTATAAAAAGTCCTTATATAGAGTTTGTAGATGATGCTTTTTATTCTGCCAATTGGGATGAGTCAAATCGTAAAGTTAATATTGAGTCATTAAAAAAAAGAGATGATATAGATCTTATTTTAGCTTTTGGAACTTGGGCAGGGCAAGATTTATCAAAGGATGATATTTCTGTGTCTACTATTGTTATCTCAACAAGTAATCCCCTTGAAGCTGGAATTATAAAAAGTATTGAAGACTCTGGATATGATCATTTAATTGCTCAGATTGATCCTACTCGATATCAAAGACAGGTTGAACTATTTTATGAGATTATAGGCTTTAAAAATCTTGGGATAGTTTATGAAGATAGTCCTTCCGGTAGAACTTATGCTTCTGTTGATGATGTGAAGATGGTTGCAAAACAAAGGGGCTTTAATCTTAAGGTTTGCCATGCAAAGAGTGATGTCAAAGAGGTATCTATAGCATATAATGAGATTAATCAATGTTATAAAAAATTGGCACCTATTGTAGATGCAGTTTATGTTACTAATCATGCTGGAGTAGATTCTAAAAATATTACTTCAATTGTTGAGGTTTTAAATCAATATAAAATCCCATCTTTTTCACAAAATGGTTCTTTTGAAGTAAAACATGGTTTATTGATGAGTATTGCACAAGCCAATTTTAAATATGTTGGTGAATTTCATGCTAAAACAATCGCAAAAGTTTTTAATGGTGCAAAACCACGAAATTTAACTCAGGTTTTTGAAAACCCTTCTAAGATAGCAATCAATTTAATGAGTGCTAGAAAAATAGGTTTTGATCCTAGTATAGATCTTATGGGTGCAGCTGATGAACTTTATCAGAGTGTTGGAAAGAAAACATTTTGATATTTGGTATGATATTATGAAGTATTTTATAATTTTTACTTTATTAATAAGTTCTTTTTCTTTTGCAAAAGAAGATAAAGATTCTATTTCTTTAGAATTTGTATTATCTGAGATGTTAAAACATAATCCCACTATTCTTAAAGCACTTGAGTCTTTTGAATATCAAAAAGCTGCTTTACAAGTACAACAAGGGAGTTTTGACGTGGGAGTTAATATATATGGACAGCATGGAATAAGTGATAATATCTCAGGTGAGCAAAATGTTGAACAAACTACTGGATTAAAAGAGACTTATAAAACTTATAATAATGTCTATAATGCAACTCTTTCTAAAAAACTTTATCAAGGTATAGACATACAAGGGGGAGTTAGCTCAACTCGTACTAAGACACAAAGTAGTAGTTATTTTAGAGATAATAGCAATGATGCGACAACTACAAATTCTGTTTTTTTTACACTTGATATTCCATTGATGAAAGGTTTGGGAAGTGAAAATACTTTAGCAAATATAAAAACTGCCCAAAAGGGTGTCTTAGAAGCCAAATATAATATACTCAATACCATATCTAGTGTTGCTTCACAAACAATTAGTGCATATTGGAATTATCTTGCTAGTGTTAGGCTGTATCAAATTGCTTTAGAGTCTGAGAGATTAACCCAAAAACTTGTGCAAAATACTAAAAAAATGATTGATTATAAACAACAAGCAAGTTCTGTTCTCAAACACCCCTTAGCTAATTTAAAAAGTAAAACTATAAGTAGAATTAGCGCAAAAAATACTCTTATGTCAAATTGGAAATCTTTAGTTATTTTGATAGGTTCTAAGAGCTTATTTGCCTTACCTTTGGATCCTAGAAATGATTTTCCACAAATTAGTGATATGAACCAACTCTCTTTATTATTTGAAAAATCTTTATTTAATATGGCTTTGAAACATAGAGCAGATTTAAAAATATTAAAAGAGAAAAGAGAAGCTCTTAAAATTATGAAAAGATATAGTGCAAACCAAATGGAACCAGATCTATCTTTACAGATTTCATCTAAATATAATAATGTGATGATGGATGATAGTTATTCTAAGATGTATCAATATGATCCAAATGGGAATCATCATGGATTCAATCTAGATTTTAAACTAGTTTATCAATTTGATATTGAAAATAATCAAGCAAAAGGGGCTTATAAAGAAGCTCTTTCAAATCTAAGAAGTAATCTATTAAGTGAAAATGAATTGAAACAATCCATAGAGATCTCTTTAATTCAATTAGTTGATTCTTTAAAAGGATATAGTGAACAAAATACCTATACCCAAGAGATGATTAGTCTTTATTCTGAGGTTATAGAAGATGAGAAAAAGAAATTTTCGATGGGAATTTCAACTGTAGATGATGTAATTAGTGCACAAAATAAGTATATTAGTGCCAAACAAACCCAGTTAAATACACTACTTGCATATGCATCAAATTTAAGTAGTTTAAAACATGAAAGTGGGGTCTTGGTTTATGAGTCTTCCCAAGGGGAATATATAATCAATGCCTTTTTAGATATAAAAAAGATTGTGAAGGGGAATACTTATGCAAAATAAAAATATATTTAGAAAAACTTCTTTAGAGAGACTTTCTTCTCCTGAACAATTAGATAGGTTAATACAAATCACTTCACCTAAAGCTTGGGTAGCTTTAGGTGGATTTGGAATTATAATCACTGCGGCTATTATTTGGGGAATTTTTGGAACAATTGCCACAAAGGTTCAAGGGGAGGGGATCTTTATAAAAAAAGGGGGACTCTCTACTGTTTATTCTAGTGCTTCTGGTACTGTTACTAATCTTTTTGTTAAAACTGATGATATTATAAAAGAAGGGGATGTAATAGCAACAGTTGTGAAGCCTCAACTTAAAGATCGTCTACGTCAAGCAAATGAAAAATATGAAAATCTGAAGATTAAACATGTAAAACTTCAATTAAACGGAAAACATGATCTTGAAGTACAATTTGGTGTATTTAAAGATAAAAAAAATGAATATAAGCAAAAACTTATTTTAATAAATAAAACCATTAAAAATCTTAAACAAAAAGTTGAAAATTATTCCACTTTAGTTGAGGATGGTCTTATTACTCAAGAAACTCTTATTGAAGCAAGACAAAAATTACAAGAGAGTCAAAATCAAGTGGGTGTACTAAAAAATAGTATTATGAATCAAAATATTGAAGCTTTTAAACGTAAAAGGGAATTTGATAGGGAAGTTGAAGAACATGAGTATCAAGTAACTTTAGCTAAACAAGAAGTTGTTTTATTAGAAAACGAGCTGTCTATTTCTACAGAGATTAGAGCTACTAGAGCAGGTCGTATTGTTGAGCTTAGTGTGGAGAAAGGGCGATTATTAAGTATGGGTGCTAAAGTGGTGACTGTGGAGAGTGTAGGAAATGAAAAGGATCTACAGGTAGTTGCTTTTGTCCCAGCAGTAGAAGGTAAAAAAATTAAAGCAGGTATGGAGATTCAAATATCTCCATCTACTGTAAAACGAGAAGAGTTTGGCTACATTAAAGCAGAGGTATTATCCATATCAGATTTTCCTGTGAGTCAAGAGGGGATAAAAAATATTCTTGATAATGACCAGTTGGTACAACGTTTTTTGAAGCTAGATACACCCTTAGTTGTTTATGCTAAACTTAAAAAAAATCCTAAATCTGTGAGTGGTTTTGAGTGGTCTTCCCCTAAAGGTCCACCAGTCACTATTACAAGTGGTACTTTTTGTCAAAACTCCATAACAGTTGAGAAACGTGCACCAATCACTTTGATTATTCCAATACTTAAAAATTCACTGGGTGTATAATGTCTAATTCTGAAAATAAAATCCAGTTACCAAAGATACCTAATCAAAGGGTTAAGACACCAACCCTATTACAAATGGAAGCAGTGGAGTGTGGTGCAGCTGCTTTAGGGATTATCCTTAGTTATTATAAAAAATATGTAGCTTTAGAAGAGTTAAGGTTAGAGTGTGGAGTTTCTCGTGATGGGAGTAAGGCTAGCAATGTAGTTAAAGCAGCCCGACGATATGGTTTAAAGGCTAAAGGTTATAAAAAAGAGCCAGAGAAATTATTTAAAGAGTTTAAAACACCTTTTATAGTTTATTGGAATTTTAATCACTTTTTAGTGGTAGAGGGGTATAAAAATGGTAGGGTTTATTTAAATGATCCTGCCTCTGGTCCTAGAAATATATCTTGGGAAGAGTTTGATTTTGCATATACTGGTGTAGTATTGGTTATGGAACCAGATGATGGTTTTATAGCAGATGGAAATAAACCAGGTGTTATTCCTGCTTTGAAAAAACGTTTTAAGGGTTCAGAGCTTGCTATGACTTTTATTGTTATTGCTGGTTTATTTATGGTTGTTCCGGGGCTTGTAATTCCTATTTTTAGTAAAATATTTATAGATGAATATTTAGTAAAAAATATGGAGAGTTGGCTAAGGGCACTTTTTTTAGCCATGATTGTAACTACAATAATAAATGCTGGACTTAGTTGGCTTCAACAACACTATCTATTAAGATTTGAAACTAAACTTTCTTTACGGGAGACTGGTAAATTTATTTGGCATGTTATGAGATTGCCTGTTGAGTTTTTTACCCAAAGATATGCGGGTGAAATATCTTCTAGGGTTCCTTTAAATGATAATGTTGCGTCCATTGTTTCAGGTCATTTGGCAATAAATCTAATTGCATTATTGACAATTGTTTTTTATCTTGCTGTTATGTTTTATTATGATGTGGTATTAACTCTTGTGGGGCTTTTTTTTGTTATTTTGAATATTGTAGTCTTAAAGCTATCTTCTAGGAAAATGACTGATTTACATTGGAAAATATCTATAGATGAAGGGAAAATGCAAGGGGTTTCAATGGGTGGTATTCAAAGTATTGAAACTTTAAAAGCAAGTGGGGGCGAGTCTGATTTCTTTCAGCAATGGGCTGGGCATCAAGCTAAAACTTTAAATGGAATGCAAGAGGTTGTGCCCCTTAATCAAATTATGATTGTTTTGCCCACTTTATTAACTGCTATAAATGTGGCCGCTATTCTTTCTATTGGAAGTTTACGGGTGATGGATGGATATATGACAATGGGTATGCTTGTAGCTTTTCAAAGTCTTATGATGAGTTTTATGACACCAATTAACACTCTGATGGGAATGGGAGTGATTATTCAACAACTTAAAGGGGATTTGACACGTCTAGATGATGTTTATAAATATCCAGTTGATGATTATTTTGATGAGAGTTTAGATGATATAAGTAATACTAAAGTGAAATTGGATGGATATGTTGAGTTACGTTCTATTTCATTTGGTTATAACCCTTTAGAAAAGGCTTTAGTTGAAGAGTTTAGTTTTTCTTTAAAACCGGGAAATCGTGTTGCTTTAGTAGGGGCTAGTGGTTGTGGTAAGTCAACTGTTACTAAATTGGTATCGGGACTTTATAAACCTTGGAGTGGGGAAGTACTTTTAGATGGTAAAGTTATAAATAAGTGGTCAAAAACTATTTTTTCAAATTCTGTAACTATGGTAGATCAAGAGGTTTTTTTATTTGAGGGAACTGTAAATGAGAATTTAACTTTATGGGATAAAAGTATCCCTGAAGATCAAATTGTACAAGCTTGTAAAGATGCGTGTATACATGATGTGATCGCATCAATGCCAAATGCTTATGAAAGTTATGTGGAAGAGTCAGGAAGAAACTTCAGTGGAGGGCAACGTCAACGCCTAGAGATTGCACGTGCTTTAGTAAATAATCCATCAATTCTTATTATGGATGAATCTACTAGTGCTTTAGATCCTGTTACGGAAAAAGAAGTGGATGAAAACCTAAGAAGAAGAGGCTGTACTTGTATTATTGTTGCCCATAGATTAAGTACTATTCGTGATGCGGATGAGATTTTAGTTTTAGACAAGGGTAAGATTGTTCATCGTGGTACCCATGATGAGCTAAAAGAGTTAGATGGCTTTTATCAACAGCTTATTCAAACACAATAAGGATTATTATGTATTTAGATAATGATATTTTTAAATCTTCCTCCTTTATAGAATCTTCATCCAGTTCCCCTTTAATACTTTCAGGTTCAGATAAAACATATCAAATTGTGTCTGGTAAGGTGGATATTTTTGCTGTTATGAATAGGGATGGAGATGGAAGACGATTTCATATTGCAACTTTGCAAGAGGGGGAATTGTGTTTTGGATTACCTTTAGAAGAATCCCTTAGTATTATAGCTGTTTCACATCTTGGAGCTAAAATATGTTTTAAAGAGACTAAAGAGGTTTTATCTTATCTTATAGAATCTAAAAATATGAAACCACTACACCATTGGCTAGAAAGAATCTCTAAATATATTTATAATGATCTCTCCCAGCCAAAACAATTTATAAATTTAAATGAGATAAAGACTAATTTTAAAGAAGGGGAAAGCCTTCGTATTTTGGATGATGATCTCTTGTGGTTAAAAGTAAATTCTGGTGAGGCTTATTTATGTGGTGTATCTAGTTGGAGATTAAGTGAAGAATTAGATTACATGCCTATTTCTAAACGTATGTGGGTAAAGGCTGGGAAATCATTTGATGCTGAGGTATTAAAAACTGAAAGTTTATTTCAAAATATTCAAATCGAAAAGGCAATGGGATGTTTTGGAGATTTTTTTCTTCTGGCTGTTAAAAGTAAACTTTTTTCTATTGAAGAAAAAGAGCGTCTACAGGTAAATAAAAAACTTTTGATTGAAAAAAATAAGAATGAACAATCCTTATTACAACTTGCAAATGTAATGGATACACAATATGAACAGTTCTTAATCAATAAAGATAAGATAGATCCTTTAAGTGCTGCTTGTCAAATTGTAGGGGATTATCTAAAAATAGAAATTAAAGAACATCCAGATTCTAAAAATAAAGGTTTTCAAAACTCTATGGAAAAGATTGCTAAGGCATCAGCAGTTCGTATTCGTAGGGTGATGCTTTTTGAAGAGTGGTACACTAAAGATAATGGACCATTAATTGGATTTATAGAAGAAAATGAAAAAACTGATAAAAAGCCTGTAGCTCTTATCCCCCAAGGTAATAGGGGATATAAGATGATTGATCCCCAAACAAAAGAGACAAAAATTGTAAGTGACGAGATTGCTATGGCTTTTGAAGGTTTTGCTTATATGCTTTATAGACCCCTTCCTAATAAGGAACTTAATATAAAAGATATCTATAAGTTTGCCTCTTTTGATATAAAAAAAGATATGTTTTTTATTATTTTAATGGGATTATTTGTAGGTATTTTAGGAATGGCAACTCCCATATTTACAGGGAAAATATATGATATGGTGATCCCTGAATCCAATAAAGAACAGCTTGTACAAATTGCAGGGGCATTGATAGCTATAGCCTTTAGTACAGCACTTTTTACTTTTGTACGGGGTATCGCTTCTGCTAGACTTAAAGGTAAAATGTCCATGGGATTACAGTGTGCCATATGGGATCGTTTATTGGCTTTGCCTGCACCATTTTTTCGTAAATATAGTACTGGAGAATTAGCTGAGCGTGCAAATGGTATCAATGCTATTCAAGAGATGCTTTCAGGTACTGTATTGGCTAGTTTTTTAAATGGAATTTTTTCTATTTTTAGTTTGGCTTTACTTTTTTATTATAATGTAAAATTAGCTTTAATAGCTATGGTACTTGTTCTTATAGCTATGATATATACATTTGTTAGTGCTTATTTTCAGATGCGTTATATGAATCAGATTTTAAAATTTGATGGTAAAATTCAAGGACTTATTTTACAACTTCTTAGCGGAATTCAAAAGCTCCGCGTAGCTGGGGCAGAGGGTAGAGCTTTTGGTGTTTGGGCAGATAATTATTCAAAAAGGCAAAAACTTTCTTTTAAAGCTGGAAATCTTCAAAATCATTTAGAGGTTTTTAATACTATCTTTCCCACACTTACAACTATTATAATTTTTGCTACAGTTGCATATTTTTTAAAAAAAGATGCTCAATTTACAACTGGGGAATTTATAGCTTTTAATGCAGCTTTTGGTCAATTTACAGCAGCTGCTTTAGCTATGAGTGGTGTTGCTATTCAAGTATTAGAAGTTTTTCCTATTTATAAGAGAATTACTCCTATTCTCAAAACTAAACCAGAGATCGATTCTGCTAAATCAGATCCTGGTGAGTTAAGTGGAAATATTGTTTTAAATAAGGTTTATTTTCGTTATAAGGATGAAGGTTTAGATATTTTAAAAGGGATTAGTTTATCTATTGAGCCTGGTCAGTTTGTTGCTTTTGTTGGTCCTTCAGGTTCAGGGAAATCAACCATATTAAGAATATTGTTGGGTTTTGAGAAAGCTTTATCTGGAACAGTTTATTATGATGAGCAAAATTTAGCTGAACTTGATATAGGCTCAGTGAGGAGTCAAATAGGAACTGTGCTTCAAAATGGGCAGATTATGCAAGGGGATATATTTAATAATATTGTAGGTTCAACAGGTTTAAGTATACAAGATGCTTGGGAAGCAGCTAAGATGGCAGGATTTGATGAAGATATTAAACAAATGCCAATGGGTATGCATACTGTTGTTTCTTCTGGTGGGGGAACTTTATCTGGTGGGCAAAGGCAACGTTTATTGATATCCCGTGCTCTTATTACAAAACCTCGTATAATATTTTTTGATGAAGCAACGAGTGCTTTAGATAATAAAACACAAGCTATAGTAACGAAGAGCTTAGATAAATTAGATGTGACAAGGGTAGTAATTGCTCATCGTTTAAGTACTATTATAAACGCAGATAAGATTTATGTTATTAAAGATGGTGAGATACTACAATGTGGTAATTATGATCAATTGATGAGTGAAGAGGGTTTATTTAAAGAGTTGGCATCTCGCCAAGTTGCATAATAAATATCAATTGATGCGTTACTTTAGTATAATTATTCTTGCTATTGTTTTACTTACCATATCTATGGTATTTAATGCAGGTTTAAATATAAGCTCTTTACAAAAAATGTATGAGAGATCAAGTAATTCCCTTTATGAACTTAATTTACAAGATATTAAATATAAGTTAGAAAATTCATTGCGTTTTGGAAAATCTTTAGAAAAGTATGTAGGCTTAGGTCAATTAGAAAATGATGTAAAAAAACTATTTCCAGAGATAAATGATATATCAATCTATGATTTAGAAGGCAAAGCTTTTGCCTTTAATAATACTCCTTTAAAAACTTTACCTTTGGAGAGCTTTTTAGTTGAGGGAACTATTTTAAAATCTATTATAGGTGATAAACAATATTTTTGTACTAAATTAATTGTTGGTTTTAAAAAAGTACCAAAAGGATATGTTTGTATAAGTTTAGCCTCATCTATAGTTAAAGAAAAGACATATAGTTTTTTATGGTGGAATATATATTTAGTTTTTTTTCTTTTAGTTTTAGTCTCTTTTATCTTATTTTTTTTGATCTCATATTTAAATAGAAATAGTAAGATTAACTTTGACTATAAGGTTTTGATTCGTTATGTTTTAATTGTATTGGCACTTACACAGATTATATATACAGCTATAGTACTAAAACAGTTTTATTTTGAATATAATAACTCTATAGATGTAAAATCACAAAAGCTATTGCAGATATTAAAAGAGGATATTGATCCCCTTTTAGAAAAAGGGATAGCAATTGATAAACTTGTTAATATTGAAAAGAGCATGTCAAAGGTTTTAGAATCTAGTTTAGAGTTTAAAAAGATAGTAATTGTTGATAAATATGAAAGATTACTTTATACAACTTTTGATAAAGATCAGGAAGCTATTTTTTATAGGGATAATTTTAGATATATAGTAGCTTTAGAAACAAGGGGTTTTGATGGTAAAATCACCCATGGATTTTTAGCTATAGAATATAATAAACCTTATATTATTCAAAAGCTTAAGTCTTTAGTTTTTGATACCCTTACAATTATAATTGTTTCTTTGATATTTACTTATGAGCTTGTATATTTATTGATAGTTTTTTATAGGGGAAATGGATCAAAAACTAGTTCCATGATTAAGTCTAAGGTACAACTTGTTCCTTATTATTATCTTGCAAGACCACTGATTTTTATATTTATGTTTGCCTTTGATCTTTGTCTTTCTTTTTTACCTTTATATATGGGGGAGCTTTATACTCCAAAGTATGGAATATCTTTAGAGCTCTCTATGGGCTTACCTATTTCTAGTGAAATGTTTACTGCTGCTTTAGCTATGATTTTGGGTGCAATCTATTGTGAACGTTATGCTTGGCATTATCAATTTATATTTGGAGTGATACTTGTATCAATAGGCTCTTTTTTTTCTGGTCTTACTCTTGGGATGTTAGAGTTTATTTTTTATCGGGCGCTTGTAGGATTTGGATATGGTTTAGTTTTAGTATCTTTACAAGATTTTATTATAAAATCAACAAAAACTAAAAATCGTACTTATGGTTTTGCCATGTTATTTGCAGGTCTATATGCTGGAAGTATAAGTGGTGGAGCTGGGGGCTCTATTTTAGCTGAAATTATCCCTTATGATATGGTCTTTTTTACTTCTGCTTTTATTGTATTGCTCTCTTTACTTATTCTTCCTTTATTGATAACAAAAACTGGACATGACAAGCGACATGAAGCTAGCCCTAAGATTATAAATAAGCAAGTAAATTGGTTAATGTTTTTAAGTAATAAAAAGATTTTATTATTACTTTTTACTGTAGCTCTTCCTAGTGCTACAGTAACGGTAGGATTTATGTATTATTTTACTCCAATTTTTATGAATGGTATAGGAGCAGAGCAATCTGATATTGGTAGATTATTTATGTTAAATGGAATGATTTTGATTTATATTGCTCCTTATCTATCAAATAAGATTGATAAGCTTAAAAATAAAGTTCCTATTATTATTACTTCTGGTTTATTTTATATGGCATCTTTAATATCTTTTTCATTTATAGAAAATAGTTATATGGCAATTACAATCTCTATAGTTCTTTTAAGTTTAGGGGCTAGTTTAGGAATGGGTACAAGTATGACCTTTGCTGCTTCTTTAGAAATTACAAAAGAGTTTGGACAAAGTAAAGGGATGGGGATTATACGCTCTATAGAACGTGCTGGTCAAGTAATAGGTCCTTTAGTTTTTGCAACTATGATAGGGGTATTTGGTATAACTCAAGGGTTAGGAGTTATTGGTTTTACATATATGGTATTGGTGCTGGTTTTTATAATATTAATGAAAAATGAAAAGAGATTGAATTAATGTATTTTAAGAATCATCCAAATGAGTTATTTGATTTTTATAGAAGTAGTAAACTGGAGTATTGTTGTGTATGTTGTGGGAAAAAATATAAAGATATTTATTCAAATCAACATTGTGAATGTACAAGTAAGTATTATAATACTATCATTTCTAATAAAATGAGTTTTTTTAATACTCCGATTTTAGGAGAGGGGGATACTCCTTTGGTGTTTTCTAAAAAGCTTTCAGATAGTTTTTCTTATGAAATTTATTTAAAGGATGAAACATTTAATCCTACTGGTTCTTTTAAAGATAGAGAAACAGCTTATATCTTTTCTACAATTTCAAAAAATTCATCTGTTCATATAGTATCTTCTGGAAATGCGGCAATATCAGCACTTGTATATGGCTCTAAACTTGGCATAAAGTGTTCTTGTCATATTCCTAATGAAACTTCAATAAAAAAAAGAGATTTATTATCTAAATTAAATGGAAAACTTTGTATCCATGATGGCACATATGAAGAGATATATGAATCACTTGTTGATGAGTTAAAAGATAAAATTAATATAACTTCAGGACAGATGATCGATAGAGAACTAGGAACATCAAGTTTAGTTCAAGAGGTTTTTGATTCGGGAGTTTTTCCTCAAGCTATAGTTATGCCTGCAGGAAATGGGGCATTATTGTTTGGAGTTTTTATTGGGTGTTTGGAGTTACTTTTAGCTGGAAAGATTAATCAATTACCAAAACTATTTGGTGTGCAAATAAAAGGACATGCACCCCTTGCAGAAGCACTTAAGTTAGATAAAAGTTTTGTACGCTTAAATAAAAGACCAAGAGGGATATGTGAGGCTATTCTTGCTGATGCATCTTATTGTTCACCTAAAGCTTTATTGGGGGTGAATCTTAGTAAAGGAAGTATAATTCAAGTGGATGAAGATGAAGTTTTATTTGCAAAAGAGCAACTAGATACTTTGGGATATAGCGTTGAGGAATCTTCAGCTTCTGCACTAGCATCTATAGCTTACTTAGATAAATATATTCCTAAAAAAACAAAGGTACTTCTTATTCTTAGTGGTAGTTTTCAAAAAAAGGGATTGATATGAGTATGGAAATAATTGAACTTGAAAGTGATAAACAGATTGATGAAATAATATTATTACAAAAAAGAGTATATTCTAATTTACCAAAAAGCGAATGGTTAGAACCTGTGGATAAAGATTTTTTATTAAAGTGTATTAAAGAAGATGCTTATATCTTTGGTTTAATGATAGAAAATCGATTAGTAGGGGTATTTATTTTATATTCTCCTAAAAATTTTTTAGAACATTTGGCAAATGAATTAAATATAAAACAAGATAGATTTTTTCAATATGTTCATTTGGAGTTATATATGCTTGATCCTAAATATCAGGGCAAGGGCTTGGGTAGTTTTTTAATTAATAAATGTATTGAGCTTGCTTTAGAAAAGAGATGGAAGTATTTAGTTTGTACTGTTCATCCTAATAATAAAGCAAGTTTAGAGTCACTTAGAAAATCAGGTTTTGAGTTAAGAAAAACAAAAACAATGTATGGAGATAAACTACGTCATATAATGAGTAAAGAACTATCTTAGTTGACTTAGTCCTTAAGCTTTTTATTTACCATAAAGTATTTTATCAATAGTTCTTTCTTCTTTTATCTTTTTTATAGCTTGGTTGATTTTTGGAATTAATTTATGAGCATTTGTTTTTTTAGAAAATGCCATATAGTAGCTTTTTATATAAATGGGTTTGTCTGCTATACCAATTAATGTTTTATCTAAATTAAACTCATTTAATTGAAAAAGACCTATGGATTTATTTGTAGCATATATATCTACACGACTTCTTTTTAGTAAACGTAAGCAACTTTGAGCACTGCCTGATACAGTTATGATTTTGTATTGATAGTTTTTTTCTTTTTGTTGTTTTTTTAAATATTTATGTACGCTATATCCATTTACAACACAGATGGTTTTGTTATCTAAATCTTTTAATGTATTCCATTTTAATCCATTTGGGAAATTCTTTTTAAGGTAAAACATTGAAGTTTCAGCAGGAATAATTGCATCACTATAAAAATACTTTTTTTCACGTTCTTTATTTTTAAGAATAGGAAAGATAGCATCTATTTTTCCATACTCTACACTATTTAATACACGTTTCCAAGGAACTAAAGGGGTATAATTTGCTTCAACATTCTCAATTTGTGAAAAAATTTCATTTACTATATTGACAGAAAGTCCAAAAGGGATATCTCCAAACTTTCCTATTACATATGGTGGAGAAGGATCAGATGTGAAAGTTACTCTTTCATTTGCATATAGGTTTAAAGTGATTATGAAAAAGAGTACTAAAAATATATTTTTCATGACAAATCCTTTTACATTATGGTTACAATTATACTGTTTGTGGCTTAAATATATAATAATATTATTTTAAGAACAAAAATATTTAAATAAAGGAGTAATATAGTTTATTTTTCAAACACTATTGGGTAATTTATCTATGTTATTTTGATATAATCCTAAAAATATAAAATGGATTTAAATTGATTGAGATAAACATAAAACTAACGTATTTAGAACTATATTTAATTATAATTAACCTATTTGCTTTTTTGTTATATGGTTTTGATAAGATTCAGTCTATAAAACAGCTAAAAGATCTAAAAAGAATATCTGAACTTAATTTATTACTTTCTTCTTTTGTAGGTGGAAGTTTTGGATCATTTTTAGCAATGTTATTATTTAGACACAAAATAAAGAAAACATCTTTTATATTTAAATTTATAGTTGTTATAATAATACAAGTATCAATCGTATATTTTGCGATTTATTACTAAAAAACAACTCTATATAACTAAATAACTAATGAACTATTTTAAAGGAAAAAAATGTATTTAATGAATTTAGAAAATAATGAAAAATTTGCTTTTTTAAAACTTGCCTACTATATTGCTAATATTGATGGTGAGTTTGATCTTGAAGAGATGAATATTATTGAAGAGTATTGTGCTGAGATGGGGCTTGAAGATGTTGATATGGATACGGAGGGTTTTGATTTACAAGAAACTTTGGCTGAGATTAAAAATCCGAAGAGTCAAAAGATTGCTTTACTTGAATTGATGATCTTGATTCACTCTGATGATAAGCTTCATAAGTTTGAGCAAAAGGTGATCATGGATATAGCTATGGCATATAATTTTTCACAAAGGGATATTGATATCTATTCACAGTGGGGTAAGATGGCTTCTGCTCTTTTCTCTCAGGGTGAACTACTTATTGATGGTTAAAAAAATATGAAGAGTTATAGATTTATTATAAGTGGTCTTGTACAAGGGGTTTCTTATAGGAAAAGTGTTTGTAATAATGCTCAAAAAGCTGGTTTTAGAGGATATGTAAAAAATTTAAGTGATGGTACTGTTGAGGCTGCTGTTACTTGTGATAAGGATGAACTTGATACTTTTTTGTCCATATTAAAAGCTGGTAGTGTTATTAGTGAGGTTTATAATATTGATCAAAATGATGATAGTGAAATATATAAAGGTGATTTTGAGATAAGGTATTAAGTCTCTTTCAATAACTACTTTAATTCTATTTGGAATTAAAAATGTATATTTAAAACCAATTTTACTTAAGGGGAAAATATGGTTTTAGATATGAATATCAAACTTGAAGGGATAGATGAAGCGTTTGTAGATGATTTAGAAGAATTGATTGAGGATTATAGGGTAGAGTATTTTATAATTAATCCTAAAGATAAAAATCAATTAACCAAAACTCAAAAGCTGTGTAAAGAGTATGAGAGATTTAAATATACTCTTCCTATCTCCTTTATCAATTCAAAAGATGAAAATTGTATTGCTTTAAAAATATTTAAAATTGAGGATATGGATTTTATATGTGATGAGGCTCTTGTAATTGATTCTAAAAATTTAGATGATGGTTTTATAGCAAAATTAAATTCTATACAAAATAAAGGCGTAGTATTGGATGCCAAACAGAGTGATAATAAACTTGTAAATTTTGCATATTCTATATCCCATAATTCTCTTAAAGAGTGGAGTAAAAAGGGTATTACGGATACTGATTTTAATAAAATAGCATTACAAAGTGACTATCCACAGTATAGCTATGATGATCTTTTTGATGTACTTTTAAAAGATATTTCTGATCTTACCTTTAGGGCAGAACAAACTATAGCTGCAGGTGGTACTAGAACTACTCTTAAAACTTTTGGTTTATTATAAACCAATATAAACTAACATTTTCTTACTACAAAAAATATTTAGATCATCATATTCTTTGAAAAAAGGATTTATGATGATTCGAAATTTATCAATTTTAATATTAATATTTATTTTTACTGGGTGTGGTTCAACTTATCCAAATCTACCTACTGTAAAAACTGTTGATCTTGAAAAGTATACGGGTACTTGGTATGAGATAGCTAGGTATGAGCATTTTTTTGAAAAGGGATGTAAAAATGTTACGGCTACTTATGAGTTAAAAGATGATGGCAATATCAAAGTGATAAATAGATGTACAGATATAAATTCAAATGAAAAAAAAGAAGCCATAGGTATAGCCTATTCAGATGATCCTTCAAACTCAAAATTGAAGGTGAGTTTTTTTAGACCTTTTTATGGTGATTATTACATCTTAGATTTAGCAGATGATTATAGTCATGTTGTAGTTGGTAGTCCAGATAGGGAATATCTTTGGATATTGGCTAGAGCTAAGAGTATTGATAAAAATTTAAAAGAGTATATATTAAAAAGAGTCTCAGCTTTAGGTTTTGATCCTGATAAATTTTTATGGACTATACAGGAGTAGATGATGGAAACTATTATAAAAACTACTATTATAGATTGTAGTCTTGAAGAGTTATTTGAGTTTCATTTAGATTCAAATAATATTACAAAGATTACCCCAGAAAATATAAAGGTGGAGCTTTTAAACAGTGACACAAAAACTTTTGAAGGGAAGATTGTACAGATAAAAACTACAAAATTTTTTATCCCTACTTATTGGGAAGTGAAAATAGAAAAACTTCAAAAGCCGGATATATTGGTTGATGTGGCTATAAAATCACCTTTTAAGTATTGGAAACATCAACATATTTTTACGAAAAAAAATGATAAGTGTGAATTAAAAGATATGATTGAATATGAACTACCTTTTGGTTTTTTAGGCAGTTTTATAAAAACTTTTATTGATATGGATATTAAAAATATGTTTGATTTTAGGCATATTCAAACAAAAAAGTTATTGGAGAAAAAATCTTAATAAGTAAATTATTGTTTTTTATTAATTTTGAATTAAAGTCATAATAGTAATATTTAAGTAATTCAATATAATTGATTAAAAAAAGGAGTTATCATGAGTGTAGATACTTCAAGATTACGTAAATTTGTAGCTCCAGAATATATTTATGGGATAGGTTCTAGAAAACTTATTGCCCAGTATGCAAAAAATTATGCACTTAATAAAATCATGCTTGTAACAGATCAAGGGGTAATTGATGCTGGATGGAGTAGGGAGGTGGAAAAAATCCTTACAGATGCGGGCTTTGAGGTGGTAATGTACTCAGATGTATCACCAAACCCTAGGGACTTTCAAGTGATGAATGGTGCTGAGATTTTTACTCAGAATGGCTGTGATTCTCTTGTGGCTGTGGGTGGTGGTAGTGTGATGGACTGTGCCAAAGGTATAGGTATAGTTGTATCAAATCAAAAACATATCTTAGAGTTTGAGGGTGTGGATAAGGTTGAAATCCCTGCACCTCCTCTTCTTTGTATACCTACTACAGCAGGAACTTCTGCTGATGTATCTCAGTTTTGTATTATCACTGATACTAAAAGACTTGTAAAGATTGCAATTGTTAGTAAGATGACTATACCTGATTTAGCTCTAATTGATCCAGAGACAACTTTATCTATGCCTTTAACCCTTACAGTTGAGACGGGACTAGATGCCCTTACCCATGCTATAGAAGCTTTTGTTTCCAATGCTCACTCTCCTATGACAGATGTAAATTCCCTAGAGGCTATAAGATTGATAATAGATAATCTTCCAAAGATACATGAAAATCCAGAAGATATGAAATATAGAGAAAATATGATGCTTGGTAGTTTATATGCAGGACTTGCTTTTTCTAATGCTAGTTTAGGAGCAGTACACGCTATGGCTCATAGTTTAGGTGGACTTAAAGATCTTCCCCATGGATTGTGCAATACTATACTTCTAGATAAAGTTATAAACTATAATTTTGATAGTGCTAGTGATAGGTATAGAAAAATCGCTGATTTATTAAATCTAAATGCCACACAAGCAGGGGATAGTTTTGTAAGGGATGATATGAAGAGATTTTTAAAGGATCTAAAACAGAGTTTAGATGTGGATAAAAAACTCTCTGAGTTAGGGTTGTTGGATACAGATATTCCACAGTTATCCCAAAATGCTTCATTTGATGCTTGTTTGGTTACTAATCCTAAAAAGTTAAATGCACTAGATTTGGAGAGAATTTATGAACAATCAATCTGATGAAGATGTAAGAAACTCCATAATAGGACTTGGGGAAAAGTCCGTACAAAAAAGCTATTATCCTCAACTTCAAAGGAAGATGAAAGAGATTGAGGAGTTAAATAAGTCTTTAGAGAAAAAAGTAGAAGATCGTACCAAAGAACTTAGTGAACAAAAAGAGGTTTTTGAATCTTTATTTTATGATTCGGCTGATTCTTTAGCTATTATAAGAGATGGAAAATTTATAGATTGTAATAATTCCCTTTTAAAACACCTTGGTTATGAATCGAAAGAGAAATTTTTAAATATAAGACCATTTGAAATATCCCCTGAGTTTCAACCTGACGGTCAAAAATCAATAGATAAAGAGTTATATCTTATAGCTAAATGTATAGAGAATGGAAATATAAATTTTGAATGGGTACATAAAAAACAAAATGGAAATCTTTTTTGGGTAGATGTCTCTTTGACGAAGATTATTTTAAATGATGAGATTCATGTTCATGTAGCTTGGAGAGATATTACTGAGAAAAAACAGCTTAGTAAAAAGCTTGAAGAGAGAAAAGAGGAGCTTGAGGATGCAAATGATGAACTAAGTGCTATGATTGAAAACCTTAAAAAAACTCAAGAGAGATTAGTCGAATCTGGTAAAATGGCAAGTTTAGGTGGACTTGTAGCTGGGGTAGCCCATGAGATACATAAACCTATGGATGTGGCAGTAACTGGACTATCATATCTTATCCATACAACAGGGGAGATGAAAGAGAAGTTTACAAAAAATGATGAGCTTCAAAATTTTATAAATAGCTCAGAGGGGCTTTTAAAAATAGTGGATGATAATCTACTTCAAATCGCTTCTTTGATTAGTAAGTTTCAACAAGTTGCAGTGGATAATAAAGATGAAATAAAGCGTTCTATAAATCTTAAAAACTATATCAATGGTATAATTCTTAGTTTGGAGAATAGTATCACAAGTAAAAAGATTAAAATAGATTTGATTTGTGATGATGATCTAAATATAGATTCTTATCCTGAGGATTTTAATCTTATATTTACAAATTTGATCTCAAATAGTATTGAGCATGCTTTTATAAATAGTTCTCAAGGTAAAATATCTATAAAAGTAACTTTGAGTGATGGCTATTTAAAAATTCTTTATTCAAATAATGGTGAGAGTATAAAAGAGGAGCATTTACAAAAGATCTTTGATCCTTTCTTTAGCACATCTAAAACAGATGAAAACCCAGGTTTAGGACTCAATATAGTTTATAATATTGTAAGTAATAAATTACATGGGAATGTGAAGTGTGAAAACAAGAAAGAGGGTGGAGTTTTATTTACTCTTTTTATCCCTATTTCTATTTCTAATGATAGTTTAAATTATCATATCTAAGTATATTTTAGTACATTATTTTATCCCTACCTAATTCTTTTGCTAGGTAGAGTTGTTTATCCACATCTTTTACAAGTTGATCCATAGTATCATCTTTATGTGGTATTTTTGATACTATTCCAATGGAGATAGTAAGATAATTTGATACATCACTATTTTTATTTTCAATTTTAAGATCAGATATTTTTCTTTGTAGCTCATAACTTAGCTCAACTACACTTTCTAAAGATTCATTTGGGATAATTATACAAAACTCTTCACCTCCAATTCTAAAGGCAAAATCAGATGGTCTTTTAAACACTTTTTTTATGGCCTTTGAAACTGATATAAGTGCTTTATCTCCATCAAGATGTCCATAGGTGTCATTTAATCTTTTAAAGTGGTCTATATCAAATAAAATTACATTAAAGGTATTGTTGTCTCTTTTTGTCCTTTGTAACTCTTTTTCAAAGATCTCATCATAAAATCTTCTATTATAAAGTTTTGTAAGCTGATCAGTAATGGATAGTTTTTCAAGTTTTTTATTTGTTTTTTTTAGTTCATTTTCTGCTTTGATTCTTGCTTTTCTCTCTTTTATAAGACCAATGGCTTTTATGGATATGGTATTGTGCATTGATAAAATAGCATCTATCACTTTTTTCATTGAGCCATTCATAATATTATCAACATGTAATTTAGCTTCTTCTATCTCTTGTCCATTATTTATCTGCTCTATAATACAGGCAAGTCTTTTATCTTCATCAATAATATGAAATGCTAACCATTTAATTAAAAAGATCAAAATCACTTCGATTATTTCATGGTAGCTTTTGTGTTTATTATCCTCTTGGATCTGTAACACTTTAGGTAGAAATGAATCATGGCTATTTTTATGTTCACTAACAATATCATTATCTTTAAGGTATTTATCCCAAATCCCTTCTTCATGTTTAAAATGAAAGTCTGCATAAAGTGCTAGTTGTGAAAAAGTTTTTTCTATTTCATGAACCTCTTCTTTTGTAAGGTCATTTGCTAATTCATTTAAAAGCTTTACAAGGGTTTGATGCTGTTCATCTATCTCTTTTATCCCTGTATTAAAACTTTCATGCCATGGAAAAACTTCCAAATCATTAAAATCTAAATTTTTACTCATATTTACCTAATCCTATTATTATTGATTATACCATAATAAAAAATAAATCCCAAGCGATCTGCTCAAAATACCATAAGTAGGTTATTTTAGAAATAATCCATTGTAAAAATTAGAAAAGTTATTTTTTTCCTATTTTGTATTATAAATAATAAAAAGATTTATGTTATACTCCATTTTATCTTTTTTTGACACTTTTGGGCACTTTTTTAGTTGATACTTTGCATATGTAGATTATATGGAGGTGCCAAATGAATAGTAAAGTTTATATGATTATTTTGAGTATTTTTATATTTACAGGGTGTGATGTTGCAAAATCTAATAGTATTGAAGATATTAAAAAGATGTGCAAAGAGCAAGGTAAAAAGTTTAAAATAGAAAAAAGATTTAATTATAGAGAAGGAAAACATGAACAAATGGGTTTATGTTATTAGATAGGTTTTTTATGGAATATATAGAATATATAATTATTGCAATACTTTTTTTACTTTTAGTTTTTATAATGTTAAAGGCAAATTTTTATAAAAACTTTTATGAAAACTATAATGATGGGGTATCAATAATAGATAATGGTGAAGTTGTAGATTGTAATACAAAACTTCTAGAGCTTTTTAAATATGAAAACAAAAAACAGTTTTTATCTTTACATCCTTTTGAGTTAAGTCCACCTCTTCAACCAGATGGAAGCTTTTCTGTTGATATTGCAGGGGAGATGATGCAAAAGGCAAAAAAAGATGGAACTAGTTCTTTTGATTGGGTTTTTCTTACCTCTGATAAAAAAGAGCAGTGGGTGGAGATAAGTATCATAAAACCAAACTCATTACTTTATAAAGATAGATATTTTATGATTTGGAAAGATATCTCAAAAAGATTAGAAGCGGAGAATAAACTAAAAGAGTTTAATCAAAATCTAGAAACTATGATAAGTAAAGAGATTGAAAAAAATAAAGAGCAAGAGAGAATGCTTTTTGTTCAGTCAAAACAAGCAAAGGTTGGAGAGATGATATCTATGATCGCTCACCAATGGAGACAACCACTTGCTGCTATATCCTCAACGGTTATAAATTTAAAGATGAAGATACTTTTAAGTGGGGATGATAAAACAAAACTTATAGAGTATATAGATACAGAACTAGATGATATAGAGAGTTATACCCAAACCTTAACTCAGACCATAGATGATTTTAGGGATTTTTATAAAATTGATAAAATAGCCCATGTAAATTCTATAAATGTACCTATAGAAAAAACATTTTCAATAGTTAAAAACTCTTTGGAAAGTCATGATATTCAGGTGAGTTTTGAACTTAATTCAAAAGAAAAAATAGCAATGTATGAAAATGAACTTATCCAAGTATTTTTAGATATTTTTCAAAATGCACAAGATAATTTTGATATAAATGATATAGAAAATAAACAAATCAAAATATCTACAAAAGATTTTGATGATTTTATTCAAATCTCCTTTAGTGATAATGGTGGTGGGATAAAAGATGATATAATTGAGAAAATTTTTGAGCCGTACTTTTCAACAAAACAAGAGAAAAATGGTACTGGACTTGGACTATATATGTGTTCTAAAATCATAAAAGAACACCATAAGGGAAATATAAAAGCTATAAATGAAGATTTAGGCGTATGTTTTCAAATCGAACTTAAAAAGGTTGTAAAAGATGGAAATAGTAGCAGAGCTTAGTAAAAAAGCGAAAAATTTAAAAGTATTGTATGTGGAAGATGATCTTTTAGTTCAGAAAAAAACTCTTTCTTTATTGAAGAATTTTTTTAATGAAGTTGATACAGCTGATAATGGGGAAGAGGGCTTTATAAAATATGAAGATTTCCACGATAGCCATAGAAAATATTATGATATTGTTATTACTGATATTAGGATGCCAAAACAAAATGGTTTGGAGCTTAGTAAAGATATCTTCAATTTAAATCCAAGACAGATTGTTATGGTGACTTCTGCTCATGATGATGCGGAGAGTTTAATTGAGTTTATAAATATTGGTATAAAAAGATTTATAAAAAAGCCATTTACAACTATGGAGATAATTGATTCATTATTATATATTTGTAATCTTATTGATGTGGAGATTGAAAATAGATTTATAGATATAGAGGGTGGTTTTCAATGGGATGTGGTCTCAAATGCTTTATATAAAGATCAAGTACCTCTAAAGCTTTCATTTAACGAAACAGTTATATTAGATACTTTGATTATGAATAAGGGACAGATATTTTCAAATAGTGATCTTTTTACGATTTTAAAAGTGGATAGTATAAATGATGATATCTCCGTTGATTCCATAAAATCTATAATCAAAAGACTAAGAAAAAAAGTTCCACCAGAGCTTATTTTAAATATTTATGGGCAAGGATATAAGATAAATAAAGACCTATTTGATTACAAATAATCAAAAAATTTTGTAATTTAGTAAAAGTTACACAAATTTGACACTTTTGGGCACTTTGTTTTTTTACTATTTTAGTAAGGAGTTCTCTATGAGTGAAGAATTTGAAAAAGAGTTATCCAAAAAGATAACATACGCCACACAAAATGAGGACTGTGTTGTTATTCATTATCAGCCTATACATAATAACCGCACAGAAAAAATAGAAAAATATGAAGTATTGATGAGATTAAATGTCGATGGAGAGATTCTTTATCCCAACGATTTTTTACCTTTATCAAAAAAAGATGATTCATATAAAAAACTATCTTTGATAATGATAGATAAAGCTTTTTCATATTTTGAGCATAAAGATATGGAATTTTCTATCAATCTAAGTATTATTGATATAGAAGATGATAATTTTAATAGGATCTTTTTTAAAAAGATGAATCAATACAATATCTATGATAAATTGACCATAGAGATAGTTGAAACAGAAAAAATAAGTAGAAGTTTACATTTTCATAATTTTATAAAAAGGGTAAAACTTTTAAATTGTAAGGTTGCTGTTGATGATTTTGGAACAGGATATTCCAATATAGAGTATATTTTAGATATGAGTGAATATATAGATTATATAAAATTTGATGGTTCTCTTATCAAAAAAATAGTTGAAAATCCTAAGGTGCAACTTTTTGTTGGTAATCTAAAATATCTTTGTGATAATATAGAGGTTTTAACAGTAGCAGAATATGTGGAAAATAAAGAAATCTTAGAGTATGTGGATTCTTTAGGGATAGATTATTCTCAAGGTTATCATATAGGTAAACCCCAATCACATCTTAAATGTGTAGGTTAGTATTTTACTAACCTATCAAGTAACTTACTCTTCAAGCATAGAATCATCTACTTTTACTGTATAGATATAAGTATCTACTTCAAGTTCATCAAAACGTGTAACAGTTACTTCTGATCTTTGAAACTCTTCCCCTTCAAAGTCATCTAAATAATCCCAGTGGTTTATAAGATTGTTTGAATAAAAAAGATATCCATGAATAGTATCTGCACCTTCTTCTAGTCTAATCCCAGGATATCCCATGGATGCAGACCAACCAGCGTCTATTAAAGTTCCCTCAACTGTAGCGGGAACAAACTTACCAACTATCTCTTCTAAAACGTGTCCATTTGGACAATTTGGCATTAGTGTACCATATACGAAAAGTGTATCCATTAAACTCTCTTTGCTTTTTAATGGCGGAAGTTTATCATAAAGATTCTGACATTTTATTCATTGTGTGGATTTTTTAAAGCAACACCTAGGGAGAAAAGAACTACAACAATTCCAAGTGCAAAGATTATTAAAAAAATATTATCAAGCATAATTTCCCCTTTATGTTTGTATAAATAAACTATATCGAAAAAAAGTCGGAAAGTAGTCGGAAATCTTAGTACTAAAAAACTACTAAATGAAGAAAAGAGAAAGGACTAGGGAGTATCTTCAAATAATAGTTTTTCATAAGATAAATCGGAATATTTATCTTACTTTTTGTGGAAGTTAAATTATAAAAGATCTTGATTACTATTGGGTTACATAAGGAGGTATAAGGTGATATTTGAGATAAAAATGAAACAATATTCATTAAATTTCTCATATATCTTTAAAAGGGTCAAATATTAAGCGAGATACTATTTTTAATCAAATAAAATAAGTACTTAATTTGATAAAAAATATTTAATATTTTTTGGGGTAATAATGAATATATATTGGCTACAAAGTGGTGGCTGTAGTGGTGATAGTATGTCAATGCTAAATCATGAAACAAATAACTTATACGATTTTTTTGAAAATTTGGGAATAGAGGTTCTTTGGCATCCATCTTTATCCACAATAAGTCACACTGAACATAAAAATTTAATAGAAAATATAAAAAATGAAACACTAACTTTAGATATATTATGTGTAGAGGGTAATGTAGTACTAGGTCCAGATGGAACTGGTATGTTTGATACTTTTGGTGGTAAACCTAAAAAAGATCTTATAAGAGATTTAGCTCTAAAAGCAAAATTTGTAGTAGCTGTGGGTACTTGTGCATCTTTTGGTGGAATAGGATCTTACGATGAGATTGAGGGTAAAGGTCTTCAATCACACCATAGGGATAAAGGTGGATTTTTAGGTGAGGATTTTATATCTAAAGGTGGAATACCTGTAATAAATCTACCTGGTTGTCCAATACAGCCAAAATCTTTAGAAGCCTTACTTTTTAAAGTTGTGAATAATCAAGAGATAAAATTTAATAAATCCAATTCTTTAGATGATATTTACTCTTATACAGTTCATCAAGGATGTACTAGAAATGAATACCATGAATATAAAGTAGAAGAGAACCAATTTGGAGAAAAAGGGTGTATGTTTTTTCACCTTGGATGTAAAGGACCAACTACTCAAGCAGCCTGTAATAAATACTTATGGAATGATGTAAATTCTAAAACAAGAGCTGGGGTTCCATGTTTTGGTTGTACAAGACCAGATTTTCCTCAACAAAGCCCATTTTTTGAAACACAAAATATTGTAGGTACCCCTTATGAATTACCAAAGGGTGTTGATAGGGCACACTATTTAGCATATAAAGATATGGCAGCAGCGGCAGCTCCTGATAGATTAAAAAATAGAGAACAAAAAGTATGATGGAAAAAAAGATAGTAGAGTTAGAGATACCTATCAACAGGGTTGAGGGTGATCTAGATATAAAGGTAAAAATAGAAGATAATAAGATAGTAGATGCTAAGAGTATAGGAACTTTATATCGTGGATTTGAGAATATACTTGTGGGAAAAAGTGTATTAGATTCTTTGGTGCTTACACCTAGAGTTTGTGGTATTTGTTCTGTTTCCCATCTATTAGCTGCAACTAAAGCTATAGAAGATGCCTTTGATATCACTCCACCTGCACAAGCTGTAAGACTTAGGAATCTATCAACTTTAGCTGAGACAACCCAAAGTGATATTAGACAAAACTTTTTGATGTTTTTTCCTGATTTTGCCCATAAATATTATAAGGATAAATCTTTTTATGAAAAAGCAGTAAAGCTGTATGAGCCATTTAAAGGTGAAATGGGTAAAGAGACTCTAAAAGCTACGAAGGATATTTTAAAAGTAGTAGCGATCATAGGAGGACAGTGGCCTCACACTTCACATATGGTTCCTGGGGGAATCTCAACTATCCCTTCACCTATAGATCTTTTATCTATTGATGGTTATATTAAAAACTTTAAAAAATGGTACGAGGATAAGGTATTACATTGTTCTATGGATCATTTTAGAGAGATTGAAAATTTTGAAGAGCTTGAGAAATTTTGTGAAGAGAACCCTGAGTCTCAAATATCTATATTTACAGATATGGCAAAAGAGACAAATCTATTTAATATAGGATCAACAGGATATGCTCATATAGGATATGGATCTGTAGAAGATCCTCTAAATCCAAAAAGCTCATTATTACCATCAGGGTTTTTATCTCAAAAAAGTGAAGAATTAGATCAGCTAAAGATAAAAGAGGATGCAAAATATGCTTGGTATGTAGAGGATAGACCTTTACATCCCCATGAGGGACAAACAAAAACAGATCATGATAAAAAAGATGCTTACTCTTGGGCAAAAGCACCTAGGTATGATGATATACCTACTCAAACAGGGCCATTATCTGATGCTTTAATCTCAAAAGATAAACTAATAAGTGATATAGTATCTAAGTTTGGTGATAGTGTATATCCTAGACAATTGGCTCGTCTTTTAAGACCTTTAAAATATGTGGCTTATATGGAGCAAATGATCAAAGAGGTTTTAGAAAATATTGATGAAGAGACCTTTATCCAACCAGCTGAATTAAAAGATGGAATTGGGTGTGGTTTGACTCAAGCTGCTAGGGGTGCATTGGGACACTGGATAGATATCAAAGATGGTAAAATAGCTAGATATCAAATTATATCTCCAACTTCTTGGAATGGATCACCAAAAGATTCTAATCTAAATAATGGACCATGGGAAAAAGCTATCCATGGTTTAGAGATAAAAGATACAGATCATCCTATGGAGATGGGGCATGTGATAAGAAGTTTTGATCCATGTTTGGTGTGTACTGTACATAGTATAGATAAAGATACTACAACAAAGATGAAAATAGGTGTATGAAAAAGATAATTTGTCTAGGAAATAGATTTGCTTATCCTGATAGTTATGGAATAGAGGTTTATAACCAATTATCTAAAGATGAGTTAGGGGATATTGAACTTATTGAGGGTGGAATAGGGGGATTAAATCTCTCTTTGTACTTTGATAGTGAAGATGATATTTTACTTGTTGATCATGGGGTAGGTTATGATAAAAAACTTTTTGATCTTCATGAAATAGATTTAAGTTGCGTAAATGAATATAATCATGATACAGCTTTTTTGTATCTTTTAAAATCTATAGAGAAAAAAAATATCAAACTTTATCTTTCAAATAATAGTAAATGGCAAAGTGAGCAAATCTTAGTTGATTGTAAAGAGATAATATCATTGGTAGGTGAAGTATGACAGTTTCAAATGAGATTCTAGAAGAGGAGATAAAGACTCTACAAAAAGCAGCCTCTTTACATGCAAAATATTCCATTGAGCAATATAAAAAAGTATTATTGAGTCTTAAAGAGCTTGAGCGGGAAAAAGAGTCCTTGGAGCAAAAAGTAAAAGATAGGACTGAACACTTAGAGATTGAAATATTAGAGCGTAAAAAGATCGCAACAAAGCTTGAAGAGGATAAAAAGCTCATCGAGCAATATAATGATGAACTTCATAGGGATAAAATACTTATCGAAAAATATCTTAAGATAGTAAATGATAATGTGATTATCACTTCAACTGATGAAAATGGAGTGATTCATAGTGCTAGTGATGCTTTTTGTGAGGTGAGTGGTTTTTCTATAGATGAGGTTATAGGGCGTACCCATAATATAATCCAATCTAGAGTAACCCCTGATAAACTTTATAAGAGTTTATGGGGAACTATAACTCGTGGTAAAACTTGGAAAGGTGAGATTCAAAATAGAACAAAAGATGGCAAAGCCTTTTGGGTATATATCACTATCACTGTACAGTTTGAAGAGGATAAAATAATAGGTTTTACAGCTATTATGCAAGATATCACCAATAAAAAAAGGATAGAAGAGATCTCCATAAAAGATGATCTAACTGATATTTATAATAGAAGACATTTTAATGATATCTTTCCAAAAACAATAAATAGAGCAAAAAGAAGTGATTCTTTAATCGCTTTTATACTTCTTGATATAGATTTCTTTAAACAATACAATGATACCTATGGACATCAAATGGGTGACCATGTTTTAGTATCAGTATCAAGGTGTATAGAAAATACTTTAAATAGGGCAGATGATTATTGTTTTAGACTTGGTGGTGAAGAGTTTGGGGTGATATTAAGTGTTGATGAAAAAGACAAAGCTCTAAAATTTGCTAATAAGATAAGAAACAATATAGAAAATCTAAAGATAGAACACAAAAATAATAAAGCAAGTCCATATATAACTGTATCTATGGGGATCTATTGTGATAAGGCTAGGGGTGTAAAAGATGAGGATGAGGTTTATAAACTTGCTGATGATCTTTTATATGAGGCAAAAGATAGTGGAAGAAATAGGGTAGTTTCTAATAAATAACTACCCTATCTATTTTTAAGATATTCTATAAACTCATCTTTAGGGATAGCTTTGCTCTCAATATATCCTTGGATATAATCACACTCTTTAGCTCTTAGATAAGCGATCTGATACTCAGTCTCTACACCTTCAGCTATGGTTTTTAAAGACATAGCTTTTGCAAGATTTATTATCATATTTACTAGTTTTTGGTTTTCACTATTTTCATCCATAGTTCGAATAAATGATTGATCTATTTTTAAAATATTTATTGGTAGATGTTGTAGGTTACTTAATGAAGAGTATCCTGTACCAAAATCATCAATACTTAGGCTAAATCCAAAATCTTTTAGTTTTTGTAATACCTCAATATTCTCTTCACAAAAGTTTACAAAGTATGTCTCAGTGATCTCAAACTCTATATTTTTTGGATCTATATTGTATTTTTTTATTATTGATAAAATATTTTCATATAGCTGTTTTAGACTTATATCATATCCTGAAAGGTTTACAGAAACTTTTATATCCTTATATCCAAGCTCTAACCAAGTCTCCATATCTTTACAAACCTCTTCAAGCATATACATATCTATCTTATCTATAAAATGCATCTCTTCTGCTATAGGTATAAAATCATTTGGTGGGATAAGTCCTTTAATAGGATCTATCCATCTTACAAGTGCTTCCATACCTATTACAGAATTATTTTTTAGGGATATTTTTGGTTGGTAAAAGGCTTTAAAGTGCTTATTTTTTAATGCAGATCTTATTGAGTTTTCAAGCTCTACTTTTTCAAGGGCTTGTTTTGTCATCTCCTCTTTATAAAAACTGATTCTATCTTTACCAAAATCTTTTGATTGGTACATTGCAGTATCTGCATGTTGCAATAATTGGTGGGTATTTTTCCCATCATCCGGATATACACTAATTCCAATACTTGCTGATACATAAATACTATGACCTTCTAATATAATCTCTTCTTTGATAGAGTTTAATATATCTTGGCATATAGGGATGATATTTTCTATTTTCTCAAGGTTTTCAAAGATGATAGTAAATTCATCCCCTCCAAGTCTACATAAAGTGTCAGATTCTCTTATGGAGTTATTTATGATTTTTGATACCTCTATAAGTAGTTTATCTCCTATTTGATGACCTTTGGTATCATTTACCTTTTTAAAGCCATCGAGATCAATAAATGCTAAGGCCACTTTATTTTTTTCCCTTTTTGCTAACTTTAGAGCGTGTAAAAATCTATCTTGAAATAAAACCCTATTTGGAAGATCTGTTAAAGGATCATAGTGTGCCATATGTACAACCCTCTCTTCAGCATTTTTTCTTGCGGTGATATCGTGTAGGGTTGCTATGTAATACTTAACATTTTTATTATCATCTTTTATACTTGTGATACTCTCTATTGAGACAAAAATCTCTCCATTTTTATTTCTATTCCAAATCTCCTTTTGTACAAAACCTTTTGTTTGAATCTCATTCCAGATTTTCTTATAAAACTCTTGATTATGGTAATCTGATTTTAGGATTCTTGGATTTTGTCCTATTATTTCTGCTTCGCTATATCCTGTAAGATCACTAAAGGCTTTATTTATACGTAAGATATTTGCATTTTTATCTGTGATAAATATGGCATCAAGGGTATTATTAAATACTTGTGAAGAGATAATGATCTCTTCGAGGTCTTCTTCTCTTCTAATTAAAGATTTTAATATAGTATTTGCTGTAAGTATAATACCAATAATACCGATAATACCAATTGCACTATAGGTATAGATAATATTTGTAATAGATTCATCTTCATTTTGTTTATATTTTTCTAGGGGAACAGATACACTAACTCCACCCCTTACACTTCCATTTGGAAATCCCAAATGTCCATGACATTTTTGACATTTTTGATTCATAATCATAGGTTTCATAAGTCTTAGGTATTCTTTTTCTTCTATGGAAGTTAATTCCATCTTTTCTTTGATACCTCTTTCAAAATCTTTTATGGCTTCAGCTTCCCACTTATCAGCTTCATTGTTTTTATTAAGATAAACTATACCAACGATTCTTCCTTTTATTCCATAAAGATCAGAATAATCAGCCATCATCTCCCTAAGCATATATGCTGGATTCATTAAAGTAAGTTTTTCTCCATCGGTGGTAGTTATATCTCTATTTTCAACATGAGCCATCCATGGACTAGGAGGTGTTTTTTTAGTGGGTTTTACATATACTCCACCGTGTTGTGTAGCCCATTGTCTATAGGCTTGATCTTTATTGAAGCTTGATCTTGCAATATTTATCACTGTTTCAATGGTGATCTTTTTTTCTATTTGGATATTCCACCAAGCTAAAGTAGATACGATCATTGACCAGATCACTATCACAATTAGTGTATATATTAGTACTATTTTTTTTATGCTAGCAATTTTTTCCATAAATTCCCAATAATAAATATCTATAAAAGATAGTTTGATATTTAAATATTCTATCTAATAAAGCTTGAGATAATAAATAAGTAATATATTTTTAGTTTTTTCAATAGTTGATTTGTAACGCAAGGGTAATTAATAAATTATCTAGTTATTATTTTGCGATCACTTGGTTTCTTCCTTTTTCTTTTGCTATATATAAAGCATCATCTGCTCTTTTGATAATATCATCGATAAGGTCATCCCCTTTATATACACTTACACCAAAACTTGCAGTTTTATTTTTCACTGTGGAAAATTCTGAGTCTTCAACTTTTTTTCTAAGGTATTTTGCTAACTTTGTCACTCCCTCTTCATTTGTATTTGGACAAAGTACTATAAACTCCTCTCCACCCCATCTTCCTACTATATCTGTATTTCTTATATTTGATTTTAATATATCTGCAAACTCTATTAAAAACTTATCTCCAACAAGGTGACCATATTTATCATTTATCTTTTTAAAATAATCTATATCTATTATGATAATTCCAAATATATCATTATATCTTTTTGTCCTATTAAATTCATGTTCTAAAGAGTTTTCTAAACTCATTCTATTGGCTATTTTTGTGAGTCTATCTGTATTTGAAATTAGCTCTAGCTCTTTATTTTTCTCTTTTAATTGTTGTTGTGCTTCTTCAACTTTTTGTTTTGCAAGTCTTAGTTTTTGATTCCACCAAATAAACCAAGTAATAATCAAACTTGCACCTATGAGTATTTTCCAAACTAGGTCATAATCTATTTTTTCAATAGTCTGCATAGAGAACCATTTTTGTTGTATTATATTATGCTCTTTTGGACTAAGTTTTGCATATCCTTTACTTAATATGGATGTTAAAATTGATAACTCTTTTGGTGCAACAAAACTATAGTTTATATTTCCATATGGAGTAGGAGCAGCTATTTTTAGATTGTCAAATCCTCCATGGATGTTCATATAGTTTGCCACAGCCATATTCCCCACATATGCATCTACTAACTCATCATTTACCATTCTTAGTGCTTCTGTTGTATCTCTTGCATGAATGATTTTGATATTTGGATAATCTTTTGCAATCCATTTATTTGTTAAAAAAGCTGATTCAATTGCTACTTTTTTATCATTTAGATCTGCTAGTTTTCCAATATATGGAGCATTTTTGTGGGTGATTATCATCATAGGGTAAGATAGATATGCCTCGCCAAAACTAAAATCTTTACTTCTATCTTTATTTTTTACTAAAAATGCTATGGTATCAAACTCATTTGTTCCTTCTAAAAGAGCACTATAGGCATTTTTTAAAGGTACATCTTTTGTAATAAATTCAGCTTTAAGTCCAACTTTTTTACTAACCTCTTTTAAATAGTCTACAGCAATCCCTTTTGCTTCTCCATCCTTTTCAAACTCAAAGGGTGGTCTACTTGTACGGATTAGAAATTTTATGGTTTTTTTATTTTTTATAAACTCTTTTTCTTCATTGGTAAGTTCATTTTTTAATGATCTATTTCCTATCCAAATATCTCTGATCCTATTTACTTCAGCTTTAGAAAGTTTTGAATTTATTTTTTCTAAAATTGATTTTAATAAGTCATTGCCTTTTGTAACTCCCATTGGCATATGGGTTTGTAAAGGAATACCAAAATCTTCTATATTTATAATTTTTAGATTTGTAAGCCATCTTTCTTTTATAAAATAGTTTAAAGTTGGAATATTATCCACCACATAATCTGCTTTTCCTTTTGCCACAGCGTCAATGGCATCTTCTGTGGATTTTGCTAAATATAGATTAATATCAGGAAAGTTTTTCTCTAGATGTTTATGGAGATAGTATCCATTTACTACAGCTACTTTTTCCCCTTTTAATTGATCCATAGAATTGATATTTTTATTTTTTGCAGAGGCAAAACCTATCATAAAAGTTATATGATTGAAATCTGTATATTGGGCAAATTTCTTACGCTCATTTGTGATAGCAAGATGGGGAATGATATCTAATTTTCCCTCTTTTAACATCTCCAATTGATCATTCCAAGGTTTTTTGATAAATCTTATCTCTTTATTTAGTGTTTTTCCTATAAGTTTTATGATATCAATTGTATAACCTTGTGGTATATCATCTTTTCTAAAACTAAATGGTTGAAAGTTTTCTAAACTCATAACTGAAATATGATCTTTTGAATTTAGATAATTTATCTCTTCTTCACTTAGTTTTAAATCTGATAAACCATTTTTATAGATGATCCTATCAAAATCAATAGTATTTTTTACAAGACCTAATAGTTTATATGTATCATATATCTTTTCAAGTTTTTCTTTTTCGATTTTACCAATCTCATTACTTTGATAATAAGCAAGTTCTTTTAATTTTTCTGCTTCATATCTTAGGGCATTTTTACTTTTATTTTGTGTATTGTATTTATTGAAGATAATATTTACACTCTCTTCAATATTATTAAAAGCATACTCCCATCCTTTTAGGGTTTGTACTCTAAAATCTTCTACAATTTTTGGATTTTCTTTTAGATATTTACGGCTGGTTGTTACCATATCATTGTAAAAGTTAAAACCATAATCCCTAGGACTAAATACTATTGGCTCTCCACCTAACTCTTTTAATACAAAAGGCTCATTTGAAATATATGATGCCATAAGATCAGTTTTGCCATCTAGCAGATCTTTTGGATTAAATGATGGAGCTTGAATTTTTAGGGATTGTATATCTATACCTTGGGAGAACATCATGGATATTAAAGAGGTGTCTGTATTTAGATCACCTGTGGTCATGATCCTTTTACCTTTAAATTGTTGGATACTTGTGATATTTCTACTTTTATCACTTAAAAGCACTAAAGGACTAGATTGGTAAATAGTAGCAAGATAGATGATATCTTTTCCCTTTGAGATATCAACCATAGATGTTGGTCTAGAGATTGTAAATTCACTATTGCCATTTACAATCTCATCTACCATATTTATACCATAGCTCCACTCTTTGATATTTACTTCAAGGTTTTTTTGTTTATAAAAACCTTTTTCCTTTGCCATAATATATCCAGCAAATTGAAATTGGTATTTCCATTGTAATTGTAATGAGACTTTTTTTATATCCTCAGCATAAAGAAAAAGAGATAAAAATATTAAAATAAGGATATGTCTCATCTTGAAGCCTTTTTATTTATCTAAAGGAAGTTCTATAAAAAACTTTGCTCCATGGTGGGTATTTTGAACATACAATTTCCCACCTAAACTTTGAGTTATAATTTTATAACTCATATAAAGTCCAAGTCCTGTACCTTGACTTTCATGTTTTGTTGTAAAATATGGCTCAAATACTCTTGCTTTTACCTCTTCACTCATACCACCAGCGTTATCTTCAATAGTAATGATAGCAAGGTTTTTCTCTTTTATTAGATCTATTTCAATCCAAGGCTCTCTGATCTCATTTTCTACTAAAATATCTTTTGCATTATTTATGATATTTATAATCACTTGGGATAATTCCCCTAGGATCAGTTTTATCTTAATAGGATCTTCATAATCTATTTTATCTATTAGTTTTATATGGTTTTCTTTTATTGTTGCATTTACAATATTTAAGGCTATAGTTATTCTATCTTGTAAAACTGTTTCTTTAAATATTTTTTTCTCTTTTATAAAGTCTCTAAATGTATCTATTGTTTGTGATAAGTATTGGGCTTGATCATTTATGATTTTCATATCTTCAAAAAACTCTTCATCTTTTAAAAGACCTAGTTCCTTTTTATAAGAAGCTCCAGTGGATAAAGTAGTAATAGTACTTAAAGGTTGTCTCCATTGGTGAGCGATATTTGAGATCATCTCACCCATAGATACTAGTCTTGCTTGGGCATTTATATGTTTTTCATGTTCTAGATTTTTTCTTACTTCTTGTTTTACTTTTTCTTCAAGTTTAGTATTAAACTCTTGAAGTTTTTGGGTTTTTTCATCAACTTTTTTTTCTAGATCAACTCTATATTCATATAAGGCTTGTTTATTATGTAAGGTTTCTATTACCTTTTGCATAATATCTACAAATTGTTCAATCTCTATAGGATTTAAAATATATCCATCTATTCCAAGTCTAATAAAATCTACAAAATATTTCTCTTGTGATGAGTGTACCAAAATAGTGATATGACGACTTACCTCTCTAATCTTTGAGATAAGCTCAAGCCCATTCATTACAGGCATATCAATTGCTGTAATAATTAAATCATATTTATTATTTTTAAAATACTCTAAGGCTTCTTCCCCATCTGATGCCACATCAATTTCATGGAAAAATATCTTAAAGATACTAAAATAATCATCCCTAAAATTACTTGGTTTATCCACATATAAAACCTTTACAGTTTTACTAAATTCAATAAGATCTTCTAAGTTGTATTTATGAACGATTTTTAAAAAGTCTGTTTCTTTGTACTTTTGAGTTAATAACATGTACCTATTATACTGCTTTTAAACACTAAAATAAATAAAACGTGTAATTTTAGTGTAAAAATTGGGTATAAATGGGTTTTTTAATCGATATTTTCGTAGTCTTCAAGTTTAAAGTTTGGATTTATTTTTGCAACCAATATACTATCAAGGTTTAATGTATAGCTTTTTATGATTGGCATTTCTTTCTCCTCATGGATGAAAGTACTTCCTATAATCTCTTTTATAGATTCTGGAGGGTAGATTTCTAAAGGTAAAACATAGCCCTTAGATATTAAAGTTAATATTTTTAGTTTTTCTTCTTCTTTATTCATTCGCGGATTATACTCTAAATATGATTAAGGGCAACTCAATAAATTAGAAGTATTTAGATTTTAAGAAGATAACTAATTTTTATATTTCTGGCTCCAATGGAAGTACAATTGTAAACTCCGCCCCAGTATAGGTCTTATCTTTATAGTTTACAATTTGGTTACTAAAGTGGATATGTCCATTTAAATGTTTATCTATAATTTGATGGGTCATATGTAATCCAAGTCCTGTACCTATTGATTTATGTTTTGTTGTAAAGTATGGATCAAATATTTTAGCTATATTTTCTTTTTTTATTCCACCAGCATTATCTAATAATTTGATGATGATATTATTTTCTTCTTTATAAGCTTGAACATAAAAATATCTATGATCTTTTAAATTTTCGATTAGGGCATCTTTTGCATTGTTAAAGAGGTTTATTATCCCTTGGATAAATAGATTTTCATTTATTTTTAAAATAATAGATTCATCTATATTTAGTTTAAATTCTATAAAGTTATTTGTAAAGCTATCTTTTGTTAAAGTTGCTGCTTTATTTATCGTATCTATTAAAAGTACTTCCTCTATCTCTTTTTGATCTCCCCTAAAGAAATTTCTAAAGTCATCTATGGTTTTTGATAGATATTTTGTTTGATTTACTATCATTGTAAGTTTTTCATCTAAAAGCTCATTTTCAACTTTTCCATCTAATTGCATATGTAGTCTTATCCCTGATGAAACTGTAGAGATTACAGATAAAGGTTGTCTCCATTGGTGG
>CAYFGQ010000016.1:0-59306 GCA_964342525.1 uncultured Arcobacteraceae bacterium
AGCTTTAAATTTCATTCAAAGTAAATATGGTGAACAAGACGATGTTCGTGAATATAATAATTAAATCTTGATTTAGCCTCTAAAAATAGAGGCTATATTTTTTACATTATTCTAATTTTAAATATCTTTCCACACTTTTTCCACATTAAAACATTACAATTCAATCAATTATTTTATAAAGGAAATTCATGAAAAAAACACTGATAATATTAAGTCTAGGATTACTGACTGCCACAAGTTTATATGCAGGTCAAAATATGAACCATTCAAGTGAAAATAGTTCAAAAAAAAGTATGCTACATGGTGAAAGTAAACCATATCATCATATGGCTATGATTGATGGATATAAAGTTATGTTAAGCTCTAAAGGGCCATTAAAAAGAAGTACAAATAACCTAACAGTTGTAGTAATGAAAGATAGGAAACCTGTAAAAGATTTAGATGTGGATATTCAATTTACTTTAGCTAGTAAAACATTAAACTCTACACCAGTATTAAAAGGTAAGGCATATAAAGCAGATGTAAAATTTGATAATTCAGGTCATTGGATGTATAAATTAAATTTTAAAACAAATGATAATAAAATCCATACTATGAAAGGTAATATGGATATAAAATAGTGTGTAAGGGAGAAGAATTCTAGATATAATCTCTCCCTTTAAAATAATTATTTAGTTTCTAGTTTTTTTAAAGATTCCTCAACCCATGCTCTAATCACTTCCGTATCTTGATCTGTAACCTTTGTTTCACCATGCATAATTGTATATTTAAATGGAGGCATACTTTTATCCTCAAATACTTTTAGTATACTTTTTAGATCTTTGATTGGTGTATCATGGGATATAAATGGATAATCTTTTGAAAAGTCTAAATGCTCTTTTGCTTCATCTATATCTTTTTGAATCATAGCTGATACTAATGGTAGTTTGAAATACCAAGGGTACTCTGTCTGATCACTATGACAATCAAAACACTTATTTTTAAAAATTGGTTTGATATTTTTTAGATACTCTTTATTTATCTCACTAAATACCTCTTTTGACTCTATGGTCATTTCCATCTTTTCGTGTTTTACTTCTACTTTTTTCTCTTCATGTTTTTCACCACCATGTCCAAATATCAAAGCTGGTACAGCCAATAAAAATAAATATTTCATTTTACTCTCCTTATATTTTATTTATTTAGTCCGTTTCTTCTTAGCCACTCTTTATAGTATGGATCAGTCCAAAAACTTTGAAAGTGAGCTATTACATTATCTATATCCTCTGAGGATAATTTATCTTTAAAAGGTGGCATCACTCCACCTACTGGTTTACCACCTTCACGTATGGTAAACCTAAGTGCCTTTAGAGGATGATGCCATGCATGGGCATCATCATTTAAAGGTGGTGGAGGATACAGATCATTATCCATCTTTTCATTCCAAGGTAAAATCACACCCTCACCATTTTTACCATGACAAGAGGCACAATTATTTGCATAAATAGTTTTACCTTTTTCAAGCATATCCTCACTATACCATCTATCTGATGTAGTTGGGATCTCTTTTTTTATCAAAACATTTTTTTCCTTTTTATCTTCACAAGCTACAAATATAAAAACAAAAGTAAATATCAATAATATTTTAAATATTTTCATTTTAAATCCTTATCACAGTAAATTGATATCTTCACATCAAGTAGGTGTATTAAGAAGTCCTCATCTGAGTCTTTTAATTTATTATAACACTCATCTACAGAGTTAAAAAAAGTCTCCAATAACTCTGGATCAAAATGTTTACCCGATTCACTTACCATTATAGATTTTGCTTTTTCATAAGAAAAAGGCTCTTTATAAGGTCTTTTTGATGTCAAAGCATCAAACACATCTACTATAGCAAATATCCGTGCATTTAATGGGATCTCTTGACCTTTTAATCCTTTTGGATAACCTGTACCATCAAACTTCTCATGGTGACAGGTAATCACATCAAGTGCATCTTCTAAAAGATTATTGTTTGCAATGATATCTTTTCCTATATCAGTATGGGTCTTCATCACTTCAAACTCTTCAAAATCAAGCTTTCCTGGTTTTAATAAAATATTATCACTTATCCCTATTTTCCCTATATCATGAAGAAAAGCTCCCCTTATCAATGAGTTGAATTTTTCTTTAGGGAAATGTATGGATTCAGCTAAAATGATTGAATAGAGTGTAACCCTATAATTATGCATATTTGTATCGCTATCCCTTTTAGCTATGGCACTACCTAGGGTTTTTAATATATCTATATTTGATTTAGATAATTTTTTAGCCTTATCTATAAATCCTTTATGAAGTAGAAAAATTGTTGGATAAACTGCACTAAAGATCAATATGAACATAATCCCTAACTCTAAAGTATCATAGAGTAGTTTTTTATAAATATTGTCAACCATATCACTAGCATCATACAAACCTAAAATTTCACCATTTATGATATTATCATCAAAGGGCATTTTCATTTTAAGATAGTATTTATTTTTATCATGATCATGTAGAAGCGTGATTAATATATGTTCATCATCATGTATGTCTATAACATGATTGTATTTTTCTACATTTAATAAGATACTTTTATATTCACTAGTTTTTCTCTCAAAAAGTATATTTTTATCATTATCTATGATTTTAAAAAAATTAAAATTAAAATGTTTGATATAATCATTATCAATGCTTTTTAGCTTGTTAGTGTCTTTTGAGTTTTTTACATAGATTTGAGATATTTTAGAAGACGCTTTTATAGCTTCACCTTGTATGGTTTTTTCTATATTAGATATCGCAAAATAGATATTTAAACTACTTACTAAGATAAATATAGTAAATAAAGATAAAGAAATATGAATAAATAGTTTTCTTTTATAGTTCAAAACTTAGCCCTTTTTTATTTTCTTACTTTTTTCATGATATTCATCAAAGTCTATTTCACCTTTTACATATCTTTTATCAAGAATATCTTGAGGTGTTTTGTTCTCTTTATCTTTATTATTAAATACTAAAAAAATAATAACAATAACTATGATTGAAGCTATCATACTTATTCCCATAAAGGGAAATCCTAAATATCCATGCATCATAATAAATCCTTTCTAATAATAATTTTATTTATGAAGGGTATGTGACTTCATAACTTATCCATGATGTCCAGAGGGATGATCTTCATTTGCCCCACCGTGGTAGTGAAAGCCAAAACATCCACTAAATAATATAGCTATCAAAACACTAGAAAATACCAAAATCAAAGAGCTTTTCATTTTTATCCTTATTGTATATATTTAATTTCTTTCCATCCAATAACCATAATGGGTATCATTCCAAAAAGATTGGAAATAAGCTATCGTTGCATCAATCTCTTCTGATGTAAGTACATCTTTAAATGGTGGCATTTTACCCTTATAAAGTTTTCCACCCTCTCTTATAATCTCTCGAAGTTGATCTTGGGGATGATGCCAAGCATGAGCTGAGCCATTTAAAGGTGGAGGTGGATAAGAGCCATCACTTAGAGTTTGTTTCCAGTTTATTGTTTTTTCTGCTTTATATCCATGACATAGCGCACAATTATTTGCAAAGATCTCTTTACCTTGGCTTACTTGTTCCTCGGTATACCATCTTTTTGTCTGCTTTTCTTTAGAAAAAAAGTTTATACTTATAAATAGTACAGCAATTACTAAGATAGAGATCAAGGCTATTTTTTTCATCATTTTATACTTTTAGTGTTTTTCAAATATTCCAGTAGAATTATCGCCATTAATATAAAGAACATTATATGATTGTTTCATATTTCCTTGCTCCATCCCCGGGCTTCCTATTGGCATCCCTGGTACTGTGATACCTTTTATATCTGGTTTTTCATCTAACATCTTTTTAACTGCACTATAATCCACATGACCAACTACAACATAATTATCAACAATAGCAGTATGACACGATGATAGTTTTGGATCTATTTGTAATTTTTTATTTACAAGACTTACATCATTGACCATCTGTACATTAACATCAAAACCTTTTTCTTTCATAATATCTACCCATTTAGTACAACAGCCACAATAGGGAGATTTATATACAGTCATTTTAGCCCCATCAACCGCATATAGTGAAGTTGCCATAAAAACAAAGATGATACTTTTTAATAAATTTTTCATAATATTCCTTATTTTTGTAATGTCTCTTTTAATGAATCATACTGCTCTTTTGATAGCTCGCCTTTTGATAAACGCTTTTTTAAAATATCAAGTGGTGTCTCTTTTATTTCATTTTTCTGACTATTAATAAGCGAAAAGATTAAAAAAACAACAATTATCCAAAATACTGACATTCCCAAACCATGAAACCAAGTCATATTCATATGCATATATTCATACATGATAAACTCCTTAAAGTTTTAAAGTGAACAATCTGTTGCCCCTTTAATATTTAAAAGTATATAAAATTAAGTGTGTAGATTATGTGTAAGAAGAGTTTGAAGTTTTTATAGGGATGAGAGAGTATCCCTATAAAACAGTTTTTGCTTATTTAGCACCACCACATTTACCTGCGCCACATTTACCTGCACCACAAGCCATTCTTGATGGTTTATTTCCTGATTTTTTCATCATCATACCATCATCTTCATCATCCATCATTTTTGGAGATTTCATATCCATATCCATATCTTTATCATGCATCATCTCTTTTTTTGAATCATCGTGCATCATATTAGATTTACTTTCTGAGTGCCCATGTCCTTGTCCTGCAAATAATACACTTGAAGTGAATAATAATGCTAAGATCGATTTTTTTACTAAACTCATTTTCGTCCTTAATTGAAAAAATTGCAATTCATTATACTACTTTAGTGTGTAGATAGTGTGTAGAGTATTAAAAGTTAAAACTTTATATCTTTTTGATATAATTTTTCAAAGGATTTGAAATAATGAAGATTTTTTTAATGGAAGATGATCTAGTTTTAAATGAAATTATAGAAGAGCATCTAAGCAATAATAAACATAAAGTTTATACAACCTTTAATGGTGATGAAGCTGAAGAGATATTGTATAGTGAAACTTTTGATCTCTTACTTTTAGATGTAAATGTACCAGGTACTGATGGTTTTGAATTGTTAGATGATTTAAGACAAAGGGATATCCTTACCCCTGCTATATTTATCACCTCTTTAGATATGGTTGATGATGTTGAGCGTGGTTTTAATGTGGGGTGTGATGATTATCTAAAAAAACCTTTTGAGTTAAAAGAGCTTGACCTACGTATAAATAATATAAAAAGACTTTTTAAAATAGAAGATAGTAATCTTTTAAATATCTCAAACACTATCTCCCTTGATAAGAAAAATCTTACAATTATAAATGGAGATAAAAGTAATCATATCTCTTTAAAAGAGTTGGATGTATTAGAGTATCTTCTTAAAAAAAGAGGTACACCTGTAAGTGTGGATGAATTAAGTATGAATGTTTGGAGTTATGAAAATGCTCCTGTAGCTCCTACAATTAGGACATATATTAAAAATCTTCGAAAAATACTTGGGGATGATTTTATTACAAATATTAGAGGAGTTGGTTATAGATTTAACTAATAGTGAAAAGAGAACATTTATCCGTTTTCTAAGTCTTTATTTAGGCTCTTCTTTTATTCTTATTGCCTTAGTTTGTTTTTTTTATTATCAAACAGAGAAACAACTATACTTGGATCTTACAAAATCAAAGATGCAAAATGAGGTGTCAAAAATCTCATCTAAAATCATTTTCGCACATATGACAGATACAAAGCTTGATGCTTCAGAGTTTTTAAAAACTGATAAATATAAAGTTTCATTTTACAATGAAAAAAAAGAGAAAATATTTGGAAATCTTGATGATGAAATTGATTTTTCTAAAAATATAATAGAGCATCACGAACATTTTATTTTAGTGGATAATTCAACTTTAGGACATTTGGGTGTTTATCATATAGCAATAGAGGAAAATTTATATTTTAAACAACTAAAAGAGTTACAAATCAATATAGTAGTATTTTTCTTACTTATCTACTCTATAATCTCTTTAATAGGATACTATTTAGCTAAACTATTTTTAAAACCGATAAAAGAAGAGAGACAAAAACTAAATAACTTTATAAAAGATACAACCCACGAACTAAACACTCCTATAAGTGCTATTTTGATGTCTTTAGGAACAAATCAATTATCAGATCGTCAAATAGAGAGGGTAAAAATAAGTGCAAATAGAATCTCTGAAATTTATAAAGACCTTACCTATATATTTTTACAAGATCAAAAAACAAATAAAGATATTCAAAACTATTCTATAAAAGATTTAGTAAATGAACAAATAGATTTTTTCCAACCCTTAGCTTCAAAAAAACGTATAAGCATTGAGAGTGAATTGGAGGAATACACTTATGCTATGGATAGAAACGATTTTATACGATTGTTTAACAACCTTTTATCAAATGCAATCAAATATAATAGAATGAATGGAAATATCCATATAAAACTAAAAGATAATAAACTCTCTATAAGTGACACAGGTATAGGTATAGAAGAGAAAAAGCTAAAAGATATATTTAAAAGATACTTTAGAGCCACAAAAGATCAAGGTGGTTTTGGTATTGGTTTAAGTATAGTTAATCATATCTGTGAAATATATAATATCAAAATAGAAGTTCAATCGGTACATAAAAAAAGTACAACCTTCACTTTAACATTTTAACTCCATACAAAATACATACTAGTTAGTTAAAATCCTTATTAAATTTATAAATAAGGATTTAAAATGAAAAAAACAGTAGTTTCATTTTTAACTATAGGAATACTACTATCAGGGCTTTATGCAAGTGGAAATCATGAAAGTGGTCATGAATCAAACAATCATATGGGTGATCATATGCACAATGGTAAAATGATGAATCATATGAATCCAGATGGTATGACAAGTGATAAAATGAAAAATATGAAAGCTATGCATCAAACAATGATGATTGATGGTTATCATGTAACAATAAGTTCAAAAAAACCATTAACAGATGGTAAAAACAACATCTCAGTTATGTTAAAACATGGTGATAAAGCTGTAAAAAATGCAAATATTAGTATGAAGTTCTCAATGCCTTCAATGCCAGGAATGGAGTTCACAGAACATGCAGGTATGCATGATAATATGTATAAAACAATGGTAGACTTTAGTATGGGTGGAGAATGGGCATATGAAATGATGATAAAAACCCATGATGGTAAAATTCACAAATCAAGTGGTATGGTAAATGTAAAATGATTTATAAATCCATATTGATTGGTTCTTTAATTATATCAGTTGGATTTACAGATAACTTAAGCCTTGAAAAAGCGGTTAAGTTATCTATTCAAAATGATTCATGGCTGATAGAAAATAAATACAATCAAAAATCAATAGAATTAAAAAGTATATCTGCAGGGAGTTATCCTGATCCAAAGCTTAGTGTTAATATGCTAAATCTGCCAACAGATAGTTTTGATATTAATCAAGAGGCAATGACCCAATTAAAAGTTGGAATATCACAGCAATTTCCAAGGGGAGATTCTCTTAAAATAAAACAAGAACAGTTAAAACTTCAAGCAAGTAAATATCCTTATCAAAGAGAAAATAGAAAAACAAAGGTGATTGTTGAAGTATCTCAACTTTGGTTTGAAATATATAAAATTCAAGAGACAATAAATATAATCACCAAAAATAGAGCACTTTTTGAGCAATTATTAGATATTTCGGAATCAAGCTATTCAAGTGCACTCGGGAAAACAAGACAACATGATATTATTAGAGCAGAATTAGAACTTACTAATCTAGATGATAGAATCACTATTCTTGAACAAAAAAAAGATAAACTATCAACAACTTTATCCCAATGGTTTTATTCACTTCAAAATGAAGAGTTAAGTTCAAAAAATCTTATAGATTTTGCTAATTTAACTTTGCCAAAAGATATTTTTCATGTTCAATTAATCAATCAAATATTTTATAAATCTAGTGATGAAAATAATCTTCTTGAAGAGTTTGAAAAACATCCAGCAATAAAAAGTATAAATAAAGAGATAGAAGCTATCACAAAAGAAAGAGCTTTAGCAAAAGAAAAATATAAACCACAATTTGCACTTAATACAAGCTACTCCTATAGAGATGATGATCCAAGTGGTAAAACAAGGTCTGATTTAATTTCTGCTGGATTTACATTTGATATACCTTTATTTACAAAAAATAGGCAAGATAAAGATTTAGAATCTTCAATACAAAAAATAAAAGCTATAAAATCAAAAAAAGAACTAAAATTGAGATCTTTTTTAAGCTCTTATGAAACTATAAAAGCACAACTAATGAGATTAAAACAAAGGGAAAAATTATATGTAAATAAACTTATTCCCCAAACATATGAACAATCTGAAGCTGCCCTTAATGCATATACAAATGATGATGGAGATTTTGCAGAGGTTGTAAGGTCTAGAATAGCTCAGTTAAACAAAGATATAGACGCATTAAATATTAAAGTAGATATTGAAAAAAATATTATCAAATATAATTATCTATTTAGTGAAAATGTAGATCAAATGCTAAATACTATAAATACTAAAGGAAAAAGACTATGAAATTTGGCTCATTAATTATAGGTTTACTTTTAGGTGGAGTGATCACTTTTTTAGGACTAAACTATCTTCCAAATATGCATAAAGATGATGCTGAAAAAGGTACAACAGATAGTTCTGTAAAAAAACCGCTTTATTGGGTGGCTCCCATGGATCCAAACTATAAAAGAGATAAACCTGGAAAATCCCCAATGGGAATGGATTTAATTCCTTTTTATGAAGATAGTGGTTCAAATGACGAGATTGGAACAGTTAAAATTTCTCCAGAAGTAGTGAATAATTTAGGAGTAAGAACAGATTTAGTGAGTAAACAAACTTTAAACTCAAAAGTTGAAACTGTAGGATATGTAAGTTATGATGAAGATCATTTAGTACACATTCATCCAAGGGTAAAAGGATGGATTGATAAACTATACATAAAAGCATCTGGTGATCCTGTAACAAAAGGACAAGCTCTCTATGAGATTTATTCCCCTGAAATTGTAAATGCACAAGAAGAATTTTTATTGGCATTAGATAGAAAAAATGTAAGACTGATAAAGGCTTCAAAAGAAAGACTTTTATCCCTTAGAGTATCAAACAAGATAATAGATGAAGTAGAAAAAACAAAAAAAGTAATGCAAAGAGTCACTATTTATGCTCCCAAAAGTGGTATAGTAGCTAATCTTCAAATAAGAGAAGGTTTTTTTGTACAGCCGGGTAAGACAATCATGTCTATAGGTACATTAAAACAAGTTTGGGTAAATGCAGAAATTTTTGAAAGACAAGCTTCTATTATCTCAATAGGTGATTTGGTTGAAATGAAACTTGATTTTATTCCTGGAAAAACTTGGAAAGGTAAAGTTGATTATATATATCCCACACTTGATACAAAAACAAGAACTATTAAAGTTAGACTAAAATTTGAGAACAAGGATGAACTTCTAAAACCAGGGATGTTTGCAAATATAGATATTCAAAGTAAAAAAGTTATTAAAGCTTTGGTAGTTCCAAAAGAAGCACTTATTAGAACTGGAAATTCAAATAGAGTTGTATTGGCACTTGATAAGGGAAAATTTAAATCAGTAAATGTAAAAGTTGGTAAATTTGACACAAAATATGTGGAAATCTTATATGGACTAAAAGAGGGAGAAAAGATTGTAACTTCAGCTCAATTTTTGCTTGACTCTGAATCAAGTAAAACATCTGATTTTAAACGTATGGGATATGAGGAAGAAAAAGAAACAATAACAAATACCCAAAGTGAGGAAGAACCAAAGGAGTGGGTACAAGCAACTGTGGTAAAAACAATGCTAGAAGATAATGCAATCAAAGTAACACATAGTGCTATACCAAATTGGAAATGGCCAGCAATGACTATGAACTTTCCATTAAATAAAAATTTAAATATTTCAATGTTTAAAGAGGATATGCAAATGGATATAGAGATAACAAAAACAAAAAATAATAAATATATCATCACAGATATTAAAATGAAACATTAAAGAAATGAGTAAGAAATGATAAAATCAGTAATATATTGGTCGGTAAAAAACCGTTTTTTCGTACTATTAGCAACTTTAATGTTAGTTGGTGGGGGTATATTTTCAGTAAAAAATACTGCAGTTGATGCAATTCCAGATTTATCAGATGTACAAGTAATTATAAAAACAAGTTACCCAGGGCAAGCTCCTCAAGTAGTTGAAGATCAAGTGACCTATCCTTTGACTACAGCAATGTTATCAGTTCCTGGTGCTGTTACTGTTAGAGGGTACTCTTTTTTTGGAGATTCATATGTATATGTAATCTTTGATGAAAAAACAGATTTATATTGGGCTAGAAGTAGAGTTTTGGAATATTTAAGTCAGGTTGCATCATCTCTTCCAGCCAATGCAAAGACACAGCTCGGACCTGATGCTACTGGTGTAGGATGGGTATATTTATATGCTCTTCAAGATAAAACTGGTAAAAATGATTTAGCACAATTAAGAAGTTTGCAGGATTGGTTTTTAAAATATGAACTTCAAACAGTTCCTGGAGTATCTGAAGTTACTGCACTTGGAGGTATGGTAAAACAGTATCAAATCAAAGTTGATCCAAATAAACTAAGAGCTTTTAATATACCTTTGTCTTTAATTCATATTGCAGTTAAAAAAGCAAATCAAGAAGTAGGTGCGTCAGTTGTAGAGATGGCAGAAGCTGAATATATGGTAAGAGTTACAGGTTATTTAAAAGGAAAAGAGGATATCGAAAATGTACCTCTTGGCATGAATGTACATGGTACACCACTACTTTTAAAAGATGTTGCAGAAGTAGAATTAGGTCCACAGATGAGAAGAGGAATAGCTGAACTTAACGGTGAAGGTGAAACTGTTGGTGGAATAGTGGTTATGCGTTTTGGTGAAAATGCACAAAAAACCATAAATCTAGTAAAAGAAAAATTAGAAACTCTTAAAAAAGGTCTTCCAGAAGGCGTAGAAATTATTCCGGTTTATGATAGAAGTAAACTTATCAATAATGCAGTTGATAATTTAACATTTAAATTATTAGAAGAATTTGCAGTAGTTGCGGTAGTTTGTATTTTATTTTTATTTCATGTTCGTTCATCTTTAGTTGCTATTATTAGTTTACCTGTTGGAATTTTAGCTGCATTTATTGTAATGTATATGCAAGGATTAAATGCAAATATCATGTCACTTGGTGGAATTGCTATTGCTATTGGAGCTATGATAGATGGTGCAATTGTAATGATTGAAAATATGCATAAACATATGGAGAAAACACCCATAAATAATGAAAATAGATGGGAAATAGTTGCTAGATCAGCAAGCGAGGTTGGTCCGGCATTATTTTTTAGTCTACTTATTATTACTGTAAGTTTTGTACCTGTTTTTACTCTAGAAGCACAAGAGGGAAAAATGTTTGCACCATTAGCATTTACTAAAACTTATGCAATGGCAGCATCTGCAGCCTTATCAATTACACTTGTACCTATTTTAATGGGATATTTTATTAGAGGAAAAGTTTTACCAGAACATAAAAATCCAATCAATAGGATGTTAATAGCTGGTTATATGCCTGCTCTAAAAACTGTGTTAAAATTTCCAAAAACTATTTTGTTTATGGCAACTATAGTTTTAGCAATAGGTTTATGGCCTGTAAATAAAATTGGAAGTGAATTTATTCCACCGTTGGATGAAGGTGATTTAATGTATATGCCTACAACTTATCCTGGTATTTCTATTGGTAAGGCAAGGGAACTTTTACAACAAACAGATAAACTTATCAAAACTGTTCCAGAAGTTCAAACGGTATTTGGAAAGGTTGGACGGGCAGAGACTGCAACAGACCCAGCTCCACTTACTATGATTGAAACTTTTATTCAGTTAAAACCAAAAGATCAATGGAGAAAGGGAGTTACCACTGAAAGCTTAAAAAAAGAGTTTGATAGATTAGTTAAACTTCCAGGAGTTACAAATGCTTGGGTAATGCCAATCAAAACTCGTATAGATATGCTGGCAACTGGTATTAAAACACCCATTGGTATAAAAATTGCGGGCCCAGAATTAAGTGTGATTGAAAAGATTGGTAAAGATTTAGAAAAAATTATTAAAAAAGTTCCTGGAACTGCTTCTGTTTATGCTGAAAGAGTTGCTGGAGGTAGATATATTAAAGTTGATATCTTAAGGGAGAAAGCAGCCCGTTATGGATTAAATATAGCAAATATACAACAAGTAGTCTCTACTGCTGTTGGTGGTATGAATATATCTCAAACTGTTGAAGGACTTGAAAGATATCCTATCAATTTAAGGTACCCTCAAGATTATAGAAACTCTCCTGAACAATTGGCATTGTTACCAATTGTAACACCAAGTGGGAAAAGAGTCACTTTAGGTGATGTAGCAAAAGTATTTGTTGAAGATGGACCTCCAGGTATAAAAAGTGAAAATGCAAGACTTAATGGTTGGTCATTTATTGATATTGAAGGGGTAGATATTGGCTCTTATGTTAAAAATGCCCAAGAAGTTGTAAATCAAGAATTAAACTTACCAGCAGGATATTCAATTAGTTGGTCTGGTCAATATGAATATATGGAAAGAGCAAAGGCTAAATTGATTTATGTGGTTCCATTAACACTTATGATCATAGTTATACTTTTATACATAAATTTTAGGACATTTACAGAAGTAGCTATTATTATGGGAACATTACCTTTTGCAATGGTGGGTAGTTTTTGGTTAATGTATATACAAGAATACAATTTTTCAGTTGCCGTTGCAGTTGGATTTATCGCATTGGCTGGGGTTGCTGTAGAGATTGGAGTTATAATGTTGGTATATTTAAATCAAGCATATAAAGATATGCTTGAAAAATGTAGTGCACAAAATGTTATTCCAAGAGAAGAAACTTTACTCCATGCAGTTTTACATGGAGCAGGAATGAGAGTTCGCCCTGTTATGATGACGGGAGTTGCTATTATTGCTGGATTATTACCAATTTTATATGGTACAGGTACTGGTTCAGAAGTTATGGGTAGAATTGCTGCTCCAATGGTTGGAGGAATGCTAAGTGCAATGGTACTTACTCTTTTAGTATTACCTGCTATATATTTTTTATGGAAAAAAAGAATAATTAAAGAACTTAATAAAAATTGTTGAAAATGATATTTAGCATTTAGTTAAATTATAATAGGTCAAGTTAAAATAAATATACTAAAGTCATCTATATAAGGGTGACTTTAGTATTTAATTTGATTAGATTGTAAAGTTATAAGATAATCTTTTAACTAAAATATTTTGATATCTCCACACTATTTACACATAACTCTGATAAAATTCTCAAATTATTTTAAGGAGTTACAATGAAAAAGATGTTTAAAGCAATGATCGCTTTATTTTTAGCAGTAGGTATTTTAAATGCAGAGCCTCTACTTCAAGAGGGAAGTAAAAGTGGATATGATATATCTCTAAGTTCTGAAAAGTCGCTAGTAGTAGGTAATAATGATATATTTATTGCCTTAGAAAAAGATGGTGAAGTAGTAAGTGATGCAAAAGTAAAAATCAAGTTTTTTATGCCAGAGATGCCAGGTATGCCTTATATGGAAAATACAGATAAGGGAAAATTTGTTGATGGAAAATATAAAGTAAAAATCAACTTCTCTATGAGTGGAACATGGCAGTACCAATTAAAGTTTAAAGCATCTAGTGGAAAAGTTTATAAAATCAGAGGAAGCGTAAATATCTAATGTTAAGAAAAATCTTATACATTACTTTGATAACTATCTCATCAAGTTGGGCAACCACTCTTGATGAGATAGTAAACAAGGTGATTGAAAACAATCAAGATCTTAAAAGCCTAAGTAAAGCTGTTGAAGTTTCAAATCAGCAAATTGAGCTATCAAATAACTGGAAAAATCCTGTTTTAACCTTTGGAGTAAATGATATCCAATTTGATGATGTAACAAAAAGAGACCTTGAACCTATGCAAGCACAATATGTAGGTTTTTCACAAATCATACCAACTGGTAATAAACTAGATTTACAAGAGAATATTGCAAAAAGTGATAAAAAAATATCAGCATTTGCTTTAGATAATCGTAAATTAGAGTTAAAATCAAAGGTATATGAATATGTATACAACATATTAATATTTGAGAAAAAGTATGAATTATTAATTAAATATCAAAATAATATTCAAAAACTAGAAGAGTTATCAAATGCTTTTTATGAAAATGGTAAAATGAAGCAATCAGATATCCTAAAAATCAAAATACTTCATTCTAAAATTGAGTTAAGAAAAGTTAATTTAAAAAATTTAATTAACAATTTGTATTTAAAACTTGAAGAGCTTACATTTATCTCAATAGATAAAATAGAAGCATCTCTAAAACCAAGAAGTGTAAGTTTTGATGGGGATATGGAAGATCACCCTAAAATACTTATGACAAAAGAGTTTAGTACAAAATTCAACACACTATCAAAATATGAAAAAGCAAATAAAAACTCAGATTGGAAAGTAAATGTTGCATACTTTAATAGGGATTCAAAGTATGAAGATTATGCAAATATCTCTGTAAATATACCACTATCTTTTTATGATACAGAAGATACAAAATCAATAAAAGCAAAACTAAAATCTCAAGAGGCTATGAGTAAACTTGATAACCTAAAACAAAAGTTTAAAATATCAACAAAAACACTTTTAAATAATATAGATAAAGCAACAAAAAAATATGCGATATTAAAAGAGACTATGATCCCTTTACAAGAGGATGTACAAACAAATCTTGAATCGTACAATAGCTTTTCACAAGTAAGCCCACAAGAGAGTATTAAAAACTTAAATGAGGTGATCTCATATGAAATGATGTTGTTAGATGAATTAAAAGATTACTTTACATCTTATTCTAAACTAACATATTTTACACAAGGAAAAATATAATGAAGAATTCGATAATTATTAAGATATTTTTATTTACTTTTTTAATAAGTAATTTAAATGGAAAAATTATAGAAGTTGATCAACTATTTAATAAAACCCTAACAAAAGTTAAAGAGGAAAAAGTTGGTGAGATTAAAGATTTTTATGGAAAAACAAAAATAAATGAAGAGAATGTTATAGATATAGTAACAAGATATGATGGTTTTATCACAGAACTATATGCAAATAAAACCTATATGGATATAAAAAAAGATGAAAAACTTTTCTCCATATATTCTGATAATGTACTAAGTATTCAAAAAGAGTTACGTGTATCAAAAAATGTAAATAAAGGTTTATATAAAAGCTCCATAGATAAACTAATAGCTCTTGATATTACAGCAAAAGAGCTAGAGAAACTTAAAAAGAGTGATAAATTAAATATGAATATTGATGTAAGATCACCTATCAATGCTATAGTAATCAAAAAAAATATCAATAAGGGTAGCTCTGTAAAAAAAGGGAAACTACTATTACAATTAGCAAATATTGAGCAGCTTTGGCTCGAAGCAGATGTATATCAAAAAGATATCTCATTTTTAAGATTAGGTATGCCTGCAAAGATATATGTTGATGGTATATCAAAGACTATTAGATCAAAGATAGATTATATTTATCCATATATTGATCCAAAAACAAAAAAAGTAAAAGTAAGATTTTTAGTAGATAATAAAAAGCTAAAACTTTATCCAAATATGTTTGCAAAAGTAAAAATACAAAATACTAAAGAAGTGATGCTTACTTTACCTAAAACAGCTGTTTTAAATAAAGGTAGTAAGTTTTATGTGTTTAAACCAATCTCAGATAAAGAGTTTGAGCCAGTAGAAGTGGAAGCTAAAAGAATCTCTTCAAATAAGTATGAGATATTAGAAGGTCTTGAAAAAGGTGAAGAGGTAATAAATAATGCTCTATTCTTATTAGATTCTGATGCAGTTACAAATGGTCTTTATGATGAAGACGATGACGACTGGTAGGATATAGTAATGGTTGAAAATATAATCTCATATAGTATAAGAAATAAATTTTTAATACTTTTTTCTGTAATCGTACTTACAGTTGGATCTTTTTGGGCAGTTAAAAATACAAGTTTAGATGCCCTTCCTGATCTTTCACCTCCACAGGTGATTGTACAAGTAAAATGGGCAGGACAAAGTCCACAAACAATTGAAGAGCAGGTATCATACCCACTTATCTCAAATTTGATGTCTTTGCCAAATATTGATACAGTAAGGGCAATGAGTTCATTTCAAAATGCCCTGATCTATATCATATTTAAAGATGGAACTGATCTATATGATTCAAGAAATAGAATCCTAGAGCAATTATCACAACTTCAAGGGACTTTCCCTGAGGGTGCAAATGTGGCAATCGGTCCAGATGCTACAGGTGTAGGTTGGGCTTATGAATATGCTCTTAAATCAGATACTAAATCACTTGATGAGCTTAGAACACTACAAGACTATTATTATAAATATGCTCTTTTAGGTGTAGATGGTGTATCTGAGATCGCTTCTATTGGTGGATTTATACGTAACTATGAGATCACTTTAGATCAAGATAAATTAGTACAATATGATTTATCGATAAAAGATGTAAAAAATGCCCTAACAAAAAACAATGATGATAAGGGTGGAAGAATCATACTTGAAAATGGTTTTGAGCATATGATCCAAGCCAAGGGTTATCTTAAAAATGTAGTTGATATTGAAAATATTACAATAAAAACTATAGATGATACACCTTTAATGATAAAAGATATTGCCAATGTAAATATAACATCAACAAACCGTCGTGGTATGGTTGATTTAAATGGTGAGGGTGATACTGTAGGTGGAATTGTAGTTGTTAGATATGGTGAAAACCCTTATGCTGTAATCAAAGCTGTAAAAGAGAAGATCAAAACACTTAAAGTAGAAGGTGTAGAAGTTATAGAGACTTATGATAGATCATCTTTAATTGATAAAGCGATAGATACTCTTAAAAATACCCTTTTAGAAGAGTCTATAATAGTTATGGTGATTACAGGATTATTTTTACTTCATTTTAGAAGTGCTTTAATTATCATCTTAACACTACCTATTACTGTACTTATTACATTTTTACTTATGAAACTATTTGGAATGGGATCAAATATTATGAGTTTAGGTGGGATTGCTATTGCTATTGGAGCAATGGTAGATGCTACAATTGTAATGGTTGAAAATGCCCATAAACATTTACAAAATAAAGAGAATATCTCAAATGAAGAACGTGTAAAGATCATAATACAATCAGCAAAACAAGTGGGAAGACCTATCTTCTTTGCTCTTATCTTAGTTGTTGTATCTTTTTTACCTATCTTTGCTTTAACAGGTCAAGAAGGACGTCTTTTCACACCTTTAGCATTTACTAAAACATTTGCTATGGTTGCAGGTGCTATTCTTTCTATTACTATTGTACCAATCTTAATGATATTTTTCATTAGAGGTAAAATAATACATGAAGATAAAAACCTATTAAATAGATTTTTTGTGAAGTTATATTCACCATTTTTAAAACTATCACTAAAATTTAGATACCTTGTAATTCTAATGTTTATAGGTACATTAATAGCTGCATACCCAATCTATAAAAAACAAAATTGGGAATTTATGCCAATGATGAATGAACAAACTTTTATGTATATGCCTGTAACGCCTTATGGATTAGGTGTTGATCTTTCCAAAGAGCTTACACAAAAGACAAATAAAATCATCAAATCATTTCCAGAGGTTGATACAGTATTTGGTAAAGCAGGACGTGCAGATAGTGCAACAGACCCAGCTCCACTTGCAATGATTGAGACAATCATCACCTTTAAGCCAGAATCTGAATGGCGTGAGGGTATGACATATAAAAAATTAATGCATGAAATGGATCAAAAACTACAAGTAGCAGGACTTATAAACTCATGGACTTATCCAATCCGTGGACGTATTGATATGTTATTGACTGGTATTAGAACACCTCTTGGTATTAAGCTTTATGGTAATGATCACCATAAATTAGAGGAAGTAGCAGGAGAGATAGAGCAAAAACTTAAAAAGTTTGATAAGACCCTTTCTGTATCAACTGATAAAATCAACTCAGGATATTATTTAAATATCAATGTAAAAGAAAAAATGCTTGCAAGGTATGGTATTACTAAAAATGATGTATTATCAACCATATCTTTAGGTGTAGCTGGTGCTAAGATTTCTACTATGTTAAATGGTCTTGAGAGATATCCTATATCTTTAAGATATGAAACAACCCAAAGGGAAGATATTACAGTACTAAATAATCTTCAAATAAAAACAAAATCAGGTTTTTATCCTTTAGAGATGTTTGCAGATTTACACTATGAAGAGGGACCATCTGTTATTAAATCAGAAAAAGCACTAAATGTAAACTTCATCTATATTACACCACACTCAGGTGTATCAGCTAAACAATATAAAGATGAAGCAAAAGCTTTACTTGAAGATATAAAACTCCCTACAGGATTTTATTTTGAGTGGGCAGGACAAAGTGAATACTTAGAATCAGCAATGCAAAGATTGATCTATATTATTCCATTAACATTTGTGATCATTTTTATCTTGATCTATTTTGCACTAAGAAATATAACTTATACAGCTATTATTTTCTTTACATTGCCATTTGCATTAACAGGAGGTATCTTTTATCTAGATTTCCTAAACTTCAATATATCTATTGCAGTAATTGTAGGTTTCCTTGCCCTCTTAGGAGTCGCCGCAGAGACCTCTATCGTAATGCTTGTATATCTACATGAAGCAATGTTAGAGTTAAAAGAAAAATGTACTGAACCAGATAAAGAGCATATTTTCCACGCTATTTATAAGGGTGCGGTACTTAGACTAAGACCTAAGCTTATGACCCTATTTGCGATTCTCGGTGGACTTATACCAATTATGTATATAGACGGTGTAGGAAGTGAAGTGATGCAAAGAATCGCCGCTCCAATGATTGGAGGAATGGTATCTTCAGCATTTTTAACACTGATAGTTATCCCATCTATCTTCTACATCTTAGCAATAAAACAAAAAGGAAAAATGGCTGAGTGTGATCTTTCACACTAAAAACTAGTCTTCTTTTTGAAGACTAGTTTTACTACACATTTACTGCACACTATTTTATTATAATACTTTTCAGATTTTCATTTTACTTAAAAAGTCTACACTCCTAAAATTAAACCTTGAAGCGAAAGCTTTGAGGTTTTTTTGTTTAAATATGTAAAACATATAAACTATATAAATACCTCATCAAAAATTTTATACAAGCACTATAGTCTAATTTTCACCTCTTTAATCTTAGAGCAAATCTCTTCCATCACATATTCAAGCTTTTTAGCCTTCTCATAATAATCTAAAAATGGTCTCACCCAATTTGGTACTGGTATCAATTTATTAGTAGATCCTTTAGTTCCCCAATTATTTACTGTCGAATATGGAATCTCACTTATCTGTGCAAAATCTTTTTTATTTAGATTTAACTCTTTTAATCTTTTATAGAAATCATCTCTTTCCATTTTATACCTTTATTTTATTCTTATTTTTCAATTATATACCATAAAAGTAAAAAAATTAATTAATTTTGTCTAATATGGATATTTTACCCTTGACAATATATCTAATATAGTATATAATTTTACATATATTAACTAATATAGACAAAGGATTAAAAATGAGAGCTAAATCTTTAAATTTATTTGAGGTTTTATTGACACCTGTTGTACCTGTAGTTTTAGGTATCTATTTTTTAGCTAGTTTTACTGAGATAAAATCTGTAACTATTGTTTTATTGATAATTATTGCTTTTTTCTTATTTAAATTAGTCTCATATCTAAAAAAGAAAAACGAAATTGTTTACAACATATCAATAGTAAGTGTAGATTGGTTTTTATTAGATTTATTAAATCTCTTATCATCTAATGAATTTACATATCTAAAACCATCAATTTTAGAAACATTGATTAAAGGATCAGTTCATTTAGTAGTATAAAGGAAATATCTAACGCTAATTAGTTCATAAGTTTACAAATATCAATTTCAAGAATCCTTGATATTTTGTGTAAGTGTTCAATATTAAAATGTGTTTTATTTGTATAAAGTTCTGCAGCTGAGACTAAACTAACTGATTTCAATCCCATTTCATGGGTTAACTCTAGTTGTGTCATGTTTTTCTCTATTCGATACTTTTTAACATTTTGACCAATAAGTTTATAAAATTCTTCTATGGAATCGTCAGAATATTTTTCCAAATAAAACCTACTATAATAGTTTTTGTTAAGTATAGTTTAGTTAGTATTTTCACTCAACCTATAATCATAGGTTTTGAACCATGGTTATATACAAATTCTAAAAAAGGATATAAATGAAAAAATTAAATTATTTAGCCATAGGAATAAGTGCAACACTTTTTATTGGATGTGGAGGAGCATCAATTAATGATAAAGTTGGGTTATCAAAACAAAATCTAAATACAATAATAAAAAATAAATATGAAGCAATTAAAAATAAAGAAAAATTCTATATAACAAATACAGGAGTTAAATCAAATGTTACAAATAGAAAAAGAAAACCAAATACTTATGAACTAAGGTATCTAGGTAAGTACTGTAGTGCAAAAGGTGGGATATTTATGAAATCTGATTATATTTTTGCTAATAATATAATTAAAAATTCATTAGAAAAAGAACAAAGACGAGATTATAGATCAAAAGACATTGAATCTTATGCTTGTTTCAATAACAATAAAGAAATAAAATTTGGCGTAAACTTATATATTTCATTTATGAAATATAAAACTATGGGAGGAACTTGGTATAAATATTGGGGAGGGAATCAAATAATAACTACAGATAAAAATATCCTAAAAAAATACTTATATTTCAAAGCTGAGGGATTTAATGTTGATAAAAATAAACCTTTAAGTATTCAAGAAGAAAGAAAGATAAGAGAATTAAAACAATTTATTGCAGAAAAACAAGGTCAAATTAAAGGTTATCAAAACACAAGAAAGAATATTACTTATTAAAGTAAATATAAATTTTCAACAAAATAATCTTTTTCTTTCAATAGAAATTTTAAGAATTAGACTATTTAACAAGCCCACTATCTTGTATTAATTCTTTTATTCCTTTTAATTTTTTATTTTCAATATATAAATTTAACCATGACTCAACCCAATAAGGAATACCTCTTTCAGCACTTCCCCAGTTATTTACTGTTCCTGCATTACTACCTATTAATCCAGAAAATTGTTTCTTACTTAAATCTGCTTCTTTTAGTAATTTATTGAATTTTTCTTTATCCAATTATTAAGCCTTTATAATCATTTGTATATAAATTATAACTAAATAACTATCCTATGATTATATTAAAATTTGACACTATAATCATATGATGATATAATTATCTATAAATAAAATCATATGGTTATATTTTTCAGGAGACGCCATGAAACAAACATTACAATCAATTTTTAGAAACTATCCATACTTATGTGATGAAACTATATTATCCAATCTTTTAAATAAGGTTGATAATGACTCACTTGAAGATATCAAAAGCATAGAAGAGCTAAGTAAATTTCTTTTTAAACTAACTAAACAAGTTCAAAAAGAGGATCTCTTATCTATCATCTACAAACTCCAAGCAAATATAGATGTAATGGATTATGCACTAAAAGATCATGAAGAAGATTTAGCTTTATCTTTAAAAATCTTAAATACTCAAAATATCCAGTTTATTGAAAAGATTATTGATATGTTGGATATTCTTGAATTTAAAGAAAAAAAAGAAATTTAAAACTACTAATTTTCTTTCTTAGACATCAGAAAGACAAATGGAAATAAAATAGTTTATAAAACTTCTTATAAGCCATCTAAAAAGCAAAAAATATAAAAAAACAACAAAAGTATAATCTAACAATAAAAATTGCTTCTAGAGCTATTAAAACTCATTTTAAAAATAATTTTCATTTTCTATTTAAGTTTTATGATTTATTCATTTAAGTTTTATAAACACAAATTTCACCTACAAAAAGTAGTACCTTTTGGTTCCCCTATATTAGTATATATTACACGCACCAAAACGTCCCGGATTTTCATGTTTTTTTAACCTCATCTAACATACCCCTAGTAAATGGTCGCTCTATATGTAATATTACACGCACCAAAAATTATGAGATTTCTACTTTAAGGTTTCTAATTTTAATATTTGTTTTGATTATATCTTTACTTTTTGGTCGCTCTATATATTATATTACACGCACCAAAATTTATAAAAGTCATTTTAGTAAATGGCTGGTCTATATGTTATATTACACGCACCAAAAATTATAGCTTTTATCTATAAGATTTGATTATAGATAAAAAAAGATTGATATTTGCCCCACTTTATGGTCGCCCTATATGTTATATTACACGCACCAAAAATTATCATTTTTCTAATATTGACAAAGAAAAAATAACTTTTTATGAAAATTTTCACTAGTATAAAATTTAAGCTATATCTAATCTTTAATTCTGCTATTATTGTTTATAGGAATCTGACACAAAGCATTACATTAGGTCAAAATGAAAGAGTACAAAAATTTGAAAAATGATCAGTTAGATTTACAATATTATGAAATCAGAAAGCTACTTTTAGAGCAAAAAGTATTATTAGAAGCTTTATTCCCAAATAAAGTCTCTATCTCATTTATCGTAGAAAGGACAGGACTATCGAGACAAGCAATACGAATGAAACTTATAAATAATTTTGAAATAGAAGTAGATTTTTGGAAAGAAAGTGGTAAAATATACATGTCAAGAGTTACTGCTTTCCAACTTTTAAAGTTAGGGAAGGAGTAGATAATGTTGAAGCAATTAATTTGTTCTGATGGTTCATTTTACATAAGAAAAGATACTAATTCAATTTATGTACAAGGTAGCGTTAATGGGAAAGCTTATAAAAAAAGCATAGGGAAAAAAGCTACACCACTTGCCAAAAAGTGGATGGAAAGACAGGATCCCATGAAAGTTCTTTTAAATATATTAAATATACGTGATGAATCTAATAGTAAGATTACTCTAAAAGATTTTGGGCTTCGAGTTTTAAGAAGTGATTCTTATAACAGGGGAATTCAAACTCAAAAAGAGTATGAAAGGATACTCAATAAAATCATATCTCCACATTTTGAGAATTTTGATTTTAATAATATCACATCTTTAGATTTACTTGAGTTTTTTAATTCTATAGCAAATAGATATTCATATGACAGAGCCAAAAGGATTAAAAATATTCTTTGCAATATTTTAGAAACTGCTCATGATGAGGAGCTAATGAAAAAAAATATCGTTAGATCAAGAGCTATTCAAAAACATCAATTTAAGAAGACAGTTAAGAAAACACAAGCTTATTCTGTTTCAGAGGTAAAAAAGATGTTGAAAGAAGCAGAGGGTTGGCTAAAAGTTTTTTTAGAGATATCTATCAAATATGGATTAAGAACAGGTGAAGCTATGGGTCTTAAATGGGATGATTTTGATTTAAATAGAGGGTTCTTTAAAATACAAAGAAGTATTTCAAAAGGTGTTATTACTGAATCAAGTGAAGTTATACATCAAAATAAAAACCACTTAAGGGAGATATATCTTTTCCCTGAGACTATTGACCTACTAAGAAGATTTAAAGCCTTTAGAATGTCAAAAGAGTGGCTTTTTATCTCAAAAGATGGAAAACCCTTTAAAGAGTCCAAAACTATTACAGACTATCATTTTAAACCTTTTTTAGAAGAGATAGGTATAGAGTATAAAACATTATATGCTATGAGAAGAACTTATGTAAGTATGATGAGACAATCCAACAAAATCTCCTTAGAAGAGATTCAAGAGGTTGTAGGACATACTATAGGATCATCCATCACAGATGAACATTATAATTTAGATTGTTTAGAGGATAAACATAAACAAGAAAAGGCAAAAAATAAGGCTGATGTATTTAATGCTATGCTTAAAATAGCTTAAGTTTCAGCTAAGTTTCTTTTCTCGGTGTTTTCTCGTTTGCTTTGCAAAGCCCATAAATAGGCTTGGCACTCCAGCTTGAGGGGGTAGTGCCCTACGGGTGTGAGAGTTCAAATCTCTCCGATCGCACCAGAACAATTTAAAAATTAATATTTATTATAAAAGGTAAGATAATGAAAATTGAAATAGTAACAATAGCAGAAGAATTCAGATTATATTCCCTTAAAGTGAAATCTAATGATGAAACCTTGAAGTTTAATTTTAATTTTCAAAGTTCTGATATTGAAAAATTAGAAACCTTTATAAAAAAAATAGAAATAGATTTAAATAATGGTAAAATAGATGATGAAAATGAAGAAATCAATTTTACATATGAACTCTTTAGTACATTAATGACAAAAGGAAATATGAGAGAATTTCTCGCAAAAGCAAAAGAAATCAAAAAAATGATTAAAGAATAAAATTATATGAATTTATCTATCTTATAAATTATAAACTTCTACTCCAACAAAAATAATCAAACAAAAGACCCCCAATAAACATCTTTTTCATATTTAATCAAAAAATAAAACTTATTTCAATTATATTCTTTTTACTTAACAATATTACTATTCTTTGATTATTAAAAGAATTATTAAAAAATATGCTCTTCCCTTTTTTAGTTTTCCCCTCCAAAAAAGATACTAAATTTAACCCCTTTTAATTTAAAACCATTATGTTCAAACTCTTCATTATTTACAGTCATATAAAAACCATGTCTCTCACGGATGATTTTATCACTCATTGATAAACCTAGTCCTGTACCTACTGATTGGTGTTTTGTAGTAAAATATGGATCAAATATCTTTTTAATGATATCTTTTTCTATCCCACCTGCTGTATCTAAGATATCTAGTCTTAGTTTATTATCTTCTGTTTTAGCAGCACTAATAAAAATAAGTTTATGCTCTTCTTCTTTTACATTTTCATTTATAAAATCTATAGAGTTATTTAGTATATTTAATATAGCTTGTTGTAGTTCATTTTTATTTCCAAATATCTCTGTATCATCTTTAAACTCAACTATTGTTTCTATAAAGTTGTTTTTCATTCTGGCATCTATTAAACTAACTGCACCAATTATAGTCTCTTTTACAGATAAGTTTTTAAACTCCTTATCCTCTTTAATAAAGTTTTTAAAATCATCTATGGTCTTTGATAGATATTTTGCTTGTTCAACTATTTTATCGGTAGAAAAAATCAAGTTTTCTTTATCAATTGAGCCTGTAAATTCATATTTAAATTTTAATCCACTAGCACTAGTTGTAATTACACTTAAAGGTTGTCTCCACTGGTGGGCTATATTTCCTATCATTTCACCCATTGAAGCAAGTCTTGTTTGATCTTCAAGTAGTTTTAATTGGGTGATATCTTTTATATTTAGTAGTATTCTTTTTTTATCTGGTAGCATATTTGCTGTCATTGATACTGTGATTCTTTTATCATTTTTTCCAATAGTTATAAACTCATAATTATCTATAAAGCCTTTATTTATTACCTTTTCAAAAACCTTTTTAGTCTCTTTTTTTGATTCAGGGGTACTCATACCTATACAAGATTTTTTTAGTAGTTCATCTTTTGTAAAACTTGTCATATTTAAATACGAATCATTTGAATCTAAAAAGTTAGAGTCTAAATCAGTTATGGCAATACCATCTTTTGAATAATTAAATATGGTCTCAAACTCTTTTCTTTGCTCATTTACCTTTTTATTTCTATACATAACTAATAAAATAATAATAGTAAAAAATAAAACCACATAAATCAATTTAGTATAATCAAACTCCTCTTGTACTTTTATCTCTACCCACTTTCCTACAATCTTTCTTATCTCATCATTTGATATATTATTTAAAGATTTTTGCATTATAGAATTTAATATGGGTTCATCATTTCTTGATGCGATACTAAGTTTTATATCAAAAGGTAATTTCCCTGCAATTTTTAGATTATAATATCCATACTTTTGTATAAAATATCCAATTGTGGGCATAGTATCTATATATCCAAATAGCTCTCCGTTATTTACTCGCTCTAGCCCCTCTTTTGTATCTTTTACTTCAACTATATCTATTGATGGATTTTTTCGTCTTAAAACCTCTATATAAGCATAGCTTTTTACAATTCCCACTTTTTTATTTGATAGGTCTTGTTCATCCCTTACAAAAAACTTATCAGATGTGGTAGCTATTACAAAAGGTTCTGCTACGTATGGTTTTGTAAAATTCATCGTATCCCTACGACTTGGTACATCCATAGCTACTGGTAAAATATCACACTTTCTATCACCTATATTTTGTAAAGATTGTGCCCACTCTTTTGTATGAACCAATTCAAATTCTTTATCTATTTTTGAAGAGATTATATTTAAGATATCATGCCCAATACCTTTATGCTTTCCATTTTCATCAATCTGCTCAAAAGGCAACCAATTAGGAAGTACACAAATTTTTATCTTATCTTTTTGTTGTAAATATTTTTTCTCTTCAGTGCTTAGATTTAAAACAATACTATCTTTTGCTGTTCTATTTAACCATTTTTCTTGAAGTTTTATAACCTCAGCATAATCGATCTCTTTATTTACCTTTTCTAGGATCGATTTTAAAACTAAATTTCCTTTTTGAACACCCATAGGTAATAATACAGAAGTAGGTAAACCTATATCATCTATTTGTTTAGTATAGATATTGTTTAGCCAATTCTTTTTTATATAGAAGTTCATAGTGGGGATACTTCCAATAAAAGCATCAGCCTTTGAATTTGAAACAGCTACCACTCCATCATTTGTCGACTTTACAATCACAAGCTTTTGATTGGGATAATGTTTTCTAATATATGTAGAGATAAAAGCTTTATCTAAAACAGCTATAGTCTTATCTTTTAATTGCTCAAAACTTTTTATATCTAAATCTTTTTTTAGGGTTACTCCTATTAAATATTTAAGATGATTAAAATCAGTATATTCTATATACTTTTCCCTATCTGCATTTTTTGCAATATGTGGTAAAATATCTATTTGTTTATTTCTAAACATACTCATAGTTTCAGGGAAAGATTTTCCACCTACAAAACTAACCTGCACACCCAAATAAGAACCTATCAAATTCATATAATCTATTGAGTAACCCATAGTTTTACCATTTTCATAAAAATTAAATGGTGGGAAAGTAGCTACACCTTGTACAACTAAAACTGGATTATCTTTTAGATACTTCTTCTCTTCATCATTTAATAACTCAGATAAATTTTTAGTCCCTTTTTTTATACCTTGTGATTTTGTATTTAGCTTATTTGTAATTGAATTAAAAAACCACTTATTTTGAATTTTTAGTTTTTGATTATGAGATATTGATTTTAAACCTTTATTTAAAATAGACAGAGCCTCAGGAAAATCATTTCTTATGGAGAAAACTAAATTTAAAGTACTATTTGGAATACTATCTATTGTTTTGATATATGGAAGTCCATTTTTTTGTGCAAAATAGATAATCGCTTCACTACCAATTATGGCATCTATTTCACCTTTTATAAGAGCATCTATAATCTCTCCATATGATTTTAAAGCCACTCCTATGGAGTCTTTATATCTTTCAACTAACTTTTTCTCAAACAGATTACTTTTTTGATAACCTATTCTTTTGCCTTTTAGATCATTTGTAGAGTTTATATTTTTAGGATTTAGATTTGATACTATCAATAATCTTTGAGTTGAGACATAAATATCTGAAAAATTAAAATACTTTTCCCTCTCTTTATGTACAGCACTAGTACTTAAGCCATCTATTTTTCTAGTTTTTGCATCTTGGATTATATTTTTCCACTCACCGCTCACTAGTTTAAAATTTGCCCCAGTGTTTTTATTTACCTCTTTTAATATATCAGCATCATATCCATCCATTGAGTTGTCATCATTTTTGATTATATAAGGTGCCCAATTTGAATCAGTACCAAGGGTAATAGTTGGGTTTTGTTTTAAAAACTCTTTCTCTTTTTGTGTTAGATCAACAGTAGATGAAAAAACCAATGTATTTATAAGAAATAGTAGTAATAATAATTTTATTTTCATTAATAGACTTTTTTATTTATTATATTAAAAAACAGTGATTAAGAAGATTAAATATATCACATATTTACGAGTGTTAAAAGAAACTATGTAAGATATTTGTGATTTTATATTTTAGCTCTTACATACTATAAATAAAGATATTTAAATAACTATTTATTTCAAACTACTCCAATATAAAATAGATCAAACAAGATACCTCAAAAGCACTCCATTTGGCATCTTTTTTTAAAACCTCTTTTTTTGCATTCATATTTGCTCTTATTTTAAGGTTTTTAATAATACTTTGAATCACTTGCTCTAGATTATGTTTACTTAGCTCTTTAATCTCATCAGGAAATATCTCTTCTTTATCTGAGATAAATATTTTATCTCCCATTTTATAAAGTTTTAGCATAATGCACACTTGCCATGTATGCCACTCTTTTGCTGCTACTAGTAGCTCTGGAGTATATTTACTATAATCAATACTTCTATAAGTATCAATATCATTTTTTACATACTCCCTAAGATCATCCCTTTTTAGTTCATCTATTCCCTTTGGAAGCCAATCATATTTAGAACTTAGAACTTTTTTTTGTGCTTTTTTCTCTTTTTTCTTCGGCTTTTCATCATGGTGGAAAATAGAATCTATCGCTTTATTTGCTTCATCTAGCCAACCAAAGGTTTTGCCTAATACTCCATCATCCTCTTTTTTTGATTTTGATGGATATTTATTATCAGATGTTTTTATCTCATTATTCTCTTTTATGGTAAGCTCATGGGTTTGTTTGATATTTAACATCACCAACTCAGTTCCAGCTATTTGTTGTAAAGCAATATGCAAACCAACCTCATGTTTATCTTTACTCATACATATAACTTTTATAAAAGACTGCATATCACTACTTTCAATCTTTTGTAAAGTTTGCTCAAAAGCTTCTTGGTATCTACTCTCTAAAAAAAGCTCAAAGGGTGTACCAATAACCTTTTCTTTAGCATAGCCCACCAACATCAAAAAAGAGTTATTTGTATAAACGATTTTAGAATTCTTTTCAAGTACCAAAATACTATCCCAGCAATTATCTATGATCTTTAATAATTGCTCAGAACTAAGGTTTAATCTAATATCTTCCATATTTATTTCCTAAATTATATACTTCATATTATCCGATTTTGTCTTAATAAATATTATTATTTAATTGGATTTATACATTTTTTCTATATCTAAATAATTTACTTGGGGTGTTAATTCCATCTGTTTTATATTGTAAGATAAGGGTGTATCTTTTATAAAACTATCAAGATCAATTTCCAATAATGTTTCACTTAAAATAACAAAATCATCCCCTTGAACTCTAAAGACTAAAGTATCTTTAAATTCACTAATTAAATACTCTCCAATATCTCTTAAAAAAAGATCCCCTTTTCCCCAGCCAAATTTTTTATTGTATTCACTAAAATTATTAAATTCAATAAAATAAAGTTTACTATAGATATGATTATAACTATTTTGCAACAAAATAAGATCCAAATAGCTTTTATTGAAAGCTGAAGTAAGTTGATCTTTATAAAAAAATGAGAACCTTTCTTTTTCCAGTTCATCATTTGGTAGCTGATTAATATTTTCATCTATTTCTAAATCTTTTAAAACCTCTACCGCTTTAAATACTAAATCTTTACTATAATGCACATCAGCTAATTCTTTTAACTCCTCTATGGCATTTTGTACAGATTTTCTACCCTTATATATTCTACTTGTAGTCATAGCATCAAAGGCATCTGCTATTGCCATTATTTGTGCAGCTTGAGGTATCTCCTCTTTTTTTAAACCATTTGGATAACCACTTCCATCATATTTTTCATGGTGAGAATAAATAATATCAGCCAAAGATGCAAACATCGGTATATTTTTTAACATCTCATAACCTATACTCACATGTTTTTGAATCAAACTATACTCAATAGAAGTTAATCTATTTGGCTTTAAAAGTACAGAATCAGGTATAGCAACTTTTCCTATATCATGTAAAATACCTGCTTGATATATCTCTTTGCACTCTTTTTTTGAAAAACCTAAATATCCAGCTATCATTTTAGAATATTTTGCAACCCTCTGAGAGTGTCCTCCTGTATAAGTATCCCTTCTCTCAATAATATCAATTAGGGCATATAAAGTCTTTTTATAATTATTTATTTTAGTTTTATTTAGGCTCTTTATCTCAGCAACTTTTTGCTTTACCATCTCTTTTAGATTTTCTTTATAGTATTCATTCTCTTTAAATTTATTTATCTTTAAAGCTACTTTATATAACACTTGATTCATCTGATCAAAATCTATAGGTTTTAAGATATATCCATCTATACCCACTTGTATAGATTTTATAAAGTTATCAATATCAGAGTGAGCAGATATGATAATGATATTTTGTTCAGGAGATTTCTCCTTTATATTTGATGCCATCACTATTCCATTCATTTGGGGCATATTTATATCAGTGATAACCAAATCATAATCATTTTTTAAATAAAGTTCTAAGCCCTCTTTTCCATCAGCTGCAGACTCTACCCTAGCAAAGATTTTTTTTAAAAATACTTCTACAGATTTTCTGAGAATATCTTCATCTTCCACATAAAGTACACTTAAATTTTTTGTTAGCTCTTTTATATCATTTAAATTTATCTGCATGATTCTTTACTTCTTTTAATTTTTTATCTTTAGTGGCAACTCTATTTTAAAACATACACCTTTATCTATATTTTCAAAATTGATTGTTCCCATTAGATGTTTTTCTACAATTGTTTTTGACATATATAAACCTAGTCCCGTACCTGTTTTTTCATCTTTTGTACTAAAATATGGTTCAAATATTCTATTTTGAATATTTTTATCAATACCCCCAGCATTATCACTTATAAATACGACAATAGAGTTAGATCCTTTTTTTACAAGAACATCCATCTTTTTATCTTGTATATTTTTTTCGATCATTGCTTCTTTTGCATTTTTTAGGATATTTATCAATACTTGCATCAATTCTCTAGAATATGTCTCAATCTTACAATCTTCACTAAAATCTTCAAATATTTCAATATCATTATTTTCTAAAGATTTTCCAATCACACCATAGGCATCATCATAAACCTCTTTTATTGAAGTGGTATCTATATCCTTATTTGGTTTGAAAAAATCTCTAAAATCATCTATAGTTTGAGATAGATGTTTTGTTTGATCGATTATATCAAGAGAGTCTTTTTTTAGTTGCTCAGTATCCAACATCTCAAGCTCTATATCGGCTAAGATATTATTTGCACCCATTGCTATTATAGAGATAGGTTGTCTCCATTGGTGAGCAATCATACTTATCATCTCACCCATAGCTGCATGTCTTGATTGGGCGATCATGATTTCATCTTTATCACTAAGCTCTTGTTTTAATTTAACTTCTTGGGTAATTTGTTGTTTGATACCAAGATAATTGATAATATTTCCTTGTTCATCATCTATTGGTACTATTATGGCTGATTCCCAATATTCACTTCCATCTTTTTTGATATTTTTAAACTCTCCCCTCCAAGAGTTTCCACTACTTATGGTCTCCCATAGTTTTTCATAATCTATATCATTTTCACTTTGGGATTTTAAAATTCTTGGATTATTACCAAGTGCTTCAGCAAAGGTATATCCCGTAAGATTACAAAAGTAAGGATTTACATAAACTAAATTACCCTCCGTATCAGTGATAGCTATAGATAAAGGAGATTTATCAATTACAGTTTTTAGTAATCTAATCTCCGCATTTTTACGATAAGCTATTGTGATATCTTGAACTGTACTAAAAATAGTCTCTATATCACCCTTTTCATCCAAAATAGGCTCAGCTATCTCCTTTATATATTTTATGATTTTATTATCTAAAACTAATCTATATTGAAATGTACTAGTTTTTTTTGTATTTATAAGATCCTCTTTTGTTTTAACAAATTGATCAATATCATCCTCATGAATCATAGAGTAATATTTCTCATAGGAAAACTTTTCCTTATTTACATCTAATTCTAAAATATCATAAAACTCATCAGAACAAATCACTTCATTGTTTTTTATATCCCATTCAAAACTACCTATAAGTGCCATTTTTTGTGCACGAGCCAATTGCTCTTTACTTTTATCAAGTTTGGCTTTTACCCTTTTTCTTTGGATTATTCGCCAAATCTCATTTGATATTAGCTGAACAGTTTCCACATCCATATCTGTATATTCATAGGATTTATTCCCCACACCAGTCAACATCACAACTTTGCCATTTTCCACAACAGGTACACTTATAAATCTATCTAATTTTGCATGCCCCTCAGGCAATCCATTTTTCTCAAGATATGCTTCATAGTCATTTACAACTATAGAGTTCTTTTGTCTTAGGGCATCTGCCCAAATTCCAGCTTGATGTATGGGATAATGATTTTCATGTACAGCTTTACAATATTTATCTAAAGTTCTATGAGACCAAGCCACAAGTTCAATAGTTTCTTGATCCTCATTTACAAAATGGATAAAAGCTATTTTACTATGGGTAAGATCTTCTGAAAGCTCTTGAGCTTTTTGAATAAAAGCCTTTTCACCTAACTCTTCAGAAAGACTAGGTAATTGAAGTAATACCTCAGCCCTTTTTGCATGGAGCTCTTTTATACGTTCATTCTCTTTTAATTTTGTGATATCAGTATGGGTTCCTACCATTCTTATTGGTTCACCATCACTATTAAAAAATGTTTTCCCCCTATCATGTATCCAAACCCAATGTCCTTCTTTATGTCTAAGCCTATGGAAGTTTTCATAATACTCTGTAACCTTTTCATGGTTTTTCTTTATATCATCATAAGCTTTTTGTTTATCCTCAGGATGCACCCTCTCATCCCAAGATTTAAGATCATTTTTTAATTCATAGTCCTTATATCCAAGCATAGATTTCCATACGGGTGAAAAATAAACCTCATTTGTTACAAGATCCCAATCCCAAATCCCCTCATTTGAACCTTTTATACCATATTCATATCTTTGTTTTATCTGCTCATATTCCGTGATATCATTAAATATTATTATAAATCTATTATCTTTATCATTTTTTATCTCAGTAGCATCTATAGAAAAATAGTATTTTTTATCCCCTTTTAATATAGCTACTTTATGAATTTGATTTTGATTTTGCAAAGCATATTCAGACCAAGTAAGATCACCTACCATAGGTGTTAAAAAATCATCCTCTTCATAAAAAAGTTCAGATATACACTTATGAGTAGCAAAAAAACCACTAAAACTTTCACAACCCACAAATTCTAAAAAAGCTTTATTTACCTTTGAAATTTTCCAACCATCAGTTAATAAAACAATATTATAATTTGTATCAAAAAAACCCTCAACAAAGTTTTTATTAAATTCTATCTCTTCTTGTTTCATTACTATGTCCTAAACTATTTGCTATTTAGATGTTTAAACTCTTCAATTAACTCTATCTCCCGGTGATAGATAAACTTAGATAAAATCTGCTCTTCATGTTTACTCATCTCAAAGATAAGAACCATATACATATCTTTATCTACTATATTTGTTCTAAAAACCTTTGCTTTACATTTTATTGAGTCACTATGTTTAAATTCATGATACATAGTCTTTTGAACATATTGAAATTTTAATACACAAAGTAACTCATCCCCTTCTTTTACCCCTAAGTTAGAGTCGATCTTTGCATGAGCCGATTTTATAGATATATCTTCAACTTTTGCTGAAAAATTTTGTTTATCTTTATGTAAAACCATGTAAAAGTTTTTATCAATCTCAACCCTTACATTTTCCCTTTTTCTTACAGACATCTCTACAAATCTAAGGTTTGATAATACAACATCAGAGGTCATATCATTTGCACTTTTAAAATCAGCCTCAATCTCCCCAGGAAAAAGATCAGATGCTAAGGTTGTCATATGTTCATACTGCATTGCAAGTCTTTGTATTTGTAAGGTTGAAACTACTATAAAATCATTATCAAGTTTTTTGATAGTACCATTATGGATAATTGGTACACCCCTATAGTGATTTACTAGTTGTATTTCATTACCCATTTTTTTAATAGTTGCTAGGGCATTTATAGTTTCATTTTCATAATCTATATCAAGATCATCCATCACTATGGATTCTTCTTTTCTAAGTAAAAAATCTATCCCTTTCATAAGAGCATTTTGTAAAAGCTCCATATTTATAGGCTTTGGTACAAAATCAGTCACTCCAATATGTATAGTTTCTAAAAGATTCTCAAAATCACTATAAGCAGAGATGATTATCACTTGTACATGATAATCAATCTTTTTAAGCTCCCTAATCATATCAAAACCATTCATATTTGGCATATTTAGATCTGTCAAAACTAGACTTGGTTTTTTATTTTTATAAACCTCTAACCCTTTTACTCCATCACTTGCGGTATAAACCTCTTTAAATAGTTTTTTTAAAAAGTTTACCTCTTGAGTCATTAAAGCTTTACTATCCTCAACACATAAAACAGAATAGTTTTGAGCATGTTTTTTTAAAAAAGCTAAATCAGCCATTTTTGTTTCCTTTTTGAGGTAATTTTATCCCAATACCCTCAGCATCAACGTTATCATCTATTATATCACTTTTTATGTAAGTAGCATTATTTTTAGAATATATTTTAACATAATAAAATAATGTTATGGTTTATCAGGTAATTTTCTTGTAAAATTCTAAATATCCTATTTATCTAGATTTTTGTCACAAAATAAAAGAACTAAAAATTTTACTTTTTTAAATTATTTTGTTATTATGTACATATGTTTTTATCAAGGAGTTGTTATGCCAGATATTGATAATTCACTTGAGAAAAAAAGAATATACCTACTAATCCTTATATTTATAAGTATCACAATCATATCTGTTTCTTTAACTATCTTTTGGATGTATAAAACAGCTTTAGAAGAAAATAAACTTCGTCTAATGGAGATTGCACAAAGCCAAGCTAGACATATTGAAACAGTAAATAGATTTGATGAGATATCTTTTTCTGTACAAAATAGGTCTAAAAAAGAAGCATGGGAATATTCCCTTGATCAATTTAAAGAAGCCCATAAAAAATATAAAGGCTTTGGAAAAACAGGAGAATTTACCCTCGCTCAAAAAATTGATAATAAAATAGTATTTTTACTCTCCCATAGACACTCTGATTTAAAAAATCCTAAACCTGTACCATTTAATAGCAAACTAGCTGCCCCAATGCGTAATGCTCTAAATAATAAATCAGGCACAATAATTGGTTTAGATTATAGGGGAGAGCTTGTTGTAGCTGCCCATGAGCCCGTTTATACAGATATTGCTAACTTTGGAATAGTTGCAAAAATAGATTTAAGTGAGATTAGACAACCATTTATCAATACAGGTATTGCTGTATTATTTTTAGTGATAATTGCTGTGATATTTGGATCATTCCTATTTTTTAGAATCACAGATCCAATTCTTCTAAAACAAAAAAGAATCCAAGAAGAATCTAAACAAAGGGATGAGATGTTGACTTCTGTTTTTAATGTTATCCCTGATTTACTTTTTATCATGAAAGCAGATGGTACGATTATTGATTTTAGATCCCAATCAAATAATCAACTTTATCTCTCCCCTGAAGATTTTATTGGGAAAAAAATGCAAGAGGTATTACCCAATGATGTGGGAGAAAAATTTAAAGAAAATCTAGACAAAATATTTGAAAAAGATAATTTATCCATATTTGAATATGAATTAAAAATAAATAACAATACAGAATTTTATGAAGCAAGAATGGCACCTCTACCATTAAATCAATATGTTATGGTTATTGTAAGAAATATTACTAAACGTAAATTATCAGAAAAAGAGCTATTTGATAAAGAACACTTCATATCAGCAATAGCAGACACTACACCTGCACTTATCTATGTGGTAGATTTACAAACATATTCAAATATTTACAGCAATAATGGAGTAACAAATATCTTAGGATACACTCCTAAAGAGATTCAAGAGATGGGAGAAGATTTATTTCCTAATTTGATTCATCCAGATGATCTACAAAGGGTATATGATTTTCAATCTTTGATTTCAAACTCAGCAGATAATGAAATCCTAACAATCGATTATAGATTAAAACATAAAAATGGTACTTGGAAATACTTTCATAGTATTGAAAAAGTATTTATTAGAGATAAGAATAATCAAGCAAAAGAAAAAATAGGAATAGCATTTGATGTATCTGATATAAAAAAAATAGAAGAGGACTTAAGAAGACAAGATAAAATTATGATTGCCCAATCAAGACAAGTGGCTATGGGTGAAATGGTGGCAATGATTGCCCACCAATGGAGACAACCAATCACTACCGTTACTATGGTTGCAAACAATATCTTACTTAGTTTAAGATTTGATGAAAAAATTGAAAATGCCATGCTCAAAGAAGATATGGAAAAAATTGTAGAACAAACCCAATATGTCTCAGATACTATAGATGACTTTAGAAATTTTTTTAATCCAAATAAAGAAAAAGAGATAAGTAGTGTTTCAAAGGTTATGAAAGATACACTTAATATCATAGGTAAAAGTTTTGAGAATAATAATATAGAGATTATATTAAATAATATAAAATCAATAGAACTAGAATTATTTACAAAAGAGCTAATGCAAGTATTTTTAAATATATTAAATAATTCAAAAGATGCCATAAAAGCAAAAGACACAAATGATGGTAAAGTAACAATTGAGATAAATATTGAAGATAATAATCAAATTATTAAAATAAGTGATAATGGAATAGGAATAGATAAAAAAGTGATAGATCGTTTAGGAGAACCATATCTAACTACAAAATTATCCCAAGGCACAGGTTTAGGATTGTATATGTCTAAAATAATTATCAATAAACATCTATTAGGCTCACTAAGCTGGAAAAATATAGAACAAGGTGCTCAAGTTGAAATATCATTGCCATTAGAAAAGAAGGATAAATAAATGGATTTGGATAAATTAGTGCAAAAAACAAAAAACATAAAAGTATTATATGTTGAAGATGAAAAGGAAGTTAGGGAACAAACTCAAAGATTTTTAAATCATTATTTTAAAGAAATTGTTGTTTCTTTTGATGGACAAGAGGCTTGGGAGGAGTTTCAAAAGACAAATTTTGATCTTATAATCTCTGATTTGAAAATGCCTAAAATGAGTGGAACTGAGCTTATAAAAAAGATCAAGGAGACTTCCCCTTCTTTACCTATTATTGCAATGAGTGGTTTATCTAGTAATAATGGCATAGAACCTGAAGGTACTATAAAACTTACTAAACCTGTAAGTATTGAAGCATTTGAAAAGGCTTTAGAAAAAGCTTTAAAATTAAACGACTTATAAAAAATAAACACTTACAACTATTTATAAAAAATAATTTTTTATTTAATTATGTTTGATTATAATAGATAAGATTATTATACAAAATAATTTTAGGAGTTTATTATGAAATTATATGCACCTTGGGAAAAAGCATTTCAAAGAGTGGCAACACCTTTTGAACATTTTTTACATGCCCAAACAACTTCTGGTCTTATTTTAGTAGTTATGACTATCTTAGCTCTACTTATAGCAAACTCACCTTTATACGATTCCTATTCACACTTTTTACATATGTATATTGAATTTAATGTAGGCTCTTGGGAATTAAAACACTCACTACACCATTGGATAAATGATGGTTTGATGGCTATATTTTTCTTTATAATTGGTCTTGAGATAAAAAGAGAGATAACAGTAGGTGAATTATCAAATATAAAAGCAGCTATGTTACCTATCCTTGCAGCTATTGGAGGGATGGTATTTCCAGCTCTTATCTATTTATATATAAATGCAGGTGGAGAGGGAGCAAATGGTTGGGGAATCCCTATGGCAACAGATATTGCCTTTGCTATTAGTGCTTTAGTTCTTTTAGGTAAAAGAGTTCCTGCAGCTCTAGTAACATTTTTAGTTGCCTTAGCAATTGTTGATGATCTTGGCGCTGTTATGGTGATAGCTCTTTTTTACACTGAAACTATCAATATAGTGCCATTAGGATTAGCTGGTCTAATGTTTTTAATTTTATTTATTTTCAATAGATTTGGTATTCATATGATCTTACCATATTTTGTAGTTGGTCTTTTTATGTGGTTTTTTATGCTTGAATCGGGAGTTCATGCAACAATTGCAGGTGTATTATCAGCCTTAGCAATACCATCAACCCCTAAAAAAACCCCTGAGACCTTAGCAGATGATACAAAAAAATTGCTTGATGAGTATGAAAAATATCCTGTAACAACAGATCATGTGATGCATGAAAGACAAAAAACAATTCTAAATAAAGTGAAAGATAAAATCAATGCAGTTGGAACACCTGCAGCTAGATTAGAACATGACCTGCATCTACCAGTAGCACTTTTAGTTATACCAATATTTGCTTTAGCCAATGCAGGGGTTAAAATAGATTTTAGCTCAATCGGTACAACTATAATGGAGCCAATATCTTTAGGGATTATCTTAGGTCTTATTTTTGGTAAGGTTATTGGTATTTTTGGAGTTTCTTGGTTGGCAATAAAACTAAATATAGCTCAACTTCCAAATGATAGTACTTTAAGCCAAATATTTGGTGTGGCATTTTTAGCAGGGATTGGTTTTACCATGTCCATATTTGTAGCAGATCTTGCCTTTATAAATAACCCTGAGTTTATCTTTCAAGCTAAAGTTGGAATTTTAGCTGCTTCACTATTTTCTGGGTTATTTGGATATTTTTGGTTAAAAACTGTATCTAAAAAAGAGACAATAAAATAAATTTTATTGTCCCTTTTATTTATAAAACTAAGAGTTTAAAGGAAGTTCGATAAAGAACTGTGCCCCATGGATACTATTTTGGGCATATAGTTTACCCTTTAGGCTATTATGAACTATATCTTTACTCATATGAAGTCCAAGGCCAGTTCCTATGGATTTATGTTTTGTCGTAAAATATGGATCAAATATCTTAGGTAAGATATCCTTTGGGATTCCCCCGGCATTATCTTCTATGATCAAGATAGCTACTCCACCACCTTTTTTTACACTTATCTTTATCCAAGGATCATCTATCTTTTTCTCTTTAATAATATCTTTTGCATTATTTAAAATATTTATCATCACCTGAGATAACTCTTGGGAGATGGTTTCTATCTTTATAGGATTTTCATAATCTATATCTTGAATAAGTTTGATATGATTGTTATGAAGTGAAGCATCTGTGATATCTAAAACAGTATTTACTATATCTTGTAAAATAGCCTCTTCAAGTTTTTTATCCTCTTTTATAAAATCCCTAAAGGTATCAATAGTATTAGATAAATATTGAGTATTTTTTACTATTCCATCCACATGTTTAACCAACTGTTCTGATTTTAAGGTTCCAAATTCATGTTGAAGTTTTATACCAGATGCTGCTGTGGAGATAACTGTAAGGGGTTGTCTCCATTGGTGGGCTATATTTCCTATCATTTCACCCATTTGAGCCATTTTTTCTATCTCAAAAAGTTGTTTCTCTTGCTCTTTACTTTTTTCAACTTCCTCTTTTATCCTTAACTCTAAAGAGTCATTTAGTTTTGTAAGCTCTTTTGTTTTTGTCTCAACTTGTTTTTCAAGAACTTGTTTTTTTGTACTCTCCCTATAAAGGATAAAACTCACTAAAAGATTTATAAAAGTCACTAAGAAGATCAATTTTACTAAATTTGATTCTAAAGCAAGAAGCTCTTCACTATTTTGATAAACTACAAAATATCCTATATGCTCATTTTGTATATTTTTTAGAAGTAAAAATGTTGCTACTTTATGATGGTGTTTTACATTTTTTGATTCAAGTTCTAATTCCAAACCAAAAGTATCTTTTAAAGCAAATCCCTTATTTAACTCTTCTAGTAGATCGGTTCTAAAAATATCACGATATAAAAGCTCCACATCCTTACTTCCTCTACCACTCTTTCTAAGTAAGGCTATATAGTTATCAGATTCTACACTTGACTCATAATATTTTCTAAAGCTATTAAATATCTTTCTTTCATACACTTCTTTTTTTAGTAAAAAGTGAGTATGCACATCATACACCTCTTCAAGTTTATGGATAAAAGCTTTTACACTAAAAGATGTCTCGATACTTCCTGTATGCTTATTTTCATACTCCATAGGATACACATATCTAAATCCAGGTACTACCCTACCCATTTCTAAACCTGTGATTGTCTTTAGGTTTTTATTTACATAATCCACACTATATCTTATATCTGTTAGATCATCCCCAAATCTTTTTGGCTTATGCATCCTCAAAAATGAGTGGTTTGTAGGTAGATGAAAATGGATCTGTCTAAAATCTATACTCTCTAAATATTTATAATCATCTTTTAAATACTCATATAAAGCTTGCCTATCACGTTTAGCAAATAGTTCTTGAACTTTGGCATTATTTATATAGCCTTTATAAACTGTATTTGCTAAGGTCTGAAAGGAGTTATAGGTATTATTATAATTGGTTACAACTAAATCATTTGCAGCATTTATAATTTGCTCTTTTTTTGATTGATTATTGATCATCAGTAAAACTATTGCAAAAAATTCGATTGTTATAAAAAAAACAAATATATAGATTTTATTTTTTATTTTGAGTCCCCTAAATTTCTCTGTGACATATATTATAACTTAAGAAATCTTTATAAATATAATGTTTTCTTATGATTCATTAATTATTTATCTGCTTATTTTTAAATAACTCTGTATAAAAACATATATATTTATATTATAAAAAAAGGATATTATAATAAAAATTTTAATTTAATCTGAGTTGTTTTTAAAGAAAAGATGGTATATTTTAAGAAAATCTAATAATAATTATCAATTTTTATGAAAATCTAAGAAGTATAAACTATAATAAAAAAATAGAAGAGAGGGGTATCCTCTTCTATTAGACCAAACAAAAGAGAAACTAGTTCATATTTGATTTGGTAATTCGGGCGTAGAAGAAGCGGGGTACTCTTCTTCTACTTTAAGGTTATTAAATAACTTCCTCCATCAGACCTTGAGATGGGGTAAATCTCAAAATCCAAAAGCTACTTAATATTAATATGTATCAGCAGGTACGTGTACAAAACCATCCATGATAACTCTTGCACTTCTAGACATACTTGCTTTTTCAACTACATATTTATCACCATCTTTTGCAATTGCGGCTCCAACTTTCATCGCACCAGATGGGTGACCAAATGTAACTGAATCTCTCTCTCCACCACCCGCGGCAAGATTAACTAATGTACCAGGAATTGATCCAGCAACACCAATAGCAACAGAAGCAGTTCCCATCATAGCATGGTGTAGTTGTTGCATAGATAATGCTCTAACATGTAGATCCATCTCATCAGCTTTTACCTCTGTACCACTTGAAGTAGTGAAGTCTTGTGCTGGTGATACAAAAGCGATCTTTGGTGTGTGTTGTTGAGTTTTTGCATCTTCAGGAGATTGCATAACACCCATTTTTAAAGCACCTGCAATTCTGATTTTTTCAAATCTAGCTAAAGCCTCAGCATCAGAGTTAATATCACCTTGAAGCTCAGTACCTTTATATCCAATCTCATCAGCATTTACAAATACTGTTGGGATACCTGCAGTGATCATTGTAGCTTTGAATGTACCAACACCCTCTACTTCAAGATCATCTACTAAGTTTCCTGTAGGGAAAAGCTCTTCACTTGGATCAACTGGCTCAGCGAACTCTAACTTGATCTCTTCAGCAGGGAAAGCAACACCATCAATCATATAATCACCCATCTCTTTGATCATACCATCTTCCATAGTTACATAACAAAGGATAGTTTTTTTGATATTTGCTTGCCAAATTCTTACACAACATACACCATTTTCAGGTACATCATCAACTAATCCATTTTGAATTGCAAAAGGACCAACCGCTGAAGATAAGTTACCACAGTTACCACTCATATCAACAAAATCTTTATCGATAGCAACTTGACAGAAGTAATAATCCACATCGTGATTTGGAACATCAGACTTTCCAACTAAAATAGCTTTTGAAGTAGATGAAGTAGCTCCACCCATACCATCGATTTGTTTTTTATAAGCATCTGGAGAACCTACGATTCTTTGTAATAGTTTATCTCTTTTTGCTCCATCATTTTGAGTCTCTTCTGGTAGATCAGCTATATTGAAAAATGTACCTTTAGAAGTACCACCTCTCATATATGTTGCTTTTACTTTAAATTGTGGTTTATAACCCATTCTTTCCCCTTGTGAAATTTTGAAAATTAAATAAAAAAATCTTTGATTTCTCTATTTAAGTTTCAATACCCAAAAGCATCCAAAGATGCTTTTTAGATATTTAAAGACTATTGGTTATCAGCGATAACGTCTTTAGCGAATTTTTGTAAGATTCCACCAGCTTTATAAACAGCTACTTCTGCTGAAGTATCTAGTCTACAAAGTACAGGGATCTCTACTTTTTCACCATTTGCTCTAGTCATAAGAATAGTTAAGTCACATCTTGGAGTAATTTCACCAACTACTTCAAATGACTCAGTACCATCAATACCATAAGTATGTCTAGTATCACCATCTTTAAATTGAGTTGGAAGTACACCCATACCTACTAGGTTTGTTCTGTGAATTCTCTCAATTGACTCAGCGATTAGTAACTCAACACCTGCAAGTCTAACACCTTTTGCAGCCCAGTCTCTTGAAGAACCTTGACCATAGTTAGTACCAGCAACGATTACAAGACCTTGTTTTCTGTTGTTATAAGTCTCGATTGCTTCCCACATTCTTGACTCAGTACCCTCAGGCATGATCTTAGTTAATGAACCTTGCTTAGTTTCACCATTTTCATCTTTAACCATTTCGTTGAATAGTTTTGGATTTGCTAGTGTTGCTCTTGAAGCTGTATTGTGATCCCCTCTATGTGTTGCATAAGAGTTAAGGTCAGGAATTGGAAGACCTTTAGAGATACAATACTCACCAGAAGCAGACTCAGGTAGAATAGCATTTGATGGAGATAAGTGATCCGTTGTAATGTTATCTGGGAATACACCTAGTGGTACTAAGTTATTAAGTGCTGGCATTTGCATATACTCATCTTCCCAATATGGAGGCTTTTGAATATATGTAGAGTTTGGATTCCATCTATAGAAAGGCTCAGCTTTAGCTCCACCTAATCCATCTCTAGCAAACATTGGCTCATAGATTTCATTATACATTTCTGGTCTTACATATTCTTTTTCAATAGCATCGATTTCAGCATCTGATGGCCATAAATCAGCTAATTTAATATCATTACCATTTGCATCTTTTCCTAAAGAATCATTTTCAATATCAAATCTTACTGTACCAGCTAGTGCATATGCAACAACTAATGCAGGAGATGCTAAGAATGCTTCTTTTACGTATGGGTGGATTCTACCATCGAAGTTTCTGTTTCCAGATAATACAGCTGTAGAGTAGATATCTCTCTCAACTACTTCTTCTTGGATTTTTGGATCTAGAGCACCTGACATACCATTACAAGTTGTACAAGCAAAACCTACTACACCAAATCCTAGTTTTTCCATCTCTGGTAATAAACCAGCTTCTTGTAAGTACTTCTCAATTACTTTTGAACCTGGAGCTAATGAAGACTTAACCCATGGCTTTCTCTCTAATCCAAGTTCATTTGCTTTCTTAGCAACAAGACCAGCAGCGATAACGTTTCTTGGGTTTGAAGTATTTGTACAAGAAGTAATAGCAGCGATTAAGATACCACCATCTGGGATTAAATCACCTTCTTGAGTCCACTCTTTTACAATTCCCTCATCTCTTAAAGTTGAAGTTGGAACTAGTTTGTGTGGTTTAGATGGTCCAGCTAATGATCTAGTAACTTTTGATAAATCAAATTGAATAGTTCTAGCATAAGTAGCATTTTCAAATTGATCTGCCCATAGTCCATTTGCTTTAGCATAAGCTTCAACTAATTCACATTGTTTCTCTTCTCTACCTGTTACTCTTAAGTAAGAGATAGTTTGATCATCAATAGCGAACATACCAGCAGATGCACCATACTCAGGAGTCATGTTTGCAATAGTAGCTCTATCACCTAAGTTAAGGTACTCTATACCTGAACCATAGAACTCTAAGTAAGCAGATATAACATTGTTTTCTCTTAGGAATGAAGTCATTGAAAGTGCAATATCAGTTGCAGTGATTCCTGGCGCTCTTTCACCAACAATCTCAACACCAATGATTTCAGGAACTCTCATATAAGATGGGTTACCAAGCATTACGTTCTCAGCTTCTAATCCACCAACACCAACAGCGATTACACCAAGTGCATCTACGTGAGGAGTATGTGAGTCAGTACCAACTAATGTATCTGGAGAAGCAATTCCATCATCTAAGTGTACAACTGGAGACATTTTCTCTAGGTTGATTTGGTGCATAATACCATTTCCTGGAGGGATAACATCTACATTGTCAAATGCTTCTTTTGTCCAGTTAATAAAGTGGAATCTATCTGCATTTCTTCTATCTTCGATATCTCTATTTTTTTGGAATGCATCTGGATCAAATCCACCACACTCAACTGCTAATGAGTGATCAACAATTAATTGTGTAGGTACAACTGGGTTGATTTTTTGTGGATCAACACCTTCTTTTGCTACCGCTTCTCTAAGACCTGCAAGGTCAACGAAAGCTGTAAGACCAAGAATATCGTGACAGATAACTCTTGATGGGAACCAAGGAAAATCTTTATCAGTTCTTTTTTCAATTAATTGAACTAAAGAATCTTGTAAATCTTCACTTGGGCATTTTCTGATTAAGTTTTCAGCTAATACTCTTGAAGTATAGTTTAATTTTTCAAATGAACCTGGTGTGATATCTTCACAGGCAGCTTTAACATCATAGTATTTAGCACCTTCAACACCCTCAAGTTGTTTAAGATATTTTTCGTTTGTCATAATTTTATATCCAATGTTTTAAATTTTAAGAATAATCCACATAGAGTGGAACAAGTATACTTTTACCAAACCCTTTTGGGTTTGATAAAACTTTTAGTATCAATTCCCAAAAGGGAGAAAGAAATGATTACGCTCTATCTTCGATAGCTACGAAATCTCTTGGCTCAACACCAGTGTACTCAGAACTTGGTCTGATGATTCTGTTGTTTGCTCTTTGCTCGAATGCGTGCGCAGCCCATCCAGCAGCTCTTGACATAATGAATAATGGAGTATAGTATAATCTCTCAATTTCCATATAGTGGTAGATTAATCCACCGAAGAAGTCGATGTTATCTGGTAAACCTTTCTCAGCTTTAACTTTATCTCTAACAGCTTTAGCGATATCGAATAGTTTAGGATCAGAAGTTTCTAATTCTTTTAACTCAGCAGCTAAATCGAATCCGATTGGAGATCTTGGATCTACTTCTCTATATACTCTGTGTCCGAATCCCATGATTTTTTCTTTTCTTGCAAATAACTCATCTACTTCGCTTAATGCGTGCTCAACTGAATCGAATCCAAGTACGAATTTAATAGCAACTTCGTTTGCTCCACCATGTAAGTGACCTTTTAATGTACCAATACCAGTAGTCATACAAGAGTAGATATCTGATAATGTTGAAGCTGTAATTCTGTTTGCAAAAGTTGATGCATTGAACTCATGCTCAGCATATAATGTAAGCATAGCGTTCATAGCTTTTACTTCTACGTCTAGAGGTTTAACTTCTTTTAATCTCTCTACGATATAACCAGCAATTGTAGGCTCTTCAGAAGCTAATTCAATCTCTTTTCCATTTACATGCCAGTGGTGCCAGTAAACTAGGAATGATGGGAACGCTCCAAGAAGTCTTGTAATTTTATCCATTTGATCAGAAAAATCTTCTGCTTCTGGCTCAATACAACCTAAAGCTGAAGTAGCAGTCTTCATAACGTCCATTGGGTGAGATGAAGCTGGGATAGCTTTTAATACTTCTTTAACTGAAGCTGGTAATTGTCTACCTGCAACGATTTTTCTTTGGAACATTTTAAGTTCAGTTGCATTTGGTAACTCACCAACTAATAAAAGATATGCAACCTCTTCGAAATCTGCTTTTAAAGCTAAATCTGCGATATCATAACCTCTATAATTAAGACCATTTCCTAAACCACACGTACAAATTGACGATTGACCTGCTGTAACACCTGCTAAACCACTCATATTTTCTCCTTGTTTAAAATTAAAGTTTTTTTTGTTAAAAGTTTTTCTTTCCCGAAGGGAAGCTAATTACTTAGCTTTTCCTTGAGAGAATAATGCATCCATTTTGTTCTCATAGTCATGGTAACCTAACATATCGTAAAGCTCCATTCTTGTTTGCATTGTATCGATTGAACCAGCTTGAGTTCCGTTATCTCTTAAATCTTGGTATACATTTAATGCAGCTTTGTTCATTGCTCTAAATGCTGATAATGGGTAAAGAACCATATCAATTCCAACTGACCCTAACTCTTCAGTTGTGAATAATGGTGTAGCACCAAACTCAGTGATGTTTGCTAATACTGGAACATCCATTTGATCACAAAATTCTTGATACTCTTTTAAAGTATGGATAGCTTCTGCGAAGATTGCATCTGCACCAGCTTCAACGTAAGCTTTTGCTCTTGCAACTGCAGCTTCTTGTCCTTCAGAAGCGTGAGCATCTGTTCTAGCGATAATATAGAAATCTGGATCTAATTGGTTTTTAGCATCAACAGCTGCTCTAACTCTATCACACATCTCTTCAGTAGAAACTAATTCTTTACCTGGTCTGTGTCCACATCTTTTTGCAGCAACTTGATCCTCAATATGAAGTCCAGCAGCTCCAGATCTGATGAATTCTTTTACAGTTCTAGCAACATTAAACGCATGTCCCCAACCTGTATCAGCATCTACGATAACTGGTGTATCACAGATAGAAGTAACTCTTCTGATATCAATACATACATCTTCGATCATAGTCATACCTAGGTCTGGTAAACCGTATGAAGCATTAGCAATACCACCACCTGAAAGGTAGATAGCTTTATATCCAACTCTTGTAGCTTGTAATGCTTGGTATGCATTAATAGTACCTACAATTTGTAGTGGAGATTCTTCAGCTAAAGCTTGTCTAAATTTTTTTCCTGCGCTCATATAAATTCCTTATGTTTTTGTTGATTTAAATTATACTAGAAGTGATAAAAGATGTAGTGTATAACTTTTGTATTACAATTTCGAAAGGTGTACAACATTTTTGTAATATGTACAAAATTTGTTCTTATGTATAAAAATGGTACAATGTTTATTAAATATTAGTTTAAGGTTATATATATGGCATATAAAAATGCTCTAGAAAAATTTATAGAGATATATAATAGATCCAATTTAAGTATTTCGAAATTTGCATCTCTAATAAAAAAAGATAGAAGAACAGTAACCTCATGGATTGATCATATCTCAGATGTGGAACCAAATGAAGATGTAAAAAATACTATTTGTCAGGTGTTTAGATACCCTGATTTTATTTGGGATGAGGGGTGTAATGATGATGAGTTTATAAAATCCATCACACAAATTCCCCAAAAAGAAGTAAGGATAATTGATGAGGATTATTTTGGTAGATTAAAATATATTATGGATCTTGAAAAAAATAGAAGATTTGTGATCCAAGCCCAATTTCCAGGACCTATGTATAGGGATACAGCAGTAAAAAGAGTATATAGAACAAAAACTAGCCCAGAGATAGAAGAGCTAAAACAATCAAGAATCGATCAGATGCTTAGATATGATTATGATACAACTGAGTGGTATTCGATCAAGTCCGTACTTAGTTTTTGTTTTGCAAGTATTGGTAACTTTTATACAAAAGAAGAGAAGATAAATATCCTTGAACTTATGTATGAATTATTTAACAACAATTATAATAAAAAGTTATTTCTCTTTGATTCATTTTCTAGAAAAATCTATGGTATGGAGACCACATATATATCTATCAATGTAAAGCAAAAAATCCTATTCTTTAAATCCCCTATCGAATCAGTTTTCATAGAGATTAGAAATAGAAACCTAGTTGAGAGGATGCACAAATATTATTCATCTCCAGTTGAAGCACCTTCTCATGTTAACTTTTTAGAATCAGTTAAGATACTAAAGATACTTCAAGATGCACTAAAATATAATAATGATATAAAACAAGCATATGAAACTATAAATAGAAGCACAGATTATGGTGGATTGTTTTACAATAACCTAAGTGTTGATCTACAAAAAGAGGTTAGTAAACCAAAAATAGGTCAGAAAAGGAACTAAATAAATGAACTCAAAAGAGAAACTTTTACAAATAGCTTTTGATGAAATATATGAAAATGGATATGCAAGCACCTCTGTTGACAAGATACTAAAAAAAGCAAATATGAATAAAGGAAGCATGTACCACTTTTTTAAATCAAAAAAAGAACTTACTTTAGGAATGATTGAGGCTCATATCAGTAAATATATAGAAGATCGTTATGGTGCTATTTTAGAAAAAGAGGATAATTATATAGCTGCCATATTAGATTCAATTAGAACAAATAGAGAAAAAAGCTCTATCTATGGCTGTAGACTAAATAATCTTGTACAAGAACTTTCCCATAAAGATGAGGATTTTAAAAAAGAGCTTGAGAAGATATATCTTAGATTTGAGCAAATTATAGAAGAGGCTTTAAAAAGAGCCTTAGAAAATAAAGAGATATCCCACCCTGATCTTAAAACCCTATCAATCTTTGTGGTAGCATCCCTTGAAGGATGTCTTGCTACTGCAAAAAAATCACAAGATGAAAAAGTATTTGCAACTTGTATAAATGAACTAGAAAACTACTTCAATCAACTAAAAATATAAATCCCTCTTCATAATTTAAATTAAATTTTCAAAAACTCTTGACTATATAGTCAAGAGTTTGCTATACTTTCACTTGACCAATCAGTCAAGGAGATAAGATGTTAGTACATATCAATAAAATATTATTACCCTTTGGGTTTATATTACTATATGGTTCAGGATTTGTTTTTACTGCTTTTGGCTTACAAAACTCAAGTGCTATGGCATTTTTAAGTACTAGGTTTTTTATTGCCTTTTTAATATTAGTAGCTATTGCTCTTATTATAAAAGCTACTTGGCCAAAAAGTATAAAGGAGTTTTTTCATATATCCACAGCAGGGGCTTTAACTGTTGGTACTTTTTCAATTGGAGTTTTTTTAGCTATTGATTTTGGTGTATCTGCATCATTAAGTGCTTTGATTATTGCACTTCAGCCTATAGTTGTAACATTTTTAGCAGTTAAATATCTAAATGAAGAGTTTAATAAAAAGATCCTTCTTGGTTTATTTTTAGGTGTATTTGGAGTTTTATTTATAGTATTTGAAAAAATACAATTCAATCAACAAGAGATAATTGGTGTTGCTTTTTCTTTTATCGCCCTACTAGGTCTTAGTTTTGGAAATATCTATCAAAAAAAGTATTGTCAAAATATGAATCTATTCTCAGGGGGAGCCATCCAAACTTTTAGCTCAACCATACTTGCACTGCCACTATTACTTTTTTATGAAGATGCAATGATCAATTTTAATACAGATTTTATCATCGCTTTATTTTATATGACAGTGTGCGTTAGTATTGGTGCTTTATCCCTACTTTATGTGATGATTGAAAAAGGTGAAGTTTCTAAAGTAGCTTCCATATTTTATTTGATGCCTGTTTGTGCATCAGTAATTGGATACTTTGTTTTAGGTGAAAATATTGATATCTATATATTTGTAGGGATATTATTTGTATTACTATCAATAGTTTTAATAAATTGGAAAAAGGAGAATTAATGAAAATTGTAGTTTTAGATAAAAAAACATTTGGAGAGGATGTAAGCTTAAATATTTTTAAACAGTATGGTAAAGTAATATTCTATGAATTTACTAAAGAGCATGAAACTCTTAGTAGAGTTCAAGGTGCAGATATTGTTATCACAAATAAAGTACTTATATCAAAAGAAGTAATTGATAACTCAAATATAAAATTAATCTGTATCAGTGCTACAGGTATGAATAATGTTGATCTAAAAGCAGCAAAACAAAAAGGCATAGTAGTAAAAAATGTAGCAGGTTATGGTAGTTCTTCCGTTTCACAAGTTGCATTTTCTATGATATTTCATTTTATCTCCAAGCTAAACTATTATAAAAAATATGTGGATGAAGGTAATTGGCAAAAGTCAGAGATTTTCACCCATATAGATGAGCCCTTTTATGAACTAGATGGAAAAAAGGTTGGGGTTATTGGACTTGGAGATATCGGAAAAAGTTTTGCAAAAAGAGCACAAGCCTTTGATTGTGAAGTACTTTATTACTCCACTAGTGGAAATAATAGTAATAGTGAATTTAAAAGAGTTGAACTAGATGAGTTACTTCAAACTTGTGATATTGTATCTATCCATTGCCCTTTAAATGAAAAAACACAAAACTTACTAAACTATGAAAATATGTCTAGAATGAAAAATAAATCCATCTTGTTAAATTTAGGTCGTGGTGGAATTATAAATGAAGATGATTTAGCAAAAATGATCGATGAAAAAGAGATATATTGTGGAATAGATGTGGTTTCAAAAGAACCTATACTTGAATCAAATCCACTCTTACATGTGAAAAATAAACAAAGACTTCTTTTGACCCCACACATTGGTTGGGCAAGCATAGAGGCTAGAACTAGATTACTAAAAATGGTTGCTAAAAATATTGAAGAGTATCTAGAAGAAAAGAATTAATCTACTCTTCTATCAATTTATCACTAGGTTTACCAATATGGTAACCTTGTGAATAATCTACTCCAATAGAACTAAGGTATTTTAATACCTCTTCATCTTCCACATATTCTGCAATAGTTTTGATATTTAAATTATCTGATAAGAATTTTAAACTACCTATTAATATCTGAATTTTATGGGATTCAACTATATCTTTTACTAATGATCCATCAATTTTTAAATAATCCACATAATCACTAAGCTCTATAATATAATTAAAGTTTGAATACCCACTACCAAAATCATCTATGGCAATTTGTGCCCCAACCTCTTTTATCTTTTTAGCAAAATCAAAAAAGATATCATAATTATTGATACTCTCAGATTCTACAATCTCAACCACAAGTCTATCTGCTACACCATATTTTTCTATCTGACTAAATAGATACTCTTGAAATTTTAAATCGTAAAGATCAATTACACTTAGGTTGATAGAAAACTCGTACTTTTTATCGCTAAAGAAAGAAAAAGCTTTATCAATCATAATATAGGACAATCTATAATATTGATTGATCTCTTTTGCAATTGGTAAAAAAGTATCAGGGAATAAAAGACCATTATCCCCTTTTAATCTTATAAGGCACTCATATTTTTCTATGGTTTCTGTCATATTATTATAGATGGGTTGGTAATATACTATTACATTATCATTATCTATATATCTTTTAATATTGTGAGCTAAGGATATATTCTCTTTTTTAGAGATAATACTGTTTTCATGTAAAACCCCATAAATATCATATTTTCTATGACTATCTTGAGCCATCTCAAGAGCATTTTCTGCTTCTTGTAATTTTTTTAGATTATCTTTTTTATTTGCTGGATTACTTACACCAATAGTAACTTGTAGTAAAAACTCAATATTTTCATCTCTTAATAAAAAGTGTTTATTCTCTAAATCATCCATCAAGATATTTAGATATCTATTTAGTTCTAAATCACTTATATATTTATATTTGATTACATAAGAGTTATAACTATTGGTATAAAGTTTTTCTATACCATCATATTCACTAAAAGTTTTTACAAAATGTTTTACTAGTTTGTCTGAGATAGTATATCCATAGGTATTTTGTATTTTAAATAGATTATCAATACTCACTAAGATAACCATATGATTATCAAATTTTGTAGTTTTGATATCCTTCATTAGTGCAAATCTATTGGATAAGGAGGTTAAAGCATCTGTCGTAAACTCTTGGATCATCTGCTTTGCTAACTTATCAGGTAAAGATGCAAAATACAATACTAAAGGTGAAAGTAGTATAGATAAGAAAACAAGTATAAGGATAAAATCTGTTTGAAAACTTTTCGTTTGTTCTGATATATCCACATATTTATTTGTAAGTATGATTTTTAAATTTTTATTATGATCATATTTTAAAACTTTAAAAGAATAAAAATTTCCATCTAAATACTCATCATGATTTAAAATCTTTTTCCAATCATCTCCATATTCATCTTTTAATTTATAGGCATAATTAGCACCTAAAAGACCATATTGAGGATCATGGTGAATTAAGAAGTTACCTTCATTATCAATAAGATCTATATTATAAAGCTCCGTATGGATAAAGTCATTAAATAAAGATAAAAACTTAATATAAATAATCACAATACCTTTTTTCTGATCATTTACATCATAAACCAATTTTCCAAGTCTAATGGTTGGCTCATTTAGTAAGGTCCATTTACCATTATTAAGATTTAGATCAATTTGTGATATACCTATTTCATCTTTTTTTAAATTTAAAAAGGAGCTTTCATACTCTTTTAGTTTTTTAGTTTGAAGTTCACTCTCTTCTACTATTCTAGAGATTACTTTATTTTCAAATGGATGATCAAGTTCTTCAACTTTTATCTTCTCCATTCCATTATTTGATATATATCTAATTTGAGAAATATATGGATTTGATTTTTTAATACTTAAAAAATACTCTTCCATCTCCATTTTATATTTACCTGAATCTAAATACTCTTTAAACACATTGTCATCAGATATTGCATGTAAGGTGGAATAATACAAATTTAAATGTTTGTTAAAATCAGAAGACTTTTCTTTGGCTGAAGCTACTATATATTTATCCGTTACGGAGGAAATATCACTGCTTTTCATATAATCAAAGGAGATATAAACTGAGATAATAGAAAAAACTGTTATAAAAATATAAATGATTAAAAATTTCATTCTATAAGAATATACATCTAACATATTAAAACCTTATCTTTTCAAAATAATATTCTTTTTTTAACTAACAACATAACATCTACATGGAACAAATATAACATAATTTAACATTATTTTTTCTGATTATAAGTAAATAAATCAATTTTTTAACAACTATATTTTATATAAGAAGCTATTATAAAAATCCCCATTTAGCCATAGTTTCTAAGTAAAATTTTAAATTTATTCTTTTTGAGAATAAAATAATTTTTATATTTTCCATATTATAGAGTTTATCTTAGAAAAAAGATGTAATAATAAAGTAATTTTTGAATATTAATTCATTTATAACTTAAAAAAAGGCTTTTTGATTAATTTTACTTAAAATCTATTTAGCTAAACACCCACAAATTCTTGTTATAATTCATTAATATAAATTAATAGGAAAATAAAATTGATCACCCAATACAAATATAGAAATCAATTATTAAATAAATACCTTAATATAGCACTTGTAGTGTCCATATTGATTTCACCAGTTTATTATTATATTGGTATGATATCTTTTGGGATTATTGTAAATATCTTTTCTATTGTGATGTATCTTTTGATCAAAAAATCAAAGGATCAAAACACTTATACTTTTAACTCTCGTACATTTATGGTAAGTATCTTTGTAGTGTTTATCGCTGGACATATCACAGGAAATCAAGAGTTTAATAGTATGTTCTTTTTACTGCTATTTCCTATTGCATCATTTTCCATAAGAGGTCCAAAAGAGGGAATCTCATGGGCAGTTTTTCTACTCTTAGCTTTAATATTTGTAAAAATAAAATTTGATCTTGATTACAACTTTTACTCATATGTATTTTTTGGAGTTTCCTATCTTATGGTATCTTTTTTACTTTATTACTATAGATATTATGAGGTTAAAAACTTCAAAAGTATCAATGATGACTTAGAAGATATAATCGAAACAAGAACAAAAGAGTTAAAAGAATCTAACGAACAATTAAAAAAACTAGCAGCAACTGATGCTCTAACTCAGATCTCAAATAGGGCAAAACTAAATGAATCTTTACATAAAGAGATCTATAGGGTAAAAAGATTTAAACAAAATCTAGCAATCATTATAATAGATATAGATCACTTCAAAGCTGTAAACGATAACTATGGACACAATGTGGGAGATACCCTTTTAATAGAGTTTGCCAGTATCCTTAAATCAAATACTAGAGAGAGTGATATAGTGGGAAGATGGGGAGGAGAAGAGTTTCTTATTATTTGTCCAGAGACAAATCTAAAAGGAGCAATGATATTAGCAGAACATCTAAGGGAGCTAATTTCAAATACCCAATTTACAACTATAGGTAATAAAACAGCAAGTTTTGGTGTATCTATATATAAAGATGAAGAAGATTTAAAAACCCTAATCTCTAGAGCCGATGAAGCCTTATATAATGCCAAAGGCAAAGGTAGAGACAGGGTTGAATCAATATAATTAAAATCTCTTTTTAATTATATAAAATCCTATAAGACAAAACATAATAATAGTGCTAATCTTATCAAGAAGTGTTGCTGAATCTGCGTGGGAGTGAATACTAGCAATATCTAAAGCACCAAAATATGTATCAAAGATATATCCAAAAACAATACTTAAAACAGCAATAGTTCCAATATAAATAAAAAGTGATTTCTTCCCAAACATAGAAGCTACCACACCCATAGTGATAGAATTGGTAGCTGGACCAGCACTTAAAAATACAAAAGCTGCCCCACTACTCATACCAGATAAAATAAAAGCAGCTGCAATAGGCAATGATGCCGTAGCACAAACATATAAAGGCATAGCAATAACAAGCACTGCAATATATGTCAAAAACTGATATTCAAATAATCCTGCCAATAACTCTTTTGGTAAAAAAGTAGTAAATAATGCCCCAATAATAAGACCAAGAAAAAGTGAGAAATAGATATCTTCAAATAAAGTCACATAAGCATAAGTAAATGCCCTTTTTATAAAACCATCTTTTTTCTCTTTAGTATCACAACAAGATGTTGAGCTACAACAAGAGCTCTCCTCTTTTATTTCTACTTTTGAGCTACAACAAGATGATTGAGATGAAAAAGAATTAAGATTTGGATTTGAAGTTTGCCATTGTATTTTTTTCTCTTTATTATCAAAATAGTTCTGAAATAGTCCAGTTATTATAGCAATGATTACTGATGTAACTACCCTATAAATAGTAAAAAACCAACCAAAAAAGCTATAGGTAGCAAGAATGGAATCTACCCCAGTAATAGGTGTAGAGATCAAAAAGCTCTGAACAGCACCTTTACTTGCACCCTCTTTTTGTAATGATTTAGCCAAAGGTATTACACTACATGAACAAACAGGCATAGGAATGCCAAAGATAGTAGCTTTTATCACAGAACTTGTTTTTGATTTGCCTAAATGGGAGCTAATAAAATCATCACGTATAAGTTGTTTTATCACTCCAGCAAGTAATAATCCTAATAAAATATAAAAACTCATAGCATCAGCTAAGATAAAAAGATTCTCTAAAAATAAATTTATAAATTCCATATAATCCCCTTATATAGGTGATTGTAACACTTAAATACTTATATTTTAATAACCTTTCTCAATTAAGCCCTTGACATTTACTACTAATTAGTAGTATAATTTCATTCAGAGGTGATAGATATGAAAACAAATGTTAAATCTTATGGACTTAGAACAGACAAATCTATGAAAACATGGATTCAACTCTCCCGTGCTTTTTATAAAATAAGTACAAAAGAGCTTGCCTATTTTAAATCACATAATCTAACTTTGAATCAGTTTAAAGTACTAGAGGTACTATATCATAGGGGTGATCTAAATGTTAGTTCAATTACAAAACTTACAATGAGCACACCAGGAAATATCACTGTGGTTGTAAAAAACCTTAAAAGGGATGGATGGATAGAAACAGTTGTAGATGAAAATGACAAAAGATCTACAAAACTATCAATCACAAAAAAAGGTATAGATATCATTGAAAATATATTTCCGCAACATGCACAAAATCTGCATGACAATCTAAGTGTATTAGATGATGATGAACTAGATACTTTATTTACGTTGCTACGAAAGCTTGGAAAAGCCCAGTAGCTTTTTTTTATAAAAATACTACTAGTTAGTATTAATATTTACGGAGAAAAAAGATGAAGAAATTTTTAAAATTAGGTTTAATTAGTTTAATAGGTGCAAGTGCTTTATTTGCTGGTACATATAATGTAGATGCAAGCCATTCACATGTGGGATTTAAAGTAAAACATATGATGATCTCAAATGTAAAAGGTAACTTTGATCAGTTTTCTGGTTCATTTGAATATGATGAGAAAACAAAACAACTTACATCATTATCAGGAAGTGTTGCAGTAGCTTCAATAAATACAGCAAATGCAAAAAGAGATGGACACTTAAAATCTGGTGATTTTTTCTTAGCTGAGAAATATCCGCAGATCAAGTTTGAACTATCTAAAATAAAAGGTGACACAGCTTATGGTAAACTAACTATGAGAGGTATTACAAAAGATGTGGAACTTGAACTTGAGAATAATGGAATGATCAAAGATCCATGGGGAAATACTAGAGTAGGATTAGCACTAAGTGGTAAAATCAATAGATATGACTATGGATTAAAATACAATAGTGTACTTGAAGCTGGTGGCGTAACTGTTGGTGAGACAGTTAAACTAGATATTGAGATTGAGGGAATCAAAGCTAAATAAGGATCAACAATGCAATTATTACCAAGTTTATTTATATCACATGGAAGTCCAGATATTAGATTTAGAGATCATGAGGTAAAGGATTTTTTTAAAACCCTTAACTCAAAAATGCAAAAACCAAAAAGTATAATAGTAATCTCTGCTCACTGGTACACTCCTAATTTAGAGATTTTAACAAATAACAGCCCTGAGCTAATATACGACTTTTATGGATTTCAAAAAGAGTTATATGAAGTAAAATACCCAATAAAAAATGATTTAAATTTGGTAGATAAAATTGTAGATACTTTTAAACAAAATAATATTGAAATAGATAAAAATAGTACAAGGGAAGGATATGACCATGGAGTATGGTCTATCCTTTCACTAATCTATCCAAATGCAGATATCCCAGTAGTACAATTATCTCTACCAATGTCCTACTCAGTAGATGAACTTATAAAATTAGGTGAAATCTTAAAAGAATTTAGGGAAGACTCTTTAATCATTGGTAGTGGTAATATTACTCATAATCTAAGGGATATAGATTGGCATGGGCATGAGAATATTAGAGCTTATGCTAAAGAGTTTAGAGACTTTGTAATAGAGAACCTAGAGAACTCAAACATAGATGAACTAAAAGATATAGAAAATATTCCATATCTAAAAGAAAACCACCCTAGTTTAGACCATCTACTTCCTTTATATATAAACATAGGAAGTTCAAATGATAAAAAAGGTGAATCTATGATCGAGAGTTATATGTTTGGCTCTCTTGCAATGGACACAATAATATTTAAGAATTGAAAGGATAAGGATATGCTTAACAAAATAGAAAAAAAGAATATGTTTTTAGCACAACATGGATGGTTAAAAAGTCGTTTCCACTTTTCATTTGCAGAATATAGAAATTTCAACAATATGAATTTTGGAGTACTTAGAGTTTTGAATGATGACTATATCAAAGCACACACAGGATTTGATACACATCCACATCGTGATATGGAGATAGTGACATATGTGATAGATGGTGAACTTACCCATGCAGATTCAATGGGAAATAAAGAAACCCTATATGCAGGTGAAGTACAATATATGAGTGCAGGAACAGGTATAACCCACTCTGAGCACAATCTAGGAGATAAGGAATTAAAACTATTTCAGATTTGGATCTTACCACCTAAAAAAGATCTAACTCCTACCTATGGATCCCATAGATATACAAAAAAGCAAAGGCAAGATAAACTTCTAAATATAGTATCTTCAAAAGATGGAAATGCAGAGATTAAGTTATACCAAGATGTAAACTTTTATGTAAGTGAAGCTAAAAAAGGTAAGGTATTTGAGATTGAACTAAAAGAGGATAGACAAATATATTTTGCTCAAATTGATGGTGTAACAGCTATCAATGGAGTTGAACTAAACTCTAGGGATGCTATGGAGATAGTAGATGAAAAAACACTAATAATAGAAGCTATAGAAGATACCCACTTTTTATATATTGAGATGAAAAAAAGCATAGACTAAAGCATAAACTTTAGTCTAGCCCAATTTATCAAAACTAGATAAAATCAATTTATCTAACACTTCTCCATGATAACAATTTCGAATCTCATTCCAAGAAAAATCTTTTTGATAATCAGAGTCTAATAAATCATAAAAACGTTCAGATACCATTATCTCTTTATCAAATGTATTGCTATTTCCATAAGAACTTAGTTTAAAAACATTAGCAAAAACTTTTCCTATCCAAATAAAATCATCAAAATTAGATTTAAGAAGTAATGACTCACCTATATCTATCCCAATCCCTACTTTTAGAGATTCCATATCTTTTTTATTTAAATGATGATTTATAAGCTCAATCATAGATGAGATTTTTGAAGCTGTTTCAAGGATACTAGAGATATTTGATAAATCAGAGATATCAAATATCCCCCAGATACCATCCCCTTCCACCTTTAGTTCTTGAATATATCTATTTCCTCTCAAAATAGATATAACCTCGCAAATATAAACCTTATATAGTTTTGCTAAGGATGAAAAGCTATTGTTTTTATATAGTTTTTTTGATTCTCTTATATCCACATGTAAGATACAAATATCCACACTATAGGCATTTTTAGAATCTATTTTAGAAACATCAGGGATTTTTTCTTCCCTAATATAGTTATCACTAGGAGTATTTAATATACTAGTGATGTTCTCTAAAGAGTTTTTTAAACAATGCTCTTTATAACTTACTTGCATTTTTATCTTTTTTTCTTTGTACAGAATT
>CAYFGQ010000017.1:0-58836 GCA_964342525.1 uncultured Arcobacteraceae bacterium
TATCATTTGTAAACTCTGCTTGTGATTGTGCTGTTCCATCTGTATTTAGGAATAGATTGATAATTTTATCTGCCAATTCTACTACTGATTTAATACTATCATCAGAGATAATTTTTTCAATACTTGAAACAAGTGATGAATCAAAGCTTGCTGTTGTATTTGACTCTACTCCATCTTCTTTAAATGATACAGATACGGAATCATTATTATCAACTACTTGTTGAAATGATACATTTGTATCACTTGATGTTGTTGTTTTATTCTCTAGTACTCTTAGTAAGAACTCTTTTGTATCAGTAATACCACCATTTTCAAAGCTAGCTGTCATTGTGATATATCTATCACCTGTAGAGCTTCTTGTTACATCTCCATCTGTTGTAATTACATCTGAATTTGATGTTGTCCATGTTATTGTTGATCCATTTGGAGCAGATGATGGTAATGGTTTTATTAGATCATAGATTACATTGTTATTATCTTTATTTTTATCTAAAATTCTCTCAAAGTTTATCCATGATTTATCTTTAGATAACTTATCACTTGTATTATTTGGCATTGCCAATACTGTTAGATTGAAATCTTTTGATACAGTTCCATTAATACTTGCGGTTAGGGTTACATTTGTATCACCTGCATTTGAATCTGGTCTTGTTACTTTAAATGTATATAAATCTATTATCGTACTATTTACATCTGTACTACTCCAGTTTATATCTTTACCTAATGAACTTGATACTAGTGTTAAATCAGCAACTATTTCATTTTGTCTATGGTTTGTATTTTTTATATCTTGGAATGTGATTTTAGATACGGCTTCAGCATCACTAATATTATTTGCTGATGGTACTACTGTTAGTAAGAACTGTTTAGTTGTACTTTTAGCTCTTTTAGTAATAGTTGCACTTAGAGCCACTGTTTTATCTGCGTCTGGTGTAGCTCCTAATATTCCATCATCACCTATTAGGGTTGGGCTTGATGAACTCCAAGTAATTTTAGCATTACAAATATTACTCATTGTATCTACTAGTCTTAGATCATTTGTGATATATTTTTGTGAAACATTAGCATTTCTGATAATATCAAATGTTAATGCTGTTTTTGTATTTTCTACACATAATTCATCATTTGATCTTGCTACTGTTATATAAAATAGTTCACTATAGCTTAGGTTCTCATCATCTTTTACTGTTACTTTTACTTTTGTTTTTCCTGTTTTATTTACCCCTATTGTATATGATAGGCTTGCATTTTCATCACTTACTTTTGTAAAACTTAGATTATCATCTCTTAGTAAAGCTTGGTTTGAGCTTTTTAACTCCCAAGATGAAATATTTACATCATCATAGATTGTAAAGTTTATACTATCACTTAATACACTTCCATTTTCATCTAAGAAGATATCATCTATATGTGCAATACTTGGGGCATCATTTACACTATTTAATGTATATGTAAAGCTATCTGTTACTGTTTGTCCATCTACTGTTGCATTTACTTCTATTGTTACTACACCATTTGCATCTTCTTTTGGTGTTATGATTAGTACTCCATTTACTTCTTGTACTGTTACTATTGATGTATCTGAACTACTTACACTATATGTTACTGTTGATGCGTTACTATCTATATCTGTTGTATTTAGATTTATAAAGCTTGATGCACTATCTTCAGATTTATTTACATCATTTACATTTGCTAGTACTGGGGCATCATTTATGGCACTTACATTTACATCAAATGTTGTTGTATTTGTTTCTACTCCATCACTTAGGTTTATTGTAATTTTTACTAATCCATTTGCATTATCTAGGGTTGTTAAATTAAAGTCCAATGAATCTTTATATCTATGAGCTTTTATTGGATTTATAAAGTTTGGAGTAACTCTTATGATATTTGTATTATTTGATTCTATGCTTAAATTTAAATCTGTAAAATCTGCATCACTTATATCTATATCATAGTTTGTTGTTCCATTATCTTCACTCATATTTATATCACTAAATAGGGTATTTATCATTGGAAGGTCATTTACTGCACTTACATTTACATCAAATGATTTTGTTGCATTTGCTTCTCCATCACTTAGGTTTATTGTAATTTTTACTAATCCATTTGCATTAGTTAGAGTTGTTAGATTAAAGTCCAATGAGTCTTTATATCTATGAGCTTTTATTGGATTTATAAAGTTTGGAGTAACTCTTATAATATTTGTATTATTTGATTCTATGCTTAAATTTAAATCTGTAAAATCTGCATCACTTATATCTATATCATAATTTGTTGTTCCATTATCTTCACTCATATTTATATCATTAAATATTGTGTTTATTAATGGTACATCATTTACTGAATCCACTCTTACATCTACTCTAATTGTATCTGTACCATTTTTAGGATCACTTACTTTTACTACAAAGTTATCACTTCCATTATAGTTTGCTGTTGGAGTATATGAAATTACTTGGCTATTTCCTGTTGGGCTTGAGCTTACTGATGCTATTCCTTTTGAGGCATTTGAATCAATACTCCATGTTAAAGTTTCATTATCTCCATCTGTTGCATTTAGTATTAAGGTAAATGCTTTAGGATTTCCATCTTCACTCATATTTACATCTACTGATGATCCTTGTGTTATTACTGGTAGCTTATTATCATTATCTTCTGTTGTTACTGTGATATTTTGATCAGATAATGGATCAAAGCTATCATTTGATGATCCATCATTTACACTTATCGTGATTATTGATGTTTGTGTTGAATCTATTAAACTATCATCCACACCTGTAATTGTTACACTCTGGTTTGTATCCCAATTTGAAGATGTGAATGTTAAACTACTTGGATTTACTGTTGCTTCACCTTCATCACTTGATGTGATATTAAATACTACATCACTTGTTGGTGCACGATCAAGCACTACTGTAAATGTATCTGTTGTATTATTTTCACTTACATTTGCTGTTGTTTTATTTAGGCTAAATCCTGCGCTATCATCATCTCTTGTTGTAACTGCTAGTGTTTTATTTGCTATTGCATCATATACACTATCTAATGTAGTTGTTTGATTTATTTTTGCGGTAATTGTTGAATTTATATTTCCATCTACTATACTATCATCTACTCCTGTGATTGTAATTGTTTTACTATTATTCCAATCACTTGCATTAAATGTTAATGTTTCTGGATTTATTGTTGCTTCACTTGTATCACTACTATTAAGATCAATTACTACATCTCCTGTAGGCTCGCTATCTAGTTTTATTGTAAATGTATCTGTACTTCCATTTTCATCTACACTTGCTGTTGATTTTGAGATTGTGAATCCTGCTGTATCATCATCTGTGATTGTGATATTTACTTCTGATGTTCCACCTTTTATTGCATTTTCTCCACCACTTACATTTAGGATCTCTATAGTTGCTATTTCATTATTATCATCTATTAGATCATGTAGTGATGTGAATGTTGCTGTTCCTGTTGTAGTATTTCCATCAATTGTGATTGTTGTACTACTTAGGTTAAAGTCATTTGAACTTGCACTTGAGCTTGATTTTCTTCCTATTGTTACAGTTGTTGCTTCATTTACTGCTTCACTTAGTGTTGCTGTAATTGTTGATGTGCCACCATTTTCTACTAGATTTGTATTATCTCTACTTAGGCTTACACTTGGTGCTTCATTTGTATTGTTTGTTACTCTTACATTTAGTGTTTGATTATCGCTAAGACTTGTACTATCAGTTACTGTTACATCTACTACATATACATTATCACTTCCACTATCTGTTGGTGATTCATAGTTTGGTGCGCTTTTAAATATCAATACACCATTACTACTATTTATATCAAACTTACTGCTATCTGTTCCACCTGAGATTGAGTATATCAGAGTATCTTCAGCATCTCTATCAACGCCTTCTACTGTTGTTACTGCTGTGGTATTCTCCACTACATCTATATCTGCGATATCTGTATTTCCATTGCTTATAATAGCAGGTGAACTATCACTTATATTAGTCACTCTTATTTGTGCTACTGTCCAGGTTAGATTTAAGCTATCACTTATTGTTATATTCACATCATAAACATTATTTGTCCCATTATCACGTGCTATTTCATAATCTGGTGCAGATTTAAAGCTTAAAGCTCCACTAGAGCTATCTATAGTAAATTTAGCTCCATCTTTATAGCTATTATCTATACCATATATTAATGTATCTCCATCTGCATCATAGCTAGATAGTGTAGATACGCTAGTATTATTTTCCACTACACTAAAGAGGTATTGCTTTGAAACAGGGTTAAGAACTGCTTCAAAAAAGTCAAGAGTTCCATCAGCTTTCCCAACAACCATATCATAGTCTTTATCCCCATCTATATCAACAAAGCTTGGACTTGAATAAAGAACTCCTAGATTTATTTTTGAGCCATTTGCACTTAAAGCTCCAGATGTAGTAAATGAAAAACTTGTTGAATCCCCTACATTCTCATAGTAGCTAAGAATACCACTATGTTCTCCTACAACCATATCATAGTCTTTATCCCCATCTATATCTAAAAAACTTGGAGCTGAATATCGCCCAATATCTATAATTGAGCCATTTTCACTTAAATTTACAGATGTAGTAAAAGAAGCACTTGTTGAATCTCCTACATTCTCATAGTAGTTAAGATTCCCATCATATTCCCCAACAACTAAATCATAGTCATTGTCCCCATCAATATCTACAAAGCTTGGAGCTGAATTCTCTCCTACATTTATAGTTTCACCATTTGCACTTAAAGTTACAGATGTAGTAAATGAAAAACTTGTAGAATCTCCTACATTCTCATAGTAATTAAGATTTCCATCCGATTCCCCAACAACTAAATCATAGTCATTGTCTCCATCTATATCTACAAAGCTTGGAGCGGAAGCATTTCCAACATTTATAGCTCCACCATTTGCATTTAAATTTACAGATGTAGTAAAAGAAGCACTTGTTGAATTTCCTACATTCTCATAGTATTTAAGGGATCCAAATGATTCCCCAACAACCAAATCATAATCATTATCCCCATCTATATCTACTAAGCTTGGTTTTGAATAAGATCCAATATTTATAATTGCACCATTTGCATTTAGAGTTACTGATGTTAAATATGTTGTTATTGTTGCATTTGAGTCTCCAAACTTTTCTACACTATAACCATCATTTATAAAAGTTGGGATATCAGGTACCGCATTTATGCTAAAGTTTACTAAAGTAGAAGAATCTATTGTTCCATCATTTGCTGTTATATTTAGATCTATCTTTCCATTTGCATCTTTTATTGGGGTAATAGAAAGAACACCTTCTTTTAAATTTAATGTTGCTTTTGAGGTATCACTAGATGTTACACTAAAATTAATAGTATCATTATCATCATCACTTATATATTTTGTAAGGTTTATATCTAAAGGTATATCTTCATTTGTGGAGTTTTTATCTATATTACTCCAAATAGGAGCATCATTTACATTTGTCACAGTTATTTGAGCTACTGTCCAGCTTGTGTTTGAGCTATCACTTATTGTTAGATTCACATCATAAACATTATTTGTTCCATCATCAAGTGGTGTTTCAAAATCTGGTGCAGATTTAAAACTTAAAGCTCCACTAGAGCTATCTATAGTAAATTTAGCTCCATCTTTATAACTATTATCTATACCATATGTTAGTGTATCTCCATCTGCATCATAGCTACTTAGAGTAGATACACTAGCATTATTTTCTGCTACATTGAAAAGGTATTGCTTTGAAGCAGGAGGAGTTTTATTCTCATAGTAATTAAGGGTTCCATTAGCATTACCAACAACCATATCATAGTCATTGTCCCCATCTATATCTACAAAACTTGGAGCTGAATGATCTCCAACATTTATTCTTGAGTCATTTGCACTTAAAGTTAAAAATGTAGTAAAGGAAGCACTTGTTAAATCTCCTACATTCTCATAGTATTTAATCATTCCAAACATATACCCAGCAACCAGATCATAGTCATTATCTCCATCTATATCTACAAAACTTGGAGCTGAATGATCTCCAAGAGATATATATACACCATTTGCACTTAAATTTGCAGATGTAGTAAATGAAAAACTTGTTGAATTTCCTTTATTCTCATAGTATTTGAGTTCTCCTAAATATTCTCCTATAACCAGATCATAGTCTCCATCTCCATCTATATCTACAAAGCTTGGAGTTGAATACGTTCCAATATCTATAGCTCTACCATTTGCACTTAAAGTTACAGAGGTAGTAAAGGAAGCACTTGTTGAATCTCCTACATTCTCATAGTAGTTAAGATTTCCATCTTTCCCCCCCAACAATAAGATCATAATCATCATCCCCATCTATATCTATAAAGCTTGGAGCTGACCTATCTCCAACATCTATATTTGAGCCATTTGCACTTAAAGTTACAGATGTAGTAAAGGAAGCACTTGTAGAATCCCCTACATTCTCATAGTAAAAAAGTTTTCCATCATCTTCCCCAACAACCAGATCATAGTCTCCATCTCCATCTATATCTACAAAACTTGGTTTTGAATAACTTCTGATACTTATAACTGAGCCATTTGCACTTAAAGTTGATGATGTGGCATATGTTAGTTCAGCTGTCGCATTTGTATCTCCAAATTTTTCTACACTATATCCATCATTTGTAAAAGTTGGCATATCATCTACAGCATTTATTGTAAGGGTAAATATCTCACTTACACTTGATGTCCCATCATTTGCTGTTACATTTATATCTACACTTCCATATACATCTTTTACAGGAGTAATAGTAAGGTTTGAATCACTTAGTGAAACCGTAGCTTTATTTGTATCTTGACTTATTGCACTATATGTTAGGTTATTATTCTCAGGGTCTGTTACATAAGGGCTTAGATCTATGGTTATAGGGGTATCTTCATTTGTAGATTTACCAGAGATACTACTCCAAACAGGAGCTTCATTTGTATCTGTCACAGTTATTTGGGCTACTGTCCAGTTTGTGTTTGAGCTATCACTTATTGTTAGATTTACATCATAAACATTATTTGCCCCATCATCAAGTGGTGTTTCATAATCTGGTGCAGATTTAAAACTTAAAGCTCCACTAGAGCTATCTATATTAAATTTAGCTCCATCTTTATAACTACTAGCTATACCATACGTTAATGTATCTCCATCTGCATCATAGCTACCTAGAGTAGATACACTAGCATTATTTTCTGCTACATTGAAAAGGTATTGCTTTGAAATAGGAGTAGGACTAGTTTCATAGAAATTAAGAATTTTATGAAATTCACCAACAACCAAGTCATAATCACTATCCCCATCTATATCTACAAAACTTGGACGTGAAGAAGCTCCAACATTTATATATGAACCATTTGCACTTAAAGTTACAGATGTAGTAAAGGAAGCACTTGTTGAATCTCCTACATTCTCATAGTAGTTAAGATTTCCATCTTTTCCTCCTACAACCAAATCATAATCATTATCCCTATCTATATCTGCAAAGCTTGGGGCTGAGTGCTCTCCAATATCTATAACTTCACCATTTGCACTTAAAGATACAACAGTAGTAAAGGAAAAGCTAGTTGAATTTCCTACATTCTCATAGTAACCAAGTTTTCCCAAAGAGTCTCCTACAACCAAATCATAGTCATTATCCCCATCTATATCCACAAAGCTTGGAACTGTCTTAGAAGCAACACTTATCTCTGAGCCATTTGCACTTAAAAATACAGATGTTGTAAAAGAAGCACTTGTTGAATCTCCTACATTCTCATAGTAAACAAGTTTTCCATCTCCTCCCCCAACAACCAAATCATAGTCTCCATCTCCATCTATATCTACAAAACTTGGAGAGGAATATTTTGCAGTAGCAATTTTTGAGCCATTTGCACTTAAAGTTATAGATGTAGAGAAAGAAGCATTTGTAGAATCTCCTACATTCTCATAATACATAAGTTTTCCATATTTTTCCCCAACAACCAAATCATAGTCTTTATCCCCATCTATATCTACAAAACTTGGAGAGGAATATTCTTCATAACCTATAGGTGAGCCATTTGCACTTAAAGTTACAGATGCTCCATATGTTAACTTACCTGTCGCATTTGAATCTCCAAACTTTTCTACACTATATCCATCATTTGTAAAAGTCGGGATATCATCTACAGCATTTATTGTAAGGGTAAATATCTCACTTACGCTTGATGTCCCATCATTTGCTGTTACATTTATATCTACACTTCCATATACATCTTTTAGAGGGGTAATAGTAAGGTTTGAATCCTTTAATGAAACTGTAGCTTTATTTGTATCTTGACTTATTGCACTATATGTTAGGTTATTATTTTCAGGATCTGTTACATAAGGGCTTAGATCTATAGTTATAGGGGTATCTTCGTTTGTAGATTTACCAGAGATACTATTCCAAATAGGAACTTCATTTGTATCTGTCACAGTTATTTGAGCTACTGTCCAGTTTATGTTTGAGCTATCACTTATTGTTAGATTTACATCATAAACATTATTTGCCCCATCATCAAGTGGTGTTTCATAATCTGGTGCAGATTTAAAACTTAAAGCTCCACTAGAACTATCTATATTAAATTTAGCTCCATCTTTATAACTACTATCTATACCATAAGTTAAGGTATCTCCATCTGCATCATAACTACTTAGAGTAGATACACTAGCATTATTTTCTGCTACATTGAAAAGGTATGGCTTTGAAGCAGGAGGAGTTTTATTCTCATAGTAATTAAGAATTCCATGATATACCCCAACAACCATATCATAGTCACCATCCCCATCTATATCTACAAAACTTGGAGTTGGCTCTCTTACAATATTTATAACTGAGCCATTTGCACTTAAACTTACAGATGTAGTAAAAGAAGCACTTGTTGAATCTCCTACATTCTCATAGTAAAGAAGTTTCCCATTAGATTCCCCAACAACTAGATCATAGTCATTATCCCCATCTATATCTACAAAACTTGGAGTTGAATAGTGTCCAACATCTATAACTGAGTTATTTGCACTTAAAGTTACAGATGTAGTAAAGGAAAAACTTGTCGAATCTCCTACATTCTCATAGTAATTAAGGATTCCATCACCTTCCCCAACAACTAAATCATAATCATTGTCCCCATCTATATCTACAAAACTAGGGGCTGAACGACTTCCAACATCTATATTTGAGCCATTTGCACTTAAAGTTACAGATGTAGTAAAGGAAGCATTTGTAGAATTCCCTACATTCTCATAGTAATTAAGGGTTCCCACATTACCAACAACCAAATCATAGTCTCCATCCCCATCTATATCTACAAAGCTTGAAGTTATATAAGCTCCAGGATTTATCTGTCCACCATTTGCACTTAAATTTACAGATGTAGTAAAAGAAGCACTTGTTGAATCACCTATATTCTCGTAGTAGTTAAGTCTCCCATCCATTTCCCCAACAACCAAATCATAGTCATCATCTCCATCTATATCTACAAAACTTGGAGATGAAGAATATCCAACATCTATAACTGAGCCATTAGCACTTAAAGTTAAAGATGCTCCATATGTTAAATCCCCAGCTGTTGCATTTGAGTCTCCAAACTTCTCTACACTATTGCCATCATTCACATATGTAGGAATTGCAGCTTTTAAATCTACAACACTTACACTTAGTAATAGTGCAGCTGCTGCTATTGAGTGTCTTATTTTAGTTGTTTTTTTCATCCTATTTACTCCTAGCTTTTGTATTTTTATCAAATCTATAGATATATACTGTTTGATTTTTTTCATTATTATCCATTTTTTGCCAGCCTATTTTTTCTAAAACTTGAATAATTCCTCTTTTATTGAACTTTGTATTTTCCATCTCCATAACTGCTACTTTAGGTGTGTCTAGATTTGTTTGTTTATCCATCTCATATCTAGTTTGAAAAGTATTAAGGGTAAAAATAATTAGTTCTTTCCATACAAAGGCTGAGGGTGCATTTGGTAAAACTACTCCTCTAAAGATATAACACTGCTCATCTTCAAATATATCTTGATAAATAGTTCTTAAGCCTACTATATTATCCTTCGCATCAACCACAATAGCAGCTACTTCACTCACCCTTCTAAAAGCTTCTTTTTGATCTAAGATATTATTTTTGAGCCAAAAATCTATGATAAAATGATCATAGTCTCTTATTTTGTAGATATCATATATGGTATAGTTTAGCTCTTTTGTATCTTTTTTAAAAAACTCTTTTTTATCAAAAAATTTTCTTGGTTCAATTTTTGTATCTGTTTTTTTTAATTCTTGGGACCAAAAAGCTGTATTTGGATAGATAATAAGCTCTTTATGTATATTTTCAGTGGTATTTAGTATATTGGGTTTTGAGCAATTCTCTATAACCTTTACATCAAATATCTCATCTACACTACTTTCATATATCACTTCCCCTACTATTGAAAAAGTAGGAAGATGAAGTAGTATAAAACCTGCTCTATTTTTATAACTTGCTATGGGCATATCACCAAAAGCTTGTGAGGTTTCTCTTATCTTTGAAAGACCTATAAAGGCATAGTCATTGTATATATCCATACCACGAACAAAGCCTTTAAGCTCTTTGGTTTTTTCTATTTGATAAGTCTTCATATCTATTTGAGATATGGTACCCGAGGAACTTTGAAGAAGATAAAGTTTATCTTTATAGATTCTAGGGGAATGGGGCATTTGAAGTTTATCTAAGATAATGGAGTTTGATTTTACATCCATTAGTATTCCACCATTTAGTTTATCTTTTCTCCACCCTTGATTTTCATTTGTGGCCGATAATGCTGTAACATATTTAGGCTCACCATTACTCATAGCTAATCCATTTAGATGGCATTGGTCTTGTGATGTATTTTCTTTTATAAAATAAGGTTTCCATATAGGAAGAAAGTTATGGTCACCATTGATAATACCTAAAAGTGAAAAATTTGTATTAATACCATAAATACCACCTTTTCCAAACTCTATATCATGCATATGTACTTTACCTGTATAGTGAGTGGTTGTTGGAACAAAAAAAGCATCATAGGGTTTGTCATCTACACTTTTGTTTTTTCTTTGGTAGCCATTACTTGCTTGAGGCTCATTTGTAAAACGGATAACTTCATCTACAGTTGATACTGCAAATCTATTTTTATCTTTTGCCATACCCATTGGAGTGTCAAAGTTTCTTGGGATTTGGATTAGTCTATCAGGACTTTTTGCAGAGATAAAAACTACTTTTCCAGCTTGGTAAGTACTTAAAGCTACACTTATATTCATATCATAAAAAAATTGTGCAAGCTCTTGATTGAACTTCATAGCAAATGGTATCATTTTATTTTATCCTTTTTAAAATCTTCTAGATCTTTACTTACTGTTGAGAGTAACTCTTTCCACTCTAATGCTTTTTCTTGTTTATATATTTTTGAGTTGTCGTACCAAATAGACTTATCACCTTGTCCCCATACCCAAAAAGGAAAATGGTATAAAAGTACCCAAGTTTGTTTTCCTAGGGCTAAACTAAGATGTGCCACAGCTGTATCAACACTAATAACTAAATCACACAGTTCAAGCAGTGCAGCTGTATCATCGAAAGAATCAAGATGTGGAGCTACCCTTACTATTGGTATATCTTTAAACTCATTTTCTAAGCTTTCATCAACTTTTCCTTTTGTAACAGCAAAAAAGTCTATATCTTCATGTTGGCTAATAAGTGGTTTGATTAACTCTGTAGGGATTGAGCGGAAGTTATCATATCCATAGTCTGGATTTCCACTCCAAGTAAATGCTACTTTTAGTTTTTTTGTACTTAATTTAGTTAGAAGTTTTTTCCATTTATTAAGCATAGGTCTTGAAGCTTTTAGATATCCATCTGTAAAAGGGATACTCTCTTTTGTAAGATTAACCCTTCCACATACACTCATAAGTGGTACTTGATAATCTATTTTATAAGTTATAGTAGGTAAATCTTCTTTTTTTAAAAATTCAACACCTTTAAAAAACTTTTTATTACTTACAAATAAAGGAAACAATTCATCCCTACAAACAAACAAAACTTTTTTTGCTTGTTTTACTAAAAGAGGAAGAGTTCTTATAAATGCTAAAACATCACCATTTCCTTGTTCATCATATACAAAGATAGTTTTATCTTTTAAATCTTCTCCATTCCAAAGATCTACATTAAAAAGTGGAAGTTTAGATTTTTGATTATTTCCTGGTGCTATTCTAAGATCATAATGAAAAAAACCTTTCTCAAGTTCTCCTTCACAAAGATACACCAAAGATTGATTCCAGTGGAGTCCTATATGGTGTGGTTCCAATTCCAAACCTTTATCATTTATCTCTTTTGCTTTTATAAATTGTTTTGTTTGGTAGTAACATTGTCCAAGAAGCATATATGTAGCTACAGTAGGTTCTACATCTAAACTTTTAATACAATACTCTATAGCCTCATCATAAGAGGATATATTCATACAAGTAAATGCTACTGTATGGTATTCTTGAGGAGTTGTACCTGTAAGTCTTTTTAAAATATTTAGATATTTTTTTACAGCTTTTATTTCACCCATATCACTGTATATAAGAGCTAAATAACTATATGCTGTAAAGTGATGAATTTTTGAGTTTTTATTATCTACAACTTTTTTATAAAGTTCTATAGATTTTTCATATTTTTTCTTTTCATAAAAAAAAGAAGCAAACTTTAAAAGAAGCTCATCATCTTTTTCATACCTTTTATATAAAATATCAAATAGCTCATAAGCCATATTATAAGCTCCAGCTTTTACAAACACAAATAATAACTCTGCTGATTCTTCTAAAGTAGGAATTTGTAAAAGATATATTTTTGTAAAAGCATTTAGAGCATTTGTCATATCTTTAAAATGTAAAAAGTATTTTATTAAACTACTTGTTACTTTTATATTTTGTTTATTTGTATTTAGTATTTTTACAAGTCTTTTATGTGCTTTTTCTTTTTGCTCTATTTTTATAAGAAGTTCACTTATATATATTTGCACTTCTAAATCGTCTGGATGTACTTGAAGATATTTCTCAAAAGCTGCAATAGCTTGAGGATAGGCATGTCTTTCATTATTTAAAAAGCCATAGAGTAAAAGAGCATATTCTCTATATTCTTTATTTTGTAGTAGTTCTCTTATTAATTCCTCTGAACTTTGAAAATTTAAAAGGAAAAGATAATATATAGAGTATAAAATATTTTTATCTCTTTTATCTTTTATATCTCTTATATTTTCTAAAAAACTTGGATAGTCCCTTGAAAGAAGAGTATTGATTGAAATATCTAGACTTTTATTCTTTTGTCTTTTTGATTCAAATATTTTTTCTATTATATACTTCTGCATGAAATTTATTTTTCCTATCTTATATTAATTTGCTTACTATAGTAGTAGTTCATAGACCTTATATACATCATGAAATAATCCTATCAAAAAATTGACGTAAAATTGACGTAAAAATAACTTATTTTTTCTGCTATAATAATTTTATTGATTTTATTTATCATAGGAAAGATTTTAAATATGGATATTAACTTTTTACTTGTAGAAGATGAGATGATTGCTGCTGAATATTTAACTACAATACTTGAAGATTTAGGCTTTAAAAATATTTATAATGCCTGCAGTGCAAAAGAAGCTACGGATATACTAAATAAGCATAAAATAGATTTGATTTTTATGGATATCAACATCCAAGGCTCTAAAGATGGTATTCAATGTGCAAAAGAGATAAATAAAAAAATTGATATTCCCATCATATATACTACTGCTTATAGTGATAGCAACACAATAAATGAAGCATCAGAATCAAATCTATATGGATATCTTATAAAACCTTTTAATGAAAAAAATGTAGAAGTCACTTTAAAAGTAGCTTTAAATACACTACATAAATTTAAAGAAGTAAATAAAGAAAAACAAAAAACAAAAGAAGAAATTAACCTTTCTAGTAGTTTGATTTATAATTTTATAAATAAAAAACTAAAAGAAGATAATAAAATAGTAAATCTTACAAAAAGAGAGATACTTTTATTGGATATTTTTTCCAAATCACCAAATACTATCGTCTCTTATGAAACATTAAAACAAGAGATATGGAATGAAACCATATCTGATTCAACCATAAGAGATGCGGTGTCAAAATTAAAAAAGAAAATTAAAAGTGCAAAACTAGAAAATATATCATCAATAGGATATCAACTCCATATCTAAAACTTATACTTTAAATTCTAATTCAAACTTTCTCCCATCATCAAAAAAGAATTTAGATGAGCTATTTGGTAGTTTTTTAGTAAATTGATTTATAAGTTTTAATCCCAATCCTTTTTTAATATTGTCATAATCAAAACCAATACCATCATCAACTAGCAAAAGTTTTATTGTTTTGGCTTTTTGTTCTATTTTTATAGAGATAAGTAGGTTTTCTTTTTTTAGATTATGTTTGATTATATTTGTTAGTAACTCATTTAAAACAATTCCCAAAGATAAAGCATGATCAAACTCAAAAGATATATCTTCTATCTCAGTAGAGATTTTAACTTTTTTATAATCATAAGGGATATTTGAAATAATCTTTTGTAGATAATCTTTTATATTGATACTTGAAAGATTCTCAGAACTATAAAGTTGTTCATGAATTGTAGATATTGCATCAATTCTATTTATAAGTGCTTTTATATCAAATTTTTCGGATTCTTCTTTTTTTAGTTCAAGCCACAACAAAGCATTTAACATATGAAAGTTATTTTTAACCCTATGGTGTAATTCTCTAAGTAAAAGATCTTTATCACTTAAAAGTTTTGATATTTCATTTGTTCTCTCAAGAATTTTATTTTCTAAAGCCACTTGATTTTGTATTTTTGATTCTAGTAAATCACTCTGGGTTTTTATAACTTGATCTTTTAATTCATTATATCGATTAGTCAATAGTAAAGAAAATACAACAATCTCAATAAATATCATAAAGAAAAAACTATATCTTGTAAAAATCGTATTTTCATAAACCCCTTCTATCATAAAGATAAATATGAAAAGAGCTACATGGTATAAGGTAACAGTAACAATATAATATATAGATTTTGATCTATCTTTAAATGCAACAAAAATGGCTATAGACATAAGAAGTATTATTAACAATATATTTAAACTATTTGAAATCTGCATCGCAAGTTTATAGTTATAGAAAAAGATAAGACCTACTCCAAATAATATGGGAGCAAAGCACTTTAAAATCTTATCAATTTTAGGTAAATGTTTTTCCGCATCTAATAGCTTTAAAGAAAAAAGTAAAAAGAACATCAAACCAAAACAAGAGCTTGATTGAAGTACATATATATATTCATAAAGATTAAAATACGCCAAAAACCCACTTATATTAAATACATAAATAAAAAGGAAAAATATATACCCTATATAATAAAAGTAAATATTCTCCCTTAATTTTAAAAATAAAAAAAGATTAAATACGATAATTATAAAAAACACCCCAAATAAAAAGATAAAATAAGTATTCATACTAAAAAAATCATTTAGATGAAATGCCCCATGTTCTAATAAAAGAAAAGTACCAAAATATGCAAAGTTTGCCTTTAATTTTATATATAATTCTTTTTGAGTATTTTTTGGTATGAGTAGATTTATGGAAAGTTTATTTGTTTGTATTTGTCTTTGTTCAATATTTTGCTTTAAGCCTGTAGAGTATTTTTTAGCTTCATAGACTTCAAAAGACTCATAAAAACTTTCATTTATAGTTAATATAAAGTCCTCTTTATCACTAATATTTTTAATATTTAATTTAAACCAAAAGCTCCCATTACTTCTTCCCAAAGCAAATCTATTTTTTGTTTTTTTGCTAAATTGTACTTTTTTAATATCATCAATAGTAAGTTTATCTGTTTTATCTTCATAAACTAGAAGTTCAAAGTTGTTGTATATATTTTTTTTATCTATAGTAATATCAGATAAAACTGAAGAAAATAGATAATTAAAAAATAAAAAAAATGTGATTAAATACTTTATCATGGATCTCTTTAATTGTTTGATATGATATAGTACACTAAAGAAAATAAAAAAAAGGGGAGATATTAACTATCTCCCCTTTTTCCTTTATTATTTAGAAATACTAAACAAGTTTACTTTTACAAAGCTTTTTTTTATGATCATTCTCTCGACCACATTTTTTACATTTGTAAATACAGTTTCTATATTGAATCTGTTGTTTTAATGCAGCTTTACTTAGCTTACATAGTTTTTTCATAGAATGTCACCTCTTAACCCAAATTATTGGGATTAAAAATGACTCCTATTTTTCCTTTTTAGCCTTTTTTTTCTTTTTATCACCTTGATAAAGAGTGTGGTGCCAATAAGAGAATCCTACAAGAGCAACTCCTGCACCAACATGAAGATATTTCATAGTTTTGTTTTTCATATATAATGATGTTACGACAGTGATACCCATTGTAGCTGTCATACCAATTTTTGCTAACTCTTTTTTAGTATCAAGATCAAGCTTTGGAATTAAGCTTCTTTCTTCTTTTTCTATCAAATTTTGCTTTTGCATTTTTTCCTGTCTTATAAGTTAGAGCTGCTGAAACTAATGCTGCTGCTCCTATTGCTATAGGGAAAATAGGTGCCATAATTATCCTTTATGATATTAATTATCACAATTATAGGCACTTTTTCCTAAAAACTTGTTTAAAATTGATAAGTACTATCAATCTCAACTACTTACTTAAATTTACACCCTTCATTGAGTTTAGTAAAAGTCCTATAGTTGTACCATTATGCAGTACAGCTGTAGTTATAGGACTAAACAACCCTATAGTTGCCCCAGTTAAAATAACACTATTTATCCCAACTGTTGCATTAAAGTTATAGTTAATAAGCTTCATTGTTTTATTGGCCAACTCTTTAGCCTCTGCAACTGCTGCGATATCATCTTTTAAAAGACCTATATCTGCTGTTGCTTTTGCAATATCAGCTCCCTTACTCATACTTATTCCAACATCTGCACTCATAAGCGCAGGTGCATCATTTATTCCATCACCTACAAATGCCACTTTAGCCCCAGAGTCTTTTAACTCTTTTACTATATCAGCTTTATCTGTTGGTTTCATATTTGCATATACTGTATCGATACCAAGATCATGAGCTAAAGCTTTTGCTTTTGTCTCAATATCACCAGTAAGCATTACAAGTTGTTTTGCTCCTAGGGATTTTAATTTTGCTAAAATCTCTTTTGCATTTTCCCTAACTTTGTCTCTCATACCAATAGTACCAAGAAGTTTTTTATCATATCCAATATAAAGAACTGTTTTCCCAGACTCTAAAGACCTTTTGATATCTTTTTCATGGGATGAGAAATCAATACCCTCATCATCTTCTAAAAAGTGACGGCTACCAATAACCACCTCTTTTTCATTTACTATAGTCTTAACACCATGGGCTACAATAAACTCAACCTCTTCATGGTGCATATGAACAAAACCTTTCTCCCTAGCAGCCCTTACAACAGCCTCAGCCACAGGATGGAAATAATGCTCTTCTGCACTTGCTGTAAGGTTTAAGATATCTTCCTCACTCCAAGCTTTATCAAAAGACTCTATAGTCTCAACTTCAAGCTCTCCATGGGTTAAGGTTCCTGTTTTATCAAAGACAAAAGTATCTGCACCTTGTAAGGCTTCAATCGATTTTGCACCTTTGATCATGATACCATCATTTCCAGCTTTTGAGATGGTTGATTTAAAAGCAACTGGAGTAGCTAGTTTTAAAGCACAAGAATAATCAGCTTGAAGAACAGCAGCTACACTTTCAAAATCTCTATTTATCACATATGAAAGCCCAGAAAGACCCAGAGTTACAGGTACAAGCTTATCAGCTAATTTTGTAGCTTTTAGTCCAACAGCAGATTTTTCATTTAGTGAGTTTGTAATATAGTTTTTGATCCTAGCAGTTGCAGTTTCATCTCCAACATACTCTGCCCAAATCTTTATACGCCCTTCTTCTACAACAGTTCCAGAGATAACCCTATCTCCCCTTTGTTTAGAAACAGGTTCACTCTCACCAGTCATAGAGATCTGATTTACTGAAGCACTTCCTGTAATAATATGTCCATCAATAGGGATAGTATCTCCAGCACCAACAATAACAATATCACCAACTTTTAAAGTAGATGTATCCACAAGTAGTTGAGTTGACTTACCATCTTCTTCCACTTCGATCCATGCTTTTTTTACATTTGGTTTAGCAAGCTCTTTTATAAGATCATCACTTTTATGTACTGTAGTTTCTTCTATATATTCACCCAGTTCTAGCATTGCATTTGTACTATTTGCCGCAAGGTAATCTTTTCTAGCAAGACTCACACCTACAGCTGTAGCTTCAAGAACCTTTGAAGTAAGACCCTCTTCAAATAATTCCTTAGCACCCTCAATTAAAAGGGGTCTTGAAGCAAATGAAGTTAATAACATCTTAGCCATATCATTAGTGATAAAACGCTCAGCCACTAAAGCACTAGAGGCTCTTATCACACCATTTAAACTAGGTGCTTCATCATCTATACAGCTATGACATTCATTTACAGATAAAAAGGTATCGCAAGTTTTATATTTATTAAAATCTATAAAACTCATAAGATCTTCAATTGTATTAAAAGCGCTTCCATCATGTTCAAATATGATAGATCCTATCTTTTTATTGATCCTTACTTCCTCTATACCATCTATAGATTCAAAATAAGAGATCATCGAAGATTCATTATAATCCTCTTGCTTTAGCTCTTTACAAAAGTATCTTACTCTTTTACTTGTTTTATGTAAAAGTTTTATATTTGTATTCATCTAAACTTCTTAATTTTCGTTTGCTTCCATCTCAGCTTTAGCATCTTCAAAACGCTCTTTCATCTCTTCAATACCAGCAGTGAAAAGTTCACTACCCTTAGCAAAAGTTTTAAATAGTGCTTTTTGAGCATTTTCATTTGTAAGAAGATATGCACCAGCAGCACCAATAGCAAGTCCAATTAAAAACTTATTTGTATCAAACCCCATAGGCTGATCTAAAGCTGGAATTTGTGGATTCTGTGCTTGTTGATTTGCAGGTGTCTGCTGTAGTGGTTGCTGTGGCTGGTTAACCTGTGCATTTTCTTGCTGAATATATGGATTATTGTTTAAATTTACACCATTTAAATCATTTTGTGCTGTTTGATCTTGATTACCGAACATCTATTCTTCCTCACTTTCTATCTCTTCTCCAAGAGCTTCTTCTATCATTTCTGGCCTTCCTTTTTGTAGGTTTTCAGCAAGTTTTTCAACTAGATAAATACCTGAAAGACCAATAGATACAGCACTAATCATATTTAGATACTTATTTTGTCCAACATAATTTGCTGCAGCGATTGCACTTCCTGTTGCAATTCCACCTTGAATACTAAGTTTTATAGAATCATTTATCGCTTCACACTTAGCTATCTCACCTTTTGCATATCTATTGTAGTTTATAGCTCCAGCTGCTACACCTGCTGCTAAAGCTCCACTTACAATATGACCAGGAACACTTCTTGGTGTCCCTGTATCTATACTTAATTTTGGAATCTCAAATGCCATCTATTCTCCTTTTACTTCTGCTACTTCAGCCACTTCTGGCTCTTTTTTTGTTTTTAAAGACTCTACCTTTTCACCTACAGTAGTTTTTACATCTTTAGCTAATTCTTTTGATTTTTCTAAACCATCTTCAGCTAAAGTTTTTACTTTTTTTGCACCTGAATCGATTGTATTTTTTACTTTTTCATTTTTGTTATAAACCACAACTGCTGCTGCTCCTACAATTGCTCCTGCTATAAATGGTAACATGATCTTTTCCTCCTATGAATCTTTTGAATCTTCTGTATTTTGTTGTTTCTCTTTAATTGCGTGCATTTTTTTAGCTTTTTGATTTTTTAAATATAAAAAAGCTAATGCTCCACCAACTAATGCACCTGCTGCTACTGAAACGATTGTTTTATTTTGCAAGGCTGTCCTCCTCTTCTTTATTATCTTCATCTTTATCTTTTATCATTTGAGATACTACTCCTGCCCCTAAAGCACCTAGTACTGCTCCACCAATCATTGAAACATGATTAGATGATAATAGTTTCATCATATCCTCTTGGGAAAATTTTCCTGAGGCTGCTTTTTGTGCTATTTCACTAAACTCATCTACTTTTCCCATCATCTCATCTAAACCTTGCATAGGGTTCTGAGACTGTGGTTCATTTGTATTAGTAGCCATTTGAGGCATTGAAAGTTTTGCTACACATGCTCTAAATGCTGGTAAGTGGTTATTATAAGATGCTGCTTGTAATCTATACATCAGATCTAATACATCAGGATAATCCCCCACATAAGATATCAAATCATCGTACATCTTAATATTTTCAATCTCAGCAGCTACACCCAATTCGCAAGCTTCAAGTACAGAGTTTGGTGCTACTATTTTAGCCTCCCAATCATTTAGGGGTACTTCCACTTGATATTTTTCTAAAAGTGGTATAAGGGCTTGATAGTGCGCCACTTCAGCATGAATAATATTTGTAAATGGTTCAGTATCACCATATGTTTCAAGTATCTTTTTATATGTTTCATATGCTCTATATTCATCATATACTGCGATTCTAAGTGCTTGATTTAAAACTGGCTCATTATAGTTTGGATCAACTCTAAATGTAAGCAATAGATCCTGATCAAAATTTGTAGTTATTGGAGCAGTATCAACTGTTTGTGTATCAGTAACATCTTGCCCGGTAACCACATCATTTTGTACATTTTCTTGCATCTTATACTACCTCTTTTGATAATTCATTTATAATTTTAACTATATTATCTAAATTCTGCTGTTTTAATAAATCACTCCATAAACTATCTGGGAAGATAGTATTATCATACTCTATAGTGATAGAACCTATGATCTTATTTATCTTTACTTTTTTAATCCCAGCTATCTTATTTGGGATATCTTCAATATCCTCTAGGGTGATATTACCACCATGTTCTTTTATCTTTTTACTTACTCTAACTCTAATCCTTCCTTTAGTATGATGGATCAAAGATAAAAATGAACTAATCTCTATTAGTTTTTCTGCTGTTATCAAATTTGTTTCCTTTTATATTTTGAAATTATCGCTTTTGGAGCTTAATCTACTCTGAAAGTGTTTTAATAATTACTATCAAATGTTATTTTTTTGATAGCAATTATTATTATTTTACTTTTTTGGAGCACTTATGGCTAGTTTGGAAGAGTTTGCCATAATCCCTGCTGTATGTCCTATATGGATAAGCCCTGCTCCAACTGGGGTAAGAGCATTTAGTGCAGATAAGGCTACCCCTATAAGATTTGTACCTGTACCTATATAATAGTTTTGATTTACTACACTTAGGGATTTTTTACTAAGATCATATAGATTTATCACATCTTCAGGGTGTGAGTGGGTGATCGCTATATCAGATACAGCGATAGCAGCTTCACTTCCACCAGCTGCAAAAGAGATCGCAACATCAGCTTTACTCATGGCATAGGTATCATTTACACCATCCCCAACCATCACTACTTTGTCATATCTTCTTTTTAGCTCTTCTACCGCATCAGCTTTACCCTCTGGGGTTTGATTAGCAAATACTGTATCAAAATCATAATCTAGGGCAAAAGCGTTTGCTACTTTTACTTCATCTCCTGTTAAAAGAGCGATATGTTTCACTCCCCTAGCTCTTAGATCAGAGATCATCTCTTTTGTGCCTGCTCTAACCTCATGGGATAAGGCTATGATTCCTAATAACTCATTATCACTAGCTATATATACTATTGTTTTACCTTGCTCCATAAGTTTATGTACAGTTTGGCTATGATCTTTAACTGAGATTTTATATCTACTTAGAAGTTTTTTATTTCCAACAAGAACTCTTTCACTTCCAAGTTTTGTTTTTACCCCATATCCAGGGATTATTTCACTTTCACTATTTTGATCTACAACTACACCTTTAGATTTTGCATAGGAGATAATAGACTTTGCTATAGGGTGTGAATTTCTATACTCTGCTAAGGCTGCATATTTTAATAGCTCTTTTTCATCCACTTCATCCATAGTGATAATATCTGTGATGACTGGTTTTCCTGTAGTTAGAGTTCCTGTTTTATCAAAACAAAATACATCAGCTTTGCTTACCTCTTCAAGAGCATCTCCACCTTTTATAAGGATACCTTGTTTTGCTCCATTTGAAATACCGCCACTTATGGCAGTTGATGCGGCTAATACTGTAGCACAAGGACAAGACATCACTATCATAGTTGAAAAAGCAGCTGTAAAAGAGCCTGTTAAGAAAAAGGTTCCAGCAGTAAGAAGAGTTCCAAGTTTTAGTAATTTATTTGCTAATCTATCAGCTTCTAATTCACTTGGGGATTTTTGCATCAAAGAGTATTCCACCTCTCTCATGGTTCTTGAGATATAAGTCTCATTTGCTAAGGCTGTAGTTTTTAGATAGATTCTACCTTTTTCACAAATGGTTCCTGCAAATACTTCATCATCTTTTTGTTTAAAATCAGGCTCACTTCTACCATTTATAATAGCTTCATTTATCTCAGCTTCCCCATCAACAATTATGCCATCTACAGGTATTTTTTCACCTGATCTACAAACTACTATATCGTTTTGTTTTAAAGAATCTAGAGGAACTTCAATCTCCACATCATCTTGTAAGATAAATACATTTTTAATATCTAGCTCCACAAGATTTTGGATCTCAGATCTTGATCTATTGGCAATATATTCCTCAAGAAGCATTCCTCCCCTTAAGATATAGATAATCTCAAAAGCAGCTGTGGCTTCTCCAAAAAAGATAGCAAGCATTAAAGTGCCACTCATAAAAGTATGTAGAGTAAATTTCTTTTCTTTTATATCTTCATAGGATTCTTTAAGTAAAGGAACTGCAGCCACTAATGATACCAGTGCTACTAAGGAAAGAGGAGTAGCCACTATAGTAAGCCCTAGGATATGTTCACCTACAAATAAATAAATAGCATATCCACTAAGTAATCCAAACTCAAAAAGTTTTCTTTTCCATGACTTTTGATCATGTTTTTGAATATTGCAAGACTTACATGAACCATCATCACAAATTGCATTGCTAGCTGGGATTGAAGCTGTGATTTTAAAAAGTTTATTTAGTTTTTCTAAGATATCTTCAAGAGTATAATTTAATGAATAAGTAAAAACAATTGATTTACAAGATTTATTATCCCTATAGGAGGTAAAAATATCTGAGAACTCTTCTTTTATTACTTGGAGATTGTTATTTGAGGAGAAGATGTCAGACTTTAGCCTGACTCTATTATTTGCTACACTTTTTACATATATTTTATTATTCATTTTGACATTCTTTACATATTCCATACATTATCATATTGTGACTTTGAAGTACAAAGCCTCTATTTTTTGCTACTTGCTCTTGAAGCTCTTCGATCTCTTTATCTACAAACTCTATAATTTTATTACAATTTATACATATAAGATGATCATGGTGAGCTTTTAGACTTAACTCATACATTTTTGAATCCATTCCTTGGATAGTTATTGCACTAACTATTCCCATCTCTTCAAATAGATTTAAAATTCTATATACAGTTGCTATTCCAATATTTACTTTTTCTTCTTTTTTTATAATTTGTTGGATCTCATCAGCACTTAGGTGAGATTCACTTTCAAACAATAGTTTTAATACATACTCTTTTTGTATAGAGTTATTTAACCCTAAACTTTTAATCATATTCCTGAATTTTAATAAATACTCTTCATATCTAATCTCTAAACTATTTTGCAAAATGAACCCTTTAAGATTTTGTCTAAGGTCAGCTCATTATTTTGATTTATAAATATTTAATTTTCTTGAGTTGACCTTGTAATTTTAGTAAATATATTCTTTGTGCTCACTTAATAATGATAATAAGTATCACTCTTTTAATTATATATTTTTAAGATTTGTTATTGGGGAATAGTAAAAAATTATACTCATTGTCTATTGTATAATCTATTAGTAGTTTATTTAATATATTTGCCACTCTAAGTCCATCACTTGCTTGGCAATTTGTATCTAAGGATAGGTTTACGATCTTTTTAAGTTCAATTGATAATTGATAGTTTTTTATTTCACTTAATTCATTATTTAATATTTCAGCCATTGTTTTTCTTTATAGAGAATATTTAATCTTTAGCTATTTTTCTTTTTTACTTTTTGATCTTTTGGTAAAATACCAGCTTCAATCTTCATCTCTTGTAGTCTTTTTTGTAATTTTTTTAAATCGATATTCTTCTTCATAATCTATCCTTTTAAATTAAAAAAGCCACCAAGTGGTGACTTTATCTTCTATCTATAGAAGGCATGCCTTCTTTTCTCTAAAGAATCAAGAACAATATCTGCCCTTTCTTTTACTTCTTCTAGATCTTTTTGCAATTTTTCTATATTTATCTTCTTCATTTTTATCTTCTTCCTAATATCTTTAGATCATAGGTTCTTGTCATATCATATTTAACAAAATTTGAATCTAATATATACATAATTTCTAAGAACTGATCCACATCGGCATGAGCTAATGAATTTTGATTTAATATCATATTTGTTTGTTCATCAAATTTAAAATTTGAAAATCCACTTATTTGGTCTTTTAAATTTTGGCTCATATCTTTCTCCTATTAAATATTTCCTATTAAATAGTCCCTATTTAATAGGAACCTTTTCATAACTACTACTTTTTATCGATGGAGTGAATCCATCTAAAAGTAGGCAAAATCCTAAAGAAAGCAACGAGTTGCTTTTAATAAAGATCTTTGCGTTATACTTAAAGAATATCATCCTTGATCATACTACACCAAGTCTCTATTCTCTCATCACTCAAATCACTTTGATTATCTTCATCTAAAGCAAGTCCAACAAACATATCATCAACTACTGCTCTTGATTCATCATACTCATATCCATCAACAGACCAAGAACCAACTACATTTGCTCCCTTATCTGCGATTTGCTCATAGATGATACCCATAGCATCAACATATTCATCACCATAATCCTCTTGATCACCAAGACCAAATAGAGCTACAGTTTTTCCACTAAAATCTATATCACAAAAATCAGCCCAAACATCTTCAAAATCATCTTGAAGTTCACCTTCGCCCCATGTGGAACAACCAATAACCACCTTATCAAATTCATTAATTTTATCTGCACCACTAGAACTAATATCAAATGCCTCGATATCACCTAATTTTGCTGCTATTTTCTCGGCTGCTTCTTTTGTATTACCAGTACTACTTGCATAAAATATTGCTGTAGACATTTAAATCCTTTTTATATAATTTTTTAATCTTTTATAATTTATAAATAAATATTTCTAAAACGTGAGCCTTGTATCTTAGAAACTTATACCATAAGGGAATTTGCCAAAATGATATGGTATAAGCGGTTTTAGGAAATGGATTGATACTGATTAGAAATAATAATTCTAATTGATACAAAACTCACATTTAAAGAAGTGAAACACTTCCCTAAATCTAAGTTTTTATACCAAGTGCAATAGTTTAAAACTATTACACCAATTGAAAATCGAAATTTTTATCGAATCTATACCTAACATTATTTTGATTCAAAATTGCTCTAATATCAAAAAACTCATCAATATTAGTCTCCTCTTGAAACCTTAGATTTATAATTCTGTTGGTTTGTTTATCTAACCTAAAAGTCTTAAAATTTTTATCTATTTGATCAACAACATCTTGACCCATGACTTCTTCCTTTTTTTACTAATGAATTTAAAGAATAAGGTATCACCTTAATTTTATACTCATGATTTTCTAAACTTGGATTTCTTATCTCAATATGCTTTGTAAACTTTTCATTTTTTGGATATACAAGATAAACTTGATTTAACTCACCCTCTTTTATCACATTTGTAGCAGTTCTAAGCTCATCATTTATATCCATTTTGTCAATATTTACATCTTTCCAAATAGGAATCACCCTGATACCTTTAGAGTTAAAAGGTAAGATATCTATATACCCCTCACCCCTTTCAACAAATCTATTTTTTGTATCTCTAGCTATTTTCCCATATACATACTCAAAAAAAGTATTTGATACTGATAATGATGGATTTAATACCCCTATAACATTTGCACATTCATTAAAACTCATAATTATCTTATCCCTTAACAGTTATTTTTACCAATAAACTTACAAAACTCACAAAACACAGAAGAACTACTTCTTTTAGAACAAATATATGGAATATTTTTTCTTTTTGCTTCATTTTTAAATTTATACATTACATTATGATTTAAAAAGTCAGTCAACATCAAAACACAGTCAGTATTTTGAGGTATCTCCTTTTTACATGCGCCAGTTTTTTTCCTTGTATCCCAATGAGTAACATCAGATGCACCTAAGTCTGATAAGACATTTCTTATTGCAGATATTTTATCTCCACCAATTACTAATACACTCATACTACTCATCACTTATCCTTTTTAATTAAGTATTTCACGGGCCAAAATTGAGGCCTGTGACAGGTCAAGGTTTGAATCTCTATTTTGCATCTTCAAAACTTTAAGAACTGAGTTCACCATTCTCTTGTCTTTTTTATAACCTGATTCTCTAACTATTCTTCTGATTTCTTTTTTCAACATAAGGTTTGACATACCTTTTCCTTTTTTGATAATAGTTATTAGAATCATAACAGAGCAAAACTTAAATAGACTTTAAATTGATAATAATTATCAGTTTAAAAATACTTTTTGTAAATTTCTTTAAAATTTTAATCCCCTCACTTTTCCCCAAAAAAAATATATATACTTTTTTTTAATTTATAAAAAAAGGAAAATTATGATGAAACGAAATAAAATTTTCCATATGGGTAAAAAAACTCTATATGGATTGCTTATAACATCTAGTATGCTATTTTCAGCTACTTACGAAATTAATAAAGATAATTCAAAAGTGGGATTTGACATTGATCATTTTGGAGTATCAAATGTACATGGGGACTTTGAAAAGTTTGATGCACAAATACAATATGATGAGATATCAAATAGATTAACGTTTTTTGAAAGTAGTGTTAGTGTAGATTCTGTTAATACTAAAAACAAAGAAAGGGACGATTATATAAAACAAACTGATTATTTTGATGTAGAAAATCATCCAAATATGAAATTTGAATTTGTTCGAATAGATTCAAATAAGGATATTATGTTTGCATATTTAACAATAAAAGATACTCGTAAACTAATCTCTTTTGACTATAAACTAAATGATTCTATTGATACAAACTTACTAGAATTTGACCTTACCACGACTATTAAAAGAAGTGATTTTAATATAGGCAAAAGTTCATTTTTCTCTTTGGGGAATATGGTTTTAAGTGATGATGTAAATATAAATGTTCAACTTCAAGCTAAAAGAAGCAATTAATACTAACAAAAGCGATTGCTTTTGTTAGTGTTTTATTTTTTTGATCCAGATATGATTCTTGAGATAAGCCCTTTATCCTCTTTTATATCACTTACAACTACACCTATTATATGTAAAGGAATAAATATCATAATAATATAGCCAAATATCCCATGTATCTCTTCAAATATCCATAAAGAATCCTCATCAATAGAATTTAATTCTCCTAAATGTAAAACAATACCACAAGATGCAAGGACAAATAAAATCAAATATAGAAATTTATATGAAGAATACACTAGTTTTTTATGGATACTTGTATCTTTTGGATAATCAAAACCATTTTTTATAAGCATCCCTATTCTTACAAGAAGAAAAAAAGCAAAAGCATAACCAAAATAGATATGCCAATCCCAAAAACCACCAGTTAATATATGGGATATATCCCTTGCTTGCTCTAGCTCTAAGTTTACACCTAAAGATAAAATCTCCTCTTTTAAACTATCAGCCATATCATAACTATTTAGATAAGTCTCCCTAAGTAAAACAGTTACACTTACCCCAAGTATTGAAAAGGCAAAAAGCCAATGCCAAATACGAAATTTTGAGCTATATTCTCTCATTATTATTCCTTTAATTTTTATTTTTTTAATTGTAGTTAGAAAAATAAGGTAAATGTAGGGGAATATATTTTTCTTTTTATTCCCCTAGTTTTTCCCCAGTTTTTTTAGTAAACTTGTAATATGAAAGAATTAAAAAACCTAAAAATACTTTATATTGATGATGAAAGCTTTATAAGAGAAAATGCTGTTGATTATCTCTCTTTATATTGTGATAATGTGTATGAAGCCAATAATGGACTTGATGGGATAGAAAAATATGAAAAGTTTAAACCTGATATTATAATCACAGATATTAAAATGCCAAAACTCAATGGTTTAGAGATGATTAAACAAATTAGAAAAAATGATAAAAAAACAAAGATCATAATAGCCACAGCATTTATAGATGTTGATTTTTTATTAATTGCAGTGGAATTGGGACTTATTAAATATATAGAAAAACCAATAACTCAAGATAAACTCTTACCCGCTTTAAAGCTATGTATAGAAGATATAATTGAAGAGAATAGTATTTATAAAATAGATGGAAACTTCACCTTTGATACTTTTAATAAAACCCTATTCAATAAAAATAAAAAAATCTTATTGGCAAAAAAAGAGCTCCTTGTTTTAGATTTATTGATAAAAAATCATAAAAGAGCTGTTGGCTTTTCTGAGTTTGATAGCTATATTTGGCATGGAGAGATGAGCATTGATGCGATTAGAACTGTGGTAAGAGATTTAAGATCTAAAATATCAAAAGAAAGCATAAAAAGTATCTCTGGTATAGGTTATAAAATAATAGATAATCAAGGGATATAAATGAAAACACTCTTTATAGTTCTTACTTTATTTAGCTTTTTAGATGCATCATTATTGACATTTGAAAATACAAATATAAAACTAATATTTGGCTTTGCTTATGGTATCACCTTCGCATCTTTTTTATTTTATTTTGCCTTTTACATTTTTAATAAAGAAAAAATGTATATCTATTATGCCTTTAGTCAATTGGGCATTTTAATTATTCTGATTAATAATTCATTTCAAGATAACAATCATGATAATGTTTTATTTCCTTTTTTCTTTTTAGTTTTTTTAATCTTTTTCAATCTTTTCACAAGGGATTTCTTACATACAAAAATAAATACTCCTATAATAGATAAAGTGATTTTTTTTAGTCTTTTTATATTTACCATAGAGTTTTTAGTACTTGAATTGATAGATAGATATTTTGATTTATCATTAGAAGAGTTTTATGATATCTATATTGATGCATATATTTCAACATCACTATTTTTAACTTTTTATCTTTATGCAGCAGTGAAATCATATTTTAAAGGACAAAAAGAAGCGATCTTTTATCTTTTTGCTTGGGCTGGGGTTTTTATATCCATATTTGCCTTTGAATACAGAGATTTTTTAATGGAAGAATATCTTATTAATCCTATGTATATAGTTCACTTTTCCATCCCTTTAGAATCGGTTCTTTTAGCCTTTGCACTTTCATATAAAATGAAATTAATAATAAATGAAAAAGAGGAGCAAAAAAGGATAGTTATTCAACAAAATAAATTGGCCTCTTTAGGTGAGATGTTGGCAAATATTGCCCACCAATGGAGACAACCCCTAACACACCTTTCATATATCATGATGAATATAGAAGCTAGATATGAAAAAGACAAACTAAGTAAAGAATATATAAACAATAAAGTAAAAGAAGCAAATACCCAACTAGAGTTTATGTCTGATACCATAAATAGTTTTAGGGATTTTTTTAAAGAAGACAAAACTAAAGAGGAGTTTTTTCTTGCTAAAGCTATCAATGACACTATAAATTTACTCCATGGCTCCTTTGATGAAAAAGATATTAAAATCAATTTCCAATATAAAGGGGATATATCTATATACTCTTATAAAAAAGAGTTTTCACAAGTGGTTTTCAATATTTTAAACAATGCAAAAGATGAGTTTTTAAGAAAAAAAATAAAAAACCCTAGAGTTGAAATAAGTCTAGTTGAGGATAAAAACTTTTATATAATCTCCATCTCAGATAATGCAGGAGGCATAGATGAAAAGATCATTGATAAAATTTTTGAGCCATATTTTTCTACAAAAGAGGATAGTCTAGGGTTAGGTCTTTATATGTCAAAAATGATTATTGAAAAAAGTTTTAATACAAACCTAGAAGTTTCAAATATACAAGATGGAGCATCTTTTAAAATTAAATTGAAAAAGTGATATTAGTAACCTCTATATTCAAAAAAACATAAGTAATCACTTTTTCATTTTATATATTTGTTAATCCCTATTAAAATTTTAAGATTTCACCATTTTGGGGAATAATTAATCTATCTTTTGAAATACCAGCTCTTGTTGCAGCTTCTCTTAAATCTTTTCTTGTAACAGGGCAATGATCTAATGCCTCCATATGAATAGCCACAATCTTAGAATTTGGAGCTAACTTAGCAACAGATATAGTATCTTCTATCCCCATCAATAATATCGCTTTATTCCCTTTATCATCTTTTGGTAACCATGCTCCTCCAGAATGTAATATAATAATATCTGGCTGATGTTTTACTATCATATTTTTAACATTATCTGTAAGTAAAGTATCACCTGACCATAGGATTGTAGGGCTATTTGGAGCTTTTAAAACATAGCCTGAACTTTCACCAATCATTGGTATCCAAGTCTCATCATCCACATGTAAACCATCAAATCTTTCTATAAAAATATTTTCGATATTTACCTTATCAGCAACTACATTAAGATTTTTAAAGCCTTGATTTTCCATCCCTTTTAAATCATAAGCTTGTAAATATATTGGGATAGTTTTATCTAAAATATTTAAAGCTACAGGATCCATATGATCCGATGCAAAATCCCCATCTTTATAATCTGGGGCAATATGAGTATGGGAAACTAACATAAAATCAGTCCCTTTTATGATCTCTTCTTTTGATACTGTAAGTTCAGATATGGGATTTAATCTCTTATTTGGATTTAATATACCCGGATAAGAGCCTTTTTCAGCCAACATGGGATCAGTAAGTATTGTTTTACCTGCATATTGGATTTTCATAGTTGCATTTCTATAAAACTGTATTGTTGTATCCACTTTTTCTTCCTTTATTTGATCATTTGTTTTAAAACTACAAGCACTAAATAAGGTAGCCATACTAAATATCAAAAATATTAATAAAATAGATTTTAAAGTATTGTTTTTTTTCATTTCTTTTTCCTTTTATAAATTTTTTATTTTAATATCTTCTATAGTTTTTATAAATTCTAAAACTTTTAATGGATCTACCCTTGTCATATAATCTTCTTCAATGTGAGCGAAAACTACTTGAAAATCTTTGTTTAATATATAAGTTGCAGGAACTGGCATCTCAAAACTATCGTTTCCATTTTGCTCTTTTAAATCAATACCAAAACCATCATAAATCTTTTTTACTTCAGGACTTAAAGTAAATACAATTCCAAACTCTTTCATAGCCTTTGAGTTTTCATCACTTAATACTTCAAAAGATAAACTATTTTCCTCTTTTGTTTTTAATGAATATTTTGTGACTTCAGGACTTATGGCAACTATATCTATACCATTTTGATGAAATTCGTCTTTTAGTCTTTCGTATTCCCTAAGTTCCATAGAACAAAAAGGACACCAACTTCCTCTAAAAAAATTGATTAATAAATAATCATTTTTTAATAAACTTTTGAGATCTATATCTTCACTATAAATATTGGGTAAAGTTAAATCCCCTATCAAATCACCTACATTTCGTGCATTTTTTCTTAACTGGGATGATTTAACCTCTCTTATCCCTTTTTTTAATCCCTCAGCTAAATCATTAGGCATACTTGAAAATGCCTGTTTTGTTAATTTTTCCAATTGATCTTCTAACATCCATCTTCCTTATTTTAATTGATCCAATAAACTATTGTCATATTTATCTAATTTTTCATTTTTTATTAATCTACTTACCAAATCACTATTTGCAATAAATGCCCTACTAAATGAAACAACATCTGCTTTAGATTCCTTGATTAAAGAATCCGCTTCTTTGGGGCTATATGAACCATTTGCCATAATCACACCATTGTAATTTTTTCTCAAAAACTGAGTAACATTACCCTCTAGATAATCGATATACTCTTTATCATCTAACACACCTGTATGAACATATGCAAGCTCTCTTTTTTCCAACTCTTTTAGTAAATATATAAATGTCTTTTCATCCCCTTTTGTATGATCCATATGTAAATATGCATGGGGTGAGAGACGTATTCCAATTCTATTTTTACCAATAGCTTCTATTACCCTATCAACTAATTCTAAAACAAAAGTAGCCCTTTTTTTAAATGTACCACCATATTTATCATCTCTTTTATTTGTATCTTGATGTAAAAACTGATCAGGTAAATATCCATTTGCACAATGCAACTCAACCCCATCAAAATCTGCACTAATAGAATTGATTGAAGCATTAACAAAATCTTCGATAATTCCCTCTATCTCATAAAGACTTAACTCTTTGGATTCACCATATTTTAAATCTGTTCTTGGAACCCTAGCTTCTAATTTTGTTTTGGATGGTGAGACAGGCGTTTGATCAATAAATATCTCATGACTCACTCTTCCTGCATGAAAGAGCTGACAAAAACTTATTGCACCTTTTTTATGTATCTTTTTATTTACATTTTGCCAAGATGAAATCTGTTTTTCATTGTAAATTCCCGGTTGATTTGGATAACCTTGTGCTTGCTTAGAGATAAGTGTTGCCTCACTTATAATTAAACCAGCATCTGCCCTTTTAGAATAATACTCTGCCATCTCATCTGTTGCACATAAATTTTTATCTGCAAAACATCTTGTGCTTGGTGCAAATACGATTCTATTTTGCAATTTAAATAAGTCATTTAAAATAAAAGACTCCAATAGTTTTTCATACATTTTATTTCCTTCTTAACAGAACAATCATTCTGAATTATGGCAAAAAAATTTAGTTTTTTATACTATCCATAAAAAAATCTAACATTGCTATATATTCTTCTCTTTTTTGACCTAATTTACCATTTACTAATACACCACTTGAAAAATTAACTACTAGTTTTGCTATAGTTTTTGAATCCTTTGATTCTGCTATCTCTTTATTTTTCTTTGCAGATTCTAAACACTCAATCACTTGCTCTTCATATCCATTTAAAAGTAATTGAATATTTGAAAAAATATCACTATTTAAAGATTCTTTTTCAACTAAAGAATTTACAACCAAACAACCCTTAAAATCATCACAAGTTGCATAATTTACCCTATTTAATAAAAAGTTTTCAATATTTTTTAACCCTAAAGGCTCTTTTGTCAAATGTGCAATATTTTCTTTCTGAAGTTTATCTGTATAGTTAGAAAGTGCTGCTTTAAATAAACCCTCTTTATTTTTAAACTCTTCATACATGCTATACTTATTCAAACCAGTTGCTTTAACAATATCACCAATAGATGTAGCTTTAAATCCTTTTTCCCAAAATAAAATAGTTGCTTGATCTAATACTTCTTCTTTGTCATATTCTTTTTTTCTAGCCATAGTATCTCCAATTTATTAGTATAATTTTAGAACATTTGTTCTGTCTGTATACTTAATAATTTTCCAAACATAAATTATTAAGACTCCAAAGGTCTTAAATAGATCGCTTCCCTAATCACTTGCCATCTTCCATCTTCAAACTTTAGCTCTATATTACATAGAAGATACATCTCTTCACCATTCATTCCACTATGTTTTCTTGTTAATACACTAACAGCACTATCGCCAATAATATTAAAATCGTGCCACTTAGCCCAAGTATTTAATTGAACCCTATTCTGATCTTCTGCTTGTTTTCTAAAATGAGCAATAAACTCTTGTTTATTATAAGTTTTCACTTCATCATTTGGCATAACTAAGGTTGTATGAAAATCATTATGGTAAATGCTTTCTAATGCATCCACATCAAAATTGGTAGCCCTATCAATTAGATGATCCATCGCTGCTCTAATATCTTCTTTTGTATGAGTTTTTTGTGACATTTTTTCTCCTTCTGTAATTTGTTTATTCTGAGTAGAAACACATCCACTCACCATATTTGCTAATCCTAATAGTAAAATTGATGACATTACTATTTTAGATACTTGTTTAAATTTGATATTTTCCATCACCTTCCTTATTCTAACAGAACATACGTTCTGTTAATAAACATTAAAATTCTAGAACATATGTTCTGAAATAGAGCTTAACAAAATCAAGTAATACTTTTAAAACAAAAAGTACTACTTAAAACTAACCTTTTATACCATCTGCCCTTGGGGCCAATAAAAATTTAAAGAAATGTTCAATATATAAAACAAAAGGTATTGTCCATATTATAGAAGATATTAGATATAAGATTCCAGAATACTCACCATAAAAAGCAATTGATACCCTTATCAAAGTAGAGATAACTATAAGAGATACACCTATCACTACTATCTTATTTGAGATAAGTTCTCTTCCAGTATGCACAAAAGATATGATAACCATCACCATAAAAAAAGCAAGACCAAAAGCACCTGTAGCTAAAAAGTGCCTAAAATGATTTATAGCATATATAGAATCATCTAAAATATCATATCCCATAAAACCATATCCCAAAGCCATCAAAATTGCTATCAATGCTAAATATATAGTATAAGGTTTTAAAAGGATAGATTCATATCTTAGATTATAATCATTTAAAATACCCAAGATGGCTGCTGCACAAGCTAAAGCCACCCATCCAGATACGCTATTTTCGGGAAAGAAAAACTCTATAGTAGTAAAAAGTATTACTGTAAAAATTGCAAGATTATATCTATAAGGTCTAGCTATAAAAACATCGTCAATATTTTCATTTTCAATAATCTCATTTAAAGCTTCCATATTTACCCTACGCAAAGCTAAAAGAGTAAGAACCATAAAAGCACCCAAAGCCACTTTTAATATGGACATACTGTCAATATCTATAATGCCAGCATATGCCATAAAAAACATATTTTGTAATAATAAAAGACTGGTTATTGTAAATCCTATGGAGGAGTGTCTTTGTAGAGGATCAAGGACTACTGGTTTAAAAGCCCAAAGGATTATCCAAATTAGAGGAATAATATTTATAAACCAAACTATATAAACCCCTAAAAAATCCATAAGCCAAAAACTAATCCTACCAAGTAACCATATGGCTACAATTATTTTAAGCCTTTTACCAACAAAAGGGATCATGCCTGGAAATAACTCAGGGATACCAGTAAAGATAAAAGCCATAATACCAGCGATACCAGTACCAAATAAAAATTCATAAATATGCCAAGTAAGTATATCCTCAAAAGGAGTTATAAAACCAGCCCAAGTGATACCCCAAAGTAAAGAACTTATCACAATGTATGGAGCTAAGAGTAAAAAAACCGCCCTAAAACCATAAGCTAAATATGTAGGAATATTTTCCTCATCAGGATAATAAAGATAATGTTTTGTGGCATTTGTATTTTTTGAACCCTCACTCATAGTTTCATCTCCAAATTCATACAAGCTTTAGCGTTATCCCGGAACGGAGAGAGGAAAAAAGTTTCTATGATATCTTTATCCTTTAATATTTTTGCAGACTCACCATATACATACTCATCACTCCTTTGATCTTGAGGAAGATCATAAATAAACTCTTTTACAATCTGTCCCGGATCAGCTTTAAGTACAAGTATCTTATCACTAAGACGTATAGCCTCCATAAGATCATGGGTGATAAAAAGGATAGTAAGCTCTTTTTTTGATATTCTCTCAATCAATAAATTTTGTAATTCTTGTTTTAATCCAATATCTAAAGCAGAAAATGGCTCATCTAAAAATAGTAAAGAGGGATTTACAACTAAAGCCCTAGCAAAACTTACACGCTGTTTCATACCACCACTTAGATCTTTAGGAAATTTTTCAAAATCATTCTCTTCAAGCCCAAATTTTAAAGCAATCTCCTTTGATCTTTTTATGGCCTCTTTTTTCTTTACCCCTTTTGCAATTAAGCCCAAGGAGATATTATCAAGTACATTTTTCCAAGGAAGAAGTCTACTTTCTTGAAAAGCAAAAGATGAAGATACAAAACTATTTGACACCTTTCCCTCAAGAACATCTAAAAGTCCCGCACATAAATGTAAAAGAGTAGTTTTACCTCCACCACTTGGACCAACGATAGATAAAACCTCCCCTTTTTTAAGAGTAAAGTTAATATCCTCCAAAATCTCTGTAAATCCAAAATAATGATTTAAACTATTCACTATTAACTCTTCACTATTCACTCTTTTCAGTTTCTCCACGCTTCCACCTCTCTTTTAATAGGCTCTAAAATCACATATTCTAAGAAAAGTAAAGTACCTATCATAATAGTTACTAAAGCTAGCGCTGAAGCTGTATCAAGATGACTTCTTGCTATGGCCAAAGCTGCACCAATACCATCACTTGTACTTAAAAGCTCAGCCATAACCACTATCTTCCAACTCATTCCAAGAGCACTAACCCAAGCAGGAAATACATATGAAAAAATATGGGGGAAATATAGATTTGTAAACTTTTGCCACCAAGGAAGATCAAAACTATCCACCATCTCCTTTAACTCTCCATCTAAAGTACGAGTACCTTGAAGTGCCCCAACAAAAATAATAGGAAAAGAAGCCACTACCACAGTAAAAATAACTGTCATATCACCCATACCAAACCAAATCATAGCAAGTACTATCCAAGCAATAGGAGGCATACCTACAAGTATAGTTACAATAGGTCTACTCATAATGGAAGCTGTAGCAAAAAGTCCAGCAAGTAATCCTAAGAGAGTACCTAAGGTAAAAGAGATGATAAAACCATTACTAGCTCTATATATAGTTGTAAGGATATCAGAATGAACTTGTTCATCATTTAGCATGGAGAGGAGAACACCAAAAGTCTCAAGGGGTTTAGGTAAAACAAGGTCACCATAAATCTGATTCCCAAGATCCCACAGGGCTATGAAAAGTAAGATAGACGCTATAGCACCCCATCCACTCCATAAAAACCATGGAAAATCTTTGATCAGTTTTATTATAAATTTCATATGAAGACTATTTGGGATAGAACCACTATTAATATCATCAAGCTAAAAAAACTATGATGAAAAGCTTTATTAAACCAAGGAAAATACTTATATTTTTTTATAAAAAAAGGGGCAAAATAAAAAAGTGAAGCCACTACTAAACCAAGAAAAGCTTTAATAAGAAGTAAAAGATTAAACTCAGCAGAATAAGAGTGAAATAGATATAAGCCACTTAAAATCAAAAATACATTATTGATCTTGATTATAGACCTTGCCCTAAAGCCAATGGCAGACATCACTTTTTCTTGTAAATCCTTATCTAATTTCCCTTGTGCGGCTGGTAAGATAAAAGTTCTAAAACCAACCACACCAATAAAAAATATCGCACAAAGAATATGGATAATTTTTACAAGGATAAAAAAGCTCATAAGAACTACTTATCTTCTTTTGAATAGTAGTATCCACTATCTGGAAGTTTTCCACCTATAAGCTTTGGATTTTCATCTTTTAAGATATTGAAGAAAAACTCTAACTTATCTTTTGCACTATTTGCATCAAGTGATTCTAGTCTAATAAATGGAATTGAATCAGCTATAGCTGGTGCTTTTAACATCTTTAGAGTTTCTACTGTAAGTTTTCCTGCTTCATTTGGATTGTTTTTATACCATTGCAGTGATTTCTCATACTCCTCTAAAAATCTTTTTATTATATATGGGTCTTGATCTCCAAGGGCTGCCATACCAGCTTGTGGTATTTTATCTTCAGATTCAAAAACCTCTCCCCACTCTTTTTGAAGATCCGTACTTCTATATAAATCAGGTGCAACAAGTTTTAAAGGATAAGAGCCTGTCTTTCTAAGTGCCATAGAGATTGCAGGTTCTGCTAAAAGAGCATGATCAACCCTTCTCATTATCAACATCTGCATAGCATCAATTGGACTTGCCACATATCTAAGGGTAAAATCTTTTTTAGGATCTAAGCCTTGTTTTTTTAATAGTGTTCTAAAAACAATATCTGGCATATCTTCCCTAAAAGGTACAACTATCTCTTTACCTTTAAAATCTTTTAGGCTTTTAAGATTCTCATCCCTAGATAACATACCAAGGATCCCCCAAACAGAAACATTTAAAAGCTGTATCTTTGCACCTTTATTATAAAGATTTGCACCTACATTTGTTGGAATAGCTGTAAAATCAACATCACCTTTTAAAACAATTGCCCTTAATTCATCTGGATTTTTCCAAAGTCTAAACTCCACTTTGTCTGCTACATCACTTAGTGCATTTGTTTTTATCATATGCATAATAGGATGGCTTACTGTAGCAAAAGGACCTGCTATAACTATTTTTTCTTTTTTGGTATTTGCAAATAAACTAATAGTGGCAAATAAAACTAAGAATAACTTTTTCATGATTTTCCTTTATTATAGTGATAATTATAATCAAAATATAAATAGAAGATATTGACCTTAGTCAATGGTTTCTATGAAATATTAAAACTTTTACGATTTTTTAAAATTTTGTATATTGTTAAAAGTGGGCTTTACCTTGAAATTTATATTAATTGAAATGCCGCTTCATAAATTTCGAAATTTAGGAATAGATGTGTAAAACCCACATAGGATAAACTTAGGAGCCATAAAGTTTATCATATGAAAGTTCAAATCTTGAAGTTAAGGAGAAAACCCCTTAACCTCTAAAAAATATAATTATCTATTAAAATTCTGTTGCAAGAACGATAGTCATATTAGTTTGGTCACCACCTAAAGCAGCTTTTGCACCATCACCACTTGCTTTTGCATAGATTGCACTAACTGTAGTAACTTCACCTAAAGCATACTCTAAACCTAAATCTACCTCAGTAGCACTTTTATCTAAAACATCACCAGTGATTAATGTAGCATTTGCAGTTAATTTATCATTGATTGAATAAGCTACAGGAACTACAAATACACTTGTATCTGCTGTAGCACTTGAATCTACATTTCCATCAAAGATTTCACCTGGAGCAAAATCTCCACCACCTTTGATACCATCACTTACAGAGAAATAAGAGATTCCAGTACTTAATTTATCATTGATCTCTTTACCTACAGCTAAAATATATCCTGTACCTTTAGCACCAGCAGCTTTAGCAGCAGCATCGTCTAAATCAGATGATCTTTTAATAAACTCAAATGCAACTTCAGCACCTGCAACTTCACCCATTGCATATCCACCAATGATTTTATGTTGTTTTTCATCTTTTGTACCATTTGTTGCATCTGCATCATTATCAAATGAGATAGTAGCGTGTTTTACACCATAAGAAAATCCAGCACTATTTCCATCAACTCTTAATACAAGAGCATCTTGATCACCTTCACCATCATGCTTTTCAGCTTCTTTCATCTTTTTTAATACAACCTAAGCACTAATGTTTTCAGAGAATGGTACAGCAAGAGCAGTTCTCCAATATGAATCTTCTGACCAGAAAGCTTCAGTTCCATATTCAGTATCTGCTTTAAGACCAGCAATAAGTTTTGCCTTACCTTCAATTGGAGCTACAATATATGCTTCAGCAGTTTTCAAATCTTTATCTGCTGCATTTGCTTGTTCTGCTTGAACACCATTATAAGCAACAAATTTTGAGTGGAATTCTACTCCATCTTGGTTAACTGCATTTACATAAAGGTTTACTTCTGTTTCGTTGAAATTGTTATCTGTTTTACTACCTGAGCTTGGCTCAACAGATGTACTTTTATATTTGATCTCTGCATCACCTGCGATCTCTACTTTTGTATCCGCCATTGCACAAGTCCCCACAAGTGCTACTGCTAATGTAAGATTTTTTACTGTTTTAATCATTTTTTCCCTTAATATTAATAGTAATATGTTAATATTAAGTACGGTCTATACCGTACCAAACTTGCAGATACAAATGTAGTCGCCAAACTTATCTATTTGTATCTGCGCTTAATTCCAAGAGTATATTTAAATATCCAATTGCACTATATCGTATATACTTCCATACACATACCTTGATTGAATAAACCAAGATTATTCAACATACTTAAATATATTGAATAATCCTGACTTTTTATCTAGAAATTTGTTTATGAGCGAAATGTTAGCGAATGATTTCTTAAATAAAACTGATATTGATAACAAATCTCAATATTGATTCTTGAAAGTTTATATTATGCAACTGAGTCGCATTTTGGAATTTTATATTTTTTGCACTTAAATGCGACTTAGTCGCAAATATATAAAAAAGCTATTTTAGACAACACTACTTGTCAAAATCTTATCTATAGCTTTTTCCTGAGAAGTTTGAAGTTCTTCCCTTTTTATAAAATCTAAAATACCCAATCTAACAAGGTTTGATTTTATCTCACCCTTTGCAATGATATGTACTTTGCAACCAGAATCTTTTATCTTTATTATAGTTTCTATTAATGCATATACAGCAGATAAATCCATAAAAGAAACATGGGTACAATCTATAACCACATGTTTTACATCATACACTTCATCTACAGTTTCTATGATTCTAGATATAGAACCAAAGAAAAAAGGTCCTTTTATATTTATGATCCGTATTCCTTCCGAAGTCAATCTATCATCATGATCTTCATCTATACCAGTATAAGCATTTGAGTCCACGGAACTTTGATGCATAAGTCTATTTATAATTAAAAAGGCAGAAATAACTACACCTGCACCAACTGCAACGATTAGATCAACAAATACAGTTAAAACAAATACCACAAGCATTACAGATACATCTTGTCTTGGGGCGATTTTTAATTGTTTTAATAGTTTATGATCAATTATATCTAGTCCAACTTTTATTAAGATACCTGCAAGTACAGGCATTGGTATATGGGAAGCTAGTGGTGATAAAACTAAAAGAATTAAAAGTAATATTACAGCATGAATTATCCCAGAGATATTTGAAGTAGCACCAGATTTTATATTTACCACTGTTCTCATTGTAGCACCAGCACCCGGAAGACCACCTACAAATGCCACTAGTGAATTTCCTATACCTTGACCAATAAGTTCCCTATTTGAGTCATGTTTTGTTTTTGATATGGAATCAGCAACAAGGGAAGTAAGTAGAGAATCTATAGTTCCAAGTATGGCTAAAGTGATAGCAGAAGTAAGCATAAAAGAGATCAAAGACATATCAAAACTAGGTATTACAAGATCAGGTAACCCCATAGGAATATTTGATACATATGTCACATCTAAATTCATATAAAATGATATAAGAGATAAAACTATTAGTGCAATTAAAGTAGGTGGAATTTTTTTAGCTATTAATTTTGGAGTAAAAAATAATATAAGTAAAGTACTAATACTTAAAAGAAAACTTGTCATATCAATATTTGCAAAAGTATTAGGTAAAGATAAAAAAGTACCTATTATTGAACTTTCGATCTGGGCACCAAAAATCACATTTAATTGTAAAATTATTATAATTGTTCCTATACCATTCATAAAACCTGAAATCACAGGATAGGGTATAAACTTTACAAACTTTCCAAACTTTAGTAAACCAAAAATAATTTGAATGATTCCAGCAAGTAAAAAGACTCCAAAGACAACCGATAGATTATCAGAAAAAGCGGTTATTACTGTAGCAGACACCACAGTCATGGGTCCTGTTGGTCCAGATATTTGAGTTTTTGTTCCACCAAAAAGTGCAGCAAAAAAACCAAGTACTATGGCTCCATAAATACCAGCTTCAGCCCCTAGCCCACTGGCAATACCAAATGCGATTGCTAAAGGTAGTGCAATAATTGCAGCTACAAGTCCTCCGTAAATATTCCCCACTTATAATCCTTTATTTGGATAAGTAATGATTATATATAAACTATATATAAACTTTCTTAAAAATTTAATAATTTTATATGTGTTTTATAGTTATAATCATTATTAAATTCAATGAATAATTATTTATTGACTAATTTTAATAAATTATGGTGCAAACTTTTGAAACAATTATTAATACTATTTATCTTTTTTGTATTTGTCACAATTTCACATGCAAAAAAAGAACACTTTAAAGTCGCATATGATCCTGATTATGCACCATTTTCTTACAACCAAGCAAATAAACCCCATGGTCTTTTAATAGATATTTGGAAACTATGGGCAAAACAAAATAACTATACTATAGAGTTTATAGATGGAAAACTTTGGGATGATGCCCTAGAGTTAGTAAAAAATAAAGAAGTAGATTTCTTTTTGGGTACAGAGGTTTATGAGGATTGGATGTATGGATCAAAAGAGATATATAAAGCTCAAACCTCATTATTTAAACTAAACTCCAATAAAAAAAACTTCAATAAATTTGCAAAAGTAAAAATTGGAATAATTGGTGAAGATTACAAAGAGTATATAAAAGGGATATTTACCAATTCGGAGATTTTTATATATGAAGATTATAAAACAATTTTCGATGATCTTATCAATAATAAAATAGATCTTGTTTACGATGATGCTTTAGCTATAAAATTTTTTACTTTAGAAAATAGACTATTTCACTTAATCCATGCCATTGATAAATTTTCTATAAAATCCCCAATCCAAGCGATTAGCCATAATGAAGAGCTAAAACTTTTATTTGATAAAGGACTTAATAAACTAAATACTAAAGATCTTTTAGAGATTGAGAAAAAATGGATACTAAATGATGCCCTACAATATGATAATAAAAGCCATAAAAAAGGTATAAACCTTAGTGAAGAAGAAAAAGAGTTTTTAAAAAACCACTCTTTTAATATCTCAATATCACAATCATGGAGGCCATTTGCCTTTTATAATAATGGTGAAGCAGATGGAATATCCTCTGATTTTTGGAAATATTTCTCAAAAGACTTAGGTTTACAATCAAACTATAATTTCTCAAAAAATTTTACAGATCAATTAAACAGTATCAAAGATAGATCAAATGACCTGATCTTTAGTACGGGAAGGACCAAAGATAGGGAAGAGTATTCCATATTTACAAAACCCTATATCTCATTTCCTATCTCCATAGCAACCCTAAAAGATGAAAACTTTATTGAGGATGCTTCTTTATTACTTGATAAAAAAGTAGCAGTGGGTAAAAACTTCACAGCACATAAAATGCTTAAAATAAAATACCCTGATATGAATTTTATATTTGTAAAAAGTATACTAGAAGGACTGGAAAAAGTTTCAAATAAAGAAGCATATGCCTATGTGGATATAAAACCAAACCTAATGTACAATATAAATAAACAAGGTCTAAAAGATATAAAAATCACAGGTAACACTGGCCTAAATTTTGAGCTTAGAATAATGATAAGGGATGATTATCCCCTACTTCTTTCTGCTTTAAATAAAAGTATTGACAATATGAATATCCATCAAAAGAATAATATTGTTGCAAAATGGTCAAATATCCAATTTGAGGAAAAAAACAACTATAGCTTAGCTTGGAAAATCTTAGCCTTTGTAATGCTTATCATTGTAGCACTTATTTATAGATCAATAGTGATTGAAAGAACAAATAATACCCTGAAAAGAACCATAGATGAAAGAACAAAAGAGCTAAAAACACTAAATGAAAATCTAGAAAAAATAGTAAAAGAGAAAACAAAAGAACTAACAGAGATCAATGAAAGCCTTGATGAAGCACAAAAGATCGCAAATCTAGGAAGCTACAAATACGATGTAAATAAAAATGAACTGTATTGGAGTGATGAACATTATAAAATTTTTGGAGTTAATCCAAAAGAGACTAGCCCAAGTTTTGGGTTGTATCTATCAACTATACATCCCGATGATAAAGAAAAAGTACTAAAACAAATAGACTATACCCAAAGAACAAATAGAACTCTAAAATTTGAGTATAGATTACTTTTAGATGGAGAAAAAATAAAATATGTGGAATCCACATCAAGAAGAAAACTTGGGACAGATGGAAAGATCTCCCTTATCATCGGTACAATACTTGATATCACCTCACTAAAAACCCTAGAGTTTGAAAAACGTCAACAAGAAAACCTACTAGCCCAACAAAGTAAAATGGCTGCAATGGGAGAGATGCTAGAAAATATTGCCCACCAATGGAGACAACCCCTATCTTTAATCTCCACTTGTTCATCATCCATAAAATTACATAAAGAGATGGATATGTTAAGGGATGATTTTTTATATGAATATATAAATAAAATCACAGAAGCATCACAATACCTATCAAAAACTATCGACGATTTTAGAAACTTTTTTAGTTCTGACAAAAAGGTTTTAGAGTTTGATATAAAAGATATGGTTGAGAAATGTTTATTGATCCTAAGCTCAAAAATGGATAATAGAGAAGTGGAAGTTATCTACAATACTACTAGTGTTCAGGTAAAAAGTTTGGAGAGTGAACTTATTCAAGTTGTTATGAACCTCATCAAAAATGCTATCGATGTAGTTGAGAACCAAAAAGGTAAAAAACTAATCTTTATAGATATTTTTGATGAAAGAAACCTTGCAACCATTAAAATAAGAGATAATGGTGGAGGCATAGATGAAAGTATCATGGAAAGGGTATTTGAGCCTTACTTTACAACAAAACACAAAGCTCAAGGTACAGGAATAGGACTATATATGTCCTTAGAAATTATGACAAAACATATCAAAGGAGATATGAAAGTAAGAAATGTGGAGTATTGTTATGAGGAAGAAGATTGTAAAGGGGCTGAATTTATAATCTACCTTCCTAAAGATATATCTTAAAAAAGTAAAAGCATTAAACCAAGACCCATGATAAATGCTAAACTTCCATACTCTAATACTTTTTTAATCATAGGATTTGAATTACTTGTGGACTTAACTTTTATGGATAAATATGCTGCTAAAAAGATAATAAAACTCATCCCAATACTCATCCAAATAGCACTTAAAAAACCAACAAAATATATACCAAGTCCAAAAGTAAATACAAAGATAGTAATAGTCCCAGGACAAGGAATAATTCCTGCTGCCAAGATCACCCAAACATCTGTTGAATCTGTTTTACAAGCATTACACTCACAAGTATGACTATTCACATGTGCAGGAGATGAAGAAGAAAACTTTACAAAATTTTGCTGATTTCCACTAGCACTAGATGCAGGAGAAAGATTCCCAAATTTTTGCTGCTCACCTACTGTAAAAGATGGGCTTGCAGGCTTTCTTAATTTTTTATACAATAGATATCCAGCTATACCGATGATAACCAATGCACTCGCTTTTATTGCAACAGCCTCAACATCATAAAAATAATCACTAAGAACACTCTTTAATATATAATAGATAGTAAAAGTCAATAAAAAAGCAGAGAAGGTATGAACCACCCCAATCATCACAGAGATATTTAGTGCTTTTAAAAGTGATCCATCTTTACTTAAAAAATATGAAGCAACCAAAGACTTACCATGTCCAGGTCCTAAAGCATGAATAACTCCATAAGCAAAAGAAAAAACTAAAAGCCAAATATAAGAGATAAGGGAATTATTATCTTTTATATCTGTTAGTAAATCCGAAATATATGATTTTAGTTTTAAAAGAATCTCCCTTAAAAAATCTAAAACTCCACCAGATTCTTCACTCTCATCTTTAATTTCCTCACTTGGTACCAGAACCTCACTTAAATATTTAGTGATCTGATCTTTTTTTCTTTCTGTTTTTAAAATACTCACATCTTTTATGTAAAACTTTTTAAATACAAAATCAAAAAACTCCTTTGCATCAAAAAATTGTATCTTTATAAGATCAATCTCATTTAAATTTAATCCAGCTACTTTTATCTTATAAGTATAAATCAATTTATATCTTTGATAATCTATCTTGCTATCTATTACCTCGAAGTCAAATTTTTTAAAATCCCAAGTATCTTTTTTAGTATTGATATGGGTTAGATGTTTATTATCTTTTAGATAATCTTCTAGACTTAATTTTACCTCTTTTAGTTCATTTTTTTGTGGAGTACTATCACCGTTCATATCATATGCCAATAGAGTTTGAGCAGAAAACTCCTTTTCAAACTCCCACTTTATATCAAAAAACATCTCACCTTTTTTTTGATATCCCTCAGTAGATACAAGAACAACTGGTGTTTCCAGCTTACATAAAGTACAAGCATAGGAGATATTTAAAAACAACACACTTAAAAATATATATCTTACTAATCTCATTTTATCACTTTTCTTATAGTCATAAATATTGCTAAAGTTATAGCACTTACCATTATAATACTTGCCCCACTTGTAATATCATATTCAAAGGAGACATATAAACCACTAAGGGTAAATATGGATGATAATATACCTGAGATAATCATCATAGAGAGCAAAGAGTTTGAAAGCTTTTCCGCTATATAAATAGGAATAGTAAGTAAAGCTATCACTAAAATAAGTCCCACAACCTTTATAGCAATCACCACACTAAGAGCAGATAACACTAAAATAAGAGTATAAAAAAACTTTACATTTATACCACGTAAGGCTGCATATTGACTATCATAAGATACAGCTAAAATATCTCTATACCAAAAAGTCATAATAAATACTATAAGTACAACTAAACCTCCCATATAATATAGATCTTCACTACTTACAGCTAAGATAGATCCAAAAAGATAACTCATGAGATCCACATTATACCCTGGGGTTAAATCTACAAGGATAATTCCAAGTGCCATTCCCACAGCCCAAATAAGACCTATAAAAGTATCTATTCTTTTTCTCTGATTTAAAGTGATAAATGCCATAAGAAGTGCAGCTGCCACAGCAAAAAGTGAAGCCCCTAAAAATATAGGCAAACCAAAATATATAGCTAAACCAATTCCCCCATATGAAGTATGAGCAATACCACCAGCTAAAAATACCATTCTATTCACAACAATAAGTGTACCAATAATACCACTTGCAAAACTTACTAATAAACCTGCAATAATTGCATTTTGCATAAATTCATAAGATAAGATATCTAACATCCACAACTCTTTTCACCCATAAGTTTAAACATCTCTACCTCACAAAAGTGCTCATCATCTTCACATTCAAAATTTTGTTTATCTGAAATATCATGGAAAGTTAGCCCCTTATTTATATGAGCAACCTTATTTGCATATCCAAAGATGGCAGTGATATCATGACTTACTACAACCACAGTAATAGTTTTATTTAATTCTTTTAAAAGTTCATATATATCTTTTTGACCTTTTACATCTATACTTGCTGTTGGTTCATCCAATAATAAAAGAGAAGGATGAGCACATAAAGCACGAGCTATCATAACCCTTTGTCTTTGTCCTCCTGATAAACTCCCTATCTTCTTATGGGCGAACTCTTCCATACCAACTTGTTTTAATGCACCCATAGCACAAGCAGTCTCACTATTTTTATATCCTATGCCAAATCTAGTCCACCACTTTTCACTCTTTACTTTTAACTTTTCACTTGTTTCAACATGCCCCATCATAACCACTTCAAGCACTTTTATAGGAAAGTCTGTGTTTATATTTGTATTTTGTGGAACATACCCTATTTTTGAATAATTATTGCAAGGATTATCTCCAAATATTTTTATCTCTCCCTTTTGCACTTTATTTATCCCAAGGATAAGTTTTAATAGTGTAGATTTACCTCCACCATTTGGTCCAATAACTGCTAAAAAATCTTTTTTATTTATACTTAAATTTAAATCTTCTAATACGTTTTCTTTATCATAACAATAAGATAAACTTTTAATTGTTAATATCGACATTATAATACTTTCTTCAATTTTTTTTGTAATTTTACCATTATAAATTCAAAAACGCAACTCGGTCGCAAATTTAAAATAAATTTATTTTTAATTATTAATTTTTTTTATACATCGATATTTGAAAAATTAATTATAAAATTTGCAAAATCATTACAAATTCAATCTTTTTTTAATTTAATTTGTAATATGATTATCACTAATTTTAATCTTATTCGGAGTTAAATAAATATGAAAGCATCAGATTTATTCATTAAAGCGTTAGAAAACGAAGGTGTGGAGTACATTTTTGGTATTCCAGGTGAAGAGAATTTAGACTTCTTAGAGTCACTAAGACAATCAGATATCAAATTAATTCTTACAAGACATGAGCAAGGTGCAGGTTTCATGGCAGCTACATACGGAAGACTTACAGGGAAAGTTGGTGTATGTATCTCAACACTAGGGCCTGGTGCAACAAACTTTGCAACAGCAGCAGCTTATGCTCAATTAGGTGGTATGCCACTATTAATGATCACAGGTCAAAAACCAATCAAAAAATCTAAGCAGGGTAGATTCCAGATTATTGACATCGTAAGAATGATGAGACCTATGACTAAATTTGCTAAGCAAATTGTAAATGGAAATAACATTCCTTCAGTAGTAAGAGAAGCATTTAAAATCGCTACAACTGAAAGACCAGGTGCAGTTCATATCGAACTTCCAGAAGATATTGCTGAAGAAGATGTAGATTATAACATCTATCCAGTACAAGAATTCCAATACCCACAAGCTCATAAAACAGCAATCACAGATGCAGTTAAAATGATCGAAAAAGCAAAAAGACCATTATTATGTGTTGGTAATGGAGCAAATAGAGGTGATATCTCTACAGCATTAACAGATTTCGTAAATGAAACTGGTATGCCTTTCTTCTCTACTCAAATGGGTAAAGGTGTTATTGATGAAAACCACAAACTATGTCTTTCAACAGCTGCACTTTCTAAAGATGACTTCATCCACTGTGCAATTGATAGAGCAGACTTAATTATCAATGTTGGTCACGATGTAATTGAGAAGCCACCATTCTTTATGGAAAATGAAGAGGGAGCTGCAAAAGTTATCCACGTAAACTTCTACCCATCAGAAGTAGATGACACATATTTCCCGCACTTAGATGTTGTTGGTGATATTGCTGCAAGTATGGAAAAAATCACAAATGCTATCTCTAAACAAGAGCACTGGGATTTTGAATACTATGGAAGAGTAGCTGATGAGATCAGAACTAGACTTTCTAAATACTTTGGAGATACAAGATTCCCAATCTTACCACAAAAAGCAGTAAGAACAATCAGACAAACACTTACAAGTGATGATGATATCGTAACACTAGATAATGGTGTATATAAAATCTGGTTTGCAAGAAACTATAGATGTGCTAAGCCTAACACACTATTATTAGATAATGCTCTTGCAACAATGGGTGCTGGTCTTCCTTCAGGTATGGCTGCTAAGATGGTTAAACCAGATTCAAAAGTTGTAGCTGTATGTGGTGATGGTGGATTCATGATGAATGACCAAGAGCTTGAAACAGCTGTAAGACTTAAACTTGACCTAACAGTTATCATCTTAAATGACAATGCTTATGGTATGATCAAATGGAAACAAACAGGTATGGGATTCGAAACATATGGTCTTGATCTTGATAACCCTGATTTTGTTAAATTTGCTGAGTCATTTGGAGCAACTGGACACAGACCAGAGTCTTGTGAAGAGTTTGAGCAAACATTAAAAGAGTGTGTAAATGGTAAAGGTGTTCACCTAATCGACCTTGCAGTTGATTATTCACTAAACCACGCAATCTTAAATGACCTATTAGCTAATAAAAACTGTATTATCTAATTAAAAGAACAAATAAAGTAACTATACAATAAAAAAGCTCCCTTGGTTTGGGGAGCTAAAATTTAGGAGAGAAAGTAATGAGTACAATTGAAGTAACATCACCATTTGATGGTAAAGTTGTTGGTGAAGTACCTTTTACAAGTGTAGAGGGTGTTGAAAAAGCTATTGATCTTGCATATGAGAAATTTCTTGATGTAGATAACTGGATTCCAAAATATAAAAGAGTTGAAATCTTAGAAAAACTTATGGAAATCATGAGCTCACAAGTTGAAGAATTAACTATTCTTTGTGCTTCTGAGGGTGGTAAACCATATATGGATTCTAAAGTTGAGATTCAAAGAGCTATCAATGGTGTTAAAATCGCTATTGAGCAACTAGGGGTTCAAGAAGGTACTGAAATCGCAATGGGTCACACTGCATCTTCTGCAAATAGAATGGCTTATACAATGAAAGAGCCTATCGGTGTTGTTGCTGCAATCTCTGCATTTAACCACCCATTTAACCTAGCTGTACACCAAGTGATCCCAGCGATCGCTGTAGGTTGTCCAGTAATCATTAGACCAGCTACACAAACTCCAATGTCTGCACTTAAATTAGTTGAGCTTTTAAGCGAGGCTGGTTTACCAGAAGGTTGGGCACAAGCTGTAGTATGTGATAGAAACGGTGGAGAGTTACTTGTAACTTCACCAAAAACTGCATTCTTCACATTTATTGGTTCAGGACCAGTTGGATGGTACCTAAACTCTAAATCAAGCCCAGGAACAAGAGCTGCTCTAGAGCATGGTGGAGTTGCACCAGTAATCGTTGAGCCAGATGCAGATGTAGATGCTATGATCCCAGATCTTGGTAAAGGTGGATTCTACCACGCTGGTCAAGTTTGTGTATCAGTTCAAAGAGTATTCGTACACGAATCAATCTGTGATGATGTAGCTGGTAAATTAGCTGATTATGCTTCTAAATTAGTTGTTGGAGATCAATTAGATCCAAAAACTGAAGTTGGACCATTAATCAACCACAATGAAGTAAATAGAGTTGAAGAGTGGGTTAATGAAGCAGTTGAAAAAGGTGGAAAAATCTTAGTTGGTGGTAAGAGAATCTCTGATTCTTGTTTCGAGCCAACAGTTATCCTAAACCCAGCTGATGATGCAATGGTTTCTACAAATGAAGTATTTGGACCAGTTGTAATTGTTTACTCATATGCAAATATCGATGAAGCAATCCAAAGAGCAAACCAATTAGACGTATCTTTCCAAGCTGCAGTATTCACTAAAAACATTGATACTGCCCTAAAAGCGGTTAAGAGATTAAACGGTACTGCTGTAATGGTAAATGATCACACTGCATTTAGAGTTGACTGGATGCCATTTGGTGGAGCAAAAACTTCTGGACTTGGATTAGGTGGTATTCCTGATTCTATGGACGAGATGCAAAATCAAAAAATGATGGTGATTAAGTCTCCATCTTTAGCTTAATATCTAGCATTATTTAAAAGAGGGATTTCCCTCTTTTAATCCTATTATTTAGATATTTCTCAACTTATTCTATTACTAGCAATCTTTATAAATTCTTTCATTTAAAAAAATACTATCTTTTAGAGACCACTTAAAAACTTTTTCATTGTACACTTAATCTGACTATGACTTAAAGTCAAAAAATAAATTATACTAATCAAAAATATAATAAAACTCTACTATATAGATTAAAAAGGGGAAAATTCCCTCTTCCTATACTATTTCACTAAGTGTCATAACTTCTCTTTTTTAGTTTTTAGATAATTTTCATTAGTATCACAAGCCTCTATTTTATTCAAAAATATTTTAGCTAAATATAAAAGATGTTTTTCCATGTTATTTTTTAAATAAATTTCAACTAATTTAAAACTTCCAGGTATAATAAAATAAAAACCCAGTTTCTACAAAGGCCTCAAATTCAGCACTTTTAAAAGAAATGAACACTTAAATCACTTATTTTTTTTCTAAAAAAATTATTTTCTTTATAAATTTTAAATTTTCTTTTCCATTATTTCTAAAACAAAATAATAATAATTTACTATTATATACAGCATTATTAATTAATAAAAGAAACTAAAACAACTCTAAAATCATACTTAATTATTTTACTAAAAATAGAGACCAATAAAAGACTTTTTTTTAATACGATTGTATTGTGTTTGAAAGTAGATTTATTTCTCACTATTTTTAAAACAATCTATGTACTACAAAATGGTCAAGGTGGTACATATAGTCAAATTTAACTCTGACCATATTTAAAAAGGATAAAAAAATGGCAATTCTTAGTTTTGATGGACGTGTAAATATTGCAGTAAGAATCGTGACAGAAAAATACCCAGAAGCGAAGCTTTACGAAGCAGATGGAATAGCATTAGATGGTCCAACAACAGACCCAGCAAATATTAACCAATTAAGAGTAGTATTTCAAAATGTGGATAATTCTACTGTAATTATCAAAGAGACTGGATATGGAGAATTTGGTGAACCACAACTTATCCCAGAGCCTTGGCTTGAAGATATTGTTATACCATGGCCAGTAGAAATGGATCTTCCTGAGGCAAATAGCTTAAAAGAAGCTGCTGGATATACAAATGCATATACTACAGTTACACTAAGGAATCCACTAGGGCCAAAACCAAGTAATCCTTATTTTATTTTTGGCGGAAATCCTTCAGAACCTTATGTTTTTGTTGATACAATTACTAAAGAGGTACATTCAGGTAACTAAGCTAAAAAATATAAATTTTAGGTTATTTCTTTAAAAGAGGGGGAAATTCCCTCTTTTACTATTTAAGTAAGTGTCCTAACTTCTCTTTTTTAGTTTTTAAATAGCCTTCATTAGTATCACAAGCCTCTATTTGAATAGGTACTCTATTTACTTTTACACATTTAAGGCCTTCTAATTTTCTCGGATTGTTACTCATTAGATTGATCTCTTTTATTCCATAGTGTTTGAAGATCTCATCTACTACTTCATATGATCTTTCATCTTCTGCAAATCCTAGAAGTCTATTTGCTTCTACTGTATCATGTCCTTCATCTTGTAAGGCATAGGCATTTATTTTATTTACAAGGCCTATATCACGCCCCTCTTGTCTTAGGTATATAATCATACCTGATTCTTGAGATTTAATGAATTTGAGGGCTTTAGAGATCTGAAAACCACAATCACATTTGATACTTCCAAAAACATCACCTGTAACACATTCAGAGTGGATTCTTATGGTTGGTGTTTTTGTTAATTGTGGAGTTCTTACTACTAGGTGTTCTTTGTGTCCTTCTTTAAAGGCTTGGATCACAAAATTACCATATTTTGATGGTAGTTTTGCTTCTTTTGATATCGTTAGATCCATTATTTATTTGCAATCGCTTTTGCGAAATTTATAAGATTTTGAGACCAGTTAGGATTTAATGGACTTACTTTTACTACTTTTACTTTTAATTCTTTTGCGATTTGTCCTGCTATTGCATCAGTATATTCAGGGGAAGTAAATACAACCCTTACATTTTCTTTTTTTGCTTTTTCAATCATCTCAACGATTTGTTTTGGTTTAGGGTTTTTCCCTTCTACCTCTATAGAGATTTGTTCTAAGTCATAAGAGTGAGCAAAATATCCCCAAGCTGGGTGAGCAATTAAAAATGAACTATGATCAGGAACATCTTTTAAAATTGTTTTGATTTGTTTATCTGTATCTTCAACTTTAGCAATAAATTTATCATAGTTTGCTTTATAGTAAGACTCATTTGCCCTATCTACTTTCACAAGATACTTTAAAATATTGTCTGCAAGTTGCTTCACTTTTTCTGGACTTAACCATACATGTGGATCTAGGCCATCGTGATCATGGTCATGTTTTGCGTGCTCTTCATGTTCATCATGATCATCGTGTTTTTCATGTTCTCCATGATGGTCGTGTTCATCATGCTTTTCATGGGCATGATGTTTGTGTTCGTCATGATCGTGTTCATCATGTTTAGCATGTTCTTCATGATCTTCATGTTCACCATGACTATGAGCTTCCATCTCTATTTTTTCAATACCTTTTGCCATATTTGCAATTTTCATTCTTTTATTTAAATCTGCAAATTTTGGAAGCCAAACCTCTTCAAATTCAACTCCAATAGAAAAATACAATTTAGCTTTTGATATATCTCTCATTTGTGAAGGCTTAGGTTCATAAGTATGTGGAGAATCTCCTGGTTTTACCATTAATGAGACATTTACTTTATCACCACCAATCGCTTCTACAAAAGTTTTTTGAGGTAAGATACTTACTACTGTGTTAACTTTCGCATAAACAAAACTACTAACAACAAGTAAAAATAATACAATTTTCTTCATTTCAATCCTTTCTTGCAACTTAGTTGCATTATGGAATTTTATAAACTATGCACTTAAATGCAACTTAGTTGCATAAAGCTAATCTATGATAAAATATTCTTATGGAAATTAATGAACTGATTAAAGACAAAAATATAAAACTTACTCCTGCTAGAGAAAGCTTATTGAAGATATTCTCTAAGTCTGGCAGACCTTTGTGTTATGAGGATATTAAAAACGATATATCTATGGATAAAGCTACCTTTTATAGAAATATCGCAAAATTTGAAGAGAATGATATTTTAAACTCTTTTGAATCAAATGATAAAAAAAGATACTTTGAGATACACCAAAGGGCTCATGCTCACTTTATTTGTAAAGTTTGTAACTCTATAGAGTGTATAAAACCAAATATTGATCTAAATCTAGAGGGTTACTTTATCGATAATATAACAGTTACTGGAAAATGTAAAATTTGTAATACTTAATCAATTCTGTGTTAAAATAAATTTATACTAAATTTATTTTTTAAGAAAGTACTAAGTAATGATATTTGAAAATGAGAAAAAGCTATTATATATTATCAGATACACCCCATCTTTATTTATCATATCCATAAGTATTATCCTAGCTAGCTTTTTTTACCTTGAAAATAAAAACAATTTTGAAAAAGAAAAAGAAGAGATACAAATTGAACACCTTGAAAAAAGTAAGGAACTTATAAAAAGTGAAGTTCAATCAGTATATGAATATATTCAAAGGGAGAGGGCTTCCACAGAAAAAGATCTAAAAAAAACCCTAGATGAAGCACTACAAAATGCATATAAAACAGCAATAACCCTATATAAAAACAATCAAGACAAACCAAAGAATGAAATAAAAAAGATAATCCTAGATGCCCTTAGAAATGTTAGATTTAATGATGGTAGAGGATATTTCTTCATATATGATATGAATGGAAACAATGTAATGCACCCTATTACCCCATCTTTAGAGGGTAAAGAGATGATAAACTATCAAGATCTAAAAGGTGCTTATGTTGTAAAAGATTTTATAAAACTTTTACAAGATAAAGATGAAGCCTACTATGAGTGGTACTGGTATAGACCAAATGATAAAGAGGAAACAGAACAAAGAAAAATCGGACTAGCAAAAAACTTTAAACCCTTTAATTGGTTTATAGGTACAGGTGAATATGTAGAAGATTTTGAAAAAAATGTTCAAGAGAAGGTATTAAGAAATATCCGTGAGATTCGTTATGGCAACCATGGATATATATTTATTATAAACTATGATTCTGTTTATTTAAGCCATATAAGAAAAAACTTTATAGGTAAAAATGCAATTGCAAACAATGATACTAAAGCTATTAGAAAAGTTATATCTGATCTAAAAGAAATTTCAAAAAATGGTGAAGGATACTACTCATATATTCAAAATAGAAAACCAGGAAGTGATAAACCTACGGAGAAAATCTCTTATGTAAAAGGTTTAAATGAATGGAATTGGATGATTGGAACAGGTTTTTATCAAGATGATATAAATCAAGAGATTCAACATAAAAAAGATATATTAGATGAAAAGTTATCTGAAAAAATCACAAATACTATTTTGATCTCTATAGTTCTTACTATTATACTTTTATTTATCTCTTTATATATTTCAAAAGCTTTATATAGAATGTTTGAAACCTATAAAAGAAATATACAAAAATATATAGATGAAAATACTAAAAATCAGAATATTCTAGCCCAACAATCAAAAATGGCGGCAATTGGTGAGATGATAAACAATATAGCCCACCAATGGAGACAACCCCTTTCTATCATCACCACCTCAGCAACAGGTATGAAAGCACAAAAAGAGATGGACGTTTTAAGTGATAAAGCTCTAATAAGTGGACTTGATAATATAAATAGTGCTTCACAGTACCTTTCAAAAACAATTGACAACTTTAGATACTTTTTTGCCTCAGATCAAAGAAAAACCTATTTTAAACTAACAAAAACTATAGATAAAGTAGTATCTTTAGTAGAATACGGATCATACGAAGATAAAATAGAGATTATTAAAGAATGTGAAGATATAGAGATGAACAATTATGAAAATGAACTTATTCAAGTATTATTAAATATATTTAATTGCTCAAAAGATATATCAGATAAAAGAGAAAGAAAAGATAAAATTTTCATAATAAAAACGCAAAAAATTAATGATAAAATTATCATAACAATAAAAGATAATTCAGGAGGGATCCCTGAAAATAATTTAGAAAATATATTTGATCCATACCTTAGTAATAATAAAACGAGATCAACATCTTTAGGATTATTTACAAGTAAAGAGACCATTACAAAACAAATGGATGGTGATATAAAAATAGAAAATATTGTTTTTGAATATAAAGGAAATAACTACAAAGGGGTAGAAATAAAAATAGAATTTAACCTATAGGTTTAATTGAATATAACTCTTTTTTATCTTCTTTTTTAAAATCTTTAATAATAGATATATTATTACCCAAAATCATAAAAGGATTTGCCGATGAGTTTATCTGCATTGGTGTGGCATACTTTTCGTAGTTTGCGCTACTGTTGGGAATGTTTAGAAAAAAGGCAAAAGCAAGTATCATAGTACTTGCTAAAATATTTTTCTTAAAATAGCCCTTCTCTTTGTGTGTGAAGTTAAGGATTGTTGAGAAGACAAAAACTATTCCAAAAAGGATTAATACTTTTTTTATACCTAAATCTAAAAAGGGAAAAGTTACCATTAGACCACCAATTAAAACGACAACGAAAATTAGTGAAGTTAAGGATGTAGCTATGTCTTTTTTGATACTTAGTCCCATCTCAAACCTTTCATAATTTGGTTACTGCAATTATAAAAGGATTTGGTTAACGAAGTGTAAACATTACCTAAATAAAAGTTTAATAATTCAAAATAAATTCTAAAATAAGTTTATTTTACTATCTCAACATATCCAGATCTTCTAGGATCAGCTCCCCCTTTAAGATCACTAGTAACTGCATTTACACCACCAAAAAACACTGATTTATCATGAAATACTGTAGTTGGATAATACTCTTTTACCTTTTGAATCAAAGATTCTTCAAAACCTGGCTCAAAAAATAATTCACCTTTTTCAAAGTGTACACGTTTTTCATCACACACTTCTGCTATATCATGTCCAAATACCGTATAGTTTAAAATTGATTGAGTGATAGCACTTCTGATTCTATTACTCCCTGCACTTCCAAGAACCATCTCTGGTTTACCATTTTTAAGTACAATTGTTGGAGCCATCATTGAAGGCAGTCTTACTCCACTTGGCCATCCAAAGAAGCCATGGGGATTTAGATCCTCTTCTCCAAGCATATTATTTAACATAATCCCACAATCAGGTACAATAACTCCTGAACCTTCCCCATTTGTAGTGGTAGCAGTTGCTGCATTTCCATCACTATCTAATACACTTACATGGGTTGTATTTCCCCATTGGTTAATTCTATTTTTAAACGAATTAAAATATCCATGCATAAGCTTTTCATCATTTAAAATAGTAGCTAATCCATCATGATGTAAAAATTCATTGATATGTTCATGCCTAAAATCACTAGTGGTCACCATAGATTCCACAAGTTTACTTATATGTTTTATACTTCCAAAAGAACCTAAATCCTCTTTATCTAAAAGTTGCAAGGCAAAAGCTATAAGCACTCCTCCAGCACTTGGTGGAGTATTTGTAAGTATCTCATAATATTTAAATTTAAAGTCAATAGGCTCACGCTTTATAATCTCATAAGTACTTAAATCCTCTTTCCGTAAATCTCCACCATTTTCCCTACTAAGCTTATCTATAGAATCAGCAATAGCTCCATCATAAAATATACTATCACCCTTTTTTGCAAACTCTTTTAAAAACTCTGCATAATCAGGATTTGAAAACTTGTGGCTATGATCTATAAGTTCACCATTTTTAGTATATAGTTTCTTTGATGATTCACTTGACATTAAAATAGGCTCAAGAAGTTGAATAAAGTGTGCTTGCATTTTTGATAGATAAAAACCATCTCTTGCTAGATCATAGGCTGGTTTTATAATATCAGATAAAGGAAGCCTTCCTTTTTCCTTATGTATCTCATATATCCCTTTTAAAACCCCAGGAACAGCAACAGATGCATTACCAATATGAAACTCTTGTACTGTAGTGCCAAAATCAACCCCTATAGGGAAAAAATCTTTTTGTTCACATCTATTAGGAGTAACATCTACAAAAAAATCAAAAAGCTCCGCACCTTTATCTTCCCCGTGAGAAAGTAAAAAACCACCACCTGCAACTGATGTAAGCATAGGCTCACTTAAAGGGGATGTTAACATTGCTGCACATATTGCATCGTATGCATTTCCCCCATTTTCTAACATCATAGCACCTGCTTTTGATGTTAATTTATCTCCACTAGAGATTACACCCTTCATATTTCTCCTACTTTCATATGACTCCTAATTTAATCACTTCTTTAAAATCGTTTGTTTTATTGTATGTTTCTCTCAATCTTTGAGCTAAACTTGGTTTATCTATTATATGTTTTAAATCTTTTATATCTTTTTCAATACCCAGTTTTTTAAATAT
>CAYFGQ010000018.1:0-57182 GCA_964342525.1 uncultured Arcobacteraceae bacterium
ATGTTGAAAGTATCTTTTTATCAGGAGAAAATGAACCTCAATTATTAGAAGCTCAAGGTTTCACATCCGGTGTTAAACAAACTTATGAAAATATAAAAGCAAATAAACCAAAACTAAGTCCTAGTTATGTATATAAAGCATATATAGGGCTTGAAGAGGCAAATATACAAAGCCCCAAAAGTGAACTAATAGCTTTAGTTTCTATTTTAAGACGACTTAGTGGTATAGATGAAAAACTAAACAATTACGAAAATGTAGTGGATAAAAACTTCCAACAATGGGTATTTAGCAAACAAGCAGGAAGCATAAAATACAATGAAGAGCAGATGTGGTGGCTAAGAAAAATAAAAGAGCATATCGTATCAAGCTTTCATATTGATATGGATGATTTAGATTATACACCTTTTGATAGTAAAGGTGGAAGAGGCAAAATGTGGCAATTATTTGGAGAGGAGATGCAAAGTATATTGGATGAATTAAATGAGGTATTGGCAGCTTAATGAGAGAGGATTGGGTAGAAATAAACTATAAAGAAATAGTAAAAAAAGTTACACTTACGAATAAAAAAATACCACAAAAGAAATATTTATCGTTAGGTAATATACCTATTATAGATCAAGGTCAAGGATTTATTGGTGGATATACAAATGATGAAGAAAAAATACTTGACTGTAAATTACCTGCATTAGTTTTTGGAGACCATACAAAAGTTGTAAAATTGGTAAATTTTCCTTTTGCATCAGGAGCAGATGGAACAAAAGTACTTGAATCAAAGAATTATTTACAACCAAAACTATTAAAATATTTTACACAAACTTTAGCATTTAAAATAAAAGACAAAGGATATGCAAGACATTATCAAGATATTGAAAAATCAAAGATAAAGATTCCTCCGGTTCTTGAGCAAAAAGCAATAGTTCAAAAAATAGAACAACTTTTTTCAGAACTTGATAATGGTATAGAAAACCTAAAAAAAGCGAAAGAGAAGTTAAAAATCTATCGACAAGCTATACTCAAAAAAGCTTTTGAAGGGGAGCTAACAAAAGAATGGAGAGAAAAACAAAAAGACTTACCAACAGCAGATAAACTACTTGAAGAGATAAAAAAAGAAAGGGAACTATTTTATCAAAAACAATTAGATGAATGGAAAGAAAAAGTAAAAGAGTGGGAAGATAATGGTAAACAGGGGAAAAAACCTACTAAACCTAGAAAACTTAAAGATATAAATGATATTAATAAAAAGAGTTTATCAGTAATACCAAATAATTGGATATGGCTATTTTCTGAAGATATTAATGACTTTATAACAAAAGGAACTACTCCTCCAAAATCTAATTCAGATTCATATAAAGGAAATATTCCTTTTTTAAAAGTATATAACTTAACATTTGATGGTTCTTTAGATTTCAATAATAATCCTACATTTATTAATGAAGAAACGCATAAAGACTTTTTACAAAGGTCTGTTTTATATCCAAGTGATGTAGTAATGAATATAGTTGGACCTCCATTAGGTAAAGTATCAATTATCCCTAATTCATATCCTGAATGGAATATGAATCAAGCAATAGTTAGATTTCGTCCTTTTAATATCATTAAATCTAAATACTTAGCAAACTTCTTACTATTAAATAATACTATACAAAAAATATCAAAAAAGGCAAAGGCTACAGCAGGACAATTTAATTTAACCTTGGAAATATGCCGTGAAATTGAAATACCACTATGTTCAATAGAAGAACAAACCCAAATAGTAAAAGAGATAGAATCAAAACTAAGTGTATGTGATAAAATAGAACAAAGCATAGAATCAAATCTAAAAAAATCAGAATCCCTAAGGCAAAGTATCCTAAAAAAAGCTTTTGAGGGAAAACTTTTAAGTGAAGATGAGCTTAAAAAGATACAAGAGCATCCAGATTATGAAAGTGCCCAAAAACTACTTGAAAAAATAAAGCTAAAAAAGAGTGCCTAATGGAAAAATTGGAAAATACAAATAAACTATTTGATGATATAAAAACTATTATAGAAGATACAAAATCAAAAGTTGCCATAAGTGTAAATAGCTCTTTGAGCTTAATGTATTGGAGTATTGGTAAAAAGATCAATGATGAAATAGTACAAAACAAAAGAGCAGAATATGGAAAAGAGATTGTTGCCACATTGTCGCAACAGTTAGGACAATCTTATGGAAAAGGGTATAGTTATTCTGCATTAACTCGTATGATGAAGTTTGCAAATTGTTTTAGTGAACAAAATATTGCCACACTGTCGCAACAATTAAGCTGGTCACATTTTAGAGAGCTTATTCCCTTAGAGGATAAACTAAAAATAGAATTTTATACTCAAGTAGCCATTATGGATAATTGGAGTGTAAGAGTTCTAAGGGATAGGATAAATTCACAACTATTTGAAAGAACAGCACTCTCAAAAAAACCAGATGAACTTATCAACTATGAAATAGAAAATCTAAAAAAGGGTGAAATCTCAAAAGATGTGATTTTAAAAGATCCTTATCTTTTAGATTTTTTAGAGCTTGATGATAGGTATTTGGAAAAAGACTTAGAAGATTCAATACTTAGGGATATAGAAAAGTTTATACTTGAACTTGGGGTTGGATTTACCTTTGTAGCAAGACAAAAGAGGATTATCATAGATGATGAGGACTTTAATATTGATCTACTTTTTTATAATAGAAAATTAAAAAGATTAGTTGCCATTGAGCTTAAAATAGGGAAGTTTAAAGCTTCTTATAAAGGGCAAATGGAATTATATCTAAAGTGGCTAGAAAAATATGAAAAAGAGGAAGGGGAAAACTCTCCACTTGGTATAATCCTTTGTGCCGATAAAAAAAGTGAACAAATAGAACTTTTGGAACTAGATGATAGCAATATCCATGTGGCAAGTTATCTAACAGTCTTACCACCAAAAGAGATTTTACAATCAAAACTACACCAAGCATTGGAAGATGCAAAATTAAAATATCAAAAAGAGAAATAAACAAATGAGTGATACACACAACGCTTCAAGCATAATATCAAAAGTCTGGGCATTAGCCAATGTCTTAAGGGATGATGGTGTTGGCTATGGAGACTATTTAGAACAACTTACATATCTACTATTTTTAAAAATGGCAGATGAATACAGCAAACCACCTTACAATAAAAAGTTAAATATCCCAGATGGATATGGATGGGATACCCTAAAGAGTAAAAAAGGTGCTGAATTAGAGATACACTATAGTGAAACCCTAAGGGAGTTATCCACAGCAAAAGGGATACTTGGTCAAATCTTTACAAAATCACAAAACAAGATACAAGAACCCCAAAGACTATACTCTGTAATAGATATGATAGATAAACAAAACTGGTCTATGTTTGGAGCTGATCTAAAAGGTAAAATCTATGAAGGTCTTTTAGAAAAAAACGCAGAAGATACTAAAAGTGGAGCAGGGCAATACTTTACGCCAAGAGCTTTAATACAAGCTATGGTTGAATGTGTAAGACCAAAACCATCAAAAACTATTATAGATCCATCTTGTGGTACAGGTGGTTTCTTTTTGGCATCTTATGATTTTATCGTAGCAAATAATAATCTAGATAGGGATGAAAAAGAGTTTTTAAAAAACCAGACCTTCTATGGAAATGAGATAGTTGCAAATACTAGAAGAATGGCTTTAATGAATATGTTTTTACACAATATCGGAGAGATAGATGGAGAGAGCTTTATCTCCCCAAATGATGCACTTATAGCTGATGATGGGAAAAGATATAACTATGTTTTAGCAAATCCTCCATTTGGTAAAAAAAGCTCCATGACCTTTACAAATGCTGAGGGTGAACAAGAAAAAGAGGAACTAGTTTACAATAGACAAGACTTTTTTGCCACAACATCAAACAAACAACTAAACTTTTTACAACACATAAAAACCCTTCTTAAAACAAATGGTGAAGCAGCAGTAGTTCTCCCTGATAATGTACTATTTGAAGGAGGTGCTGGTGAGGAAGTGAGAAAACATCTTCTAACAACTACCGAACTACATACAATCCTTAGACTTCCTACAGGTATATTTTACAAACAAGGTGTAAAAGCAAATGTTTTATTTTTTGATAATAAAGAAGCTTCAAAAAAACCTTGGACAAAAGATATTTGGATATATGACTTTAGGACAAATATACACTTTACCCTAAAAAAGAACCCTATGAAATTAGGGGATTTAGAAGATTTTGTAAAATGTTACAATCCTAAAAATAGAAATAAAAGAGAAGAGACTTATAGTGAAGAAAATCCTGAGGGTCGTTGGAGAAAGTTCTCTTATGATGAGATAATATCAAGGGATAAAACAAGCTTAGATATATTTTGGCTAAAAGATAAAAGCTTAGCTGATTTAGATAATCTTCCTGAGCCTGATATATTGGCAAATGAGATTATCGATGATTTAGAATCTGGACTTGATAGCTTTAGGGAGATCATCTCAATAATCGAGGAATAGATTTTGCATCTTAATTGCCATTGTATTTAAAGGATCTATAATGGCAAATAAAGATGAACTAATCTGTGATTTTTGTGGTAAGGGTGTAAAAGAGGTTGAGAAAATCTTTAGTGCTGAAAATGCCCACATCTGTAATGAGTGTATAGAAACATGTGCAGATATTATGCACAAAGATGAGCTTAAAAGGGCAAAAAAAGAGTTTCAAAAGGGACTAAATGTACCTACTAAAATAAAAGAGCACCTTGATAGTTATGTAATTGGTCAGCAGGATGCTAAGAAGGTTTTATCTGTAGCTTTATACTCACACTATAAAAGAATCGATAAACCAGTATTTAAAAATGTAGAGATAGAAAAATCAAATATTATGCTTATAGGTCCTACAGGTAGTGGAAAAACACTTCTTGCTAAATCTTTAGCAAAGATTATGGATGTACCTTTTGCAGTGGCTGATGCTACAGCTCTTACTGAAGCTGGTTATGTGGGTGAAGATGTGGAGTCTATTCTTTCTCGTCTTTTAGCAGCTGCTGATTTTGATATAGATAGGGCACAAAAGGGGATTATCTATATTGATGAGATCGATAAAGTTGCAAATAAATCTGAGAGTGCCACAAGTGGTAGAGATGTAAGTGGTGAAGGTGTACAGCAAGGTCTTTTAAAAATACTTGAAGGTGGTGAAGTATATGTACCTGTAAAGGGTAGTAGAAAAAACTCTTCAGCTGAGACTGTTCTTTTTGATACTACCCATGTATTATTTATCTGTGGTGGTGCTTTTGTTGGTCTTGTGGGAGACAAAGAGGAGATCAAGAAAAACAAACCAAAGGTTATGGGATTTAAAAAAGATGGTTCCACATCGGATGAAGAAAAAGATATAGAATCAAAAGATCTTATAAGCTTTGGTCTTATCCCTGAGTTTATAGGACGTATCCCTGTGATAGCTACACTAAATGAACTTTCAGCAGAGGATCTTATCAGAGTTCTAAAAGAACCTAAAAATGCTATTATCAAACAGTACCAAGCCTTATTTGAACTTGATGGTATTGATCTAGAGTTTAATGATGAAGCACTTTATGAGATTGCAAATATGGCTGAAGAGAAAGGTGTAGGAGCAAGAGGGCTTAGAGGTATCATAGAAAAGATCATGCTTCCACTTCAATATGAACTGCCATCCCGTGATGATGTATCAAAAGCTATTATCACAAAAGAGTTTATTGAGGGTAAGGAAGAAATCATTTTAGAATTTGAAGAAGAGAAAAAAGAAGAAAAAGAAAATGGATGATCAATCGATAGCTTATGAGTGGGCAAGAACTCATAAGCATGATGAGGAGGATTATCCTTTTTTTACTATTTTAGCTTTAAATATCCTTGATGGAGTATCAAAATATGACTATGACACTACAAATACCCTTATGGCTGTTTATGATGGGATAAATGATAAAACCCCAAAAGTACTTGATAAAAAAGTTCATGAAATAATTGAGATGTCAAGATCAAAAGATCCCCTTTTTCCAAAGGAGGAGTTTAAAGAAATCATCTCAAACCTTAGAATAGCTCTTAGTAAAGATTTAAATAAAAACTCATATAGGCAGTTTGAGCAATATATATGGAATAATATCTCATAGTTAATCACTAATTGGATATACTTCGCTCCTTAAAAGGAACAATATTGCATAAAATATCAAATCTTACAAAAATCACTCTATTATTATTATCTTTGACTACAATGATGTCAAATGTTGCAATAGTAACTGTTTTACCACATTTGAAGGATTATTTTACCCATGAGCATATAGAGTTTTATGCAAGACTTATGATCACAATGCCATCTTTGGCAATAGCATTTTTAGCACCTTTTCTAGGTCACCTTATACATAAAATTGGTAAAAAAGTATCTGCTATATTTGCTTTATTATTATTTAGTATTGCTGGTAGTGCAGGGCTTTATTTAGATTCTATTGAGTCACTATTAGCTTCCCGTGCTTTTTTAGGTATAGCTATAGCTATACTTATGATTGTAAGCACAGCTTTAGTAGGGGATTATTTTAGTGATGAAAAAAGAAATAAATATATGGGGCTACAAAATGCCTTTATCTCCCTTGGTGGAGTATTATTTGTCGTAGGTGGAGGGGTTTTAAGTGATATAAATTGGAGATACTCTTTTACTATATATTTAATAGGGTTTGCCCTTTTATTTTTTGTACTTAAATATTTAGTGGAGTTTAAAAGTACCCAATTAGCAAGTGAAGAAAATAGTGAAGATATCCCTACAAAACTATATAAGATATATATTTTAGCTTTTATTTATATGGCTATATTTTATATTTTACCTACTCAAATGCCATTTTTAATGATAAATCATTTTAATGCAAGTGGTACAATGACAGGTATGGTTATCAGTTTAGCTTTACTTTTTAATGGTATTGGGGCATTATCTTTTTCAAAATTAAAAAAGAGCTTTAACTTTTTTCAAATCTACCTTATAGGTTTAATTATCATTGCCTTTGGTTTTATTGCTGTATATTTTGCAAATAATATCTATATTCTTTTTTTAATTGCACCAGCTTTTGGTTTTGGAGGAGGTCTACTTATGACTAGTGTAACAGCTTGGATGCTTAGCCTTGCTCACCATACAAAAAGGGTAAAAAGCTCTGGATATCTTACAAGTTCACTATTTATGGGACAATTTTTCTCACCAATACTTACTATGCCTATAGTAGCTCATTTTGGTGTGCAATCATTTTTCTTAGTAATTGGAGTGGTTTTATTAATAGGAGCTATTGGAGCATTTATTATTAAAAGATAGTTTAGGCAAAGGCCTAAACTATACTGCACCCATTAGTTGTTTAGAACTTTCACCAACAAGTTCTAACATCTCTTCATAAGTTTTAGAATCCTCATCAATATCAGTATCTAAAATCTCTGCATATACTGCTTCAACTTTTTCTTCTTGTTTTTTAAGTTTTTTCATATCAGATTTTTCAAGATCAACTAGATCTAAAATCTCATTCCATACGGAACTTTCATCTAAAATCATAGCTGTAAATTTGATCCCCTCATATTCAAAAGTACCATTTCCATCTAAATCAGTTACATAAAGGACATATTTCCCTTCTGATGTAAAAAATGAACTATATTTTTCAAACATTGGTTTAAAATCATTAAAGCTCTCAAGCTCACAAGTTAAAAACTTAAGCTTATCATCTTCACTTACAGATATAACCTGTTTTGCTTGGATTTTTGGAGGTAGTTTTCTATTCTCCGAGATTTGTTTTCCCTCTTCAACGATCATAGCACCTCTATATCCATATAAACCATCACTTAACTCTCCACTAAAAGATGGCTGCCATGCTAAATCATTTTCTTTCATAAAATCAACTATTGTTGCCATTTATTTTTCCTTGTTTTAATTTACAAATACCAATGCAATAAACGTTCCTTATTGTAAATTTTGAGTATTTAAGAATTTAATTATTTTTTAGATATTATATAAATATGAATTCATTAGATAGTTATAAAAAACAACTACAAAAAACAAAACAAGAACTTATTGATAGTGATGGAAATACTTTAGATAAAGATTATCTAGCCCTAAAAGAGGCCTTTGATATATCTTATGATAATGATCTATTTAAACTGTATGATGTACAATCAGAGCTTTTAGATGATTATAGACTAGAGTTATTTAAAACCCTTACAGAGATATCAGGAACCCTTTCATTTTTGGCTATACAAATACTTGCAGCTAACTCAATTATGAAAAAGAATAATTTTCATAAAAAAGATGAGTACTTCTCTAAAAAATGTGGAATAGCTATAAATCATCTAAGGGCAAATAAAACCATAGTTGATGCAAAAAAATGTGATGAAGGATATCTTTTAAATGGAGTCCTAACATGGGCAAGTGGATATAAGATATTTGATACTTTATTGATAGGTTTTCATTTTGATGGTAAAGAGTATGAAGTGATGGCTCCATTTGAATCAGCAGAGGGCTTTAATATAGGTTTAGCAGATGATACCTTTGTGGGATATGGACTAAACACTGTAAATATAGAACTTAAAGATTATTTTGTAAAAGAAGAAGAGATAGTATCTTGCCATGAGATTGGAAACTATACAAAAAATAAATCCATATCAAAAACAGTTCATATGTGTTTATATTCTCTAGGGAATTGTGCTAGTTTAAAAATTAAAGATGAAGAACTAAAAGAGTTTTCTTCAAAAAGACTAGAAGAGATAAAAAATGAGTTTATGTCTTCAAACTCACCAAAATATATGGATCATCTTAGAGTTGAGTTATTTGATCTAGTCCAAAAAATAATCACTACAGCTATGGTAGTAAAGGGTGGAAGTTCAATCTTAAGTAGTTCAAACTTTCAAAGATATTATAAAGAACTTATTATGTTTAATTCAAATGGATTAAACCAAGCCTTAAAAGATATGTTAAAATCAAAGTTGGTATGTTAATGGATAAATATAACTTAAGTATTTTAATTGTAGATGATCAACCAGAAATATTAAATGTTTTATCAAGGGGAATAAAAAGAGTAATCCAAAGGGTATATACTGCCCCAAATGGTTCAGTGGCCTTAGAGTTATTTGAAAAAGAGGATATTGATCTAATTATCACAGATGTGGAGATGCCTGTGATGAATGGTCTTGATATGATAAAAAAAATTAGAGAAGAAAACAACTCTATCCCTATTATCTTAACTACAGGACTTAAAGATCTTAATGTATTATCAAAAGCAATTGATCTAAAGGTTTCTTCCTTTTTACAAAAACCAGTGAGAATAGAAGATATCTATGAAAAAATAGAAGAGATCAATAAAGTTCATGCTTTAGAAAAAGAACTTTCGGATCAAAATAAACTTTTAGAGCAATACAAACAAGTGGTTGATAGAAGCTCAATTGTATCTAAAACAGATGCTAGAGGTATCATCACCTATGCAAATGAAGAGTTTTGTAAAATCTCTGGATATGAATTGGATGAGCTTATAGGAAACTCCCATAGTATAGTAAGACATCCTGACAATGAAAAAGGTCTATATGAATATATCTGGTTTACTATAAAAGAGTTAAAACAGCCATGGACTGGTGAAATAAAAAATATGAAAAAAGATGGTAGCCCATATTGGGTAAAGGCTACCATCTCACCAATATTTGATAAAAATGGAAATATAGTAGAATATATAGCCATAAGAACAGATATAACCCAACAAGAGATCATAAAACTCTATTTTGAGGAACAATTTGAAATCTCAAATAAACAATTTAACTCAGCATTTAAACTATCAAAAGCCTATGAAAAAGCTATAAATGAAAGTAATACTTTATCAAGAACAGATAAAAATGGTGTAATCACATATGTAAATGATAGACTTCTAGAGATTTCAGGTTATGATAGGGAAGATTTAGTAGGAAAAACCCATGGAGTAATGAGACACCCTGATACTCCAGAATCTGTATTTAAAGATTTATGGAAAACTATTTCAAGTGGAAACATATGGAAAAATATCCTTAAAAATAAGAAAAAAGATGGCTCGGCCTATTGGGTTGATACTACCATCGTACCTATTTTTAATGATGAAAATGAGATAGTTGAATATATGTCCATAAGACATGATATCACTGAAATTTATGAGCTCCATAAAGAGATAGAAGATACCCAAAGGGAAGTTATCTATAAAATGGGTGAAATAGGTGAGACCAGATCTAAAGAGACTGGTAACCATGTAAAAAGAGTGGCAGAATATTCAAAACTTCTTGCACTACTAAGTGGTCTAGATCAAAGTGAAGCAGAGATATTATTTACTGCTAGTCCTATGCATGATATAGGAAAGGTTGGTATACCTGATTCTATACTAAATAAACCAGGGAAACTCACAGATGATGAGTTTAAGATCATGAAAGATCACTCTATCATAGGAAAAAGAATCCTACAAGGCTCAAATAGACCAGTATTAAAAGCAGCAAGAATAGTAGCCTATGAACACCATGAAAAATGGGATGGATCAGGATATCCAAGAAAACTAAAAGGTGAAGATATCCATATCTATGGAAGGATTACAGCTATAGCAGATGTATTTGATGCATTAGGGTCTGATAGATGTTATAAAAAAGCTTGGGAGCTAGAAAGAATTCTTGATCTATTTAAGGAAGAGCGTGCAAAACACTTTGATCCAAACCTTATAGATCTTTTCTTTGAGAATTTAGATAAATTTTTAGAGATTAGGGATAAATATAAAGATTAGTGGGTAGGTTTGTAGGTTGTAAGTTAGTAAGTTGCCTGACGGCGAAATAAAATCTCACCGTCAGACAATTATTACTTTTTAACTAATTTTCTTCTTTAGTTTTTTGATATTTGATAACATTGCAATAGATACTACAAGTGCGATTACAAAGAACCCAGCAAATACATATAAAGTATCAGCATAACTTCCTGTCATATCTTTTACAATTGAGATGATAAGTGGTCCAACAAGACCAGCTGCTGCCCATGCTGTTAAGATATATCCATGGATCGCACCAAGCTCTTTTGTTCCAAAGATATCCCCAATATAAGCAGGAATAGAAGCAAAACCACCACCATAACAAGACATGATAAAATATAATACAATTTGAAATACAACAATTTCAGTGATTGAAGGTAACATATAAAATGCAATAGCTTGTGTAGCAAAGAAGATGATATAAACAACAGGTCTAGTTAAAAGATCAGATAAAGAAGCCCAAAAGATTCTACCTACACCATTAAAGATACCCATAAGTCCTACCGCTGCAGCTGCTGCTAAAGCTGAAATACCCACAACCTCTTGAAGTAAAGGAGAAGCCACACCAATAATAGCAATACCACAAGTTACATTTATAAAAAGCATTATCCAAAGACCATAAAATCTAGGTGTTTTGATAGCTTCATGTACTCCAAGATTTGCAAGATCTTTTTTAATCTTTTTCTTTCCTTCTTTTACTTTTTTCTTAAAACCTTCAGGAAGATAACCCTCTTCAGGTTTTTCTAGATAAAGTGCAGATAAAAACATCACTACAAAATAAATACTTCCAAGGATAAAGAAAGTACCAGAAATACCAACACTCTCAATAAGAACTTTTATTGTAGGTCCCCAAATAGCAGAAGCAAAACCAAATCCCATGATCGCTAATCCAGTTGCCATTCCCCTTTTATCAGGGAACCACTTTACAAGGGTGGACACAGGAGAGATATAACCAATCCCTAGACCACAACCACCAAGCACTCCATAAAAGAAATATAAAAGCATCTTTGATTCCATCATGATAGCAAGACCAGAACCAATAGTTCCCAAACCAAATAATGATGCAGAGATTATAGCTGATACTCTAGGACCATTTTTCTCTACAAATTTACCCATTAAAGCTGCAGAAAGCCCTAAAAAGAAGATCGCAATACTAAATGCGATAGTTACATCTGTCAATGACCATGACATCTGTTGCTGAATAGGTTTTACATATACACTCCATGCATACACCGAACCAATACAAATATGAACACCCACAGCTGACAAAGCCATAAGCCAACGGTTTTTTTCAATCATTTTTCACCTTACTCCAAAACCCAATATTTAGGTTATAAAATTTGGCTGAATTGTAGTGAAATATTGATAACAATAAGGTAAAGTAAAGTTTACTTCCCAATAGCTAAAAGATAAAGTATATTATTTTTTGTCTCCAAAAACTGTTTAGCTTCATCATCATAATATGCCCCAATACCACTAGTACCAATACCCTTAAGTTCTGATCGTAGATAAATAATTTGTGCTATAAAACCACTTAAAATATTTACTTTTTGGTATTTTTCCACATCTCCTGAAGTAAAATAAAAAGTCACAGCACTATGACCACCAAGATTTTGCTCTAAAGCTAAATATCTAGAGTTATCAGAAAAATCACCTTCTTTTAAAAGCTGCTCAAAAAGGTAAACTCCTTTTGACATATTTTCAACTCTATTTATATTATAGTACAATTCAATATTGTTTTGTCTAGCAAATTCAAACAGATCTTTTACAATAAATTCAAACTCATCTTTAGTGATACTTTGCATCCTAAAAGCTCTTATTGATCTTCTATTTATGATTGCATTTTTTAATTGTTCTTTTGGAATATCTTCAAAAAAGTTTTTTATGGTAAAAGGTATATCTTCATAAATAGCACTTTGTTTGTAAGCATCCTCTACAAAACTATTTGTCTCTAAAAAATCACAGCCACTTACAAATGGTAATTTTTGTTTTAAAGGTTTTATCTCCTTATCACTTTTTTCTGACGTTGAGATAGCCACAGTAAACATTTCGTCATCTCTAAAACCAAATTCTTCATTTAACGCTAGTTTATCAAAATCAAAACTTACTTCATTTTGTAAATCTTTTAGACAAAGTGTGGCATATATACTCCCTAGCTGATGTCCACTATCTAGTAAGATATATCTTATACTTCTATCTCTATATTTCCATGAGCTTCTAAAATAAACTGAAGAGATTAAAAACACTATACCTTTTTGTTTTGATTTATCTTTAAAATAGTGTTCTACTCCATCATTATCAAGCTCTAAAAGTAAAGCTAGAGTATTTTCATGTATCTCATAATGATATATTCCATCAAGTAAACCTTTGATACCACGTATTTGAATATATATCTCACAAGGATAAAGAGCTCCAGCACTTGGATTTGTACGTAAATAATATTTTCCCTCAGGATATGTTTTCTCAAAGCTTATACCACCTATAAGATTTAAATCCTTTAACTCTTCGTACTCATCAATATTATACCTTTGATAAAAGTGAGGATATTTTTTAAAGTTTTTTGGTTGGGTTCGCCAGTCTAAGAAAAAAGCATTTTTTCGTACTGACAAAAAAGAGTGTTTGGTTTGTTGATGAAATTGAGGCATTTAAAGTCCTAAAATATATAATTTGAGAATAGCTTACATAAACTATTCCCGAAATTATAGACTAAGAACGAGCCATTGCAGCTTTAAATTTTTTAACAATTACTGGCATTAAGGTTAGAGTACCTAAAAGTATAAACGCAAGTAAAATATCTGTAGTAAAAATATCCTCCAAAGATTTAATAGTAGCTAGTTTACTACCTGCAAAGGTATATACGAATGAGCCAGGGATAATACCTAAAGAGGTGGTTATAATAAAGGTTTTAATATCAACCTTTGCAACCCCACAAAAGAAATTTACTAAGAAAAATGGAAAAACAGGTAAAAATCTTAATGAAAATAAGTACTGGTATTTATTCTCTTCAAAACCTTTATTAAACTTTTCAAGCTGAGCTCCATACTTTTCTTGTATCTTGTTTCCAAGTATATATCTAGCAAATAAAAAGGCCAAAATAGCACCAACTGTTGCACCAATATTTACAAATACAGTTCCCACCACTGCACCAAATAAAAATCCACCAGCTAAGGTAAGAACAGTTGCAATAGGTACAAGTAATGCCACAGATATTATATATATAGCTATATAAGTAAATACAGTAAGTAGATAATTATCCTCAACAAAAGAGGCTAGTTTCTCTTGAGAGTTTTGAAGATTTTCAAAAGAGAAAAATGCATCTAATTCAAATACCTTAATAAGAACTATAAGTGCGATAAATAGTACGGCTATAATTATCTTCTTCATTTCGCACCTCCTTTAAAAAGTGAAGCTATAGCTTTTAGAGCTTTTAAAAATTTATTGTTTAATAGTTTTGCTATATAAAACTTTTTTGCTGGTTGTTTAATGATATCAGCATAAGTAGGGTAAATATATACCATTTTGGATAGTTTATCAAAGGTGATACCAAAGGTTTTAGCCAGTTGCAATTGATGTATAAGTTCACCAGCACGTGAACCTAAGATAGATGCACCTATGATTTTACCATTTGTTAAAACTATCACTTTTATAAGACCTATCTTATCCACATCTGTATATCCACGATCAGAGCTTTTATATTCAAACTTATATTCAGCTACTTTATCTCCATATTTCTCTTTAGCCTCTTTAAAGGTAAGTCCTATGGAAGCTAGTTCAGGATCAGTATAAATACAAGAACCTATATGTTCATAATTTACTTTTTTCTTTATAGGAAGTCCAATATTTGAGGCACTTGTAATCGCTTCTTGTTCAGCTATATGGGTAAATTTATATTTTGTGGATACATCACCTATGGCATAAATATTTGGATTTGAAGTTTGTAGGTATTCATTTACTTTTATACCTTTTTTATCATACTCAACACCTGCTTCATTTAGTGATATATTTGTATTTGGGGCACGTCCTGTTGCTATTAAGATTTCATTTGCACTTATTATGTGCTCTTTTCCTGCTTTTTTGACAATAAGATCTATTTGATCATTTTTTTGCTTTATTTGTTCAAACTCAATACCAGATATAAACTCTACACCCTCAGATATAAGCTGATCTTGGATTATATTAGTAAGTTCGTCATCATTTTGTTTTAATATACCAGATGATCTTGATACTACAGTGACCTTTGATCCTAATCTATTAAAAGCTGTAGCCATCTCTATACCTATAACACCTGTACCAATGATGATCATGGATTCAGGTATCTTATCTTGTAAAAACATAGTCTCATTTGTAAGATACTCCACATCTTCTATACCTTTTATATTTGGTATAAGAGGGCTTGATCCTGTGGCTATTATAAATTTATCTGAATAATATTTTTTTCCATCCACATCTATCTCATTTGATGAGAGAAATTTAGCCTTACCTTCTATCACATCCACACCAGCTTCTCTAAAGATATCTGGTGTCTCATGAGCATAAATCTCATCCACTACAGATCTTACATGGGATAAAACATTTGAAGTATCTATTTGTATGTCATTCGACTTTAGACCATATTTTGAGAGGTTTTTAGTATCATAGTATGCTTTTGCAGCTTTTAAAAGTGTTTTTGATGGTATACATCCACTATGGGTACAATCACCCCCAAGTTTTGATTTTTCAACTATTGCAGTTTTTTTACCAAAAGCCACAAGTATTTTAGATGCCACAAGTCCTGCTGGACCACCACCTATGATAATTACGTCATATTTTTCCATGATGAGTCTCCTTTCAAAAACTCTAATGTATTTGAGTTTTCAAAGTAACTATTTTTATATTTTTGGTAAAAATCTTTCAGATCATTTATATCATCTATATCATTTAAACCTTTAAGTAAATGTACTCTTTTATTGTTTAGTTTTTGTAAAGTTTGCTCCAATACTTTGTCTGTACTCCAAGTGATATCTTTAAATACCTCTTCATAAAAAGAAGATCTATTAAAAGCGATCAAATAGTATCCACCATCTAAACTTGGTCCTAAAACGATATCGTTTTGATCTAAAGCTTTAAAAGCTTCATCATATATCTCATCTGTAAGATGGGGAGTATCACTACCTATTAAAACAATCTTTTCAAAACCTAAATCAAACTGAGTCCTAAATGCCTCACACATTTTAAGACCAAGATCACCATGCACTTGTAAAAAGTTATCAAACTCTCCAAAGGTGGAATTTATAAGATTTAGAGTAGGGTAACCACAAAGTTTAAACTTCCCATCTCTAGCTTCTAAATTCTCCACTATGTCTTTTACAAATAGTTTATATATGGCAAGTGTCTTTTCATCACCAATAGTTTTTGAGAGTCTTGTTTTTACAAAACCAAGCTTTGGCTCTTTTACAAAAACTACTACAAGATTTTTATCCATTTTTAGCAACATCCACAATCTAAATCATTTTGATTTTGCTCTTTAGCTTTTTTAGCAGCTGTAGACAAAGTCTCACAACCTGTAAACTCTCCAAAGTGTGTAGAAGTATCACCAATCACATCAAAGTAATCTTTATATCTTGTTTTACTCAGCATATCAGCTGTATTTTTACAAACATGCTCAGGTCTACCTTTTTCAAATAGATGATTTGAATCAAGCTCAAATTCAAGTTCATGATCTTTTATACCACCTTTATATACAGCAAATTGACCATAATCTTCACACTGAGTATCTAAATCATCTATTTTCCAAAGTCTATAGGTGATAGAGAAGAATCTAGCATTTCCTACTACAGATTTTAACTCCTCATCCACTATCTCTATCTCTTTTGAACTAACCATTCTAGGCTCTACAAAACCAGCTTGCACGGCATATCTTAAAAAGTCATTCACATATAAAGCACCACCTAAACACTCCCCATGTAGTACCTTATGCTCACGTATCTCTTTAGATAATCTTCTATTACAATATACATCTGAAAAATAAAACTCTCCACCATCTCTTAATATATTAAACACTTTTCTTAAAATATCAGCCTTATCTTCAAGTAGATTGATTACACAATTTGAAGTTACAATATCTATAGAATCATTTTCAAAATGTTTATCAATATTTTCTATATAGTCATGGATAAAATTAGTATTTACATTTTCATATTCAAATCTAGCTGTTTGATCTTTTTGGTATTTTTTAGCCACTTTGATTTGATTTTCAGTCATATCTATACCATGGATAAATCCATCCTGACCAGAGAGTTTAGATAAGATATACACATCTCTACCACTACCACAACCAAGATCAAGCATACTTTGTCCCTCTAATACTAAAGGCATAGGTGAACCACAGCCATAATATCTATCTTTTATTTCATCCATAATATAAGGAAGAGTATCCCTAACCCTTTTAGGGATCATATCTAGGGTACAACAGGCAGTTGTCTTAAGATCACTACTTGAACTCAATACTTCTCCATAATACTCCTGTGCATTTTCCTTAGCATCAAAATCAGCCACAACTTCCCCATGACAAGAACTACCACTATTTACAGTACAGGCATAACAATGGCTATCAAAAGTGATAGCTGGAGAGAAGTTTTCAAAATCTATATCCCAAAAAGGAGTATCTTCATATCCTTTTACTCTTTTCTCCAAAGCCATATTAAAATCACAATCATAGATAAAACCTTGATAATCAAGAGCTAACACTCTTTTACACATCACATTTTTTAAAGTACTTTCATTATAGTTTGATTTTAAAGTACCCATATAATCTTCAAGTAAACCTTGCTTTTTAAGATCATATTTAAACCTTTTTATAGGCATATTTACAATAGTAGCTAAAGAGTTAAACTCTATACCAAATTTATCTTTTAGTATGGTTTTATATTCGTTTTCAAGTTGACTTTGTGGAGCTGGTAGGTATGTACCCACTGGATTATATACAAGATCAAGTTTTAGTTCACCTTTAGAGTATCCCATATCATTTAATGACTTTAAGATATCTATTGTAGCATCATATACACCCTCTCCACGTTGCTTAGCTGTAGCATCCTCAAATACAGAAGGTAAAGAAGCTATGATTTTTACTTTATATTTTTTATATAACTCTAAAAAGTGTTTATAGTTTGGATCTTCTAAGACTGTTAGACTTGTTCTTACTACAAGTTTTTTATCTGCAAGACTCAACTCTTTTATAAAATACTCAAAGTTTTCATTCATCTCTGGTGTACCACCGGTAAACTCTATAGTATCAATATCTAATGTTTTTATCTTATCACTAATTTTTTGTGCTGTAATCTTATCCATATTTTTATCACCCTTTGGAGAAGCTCCAACGTGGCAGTGATTACATGTAAGGTTACATAGATTTCCTATATTTATCTGTATCAAATCAAATTTATCTTTTAATATCTCTTTATTTATCCAAAAATCACTCATAATTTAAAACCTTCTTTATTTAGTATTTTTTATATATAATATATTCCTATTTCAGAATCTGAAGTGTGACATTACCCATTATAAGGAAATAAAATAAAAACTTCTATTATCATCCCAGTATATAAAGAGAAAAATATCAATATTTACATAAAAAAATTAATGGAAAATATCATAGCAGAGAATTGTGAAGTAATTGTTGTGGATGGAGATGGTGGGAGTTCTATAGAGCTTTTACATGATTTAGAAGATAAAAACCTTATAAAAATAGATTCAAAAAAGGGTAGAGCAAACCAAATGAATACTGGAGCAAGTATTGCAAAAAATGAGATCTTACTCTTTTTACATGCTGATACCATACTACCTAAAGATGCCATCAAATTGATCCAAGATACACTTAAAGAAGAAACTATAAAAGCAGGTGCATTTGATCTATCTTTTGATAATAACTCAATAGCAATGAAAATCATTGCAAAAACTGCTTCCATACGCTCTAGGCTTACAAAACTACCATATGGGGATCAAGCTATATTTATAAAAAAAGATATTTTTAATACTATTGGAGGATATGAAAATATATCCTTAATGGAAGATGTAAACCTTATGCAAAAACTAAAAAGATTAAACCATAAAATAAAAATCTTAAAAGAAAAAGTGACCACAAGTGCAAGGAAATGGGAAAATAGGGGAGTAATATATACTACCCTTAGAAATTGGCTTTTAATAACTCTTTATTTTCTTAAAATCGATCCTAATAAGCTATCAAAATATTATAAATAAAAAAGGCAATTCATATAGCCTCATCTAGTCTTAACAATACAAGCTCTTTTTCTTGTTTTTGTCTTTTTTCATCCCAATTTAATTCATAAGCTAATAAACCTATAACCTCATCTAACACCTCTTTTGTAACATGAAAATCAATCATCGCTAAGGGGATCCTTCTAGCTAAAAAATCCATAGCACTTACAACCATCTCCTCTTTACAAGAATATATCACCTCAGCTTTTATAAAAGGATATAAAGGGTGGATTCTTTGAAATAAATCATTATTATTAGCCAAATCAAGTACTAAATCCACTTGATCACCATAATATCTATTTAAATGTAAAGCCACATCTTCTTCTAGTTTATATTTTTTTACAATATCTTTGTAATATTCAAAATTGTATTTATCTGCTCCAAATATTTTTAACTCACTTGTTTGGGATGCTTTTACTTTAATATTTTTAGTTTTTACGATCATATCTACAGTTTGTTCTGCCATAGCACGATAAGCAGTCCATTTACCACCCATCACACTTATTAAACCATTTTTATCTATCTCAATCTTATGGATTCTAAGTATCTCTTGGGTATTTTCTTTACTTTCATCCACTACTAATGGTCTTAGTCCTGACCAATAAGCTTTAATATCATCTCTTTTTATATCTACACTAAAGTACTTATTTATATGATTTAAAAGATATTCTATATCCTTTTCACTTACCTTTGGATGTTCGCTAAGTTTAGCCGGCTCATCTGTAGTACCTATTAAAGTCTGATTCTCCCAAGGCAATATAAAAAGTGTTCTACCATCTTTTGTTTTAGGTATCATCATACCAAGATCTGAAGAAAACTTTTTATCCACTACTATATGGATACCTGAGCTAACTTTTATAAGCTCTTTAACCTCATTATCACTTTTCTTTCTCAGAGCATCAGAAAATGCTCCTGTGGCATTTACTATATTTTTTCCATAAAAATTAAAATGCTCTCCACTATTTTTATCTTCCAATATAACACCACTAATAACTCCATCATCTTTTATAAAAGATTTTACTTCCATATAGTTTGTAATCACTGCTCCATGCTTTACTGCTGTTTTAATGATATTTAGATTAACTCTAGCATCATTAAATTGTCCATCATAATATGTAACAGCTCCTTTTAATCCTTCTTGATTAATCTGAGGAAAATCCTTTATCACCCTAAAACGACTTAAATATCCACTAGAACCTATAGAAAATCTACCAGATAAAAAATCATATAGTTTTAATCCAATATATACTTTAAATAAATCATACCAAGAATAAAGGGGTGTTATAAATTGACAAGTTTTAGATAGGTGAGGGTTGTTTTTAAGAGCCAAGCCACGTTCATACAATCCCTCTTTTACAAGGTTATAGTTTTCCTTATCTAGATTTAAAATAGCTTTTTCAAGATAACGAACACCACCATGAAACATCTTTGTACTTCTTGAACTTGTAGAACTAGCAAAATCATCTCTTTCAACTAGAGCAACTTTTAAACCTCTACTAGCAGCATCTAAAGCTATACCAGCACCAGTAGCACCACCACCAATTACAAGTAAATCAAAAACTTCATTTTTTAATTTTTGTATAGAGTTATTTCGATCCATAGTTTGCCTAGTTATTTATATATAAACATAATAACAAAATTATTATTTTATTATCTTAGAAAAAACAATATGATTCTTTTTAGTTTTAAATTTTACATTGTCTCCATATATTATAAACATATACAAGATTTATACCTTTTTGATATAATTCCGCTTTTAAAGGATACAAAGATGAAATTTGAAACATTAATACATGGAAAACTAATAAAAAGATATAAAAGATTTTTAGCAGATATCATCCTAGATAACGGTGAAGAGATCACAGCACATGTACCAAATAGTGGAGCTATGACAAGCTGTATAGAAGAGGGTTGTGATGTATGGGTAACCTTTCATGATAACCCAAAAAGAAAATTAAAATACACCCTAGAGCTTACAAAGATGGGTAAAGAGCTCATTTGTACGAATACTGGGGTAGCAAATAAAATAGCTGTGGAAGCTATTGAAAATGGAACTATAAAAGAACTTCAAGGATATGAGTCTTTAAAAATAGAGCAAAAATATGGACAAAACTCTAGAATAGATATACTTTTAGAAAATGAAGACAAAAAGTGTTATGTGGAGATAAAAAGTGTATCTTTAAAGATAGATGATACCCTAGCTTTTCCAGATGCAGTAACCGCAAGGGGAGCAAAACATCTAAAAGAGCTTTCAGATATGATTGATGAAGGTCATAGAGCTATTATGCTTTATATCATTCAAAGAACAGATAACTTACCTTTTAGACTAGCACATGAAATAGATAAAAAATACAAAATAGCCTTTGATGAAGCAACAAAGCAGGGTGTTGAAGTACTTGTATATCAATCAGATATAGATTTAGAGAAGATAGAAGTTAAAAAAAGTGTGAAGTTTATAAACTAAGTAAATAATTTTAGTTCTTACAAGGTACAAAAAATGATTAAAAATATTAAAGATTCAAACTTTTTAAAACTTGATAAAAGATTCTATACTAAAACAGAGGCAATCCCCCTAGATAATCCTAAACTTGTAAGTTATAATAAAAAACTGGCACTTAAAATGGGTATAGATAAAAAGTTTTTAAAAAGTGAAGATTTTATAAAACTTTTAAATGGTGAGATAAACCTAAATAGTTTTGCTAGTGCCTATGCAGGTCATCAATTTGGATATTTTGTACCAAATCTTGGAGATGGTAGGACTCTAAATCTTGGAAAGATAGATAATTATCAACTACAATTAAAAGGCTCAGGTCTTACGGCTTATTCTAGAAATGAAGATGGTAGGGCAGTTTTACGCTCCTCCATTAGAGAATACCTTATAAGTGAAGCTATGTATGCTCTTGGTATTCCTACAACAAGAGCACTAGGTATAATCTCATCAGATACAAAAGTATATAGACAAAATAGTATAGAACAAGGATCAATAGTACTTAGAGTCTCCCCATCATGGATACGTTTTGGTAGTTTTGAATTTGCATATTTAGGTAAACATAAAAAAAGAGATATAAAAGCCTTGGCTGATTATGTGATAGGGGAATCTTTTGCTTATCTAAAAGATGAAAAAAATAGATACGAAAAGCTTTTTCTAGAGATTTTAGATAAAACAGCCCAAATGATAGCTTTATGGCAAGCCTATGGTTTTATGCATGGAGTTATGAATACTGACAATATGAGTATTTTAGGTCTTACTATCGATTATGGTCCTTTTGCTTTTATGGAAGTTTTTGATAAGGATTTTACTTGTAATCTATCAGACTATGAAGATAGATACTCATATGAAAATCAACCTTATATTGCTGGATGGAATCTACAAGTATTAGCTAAAGTATTTACTCAAATTGCAGATGAAAATATACTAGATAAGTATCTAAAAACCTTTATACCTAAATATAAACAAAAATATCTCAAAATTATGTATAAAAAATTAGGCTTTGAGTTAGAGCTTAAAGGGGATAAAAAACTTATAAAAGAGCTTTTAAAAGCTTTACAAAATGATAGGATCGATTATACTTCATTTTTTTATAATCTAAGCAAACAAAAGTTTGACAATATAGATGGTAAAAATATACAAATTTGGCTAGAGAAATATAAAACTAGGATATCAAAAGAAGAGAAAAAAACAATAAAAACTATGAAAAAAGTAAACCCAAAATATATACTTAGAAACTATATGCTTCAAGATGCTATAGATAAAGCAGAGCAGGGTGATTTTAAACTAGTAAATGATTTACTAAAAATTGCTCAAAATCCTTTTGATGAACATAAAGCTTTTGAAGAGTATACACAAACAAAGAGTGAACAATACAGCTTAAAGTGTTCTTGTTCCTCTTGAGCTTAGATCTAATCCAAATATATCACTTCTAATTCTTCACTAAAAGTATTATCATTTATATATTCTAAAGCTTTAAGGGCAAGGGTATATTTGATATTTTTTGTATCTACATTTTGGATAATCCACTCTAAATAATCCCTATCTACATCTACCCATTTAAAATCAGCAAACTTTCCAAAACCAACTTTTTGAGTTTCTATTGGAGAGTTATATAGTTTTTCTAATTGTTCTTTTGCCTCATTATTACCCATATCTGCAAGGCCATTAAGATATTCTGTTGATAATTTATTCCACTCTAAACCATCGTATATACCAAAATTTATTGTATCTGACATGTTTTTCCTTTATGGAATTATATCTTGAGATTATAAAATGTGATTAAAATTGTGATTGAAATATCTAGGGAAAACCCTAGATATTTATTTATAGTATCCTGTACCGATAAAAATATCAGCACCATTTAGTTTACGGATATATGAAGTTTTATCCTCAATAGTTTTTTTAATAGGATGAGACCATTTATAATCTAGCCATCCCTCACCTTTTGTTTGGGCAATTGTAATAAGCTCTTGAATAAGTAATAATCCTGTAGCATCTTTTAGTTTGTAAAGATTTTTTCCTACAAGTTTTGGATTTGATCCAAGTGCTTTATTTACTCCTTTAAAATCGTAAGCAAACATATAAAGCTCACCCTTAATAAAAGGCCCTTTTGTGTCATTAAAAACCTCAAGACATCTCTCAACACCTTTTGACTCACACAGATTAAAACCATCATTTACAAATGCTTTCACTTCATCCACAGTTGCGGCACTTGCAAGACTTAAGCTTAAAGCTACACCAGCTATGATTTTACTTAACTTACCTAACATTTTGTCTCCTTTATTAATACCAAATAAAAGAGAAATTTGATATGTAAATAACATAAATAGCATGCAGTTAGTTCTTTTTTGAGTGAAGGACTAGCAGCGCTAATTCAAACTCAAAAAAAGGGCTAAATGGGTGCTATTTATGTTACCCTTTGGGAAAACAAATAAACAGCAATCTAGTAAAAAACTCTATTTTGAATTAGCTATGGCTAGTCCTTCAATAGAGTTTTTTACTATCCCACTATTTCTTTGTTTTTTTACATACCAAATTTATATTTAATTTGGTATGTCTTACAAAATTGATACTAACCTAGCCATATAATATTCATATAATATTTCTTTAAAGATAAAGAGTTGTAAAAATAATGTAACTAATTGAAATATTCATTTTTCTTTAAGATGTAATAAAAAAGTAACTAGTATAATTTAATAATTTATTTAGGTATAAATAATTTTAATATAATTTTGATATAATATCCGTCGGAAAAAATCTAAGGACTAGGAATATATGGCATTATTTAATTTTGGGAAAACGGAAGATGAGAAAGCGCAATTAACTGCTATAGATCAAAACTATGCAGTTATCTCATTTAAACCTGATGGTACAATTCTACATGCAAATAAAAACTTTTTGGATGGATTAGGATATAGTCTTGATGAAGTTGTGGGAAGTCATCATAAAATGTTTTGTGATAGTGAACTTGTAAATAGTAGAGAGTATTCAGACTTTTGGGCAAGGCTAAAAGGTGGTACAACAGAAACATCAGAGTTTAGAAGAATAAGAAAAAATGGTGATTCTATATTTATTCAAGCATCTTATATGCCTGTTAAAAATAGTAGTGGAGAAGTTGTAAAAGTAATTAAATTTGCACAAGATATTACAGAGCGTAAACTTCAATCACTTGATTATAGTGGTCAGCTTGATGCTATTGGTAAATCACAAGCGGTGATTGAGTTTAATATGGATGGTACTATTATTACTGCAAATGAAAACTTTACAGCTACTGTTGGATATAGCCTAAGTGAGATCAAAGGAAAACACCATGAGATCTTTTGTGAACCAGATTATAAAAGATCAAATGAATATAAACAGTTTTGGGCAAAACTAAATCAAGGTCAATTTGATGGTGGAGAATACTTAAGAATTGCAAAAGGTGGTAAAGAGATCTGGATTCAAGCTACATATAATCCTATTATGGGAATAGATGGTAAACCATTTAAAGTAGTTAAATATGCTACAGATATCACAGCTAGAAAACAACTTATCTTTAAAATAGATGAAAATGTACAAAAACTAACAGGATCATTACAAACCCTATCAAGTGCATCACAAAGTATGTCCCATGGAGCAAAGGCAACTATGAGTGGTTCACAAGAAGTATCAGTTTCAATCACTCAAATCAACCAAGCAGTATCTGAAGTATCAACTAAAATTGAAACCATGCTTTCATCTATCACTAGCATTGCATCAGCATCTTCAAAAGGGGAGAAAGTTGCAAAAGAAGCAAGTGATCAATCAAAATCAACAACTGAAGCAATGATGAAACTAGATGAAGCATCTGAAAAGATTGGTGAGACTATCAATATCATTACTCAAATTGCTTTCCAAACAAACATCTTATCACTAAATGCAGCAGTTGAAGCAGCAACAGCTGGTGAAGCAGGAAAAGGTTTTGCAGTAGTTGCAGCAGAGGTTAGAAATCTAGCAAGTAGAAGTGATGAAGCAGCAAAAGAGATTACAGGAGCTATTGAACTTATTCAAAATCTTGTAAAAAGCTCTATAGGATCAATAAATAGTATTGATAAAACTATCCAAGAGATCACTTCCATGTCTACAGAGATATCAAGCTCTATGGGTGAACAACAAACTATATCAAATGATCTAGCAAGTACAACACTTCAAGCTAGTCAAGGGGTAAATGAAGTAACAACTACAATGACTGATGTATCTGAGAGTGCAGAAGAGAGTGGTAAAAAATCAGAAGAGACAGTTCAAGCTACAAATGATCTAATCAATGTATCAAATGACCTAATCTCAATTCTAAAAGAATTAAAATAAGAGGCTTACACCTCTTATTTTTTTATACTAGTAACTATCTTATATCCATGACTTAGGGCTGCAGCAATTGAGCCACCTATTGGCCCAGCTATATCACCAGCTATATAAATACCCTCACTATTAAAGTTATTATCATCTGCTAGAGGTTTACCATTTGCATCAAGTATTACATTACACTTTTCTAAAAACTCTTTTGGGCTAGATCCACCTAAAGCATATATAATCCTATTATAAATCTCTACACTTCCATTTGTATAATGCACTTTAAAATTTCCATCATCATCTTCAAGATGATCAATATCAATACCAAGCATTAGATTTAATCTATTTTGTTCAGCTGTTTTAAGTACATTTTGTACATTTTTAGGGTTTGCTCTAGTAAGTTGTTCCCTTCTATAGTTTAGGGTTACTTCATTTTTTTCAGAAATAAAATATGCAAACTCGCAGGCACTATCACCACCACCAACTACAAGGATTTTTTCATCCTCTGTAACAAGCCTAATATTATGATTTGCTTTTTGCCTTAAAGATAAAGGAATAGGGTAGTTTGGTTTATTTGGTCTTCCCATAGTTCCTATAGCTATTACAATATTTTTTGAATAGAACTCTTCATTTTTGTTTGTTGTTATTTTAAAGGTGTCATCTATTTTTCTTATATCAGTCACTTCAGTATGAAATTTTGCATTTATAAGATGTTTTTGTAAAGAATCATCAAATAGATCTAAGATACTCTCTTTTGTTCCACCTTGAAAATCGATGTGACCATTTAATTCTATATTTAAACCTTTCCAATTTCTATCTACAGGTTTATTATCTTTAAAATATTTTCTGATTGTGTCTGAGTGATTATCACTTTTTTCTAATACTAATATGTTTTTTATGCCAAAGGCTACTGCTTCACATGAGGTAGCTATACCAGCAGGTCCAGCACCTATAATGGCAATCTCATGTATCTTTTCCATAATTTCTTCCTTAATTATTAAAAGATAATATAATAGAGTATTTTAGTAAATACTTAAATTATTTCTATACTAAGAACAAATAAGTGATTTACTTGAATAGTTTGAAAGGGGAGCCTTTAAAAGCTCTCCCATTCATCATTTTGTAGATTTGATGTTATTGTTTTTTGTTTTGAAGTAGTATTAGTTACTGGTTTTGATATTATAGTTCTTGGTTTTACATCATCACCATTTAAAGCTCTTACTTTTTTCTCAATTTTTCTTTTTTCATTTCCAGAGTACGATATATCAATAGGTTTTTTTCTCCTATCAACATCACCTTTTCCGATGAAATCTTTTTGTTCAGCATTTTCTACGATCTTATCAGCAATTGCAGATGTTGTATTTGCAATACTTTGTGATTCATTTGCTGCATTTGCATTTTGCTGAGTTTGCCTATCTAAAGAGTTTACAGCATCATTTATCTGCATAATTCCGCTTTGTTGCTCTTTTGATGATAGCTCAACACTTTTTATAAGATCAAGAGTTTTAGAGATATTTTCATTTAATCCATTATATCCAGTGATCATTTTATCTGCTATATCTTTACCATTGTTTGCTTTTGCTGTAGCATTTTCCACAAGATTTTTAATCTCACTAGCAGCTTCAGCTGACCTAGCAGCCAGGTTTCTAACTTCTCCTGCAACTACGGCAAAACCTTTACCAGCTTCACCTGCTGTTGCTGCTTCTACTGCTGCATTTAGGGATAAGATATTTGTTTGGAAAGCTATTTGATCAATAACCGTAATAGCTTCATTGATAGCACTTACTTGCTCATTTATCTCATCCATTGATACTGTTGTTTGCTGTGCTAATTTTTCACCTTGAGTAGATGATGTGGTTAATTCATTTGCATATCCAGACATCTTAACTACATTTTCAGTATTACTAGTGATATTTGAAGTGATCTGCTCTAGTGCAGCCGCTGTTTCTTCAATACTTGTAGCAGCTTCAGTTGATGCCTTACTTAATGTTGAGATATTCTCAAGTAAATTACCCGCTGAATCGTGTAACATAATACCATTTCTTGTATTTTCCACAAGCATCTCATTTATAGAATCCCTTAAAAGATTGATATTGATAATAAGTTTATCAAATGATCCCTCTTTTTCTATACCATCTATACTTAATTTATTTGTATATTTATAGTTTGAATACTCTTGAAGTACCGTATTTATTGAGTTTAATCTATCTTGCAGATTATTTAAAGCTAGATTGATAGTCTCTTTTAGGTGGTTTAGAGATTGATTTTTTGTAGTGATATTGATCATACTATCAAAAGATCCCTTTTCAACCTTAGACATTACATTTTGAACCTCTTCAATAAAATGTCTATCCTCTTTTAAAAGTTCAGTTGTATTATCAATATTATTATTGATAATCTTTGACATTTTACCAATCTCATCACTTGAATATACATCAATATGTGTTACTTTATCTGTTTCATTATTTAAATACTTAAAGAAACCAAGTAATCCCTCTTCAAGACTTTTTAGAGGTTTTAGTAGTATTTTATTTGAAAGATAAGAGATAACAACAACTGCTATCAATAAAAGAATTGCCACCATAATAAATATCGTAGTAAGTAAAGAGTACGTATTACTAGTATTTATCTCTTCTAGTTTTTGTATCTTTTTATTTATATCATCTGTATATACACCAGTTACTAGAGTCCAATTTAGAGCTGGGATATATTTTGAAAATGCCACTTTTTTAAGAATCTTATCTGTTTTTGGCTTTTGGTAATAATACTCAACAAACTTATTATCATCACTTCTGGTATCAATTAATGCTTTTCTAAAAACATTCCCTTTAATATCAGGCTTCATAATATTTGTCTTCTTACCATTTAATCTAGCTTTTGTACCATGAAAGGCAAAATAATAATCACTAGCTTTTTTCTCATAGGCAAAAAAGTATCCACTACCATTTAAAAATCTTGCACTACTAGCTATTTTGATAATTTTTGCTTTTGCATCCTCTATACTTTCACTATCTTTTACAATACCATCAATAATAGTTGACATAGTAAGAATCTCATTTTTAATGAACTCTTTTTTGTCATCATAAACAGCTTTTTCAAAAACAACTAAATTTTCTTTATTGTTTTGAATACTAAGTGAAGCAACAATCACACCAACTGAAATTACTATCAGTACCAAAGGAACTATTACTAGTCCAAACACTTTAGTTTTTATACTTAACAACCATTTCTCCTAATTAAAAACCTATCTCCATAGATTTTGGTAAATGAGATTTTACTAAAGCATTACTTATATAAGGGATAAAATTATTAAGATGTGTAGAAAAAATGTATAATTTTATAAGATAAATTCTTATTATGATAGTTTAATCTCTTTAAGTATAATTGTTAGATCATTATTTAATTCATTTATCTTACTTATCACTTCTGATCTTGTTTTTTCATCAAGCTTAAATCTGCTATCTATAAATTCATATATTTTGATACTATCAGCAAAAATTGTTTGCATTAAATCCTCTTTTATTTTATTTTCTATCTTCCCCATAATTATGTTCCTTGTGGTATTTTCTAAGACTTATGCAATTTTTATACCCCTTTTATTATAAATTTGTTTGCAATTATTATTTATTTCAGTTATAATGATCGCAATAAAGAGTAAAAGGTTCTACTTTTACCTTATTTAATAATTATAATTAGGAACACTATGGCAGATAGACATAATGGAACTGTAAAATGGTTCAATAGTGAAAAAGGTTTTGGATTTATTCAATTTGAAGATGGAAGCAAAGATATCTTTGTACACTTTTCACAAGTAAAAAGAGTTAGACCAGGTAGAGTTGAACTTGATGATGGTCAAAAAGTAGAATTCTCTATTGGTGAGGGTCCTAAAGGGGAACAAGCTACTGACGTAGAGCTTGTATAATATATAGCACTTACTGGTGGGATTAACCCACCACCGCTTATTTCAATAACTTATATATTTTAGCTGTAGCAGCTAAATCAATAGCTTTAAATCCATCAAGATTTTCTATATCTTTATTTGCACCAAATTCTAAAAGAAGTTTTACCATATCATCTTTACCTGCACTTGCACTATACATTAGAGCTGTTACACCATTATCATTTTTACTATCTAAATTTATTCCAGCTTTTACAAGTAATTCCACACAATCATAATCTTGTCCAAAACAAGCATTCCATAAAGCAGTATTTCCATCAACATTTGTGATCTCTAAATCAGCCCCAGCTTGTATAAGCTCTACTGCAACACTAGCTCTAGCTTCTCTTACAGCTTTCATAAGTGCAGAGTTACCATATTTTCCCACTTTATTTATATCAGCCACATCATATTCGTTTACTTTCATCCAAGAGTTTGTCATATCAGAAAACATGGATTATACTCCCATCCAATTCTCATGAACATGACCTTTTCTCTTAAAATTGATAGTTTCCTCTAAAGCATTGTCAAAAGAGTTTATATCAAATTCACTATCTATATCACCAACAATCTCTTTATATTTGATCTCTCCCTCCTTATCTATTACAAAAATAGATTTAGCACAAAACTCATCTGTAGCAAATACACCAAATTTTGTAGAAAAATCTTTAAATTCAAGGGATGATGTATCTTCATCTACAGATTTTTCAAGTTTTTGTGAGCTTATTATATATATAAGTGATTTTTCTTTATGTTTATTTATAATATTTTCTAGCTCATCACTTAAACTTTTACTCTTTGGTAAAGTAATCATTACTTGAACTTTTGATGCCATCATACCAATAACTTTTGTTTCTCCATTTAGCATCTTAAGCCTTACTGCGGGTGCTTCACTACCAACTTTTCTATCTCTTTTTTGTAACTCTACTTTTTGATCATTTATTAAAATTTCCAAAGACTATCCTTTTACATTTTGATTTATATAATCAAACATATGCAAAAAACATACCAAAGGAACACAAAATGTATATGGGTATTTGATGAGTATGTACAGTTAATTATATGACTAAAACTAAACACAAAACTAATCTATACTCATCTTGATTGAACCCTCTGAATAATTATAAAAGTTTATAGTTATTCAGAAGCTTCAATTAGCTTAATTTAAATTTTTGAGGAGAAAATTATGGCAGTATTTATTACAGAAGAATGTATCAATTGTGAGGCATGTGCACCTGAGTGTCCAGTGGTGGCTATCTTAGATGAGTCTAATGAGAAAAATCCATATATGGATGAAAAGTTTTATGTAAAACCTGAAAGTTGTGTTGAGTGTGTTGATCATGCAGATGCACCAAGATGTGCTGAGGCTTGTCCTACTGAGGGTGCTATTGTATGGGATATGCCATATACAGCAGATTTCCAAGATTATTATGTAGCTGGAAATGAAGAGGGTACTTATAAGATTAGAGAACATAAGAAAAAAGGTATCATGTATCCAGAAGTAAAAGCTCAACCTTTTATGGAAGAGATCTCTATGGAAGATAGAGAAAACAAAACTGATGTGGGTGAATTCTAAAAATGTCTTTATACATCACAGATGAGTGTATAAATTGTGATGCTTGTGTGGATGAATGTCCTGCAACTGCTATTGTAAGTGCAGATGAATCTCCACTTGATGACAATGAATACACATATATCAAACCAGAAAAATGTATCGAGTGTGTAGACTGTAGTGTACCAAAATGTGTGGATGTATGTCCTACTGAGGGTGCACTTATATGGGATATGCCTTATACGCAAGAATATGATTCATATTTTTTAGCTGGTCAAGATGATGGAAAATATAAAATTAGAGTACACAAGAAGAAAGGGATATTAAGCCCTGCAAAACAACCAAGACCATTTAGAGAATCCATATCTTTTGAAGATAGGGAAGATGGATCACCAGTAGTTTATTAATATAGTTAGTTTTAACTAACTATATTAAACTTATAAAAAATTTCTCATCACAACCATTGATGAACTCTCAAAACCAAACTTCGTATAAAAACCTTTAGCAATTTCATTAGTTTCATCTGTAAGTAAAGTGACTCTTTTACAACCATGAGCTTTACAATCATCTATAGCAAAATCAACAAGTCTTTTACCATAACCATGTCCCCTATGATCTTTATCTATAATCAAATCTTCCAAAATTGCTACTTTTGATCCTAGAGCTGTACTAAAAGTATATAAAATATTTACCATACCTACAATTTTAGCATCAACTTTTACTATAAATATTGTTCCATGTTCTGGATTTTCTAAAATATTTAATAATCCTTTTTTCTGAATCTCTTTATCGGGAGTAAACTCTTCTTCCATTGAAAATAATGAACCTAAAAGGTGTGAAAGCCTCTCTATATCGTGGATAGAGGGTTTGCAAATAATATATTGTTTATCCATAATTAGCTCCTTTTGTTTAATTATACAATAATTTTCCATGAAAGGAACACTATATGTATTTATTACTGTATATATTTTAATCAATAAAGATAGAAAGGATTTAATATGAGTTGTGGAACAGGCGGTGGATGCGGAACACACAGTGATATGGGATTTAATCCTAATGATCCAGAGGCAATGGCGGTACAAGAGAAAATAAACAATCACCCATGTTATAGTGAAGGTGCACACCAACACTATGCAAGGATACATGTACCAGTAGCACCAGCATGTAATATACAATGTAACTATTGTAATAGAAAATACGACTGCTCAAATGAAAGTAGACCAGGGGTTACAAGTGGAAAACTAAAACCAGATGAAGCGGTAAAAAAAGTACTATATGTTGGTGGTGAAATTCAACAACTATCAGTTGTGGGTGTGGCTGGTCCAGGTGATGCTTTAGCAAATCCAGAAAAAACATTTGAGACATTTGCCTTACTTCAAGAAAAAGCACCAGACCTTAAACTATGTTTATCAACAAATGGACTTAGATTACCTGAATTTATAGATGAGATCGTTAAACACAATGTGGATCATGTAACTGTTACAATCAATTCAGTTGATGAAACTGGTGAAGTTGGATCACAAATCTACCCTTGGGTACACTGGAATCATAAAAAAGTATGGGGTAAAGAGGGTGCCAAAATCCTTTTAGAGCAACAACTAAAAGGTATCCAAATGCTTACAAAGCGTGGTATCTTAGTAAAAGCAAACTCAGTATTAATCCCTGGTGTAAATGATGAGGAAGTTAAAAATGTAGCTAAAAAACTAAAAGAGATGAAGGTATTCTTACACAATATTATGCCTTTATTATCTAGCCCTGAATTTGGTACATATTATGGACTAAATGGACAAAGAAGTGCTACGGATCAAGAGGTTATGGAAGCCCAAGAAGCCTGTGGTATGGATATGAAACTTATGAGTCACTGTAGACAATGTAGAGCAGATGCAGTTGGTCTTATTGGTGAAGATAGGGGTGATGAATTTACAAAAGAAAGCTTCACAGCACTTAGTTTTGATGAACTAGAGAAAAAATATAATATCGTAGCTCGTGCCCAAAAACATGAAGTGATAGAAAACTGGAGAGCACACCTAGCAAAAGCAAATGAAAGAATCAAAGTAGAGCAAGGTACATCTGAAGAGCTTAGCTCAACTAGTGAGACTAAACTTGTTGCTGTTACAACTGGTGGTGAGGGTATGATAAACCAACACTTTGGTAGTGCTAGTGAATTCTTAGTATATGAAGCTGGTGATAAGGCTATCAAATTTGTAATGCATAGAAAAATTGAAAGCTCATATTCTGGAGATGACTCAGTTGATACAATTCTTGAGATCAAAGAGACACTAAAAGATGTGGATATTTTACTTACAGCAAAAATTGGTGAGTGTCCTATGAATGATCTAAAACAAATTGATCTAATTTGTGATGACTCATACGCAAATGAGCCAATTGAAAAATCTGTATTTAATGCAGTAAAAAAATACTTCTATACTGAAAAAGAGTTAGGTTAATCCCTAACTCAAATACAATAAAACTCCTACATTTAATAAAAAAACTTGTTACTAAAAGATTACATAAATTTTAAATTTATTAAAAAAGAAACTTTTTAGAGACTTTTTTAGGATAAATTAGTTAAATTTTCTAAAGAGGGTTTAATAAATGAATATTTCAATTGGTAAAAAGTTAATTATTGGATTTATGGTTATTATGTTGATTACAGTTCTCGCTGTAATGATAGGTATTTTCTCAATAAACAATATTAGTGAAAAAAGTACCTCTTTAATAAAAGTACAATTACCACAAAAAGAAACTGTCTCAAAAACAATAAATATTGTTAAAGATTTAAATCTAGAGATACAAAAAACTATTTTTGATAAAAATCAATACCTAGAAAATGGATATAAACAAAATATAGATAACACCCTTAAAAAATTAAGTATTCAATTAAATAAACTACAAAAAGGTACAAACTCCTCGCCAGCCCTTAGTGGAGATAACAAAAAACTAGCAAATAAATTAATGCTTGAGTATAAAAAACTAAATACATTAAAAGATCAACTATTTATTTGGCATGAACTCAAAACTGCTTTATATTTTAAATTTGATAATAAACTTAGTCATATAGAGGAGTTATTTAGATCCATATCTCAAACAAGAGCTAAATGGTATGGAGAGCTAGAAGAAGCAGCAAGATACAACGCAATGTTTTTTGGTACGATAATGTATGATGAAACTATATTTTATGAGTGGTTTGAGGAATATAAAAAAAGTATGAGTTTTGATAATGGGGAAATTACCCAAAATCAAAAAGAGGGACATGAGGAGCTTTTTGAACTATTATATCAATATGAAAAAAATCTAAAAAAGCTTTTTGAAAAAGCAGATGAAGCAAATAATGCCTTTGGAGATGAGAAAAAAGATAAGATGCAAAGTGTAAAAAGATACTTTAAAAAGGTATCTATGTTTTCTGAAGAGATAATTGAGAGCTCAAATAAACTACTTACAGATGTAGAGCAAAAAGAATCAAATACCTTCCAAGAGATCACAACAAGCTTTTTAAATATGAATCAAAGTTTTGTAAAGATAGAAAAAAATATTGAAAAAGAGGTTCGTAATACGGAAACAGGTGTTATGGATATTGTAAGTAATTCAAATATTATGTTGATCTTAGTTTTAATTATATCTATAATAGTTTCATTAGGTGTTTCAATCTTCCTTACAAGATATATTTCAGGATCTATCTCTAAATTAAAAGATGGTTTATCAGAGTTTTTTAGATACTTAAATGGTGAAAGTAAAAATGCAAAAGAGATAGATATCAATACAAATGATGAATTTGGAGTAATGTCAAAATCTGTAAACTCAAATATTTTAAAAATAGAAAGTACCTTAAAAGAGGATAGAGATCTAATAGATGAGGCAAAAACTATAATAGAAAAAGTAAAAAATGGATCATTTACCCAAAATATCCAAAATACAACTTCAAATCCTTCATTAAATGAGTTTAAAGATTCTGTAAATGAGATGATACACTCTTTAAAAACTAATTTTGAAGATATGAATAAAATACTTGATAAATATGTAAGTTATGATTATACAAAAAAACTAAAACTAGAAAATATTGAAAAAGATGGTGCTTTTGATGAGTTTATAAATAATATCTCCCATCTAAGATCAGCCATAACTGATATGCTTATAGAAAATAAGCGTGATGGTATTATGCTAAATAGTTCAGCAAACAATCTACTAAATAACGTAACAACCCTAAATCAAAGCTCTAGTAAAGCTGCAGCTTCCTTAGAAGAAACAGCAGCAGCCCTAGAAGAGATCACTTCCATAATTGGCTCAAGCACTCAAACGGTACAAAAGATGTCAAGCTATGCAAATGAGCTTTCAAGCTCATCAAATGAAGGTCTAAACCTTGCAAAACAAACAAATCAATCTATGGAAACTATAAATGAACAAGTAACAGCTATAAATGATGCCATAGGAGTGATTGATCAAATTGCATTCCAAACAAATATCCTTTCTCTAAATGCAGCAGTTGAAGCTGCAACTGCAGGAGAAGCAGGTAAAGGTTTTGCTGTAGTTGCTGGGGAAGTTAGAAATCTAGCGGCCAGATCAGCTGAAGCTGCTAGTGAGATAAAAAACCTTGTAGAAAATGCTACAAGCAAAGCAAATGATGGGAAACAAATAGCAGATCAAATGATAGATGGATATTCAAATCTAAATAATAATATCTCTAAAACCATAGAACTTATTGAAGATATTGATAGCTCAGCTAAAGAGCAAAAAGAGGGTATCGATCAAATAAATAATGCCATAGCTCAGCTAGATAGAAAAACCCAAGAAAATGCAAATGTAGCTCATGATGCCCAAGGTATTGCAAATACAACATCAGCAATTGCAAGTAAAATTGTAGAAAATGCTGACAAAAAAGAGTTTGAGGGTAAAGATAATGTTGATAGACGTAAAAACCCTATAGATACCAATTATAGTGGTTCTGAAAAAAGAGATATAGAATCAAGAATCAAAAATATGAATAACACAGATAATACAAATACAAATAAACCAAAAAAGATTATTGAAGAAAATTCCAATGATGAATGGGATAGTTTCTAGGGAATAATAATTGCATATAGATATATGAAATCTTAGAAAATAATTTAACAATTATACAAAAAGATTTCATATAAAACTATATGGGATTATTATGGCTTTAATAAACGATACTACATTAAGAGATGGAGAACAAGCACCATATGTAGCTTTTTCCATAGAAGAGAAACTTCAAATAGCCACACTTCTTTATGAAGCTGGGGCAGATGAGCTTGAAGTTGGTATCCCAGCTATGGGAAAAAAAGAGCAAACAGAACTAACAGAAATACTAAATCTAAACTTACCAATCCAAATCATGAGCTGGAATAGGGCAACGATGAGTGACCTAGAAGCTTCAATCTCTTGTGGAGTAAAAGCAGTTGATTTATCCATACCTGTTTCAGATGTACTTATAAATGTAAAGTTTAATGGCAATCGATCAAAACTACTAAATAACCTTGAAAAGGTTGTTATACAAGCAAAAAAAGAAAAGCTATTTGTCTGTATAGGAGGAGAGGATGCCAGTAGGGCTGATAATGAGTTTTTAAAAGAAATTATGACTCTAGGGAGTGAACTTGGGGCAAATAGATTTAGATACTGTGATACAGTAGGGATCCTTACACCAAACAAAACCTTTGAGAATGTTTCATATCTAAGTAGATTTGATCTACTTGATATTGAGATGCATACACACAACGACTTCGGAATGGCAACAGCAAACTCCATAGCAGGCATAGAAGCTGGAGCTAAGTCAGCAAACACTACAGTGATAGGTTTAGGGGAGAGGGCTGGAAATGCTTCTTTTGAGCAGGTTCTTATGAGCTTAAATCACCAATTTAATAAAAAAAGAGATATTAAAGCTGGAAAATTAAAAGAGCTAGTAAACACTGTATCAAAAGCAGCAAATAGACCAATAGGTTCTGCTACACCAATTATTGGAGAAGATATATTTTCCCATGAATCTGGAATCCATGTAAATGGTATGATAAAATCAAAAAATGCCTATGAAGCTTTTGAACCTGAAGAGGTTGGTTTACATAGATATTTCCCAATAGGGAAACACTCAGGAAGCTCAACACTTCTTTACCATCTAAAATCAATAGGAATAGAGCCAAATCAAGAAAAAATTCAAACAATACTACCAAAGGTAAGGGATATTGTAACATCTAGAAAAAAAGTTTTAGATCTAAATGAATTGAAAGAGTTATACTTATGTTCATAGGATGGTTAAGAAAAAATAGTTTTAAAACTGATATAGATGAGTTTGCAAAAAAAATCACAATAGATGTAAACCTTGTACTTAAAACAGTAGAGGAGAATCTAAATCTTTGTTTTGGAGCATATGACAATGATAAAAAACTAGTAGCTTTTATCACAGGCTATCAATTTCAAAACACAGTACTGATAAACAATTTCTACTATTTAGATGATGTGAGTAGTGATGTTAAAAAAAGACTTATCAAACTACTACTTGATAATAACTATGATCTAAAAAACACCATACTTTTTATGGCAAAAAACCAAACAGAACTGCCTATCTTTAAAAGATTTAAATTTAAAGAGTATGCTAAATTTAAAAAAGCTGTATTTAGTGGTGGTGGAGCTGCATTTAATTTTTCAAATGTCACAGCAAAAAGTATAAGTAATGAGAACTTTTTACCAACTATCCACAAGCTAGATAGCGAGGCTTTTGATGATGATAGATTTGAATATATCACAAAAAATGTGATGAAACAATCATCCCTAGTATTATCCACACAATTTGGATATCAACACTCCTATGCCATAGATAAAAGCTTAGTGAAAATCTCTCCATGGATTATGGTAGATGAAGCATTTACAGATGCTGAAAAACTTATAAGGGGTGTGATTTATCATAGGGGTCTAAAAAGACTTTTTGCCTTTATACCAAAGGATGTAAAAGAGATCACTGAGCTTTATGAGAAGTATGGATTTAAGCTAGTGGATGATTTTACACTTATCTATCTAAATGATAAACCAAATATAAACCTTGAATCGCTTTATGGATTCTAAATTTAAAAAAGGAGAAAACACGATATGGCATTAACAGATGAACAAAAACAGATCAAAAAAGAGTTTGCAGGATACAAAAGAAAAGTAACTGAGATAGCTGGTGTTATGCACGATATAGTTGAAGATACTATCTGGACTGAATATGACAAACTGCCAGAACTTAGTGAACAGATTCAAGTAGCTATGAAAGATGTTGTTGAATTTAAAGCTCAACATGACTTTTTAAAATAAAGGATAGATTATGGAAGATTTAGCAAATAAAGTGATTTGCATATGTGGTAATGATAAAACAGTTGCCGAGGCTGTAGAGATCTTTAAACAAACAGATCTTCCATATAAAAAAGCAAAAAAGCTTGTTACTGAATGTAATAAGACTTGTTGTAGAAGACCCCTTATGGCTTTATTTAATATGGTGGAGTTTGGGGAAGTTGACTATGAAGAGATAGATTTTTTAATTGAACAAATGAATAATAGGTAAGGGATTAAGATGGCTAATACATTAGAAGAGTTTGCAAGATGGATAAAAGTAAATAAATTCAATTCAACTATACCTACAGATCCCAAGAAATTAAAAAATCTATCTGTTTTAGATCTAACAAAAAAGAAATTAAGGGAGCTTCCTGAGTCAATTGGGGCTTTGGAGAATCTATCTGTATTAAAAATATCTTCAAATAGATTAAAAACACTTCCTGATTCAATAGGAAAGCTAAAAAAGCTGAAAAACTTGCAGTGTGAAAATAATCTACTAGAATCTCTTCCTGCTACTATTAGTGGTTTACAATCTTTGGTGATCATGAACCTAAATGGAAATAATCTAGAAACATTACCTGATGAATTTTTTAGCCTTACAAAACTTACCCGTTTAACAATAGCAGCAAACTCCCTAAAAGAGATATCTCCTCAACTAGGAAAACTTACTAAACTTTTATACTTTTCTTTAGATACAAATTATCTAAAAAGATTACCAGATGTATTTGAGAGTATGACTAGTTTATATTATCTTGATCTTTCATATAATGAATTTACTACCTTACCCGACTCCATAAGTGATATAGAAGAGCTTGAGACACTTCTTTTAGAGGGTAACTCTATCATTGACTTACCTAGCCTTGAAGCCCATGATATGCTTATAAAACTAAATCTAAATGATAATCACTTGAGTGAACTAAACTTTGATATATCAAAACTTGAAGATCTACAAATATTAACTTTAGATAATAATAATCTTACAAAAATACCAAGTGATTTATGTAAACTAGAAAAACTAAATCAATTAAGTATATCTGCAAATAAATTAATTGAACTTCCTAGCTGTATAGGGAAACTACAAAATTTGATAGAGCTAGATATAGAAGAAAACCAAATAAAAAAACTCCCAGCTAGTTTTAGTAAACTAAAAAAATTAAAAAACCTATATATAGATAATAATCAAGGTTTATCAAAACCAAATCTAGAATCTTTAGAGTTTTGTGATATATAAGATATATTGATGCAAAAATCCAAAAGTTGATTATAAAAGTAAACTTTTGGTAATATTTTAATATGAAAAATAATTCAATATTTAGATATATCTTATTGTTGATCTTACTTTTAGGATTGATAGTTATAACTACTGAAATAATTATCAATAAAGTAAAAGAGGATAATTATATAAAAGAGAGTATTAGTTTACAAAAACAATTAAAAACATTAATTGATGAGAAACAATCCACTACTCAAATAATTGCAGTATCCCTATCTCAAAATGAATCAATAAAAGATACAATTATAAAAAATAAACCTGAATTATTGGATTTAAATCAAATCTCTCTAGCATATAGAAGGGATACAAACTTTAAAAATGTATGGATGCAAATTGTTACAAAAGATGGAATAAGCTTTTCAAGGTCTTGGGTTAAAAAAAGGGGAGACTCATTACATAAAGCTAGGATAGATATCCCAGTGATGCTGAAAGATCCAAAAATAAAATCCCATATAAGTACAGGGAAATTTGATCTTACTTTCAAATCTATGGTTCCCATATATAAAAATGATACATTTATAGGTATCTTTGAAGTGATCACCCATTTTAACTCCATATCTAAGATATTAAATAAAAATGGAATCGAATCAGTTTTTTTAGTGGATAAATCTTATAAAAAACAATTAACAAAAGCTTTTACAAAAATGTTTGTAAATGATTATTATATTGCAAACTTTGATGCTCCACAAGATATTCGTGACTTTTTAGCAAAAAATAATAATGTGGCAAAACTAACAAAAAAAAGTATAAAATATTTTATAGATGAAAAAAATGATAGATTTATAACTATTTACCACCTACCAGATATTAAAAATAAAGATATGGCATATCTATTTATGTCAAAAGAGTTATCCCTAGTAAAACATGATAATATTACCACATTAAGAATTGCTCAATTATCTTTGGTAGTTCTTGGCTTTTTTGTTTTTCTTTTAATTGTACTTTATAATAGGGTGAAATCAAATGAAAAAGAGCTTATTGATCAAAACTCAAAACTAGAAAAACAAAAAATAAAAACCCAAAAGATATTTGATTCTGGTCCAGCAATCACTATACTTACAAATGGAATAAATATTCAAGATGCAAATAAAGAGTTTTTCAACTTCTTTAGTAAGTATACAAATGTAGATGAATTTAAAAAAGATCATAATTGTATATGTGAATTTTTTGAATATACTGAAGAAGAAAACTATATCCATGAAAAAGAGGTGGATGGACAAACTTGGATTAACTACCTAATAAAAAACAATACAAAACCCCATAAAGTGATTATGAAAAAAGATGAAAAAGAGCATCATTTTGTTATGATTGCTAATATATCAAATATGATTGAAGAATCTAGTGAGAAATTTATAGTAGTATCTTTTATTGATATCACTGAAGAGATTCAACTTTTAAATGATATTAGACAAAGGGATCAGATTTTATTACAACAATCAAAAATGGCTTCGATGGGCGAAATGCTTGCAAATATTGCCCATCAATGGAGACAACCTTTAAGTGTAATTAGTACTGTCTCTACTGGACTAAAAATGAAACTTGAATATAATCTATTTAATAGTGATGATGCCCTTAAAAACTTAGATACTCTAAATAAAAATGCTCAATATTTATCAAATACTATTGATGACTTTAGAAATTTCTTTAATCAAAAAGTTGAAAAAAATAGTTTTGATCTAAATAACTTAATAAAACAAGATATAAACCTTTTAGATGTATCTTTAAAAAATCACGAGATATCTGTAGAACTATCCTCAAGTGATAAGGAGATAATTATCTCTTCATTTGAGACAAAACTTACCCAAGTGTTTTTAAATATCATAAATAATGCAAAAGATGCACTTAAGACTAAAGAGAAAAACAGAATCATCCTTATAAATACTTCCCTTAAAGATGATTCCATAGAGGTAAGTATAAAAGATAGTGCTGGTGGAATAGAAGAGGACATTATAAATAGAGTATTTGAGCCATACTTCACCACAAAACACCAAAGCCAAGGTACAGGAATAGGGCTTTATATGACTGAGCAAATCATCACAAAACACCTAAAGGGAAATATTATTGTAAAAAATGTGGAATTTGAAAAAGATAGAAAAAAATTAAGAGGGGCAGAGTTTATTATAACCCTACCACTTGATTAAAATTGATTAAAACTCTTTTCCTGAGTCAAGGATAATTTTATCTCTTCCAGAGTTTTTAGCTTTATATAAAAGCTGATCTGCTGTTTCTATTGCTGATTTATAGTCATCATAATTGTCCCTTTGAGCAACTCCTGCACTAAAGGTTAATTTGATTTTATGCTCTTTATATACAAATTTATTTGAGTTTACTATCTTTTTAACTCTTTTAAGATATCCAAGAAGTTCCCTTATAAGATTATAGTGGATAATTACAACAAACTCTTCCCCACCATATCTAGCTACGATATCATGTTCTCTTGTTTCTTTAGAAAGGATTCTACCAAAAGTTGAAAGAACAACATCACCCGCATCATGACTATAGGTATCATTAATATTTTTAAAGTGATCAATGTCAAAGAAAACAACGGCAAAACTTTTATTTGTCCTTGCATATTCTCTCTCAATTCTCTCAACCTCTTTATCATAAGCACGTCTTGTTAGTACTCCAGTTAGGTGGTCTGTTGAGCTTTCTTTTTTTGCATCATCAAGTTCACTCTCTAATTTTTTAATCTTCTCTTCTAAAGCATTTACTTGATCTTGACCTGTTTGAAGTTGATTATTTACAGTTGACATCTCATTTTCTATAGAAAGTGCTGCATCGATTAATTGACTTTGAATCTCATTTAGATGTTCATGCTCTTTTGCTATTTTTATAGATTCAAGTGTGTTTTTGATCTCATTTACATTACCAGAACCTTTTGAGTTACTATCTATAGCATCTCCAAGGTATTTACTCATAAGGGTGATAAGTTTTGCAATATCTTCTGTTTTTTGTTTTACAATTTGTTTATCAGCTTCAAATCTTTGATTGATAAATGTTTGCATCTCTTTTTGAATATCCTCTTCAAAAATTAATGCTGGTGAATTTCCTATTTTGATTGAAAATTTTGCTAAGTCTTCATCAATTGATAAAGATATTGAAGGGGTCATACTACCTTTTAAAACTGCTGTTAAACCTTGTATGTTTTTACTAGCAACTCTTTTTAAAAGAATAGGGATAAGATCTTCAGGGGTTTCAATCCTTTGCTCTTTAACAATTTTCTTCTCATCAGTACTTAAGGCATTTACAAACTCTGTAAACCTTCTACACTCTTCAACCTCAATATTAACATCTTTTGCCAGTTTACAGAACTCTTTATGATACTCTTTAGGAGTAGGCTGTAAGTTTCTTTTTCTGATATTAAGGATAGTTTCTTTTACAATCTCATTTATAGTTTTCATCTTTTATCCTAAGATTTTTTTCACCATTTCGTTGATTCTTCTACCATCAGCACTTCCACCAAGTTTAGCTTTTGCTGGTCCCATAATTTTACCCATATCTTTCATAGAAGTAGCACCAACTTCCTCAACTATGGCTTTTATTTCTGATTCAAGTTCTTCATCACTTAATTGTTTTGGTAAATATACTGAGAATACATCAATTTGAGCCTGTTCTTTTTCGATTAAGTCATCTCTTCCAGCCTCTTTATATTGAGCTATTGATTCATTTCTAGTTTTTACACCCTTTTGAATAAGAGTAATAACATCTTCATCACTTAACTCTTTTCTCTCATCCACTTCAATTTGTTTGATCATAGTATTTATAGCTCTGATTGCATCTCTTTTTACAATCTCTTTTGCTCTCATTGCTGTTTTTAAATCTTCTTTTAATTGTTCTTTTAAACCCATTATAAATGTTCCTTTTTTAATTTGTTTAGAAATAATCTATATTTTATCTAATTATTCTGAAAACTCTCTACAAGCTCTTCAAGTTCTAAAAATCTTTCTACTTTTTGCTCATATTCTTCTTCTATCTCTTTTAACTCTTCAGATACTGCTACAATACCTTTTTGTTCATAACAAGCTGGATTTGATAGACACTCATTATACTCTTCTATTTTTAATTCAAGTTCTTCAATAACTTGTGGTAATTTATCATAATCTTGTTGCTCTTTATAACTAAGCTTAGTTTGTTTTTTAACTTTAACTTCTTTTTGCTCTTTCTCTTTAAAAGTGCTCTCTTTAGTAAGCTCTTGCTCAAACTTAGCAAAATCAATGATCTCTTTTTCTATCTCTAAATATTCTGAATATGGTTGATAATTTTCTATAATCTCACCATATCCTTTAAAGATAAATAGCTTTTTAGCAATTTTATCCACAAAATATCTATCGTGACTTACAAAGATAAGTGCCCCTTGGAAATTTTGTAGATACTCTTCAAGGATATTAATAGTAGGGATATCAAGATCATTTGTAGGCTCATCTAGGATTAAACAATCCACATCTTTAGTAAAAAGTAGGGCTAAAGCTACACGGTTTTTCTCACCACCACTTAAAACACCCACTTTTTTATCTAAATACTCCTTTGGAAATAAAAAGTTTTTAAGATATCCAAATACGTGCATATTACGACCATCTTGTAAGACAACCCTATCTCCACCATTTGGACAAAAGGTCTCCATGATAGTTTTATTATCATCAAGCATTTCACGATGTTGATCAAAATACCCTACATTAAAATCACCTTTTTTGATTTTACCAGCATCTATTTCAAGCTTTTGAAGAAGTATTTTTATAAGGGTTGATTTACCACTTCCATTTGGTCCTACTATAGCTATAGTATCTTTTTGTAAGATTCTAGTTGTAAAATCTTTGATAAGCTCTTTATCCCCAAGGGTTTTATAGATATTATCTATCTCATAAAGCATCTTTTTTCTATTTAATACTTCCCCATTATTAAAGCTTTTTTGCTCCCTTTGAAGTTGTAGTTTTATCTTATTTATTTGTGCTGGGTTTGATTTTACTTTTTTCTTTAACTCAAAATATTCAGCTTTTCTACGCTCATTTCTTTTTCTTCTAGCTGTTACCCCGTGTTGCATCCAGTGAGCTTCTGCTTTTAGACTTCTTATTAGGTTTTCATGATCTTTTTGCATATTTGCTAAGATTTGTTCTTTTTGCTCTAAATACTTACTATATCCACCATCAAACTTTCTAAGCTTACCATTTTCAACTTCCACAACAGATGTGGCAATATTATCAATAAAATATCTATCATGTGAGATAAAAAGTAGGGTGAAATTTGCACTTTTGATCATCTCTTCTAAAAACTCAACCATATATACATCAAGGTGGTTGGTAGGCTCATCAAGGAGTAAGATATCTGGTTGTTTTAAAAGTAATCCAGCCAAAGATACACGTCTTTGCTCACCACCACTTAGCATATTTACATCTTTAAACTCAAACTGTTTTAGTTTAAATTCTTCAAGAACTCTTTGTACAAGATTATCTAAATCCCAAGCATTATGAAAATCTAAATAAGCCGCTAAGTCTGATTGCTCTTGGATTAACTCCATATTCTCATAATCATGACTTAACTGCTCAGTCAATTTATCATATTTCTCTTTTGCCGTTTTAAGCTCAACAAGTTGAGACTCAATAGCATCCCTTACAGACTGATCAGCTGGAAATTTTGGGTGTTGATCAAGCATCTCTATTTTAAGTGATTTATCTATAGATAACTCACCAGAGTCTGGTTCCACCTCACGGGTGATTATCTTCATAAGTGTTGATTTTCCTTGACCATTTTGACCAATGATAGCAACCCTTTGTTTCTCTTGTAATGTAAAGTTTACATCTTTTAATATAACTTTTATATCGTATTGTTTATTTATGTTTTGAAGGTCTATTAGTGCCATTTAAATTTTCTTCTTTCCCTAAAAATCGGACTTTTTGACTAAAATGTATTGTTATGTTTTTACTTAAATTTTAATTAATTATATCATACTATGCTATTTTTCCGATATTTATATCATACTTTGTAAAAAACGATATCGGAAAAGACATATCAATACATAAATGAACGATTTTTATTCATTAATTTAAGTACAGATATTAGCGTATTTTTGGTGTTATGTGACTTAAAAATCAATTTGAAATCACAGATCAAAACAATATGATATAGCTATACTCCAAAATCAGTAAGATTTTTAATAAAATTGATAGAAAGAATAGTTAATAATATTACAAGTTTTTTACACAACCTATATCATGGTACTTTCTCCAAAAAAATAATTTAAATTATGCACTTTGAAAGTGATACAAAGATATAATATCTATATTATAAACTTTCAGGATTACAATGAATAACAAATTAGATTTAGATACATTAGAAAAATGGCTTTGGGATAGTGCTAATATCCTAAGAGGTCATATAGACTCTTCAGATTTTAAAAACTATATTTTTGGGTTAATGTTCTTAAAAAGAGCAAGTGATCAATTCTTTGAAGAGGCAAAGATTGCAAGTGAAGAAGAGGGGATTGATTTAGAAGAGGCTATTGAGGACGAAGATTATCATAGATTTTTTATCCCTAAATCTGCTTGGTGGTCTGAGATCATTAAAAAGACTGAAAACATTGGTCAAGCTATAGATCAAGCTTTTAGTTCTATAGAAGAGTATAACAACTCTTTAGAAGGTGTTATGACTGCTGTTCATTTTGGAGATAGTGAAAAGCTTCCTGATAATTTATTAGCTAGATTACTACAACACTTCAATAAACATTCATTAGCAAATAGCGACCTTGAAAATCCTGATATTCTTGGAAACTCTTATGAGTATTTAATTAGAGAGTTTGCTGACGCAGGTGGAAAAAAAGGTGGAGAGTTCTATACACCTAAAGAAGTGGTACAACTTTTAGTAAAACTAATTAAACCTGAAGCAGGAAATTCTATATATGATCCTACTTGTGGATCTGGTGGTATGTTAATAGAATCTGCAAAATATGTAGCTGATCATGGTGGTACAATTGGGGATTTTGTAGATTGTACACTAAAAGGACAAGAAAAGAATCTTGGTACTTGGGCTATATGTAAGATTAATATGATTGTTCATAATTTTAAAGATAGTGATATTAGAAAAGGAGATACATTAGGATCTCCTAAACATACTGAAAATGGAGAACTTGAAACATTTGATAGAGTTATAGCTAATCCTCCTTTCTCTCTTAAAGAGTGGTGGGAAGCTGCCGAAGTGGACGTTAAGACTGACGCTAAAGGCAAAGCTATAGCTCCAAAGTATGCTTCTCAAGTATCTGACGAATATGGAAGATTTAAATATGGTATTCCTCCAAGAGGTTATGGAGATATGGCATTTTTACAACATATGTTAAGTGTACTTAAACAAAATGGAAAAATGGGAATAGTTTTACCTCATGGAGTATTATTTAGAGGAAGTAGTGAAGGTAAAATTAGACAAGCTCTTTTAGAGAATGATTATATAGAAGCTATCATTGGACTACCTGAAAAACTATTTTATAATACAGGTATTCCTGCAAGTATTATTATCCTAAATAAATCTAAAGAAGATAAGCTAAAAGATAAAGTGATTTTTATAGACGCTTCAAGTGAATATAAAGAGGGTAAAAATCAAAACTCTTTAAAAGCTGAGAATATTACTAAGATAGTTGAAGCATTTGATAATCTTGAGGATATTGATAAGTTTATGAGAATTGTTGATATGAGTGAGATTAAGGAGAATGATTATAACCTTAATATCGCTAGATACATTGATACAAGTGAAGAGGAAGAGATTGTTGAGATAGACAAAGTCTTAACTAAAATTACTGATCTTGAAACAAAAGAGAGTGAGATTGATTCTAAGTTAAATGGATATTTAAAAGACTTAGGATTTGTGTCATGAGTCAACTACCTGAAGAGTGGGAGAATACAAGTTTAGGAAAAATTGCAACTTTTTTTAAAGGAAAAGGTGTTGCAAAGAAAGATATATCAATTGAAGGTTTGGAGTGCATAAGATACGGAGAACTTTTTACTACATATAGTGAAAATATAACTAAAATATATTCAAGAACAAATTCTATTAAAGATATGGTTCTAAGTAAAAGTAATGATACTTTAATGCCAACTTCAGACGTTACTCCTAGAGGATTAGCTACAGCAAGTGCTTTGAGCAAGGAAGGTGTCATTTTAGGTGGAGATATTTTAATAATAAGATCTGATAGACTTTTAAATAGTTATTTAAGTTATTATATAAGAAATCATAAGCCTGATATTATGAAATTAGTTACTGGTAGTACTGTTTACCATATTTATGGCAATGACATGAAAAAATTCAGAATAAATGTTCCACCCCTTGAAGAACAAAAGAAAATAGCTGATATTTTAAGTACAGTTGATCAAAAAATAGCTTTTGTTGAAGATAATATTGCTCAAACTAAAGAGTTGAAAAAAGGTTTGAGGCAAACATTATTTAATACAGGGATAAACCATTCAAGCTTTAAGAATACTGATTTAGGAAAATGTCCTGAATCATGGGAAATAAAAAAACTTGGAGATATAACTACATTGACAGCAGGTGGTACACCCTCTACAAAAATAAAAGAGTATTGGACTCCTAAAGAAATCCCTTGGCTTTCTTCTGGTGAAGTTAATAAAAAAATTGTGTTTAATACTGAAAATAAAATTTCAGTAGTTGGATTAGATAACTCTTCAGCAAAACTTGTTCCTAAAAATTCTGTTCTAATTGGTTTAGCAGGACAGGGTAAAACAAGGGGAACTGTAGCGATAACTGAAATTGAATTATCAACCAATCAATCAGTAGCTTCTATTTTTCCAAATGACAATTTAGATATGTATTTTATTTATCATAATCTTGATTCAAGATATGAAGAAATAAGAGCTATGTCAACAGGAGTAGGTGGAAGAGGTGGATTGAATCTAGCAATATTAAAATCTATAAAGATTGCATTGCCTCCTATTGAAGAACAAAATGAAATATCAAAGATTTTAAAAACTGTGGATAAGAAACTAGAAGTATTAAAAGATAAAAAAGAATCTTTTGAAGAGTTAAAAAAAGGTTTAATGCAAAAACTACTTACTGGAGAGGTTAGGGTTTAATGGCTGAAATGACACAAGAAGAAAAAGAAAAAGAGTTATATAAAGCTTCTCTCCCTGCTTTTTTTATGAATGAAGTAGAAACAGACAAAATCATATTAACCTTATCTGTGGGAGCAATAGGTTTTTATTCAGCATTATTAACAGGTAAAGATATAATTTTAACAGAAATAATGTTCATATTTATGGTTATTTCAACTCTTCTTTATGGTGTTACAGTTGCTATGGTTTTAGGTGTATTTGCTCAAAATAAAAAACAATTATTATCAATAATATCTACAAATGGAATAGGAGAAGAAAATCCTCATTTATCATTTTTAGATAAACATAAATATAAGCCTTTTATATTTGCTGTATTTTTTAGTATTTTATTTATGTTAGCCTTAATATATAAACATGTTAATAGTGAGGTTAAAGAAGAACCAAGTCAAAATAGTGAAATCAATTTGAAAGAAGAACCTTTAAATTCTAAATTAGATAAAGTGAAAGAAACAATAATTGATTCAAATATATCTCAAGAAGATTTAAACTCTTCATTAGTAGATAATAATTTAACAAAAGGAATAACAAATGTCAAATCAAAATAAGAGTAATTTAAAAATAGCTAATGACGGGTTTAGTGGTCTATCAACTGCAAATCAAAATAATACAAATAAATCGTCTCAAAAAGGATTTAGTGGTGTAATATCTTCAAATGGTAGCAATAATGGTACACAAGCTAGTTCTTCAGGCAATAAACCTACAAATAGTAATCAAAAAGGCTAATAAATGAGTGAGAAGATAACAGAACAGACTGAAATAAATACTGAGGGGTTAAGAAGTGTAAATGAGGGATTTAGTGGTATTCAAACTGCTAATAGTCAAAATACTTCAACTCAGACAAATAATATATCTAGTGAAAGAGGCAATTCCTCTTCAAGTAATCAAAATATAAATAATGTAAATCAAAATAACAATCAATCTAATAGTTAAAAAATGGATTAAACATGAGCCAAACACCTGAATACTTACATAGTGAACTACCTGCAATTGAGCTTTTTCAAAAGCTTCAATATGAATATATAGACGCTTCAAAAGCTGATTCAAGAGAATCAATCAATGAAGTGATCCTTGAAGATAGACTAAGATCCTCTTTAACTAAAATAAACCCTTGGTTAAAAGGAAATACCTTAGAAAAAGTAGTTCGTAAGTTAAAAAATATTCAGGCTTCTTCACTCATGGAAGCTAATCAAATACTATTTGATCTAATCACAAAAAAAGACTCAATTACAGAAAAACCAACACCTGATTCAAAACCACAACCTGTATTTACAATAGATTATGAAAATATCCAAAACAATGACTTTTTAATTGTAAACCAAATGAAATATCATGGATCAGTTAAAAACTCAATCCCTGATTTAGTAGTATATGTAAACGGATTACCCTTAGCAGTTATAGAAGCTAAATCCCCAAAGGTTAGTATAACTGACGCTATAAGTGATCTAGGATATTATCAAGAGAATTCTCCTAAGCTATTTCATTATAATCAAATATGTGTAGGAATAAATAAAAGTAAAGCTCTATATGGAACTATAGGAGCAAAACTAGCTCACTATTCTAAATATAAATTAGAAGATACAAAAGAGTTAGAAGAACTTATAGAGGGGTCTGCAAATGCTCAAGATACCCTTATCTATGCACTATTTAGAAAAGAGGTTTTTCTTGATATTGTAAGAAACTTTACACTTTTTGAAATAGATCAAGGAAGAACAATTAAAAAACTTCCAAGATATCAACAACTTAGAGCAGTTAATAAAATACTTGATAGATTAAAAAATGAGAATAAGGGTGGGGTAGTTTGGCATACTCAAGGTTCAGGTAAATCTATCACTATGTCATATCTAGCAACAAAATTAAAAAGAGAAGATCAAGGATTTGATAATCCAACAATTTTAGTTATAACTGATAGAATAGATCTTGATAATCAAATAAGCTCAACTTTTAGAAATACTGGTCATGAGAATAGACAACAAGCTTCAAGTATAGATAATCTAAAAGAGCTAATCAAAAATGATTATGGAAAGATACTTATGACAACTATCCATAAATTCCAAGAAAAAGCTGAAGAGAAAAAGGGTGAAGTTGAAATATTGAGTGATAAAGAAAATATATTTGTCCTTATAGACGAAGCCCATAGAAGCCAATATGGAATGACAGCGGCTTATATGCGTAAATCATTGCCAAATGCAAAATTTATAGCTTTTACAGGTACACCAATAGATAAAGAAGAGAAATCAACTCTTAGAACTTTTTATGGTGGATCTGATTATATAGATAAATATACAATCAAACAATCAGTAGAAGACGGAAATACATTAGCTATAAGATACCAAACAGGTATGCCTGAATATTTCATTGAAAAAGATCTTATGAATGAAGTGTTTAGCTCATTGTTTGGTCAGGAGAGTGAAGAGAAACAAGCTAAACTAAAATCAAAAGCCTCTTCATTAGATACCTTTTTAACAGCTAAAAGAAGAGTTGAAGAGATAGCTAAAAATATTATCAAACACTTTAAAGAAAAGATCTATCCTAACAACTATAAAGCTATGTTAGTTTGTCATAATAGATACCAAGCAATAGCTTATCAAAAAGCATTTTTAAAACTAAAAGAGCAAGGGCTTAACCCTTTTGACTCAAAAGTTATAATGAGCTTTGAGAATAAAAAAGATCCTAAAGAGTTTAATGAACTTGCAGTTGCTAAGGAAGATCAGAACACAGCAATAGAAGATTTTAAATTACCATTTGGAAATGAAGCTGATAAGGCTTTAAATGGAGATAAGAGATTTGATAATACAGCTATATTAATTGTATCAGATATGCTTTTAACTGGATATGACGCTCCTATCGCTCAATGTATGTATATAGATAAACTTTTAAAAGAGCATACACTATTACAAGCAATCGCTAGAGTTAATAGAACTAAAGCAGGAAAAGAATATGGTCTTGTAGTAGATTATGCAGGTATTACACAATATTTAAAAGACGCACTAAAGATATTTAGTGGAGATCTTGAAGTTCATGACGTAATGACAGATATTGAAAATGAAAAAACAATTTTAGAAAACAGACACGCTAAAATGACTGCATTTTTCAATGATATAAAAGTGAATCCTAAAACCAATAGAGAAAAATTTATTGAAGAGTGTATCTTTTACTTAGAGCCTGAAGATCTAAGGGATAAATATATAGATCTAGTAAAACAATTTAATAAATCAATGGATATAGTTCTGCCTGATTCTTTTGCTACAAAATTTGAAGCTGATCTAAGGCTATATAATGAAATAAAATATAGAGCTAAACAAGATCATGAGGACGAGAAATTAACTATCACAAAAGAAGAAACTTTAAAGATTCAAATGATCATAGACGAACACTTAAGAGCTACAGGAGTGGAATACTTACTTGAAAAGCCTATTGATATTACAGATCCTGAAGCTTTTGCTAGAGAGCTTGAGGGTAAATCAAATAATAGTAAAGAGTTGATTATCAAAAATAGAATCAAGCAAACTATTCAAGCTAATAAAAAAGAGAATCCTGAGTTTTATGAAGATATAGCTAGAAGACTTGAAAAGCTTATAAAAGCTAGGGAAGAGGATCGTATTGATCAAGCTCAGCTATTAATGGAGTTTGATAAGATTCAAGAAGAGATAAGAAACTCAAAAGAGGAGTGGATTAGACTAGGGTTATCCTCTAAAGAGCAATTTCCAGTTTATAAGTCATTAGAAAAGGTTTTAAAAGATCCAAAGGATTATACTTTAGCCATATTTGATAAAATAGGTCTTTATCTTAAAAAGTCTGATTGGAAAAAGCATGAGGATATAAAAAAAGAGATAAGAAAAAATATAAAATCACTTCTTAGAACTAGTGAAATTGATAAAGAGCATTTAAAAACTTTACCTATAACTATTTTAGAGATCTTAGAAAATCAATGATTGAATCAGTAGATTATGGTACTCAAACTATAGAGTTTGAGATCACTAGAAGTAAAAATTGTGCTAATACTTATCTAACTGTTGAAAGGGATAAACCAGTTTTAGTAAAAACTGCAAATGATACTACCCTTGAAGAGATAAAAAAGCTTGTAAAGTCTAAAGCTAAATGGATTATAAAAAAGCTTGAAGAAATGGGAACTTCTATAGACTATGGAAAGATTGTAACTGGATCAAGACTTTTTTATATGGGTAAAAGCTATTATGTAGAACTTATAAAAGAAAACATGCTTGATTATAAAGTAACATTCATTCATTCTAAATTTAAAATCTATACCCCTCAAAATGTAGATCAAGATAAACTCCAAGTTGCTATAGAAGCTTTTTATTTAGATCGTGCAAAAGAAAAGATCACTAAACTTACAAATAAGTATAGTGATATTATGAAGCTTTTTCCTGAGCATATTGGTTTTAGAAAATCAAAAACTAAATGGGCTTCATGCTCTTCAAACAATAGGATTACATATAACCCTGAAGTAATGAAATTAGCAACTTCATTAATTGAATATGTAGTTGTTCATGAATTAGCCCATATACAATATAAAAACCACTCTAAAGAGTTTTGGATATTAGTAAAAAAGTATATGAGTGATTATCAAAAGAAAGAAGAAACTCTTAGAGGATTTGAGAAAAAACTATAATTATAGACAAATTATAAAATAAGGTACTTCTTTATTTTAATATTATTTATTTTTTTATATTATTTTACTCTTACAAAAGGAGAGATAATATGAATTCCCTAGAGGATCTTGATTTAGATCAGTTTCTTAAAGAAATGGGCTTATCAAATAATAATAATTTTGAAGCACCCTATAAAACAGATAATGAGCTAACTTTTAGTGATACGGAAGATAAGCTTTTATCAAACTATTCAAAAACTAAAATAGAAGATTTGTTCATTGTTATTAATGATTTCACAAAATTATATAATGAGTTTGAAGATTTATTTAAAATGGAATCAGGACAAATAGATATAAAGCTTATGAATGAATCATGGAGCTTAGAGAAAATAGTTTTATATTTTAAACAATTTACAACTATTTGTATTGATCATTTTAATACCGTTTGTAATTTTGTTAATTATATCAAAGATAACAATTTTGATAAAATGAAAGAAAGGGTTTTAAATGCCTACAAGGTTTTTAATCCCATTTGTAAAAGTAATATAGAAGTAAATACTCTAATTGATATATTACAAGTTCTTAGAAATATTCAATCTGAATATTTAAATGGTGCTTGTTTTTATGCCTATACTAAAAATCTTTCAATTGATACAATAGAAGATAGAACAAAAATTCTTTTACAATACAACAATGAAGTTAAATCTTTATCAAAAGATTCATTCTTTAATTTAAAAAATGAACTTTCACAAGCAGATCTTAAAAAAAGAGTTGAAGCCATTGCTAATAATATTATTAATGATAATTCAATTAAATCATTTGTTGATATTAAATTATCACAAGAAGATATGAAGCTACAAATTAAAGATCTTATAGATAAATATAATGAACTTGAAGATAAATGTGAAGTATTGAACAACTTTATAGATTCAGACCATTCTTTTTCTTATAATAAAGCTAAATTAGCTTATAAAAAGACTAATTTCGGATCTACTAATGATTATCTGAATGATTTAAAACATTCAGTTAATGACCTATATTCTATTAGTAAATCCATATTTGAATTAATTATATTGGATTCTCAAAAACATAGAAATGATATAAAAGAAATATTAGAAGAAAATGAATTTGGTTTAGAATATGATTCTTTAGAGGATATTTACCAATCCTTGATTAAGTGTATTCAACTGATAGTAAGTCCTTTTATTGTCTTTTGCGAACAAAAAAAGTTAAATTGGACTTCTGAAATTGATATAAAAAAAGCCAATAATAAGTTTTTAAAGAAAGTTGAAAAACACGGTATTAATAGAAGAATTGAGAAACCTATTTATTATAAAAATAAGATATTAGAAGATTTACAGGGAGAGAATATTTAATGAGCTATGCTAAACAATTAAAAAAACAGAAAAAGAAGAAACAAAGAGAGAAAAAGGCTAAACAACTAACTACAAAAGTTCAAAATACAACTAGAAACCCTTATAAACAATTAAATAAAATAGAAGACAAATTGGTTAAATTAAAAGATAGGGATATTAATAAGCAACTTGGGAATTTAACTTTTGATATGTATATTGAACATTTTAAAAATGGCTATAAAAAACAATTAGTTGAAGTTGACGGTAGAACTTATGTTGACTCTGTAGAGAGTTATATAAATGAAGATATTGCAACAAATAATATTAATATCTTTAATAAATTTGTTTATGACGGTTTTTTAAATATTGATATGATAAAAAATAGTGTAAGCTCAAGTGGAATGGATTCTTTAGAAACCTTACTGACAGAAATATTTGACACAATAGAAGCATTTATGTTTATACCTCATGCTGTACAAATAAATAAAGAAGTAGGAAGGGAAGATATTAATGAACTTTATGCAAAAACCATAAATCAAGACTCTACTACATTAAATCTTACAAAAGATAATGTAGGTGAGTGGATTGAGTCTAAAGCTTCTCAAATACCTGAAATTTATAAACATGGTTTAGCTCTTAAACCAACTAATGAACATGATCTTAAGAAGCTTAACGATAAATTTGCTGAATTAACTTACTCAGCGGAAGAAAATGAACTTATAAAACTTCAAGCTGAACATGAAAGAGCTAAATATAAATTAGCTTTATTAGAATTTAAAGAAGCAATGACAGAAAAATTTCCTTCTTACATAAATACTTTTAGAGAAAAGTATATCACTAATAATTATGACCTTAAGTTTGATCTTTACTCTAGTGAAAACACTAAAGAAGAAAAAGAAGGATTTATATCTGACATGTACAACTTTTTCTATGCAAACATTATGAGTGAAGAATTTTCAACAGAAATGAAATATAAATATTATCATACAGGCAACAGAAATTTGTTTGACGAAGTTGGAGCAGAGCTTAGAATTAACACTGAAGAATTAATTCAAGATTGTGAATATAATTTAAAACATGAAATTAAACAATATCTTGTTCCCTATGGTCAATTAAGTCAAGTATATAAAAAGTACAAGCTTGTAGATCAGATAACATGGGAATACTTACAAGGTGAAGGTCGTCTAGCTACAGAAGACAGACAATCTTTAGAAGAAAAGTTTGAAGATCCTCTTTATGTTGAAAAAGTTTATAATGCAATTAAAAGTGACTTGTATAGAAGAAAAGAGTTTGAACACAAAGTTTCTTTTGAGGACGTTTTAAATAATGAAATTTCTAAAGAGATTAGTAGTTGCATGTTTGGATTTGAATACCATTATAATTACTCTATATTAGAAGATCCAAAGTTTGAACTAAATGTAAAGCAAGATTTTACTGAAGTAGCTAAAAATATTGTGAAAAATGTAAAAGAAAAAGAAATCCGTCGTAATAAAAAAGTTCAAACTTTTTCACAGCCTTTTGAGAAAGAAGGTTTTGAAGAACTTCTTACTAAAAAAGTTTTAGCTAAATTAGAATCATATCAACCAACATTTAATAGATCAGTAGAACACTACAGAGATTTAATCAATAGAAATATAGGTGTAGTAGATAGAGTAAGTGAGTTTTTAAGATATAGATCTTTAAAAGAACATGCAAGTTGGAAAGAAGAAAGTTTGAAAAATCCTTTTGAACCTGATTATATAGACGCTAAAGGTGTTAAATCAGATTATAAAAAAATACTTGAATTACTTGATATTAAATCTGATTCTGAAGTATTTGAAGATTTAGATTATATTATTTCAGAAAATATTAAAGCCATAGAGTCGTATGATAAGCAAAATAAATAAAATTCTGATATTCCTCATGAAGAGTTAGTTTAATAAAAGAGGGTAGCTAATTTATGCTATCCTCTTATTCTTTTATTTTTTTGTATTTTTAGATCTTCTAACTCCCTCAGCTGTTGTCATAACGTCATATCTAACATTCATAATTCCGTATAATGCAATCACAAAAACAAAAAACATACCTATATAGTTTCCTTTATCTTCAATCATTGAAGAATGAAGAGCAGTTAATAAAAAGGTATAAATATAGATACCATAATGATATTTTAAAATTAATATCATTTTTGTATCATAGATTCTACGAGCCAAAAAAGCAACTGGTAGTAAAATATGAATATA
>CAYFGQ010000019.1:0-56230 GCA_964342525.1 uncultured Arcobacteraceae bacterium
AAGTATCCTTATCTCTAGAACCTTTTTACCATCAATCATTTATATATCTTTGTTTATGGGGTTATTTTTGCTTTTTAGGTAGCTATTGAGGTCTTTCTGTCTTTATTTGTATATGTGTTTGGTTTTTAGCTTTCTTTGCTTTTTAGAGGGGTCTGAGTTACTTTTTGTTGACGAGGATTTAGTTTATTGAGAAATAGTTTGTTAAGTTGTTTATGGGGTTATTAGATGATGTTTAATCGAAGAAGTTGTTTTATATTGTTCACTATTCACTATTCATTATTCATTATTCACTGTTCACTGTTAAAAGACTAAGAGTCTTTTAACTGCTGTGCTACAAGTTCATTTACTACTTTAGGATTTGCTTTTCCTCCTGTAGCTTTTAGGGTTTGTCCTACAAAGAATCCTAATAGTTTTGTGTTACCTGCTTTGAACTTTTCTACATTGTCTGGATTTTTTGCTATCACTTCATCTATGATTGGTAGGATTTGAGCTGGGTCACTTATTTGGATAAGTCCTTTTGCTTCAACTATTTGTTTTGGATTTTCTCCTGATTTTACCATCTCTTCAAAAACTTGTTTTGCAATTTTATTTGAGATTGTTTCATCATCTACCATTTTGATAAGCTCTGCAATTTGTTTAGCAGTAAATTTAAGCTCATTCATCTCTTTTTCTTTTAATTCCCTTGCTACTTCATTTGAAACCATATTAGCTAGGTTTACAGGGGTGTTATTTACGCTTAATGCTTCTTCATAAAACTTTGATAGCTTTTCATCTCTTGCTAGAGTATTTGCTACCTCATTGTTTAGTTTTAATTCATTTGTGTATTTATCAAATAAAGCTTGCTCAGCTTCACTCATAGGTGCAACTTCACCATCTATTTGCTCTTTTTTAGGTGCAGGTTTTCTCTCACCTCTTGGTGCTCTTTTTTCACTTTTTTTACCCCAAGAGTCTTTTAGTCCTACGATTTTATTAAATACGGGAGTTTCACTTGTATAATCTATAGGATCAGCATAGAAGTAACCTTGTCTTTCAAACTGGAATCTCTCATCTGGTTTTTCAGTGATTACTGCTGGTTCTATTAAAGCATCTTTGATGATATTTAGTGAATCTTCATTTAAGTCATCCATACCCTCTGGAGCTTCATTTTTAAATAATCTATCATATACTCTTACTTCTATTTTTTTAGCTTCTTTACTACTCACCCATTGGATAGCACTTTTTACTTTTATACCACTTGTGTCTGATCCACTTTTTGAATCTGGATGGTATTCTGCTTTTATCTCTACTATATTTCCATCACTATCTTTTATCACCTCTTTACAAGTGATAATGTATCCATGTCTTAGTCTTACTGGTTGCTCTGGTGTAAGTCTGAAGAATCCTTTTGGTGGATTCTCAGAAAAGTCATCTTTTTCTATATAAAGCTCAGATGAGAAAGGTATTTTTCTATTTCCCTCTTTTGGTACATCGTGTGGGTAGTATGGAGCATCTATTTCTTCAGAACCTTTATAGTTTGTGATAGTTACTTTTAGTGGATCAAGTACAGCTAATACCCTTGGTACTTTTGTATTTAGATCATCTCTGATACAAAATTCTAATTGTGATACATCTACCATAGAGTTTGCTTTTGCTATACCTATATCATCACAAAATTTTAAAATAGATTCTGGTGTATATCCTCTTCTTTTATATCCTGCGATTGTAGGCATTCTTGGATCATCCCATCCTGATACTTTTTTCTCATTTACCAGTTCTAGAAGTTTTCTTTTACTCATAACTGTGTAGTTGATACCAAGTCTAGCAAACTCATGTTGGTATGGTCTTGGATTTTCTAATCCTAGTGTTTCAAGTACCCAGTCATAGATGTCTCTATTGTTTTCAAACTCTAAAGTACAAATTGAGTGAGTGATTCCTTCCATATAATCAGATAAACAATGAGCAAAATCATACATAGGGTAGATACACCATTTATCACCTGTTCTGTGATGGTTGGCATGTCTGATTCTATAAAGAAGTGGATCACGTAGTTGCATATTTGCTGCAGACATATCAATTCTTGCTCTTAGGATATGTTCACCATCTTTGAACTCTCCATTTTTCATTCTCTCAAATAGATCTAGGTTTTCCTCAACTGTTCTATCTGCGTATTTACTTCTTTTTCCTGCTTCAGTTACACTACCTCTATTTTCTCTTATCTCTTCTTCACTTGCACTATCTACATATGCTTTATTCATTTTGATAAGTTGTACTGCATAATCGTATAGTTTGTCAAAATAGTTTGATGTGTATCTTACTTCATTATTCCATTCAAATCCAAGCCACTCAACGGCATCTTTTAGAGCTTCTACATATACTGTATCTTCTGTAGTTGGGTTTGTATCATCCATTCTTAGGTTACAAAGACCTTTATAGTCTTTTGCTATACCAAAATTGATACAGATAGATTTTGCATGTCCTATGTGTGGGAATCCGTTTGGTTCAGGAGGGAATCTTGTCACAACTCCATCATATTTACCAGCTTTTAAATCCTCTTCAACTTTAACACGTAAAAAATCTTTGTTTTCACTCATCTATAAACCTTTGTTTCTAACTCTTATATTTCGCGTATTTTATCCAAAAAGTACTTATATTAAGAGAACTTTGTAGTTTATATTTTTATTTGGAATAGTATTTATAATGTTGGTGTTAATATCCATACATTTTATAATTTAGTTCATCATATTCTTTTAGGTTTGTTCCGTCAAGTTGCCATTTTCTAACAAATGAACGAATTTTAAGTATATTTTTTTTATTTATATTTTTATTTATTTCACGGATAACTTTTTCTCCCCATTCATTTTTTTTACAAGCCATATATGCAGCCATAAGGGGTAGTTTTTTTGTTTCTGTTACTTTTATAGTTTTAAAGTTATCGCTAGTATTTTTTAGGGATGTATGCCATTTTATAAATAAAGGTAGATCATATATCCAATCTACTCTTTGTTTTTCTAACATAGTTAGTAGGCTTGTAATTGGTGCTGTTGTACTTACTGAGGTGATATTTTTTTGTGAGGAGTATTTCTCCACATCAATTGGATAATGGGCTAAATTTACAATTTTTCCAAATTGGTAGTTTTGATTTTGGATTAATTCTTCCATAGATAGTTCTTTGGGAGTAGCCATTTTTTCATAGGTGGAATTTAAAACTATAATATATGGTTTTGGTAAATAGTATACTGCTTCACTCCAATGGAAATTTGATGCTATAGGTTCCATTTTTGCTACTGGACCATAACATACATTATCACGCTTTTTTAGTTCTATTAAAAATCTTGAAAAATTTATAGGTATAGTTTTATGGGTATAGTTTGTTAGTTTTGATACAAAGAGTTTTCTTATCTTATCTCCATAACCTTGGTCTTTATATTCTCCACTATTGATCATCCATGGTGGTCTTTGGTTTTGTAGCCAAATGATCTCATTTGTATCTGCACTTAATTTTATATTTAAAAATAGGATGGCTGAGATTATGATATTAGTTATCTTCATTTTCTTTCCCATTTGCATTTATTACTATTTCAAATTGTGCACCAGTATAATCTTTATTTTCATGTGTAAAATTAATATTGCGAACATTAATAGTTCCATGCATATGTTTTACTATGATTTCTTCAGACATATATAGTCCTATACCTGTACCTTGAGATTGGTGTTTTGTAGTGAAGTATGGTTCAAATATTCTATCTATTATAGTATCTTTTATACCACCTGCATTATCCTTTATATAGATATGTACTTGGTCATCTTTAAGGAAGGCATCTATAAAGATAAAAAGTTCTTGATCTTCTTCTTTTTTTATAAGTTCATCTTTTGCATTATTTAAAATATTGATTAATACTTGGATAAGTTCATTTTCAAAACCATACATCTTAATATCTTCTATATTTTTGATGATATGGATGTCATTATTTTTAAATTGTGAGCTTAGAAGAGTAAAGGTTTTATCAAAACTTTTTAAAAGAGTAAAATGTATTTTTTCTTTATTTGGCTTGAAGAAATCTCTAAAATCATCAATTGTATCTGAAAGATATTTTGCAGAGTCGATTATTTTTGTGGTGTAGTCATGTATTTTTTTCTCATCTAATTGACCCAATTCATGATTTAGTTTTATTCCGCTTGATGTTGTTGTTATCAAAGATAGTGGTTGTCTCCATTGATGGGCGATATTTCCTATCATTTCACCCATGGCTGCTAGTTTTGATTGTTGGGCTAGCATATTGTTTTTATCTTCACTCTCTTTGATTTGTTTAATCAGATTTAATCTCATATCATTTATTGATTCTGCAACGATATCTAATTCATTGAATTTTGGCTCTTTTGTATTATTGATTTTTAGTGGTTGATCTAGGTTTTCTAAGTTTAATTGTTTTGCATATTTTGCCATTTTTTCAAGGGGATTTGTGATCATTTTTCTCATGATAAAAATGATCGATAGTGAGATTAAAAGCATTTTTATAATCTCAGTGAAAATAATACCTATGGCATTGTTTTTTAGATCTTCATACATAGGTGAGAGATCAGCTAAAACTATAAGTTTTCCAATATTATAGGTTTGAGAATCTACTTGTTTATTTATTTCAAACTCTTTTTTTATGATATCAATATCTTTTTGTTTTCCAGCACTATTGATCATTTTTGAGCTTTCTATAACTTTGGCATAGATAATTTTTTCATTATTTACTAGATTTTTTAAAAAAATATCTACAGCTACATAGTCCACATTCCATAAAGATTGGGATAGTATAGGGATTTGGTTTTTTTCAATATTATTTAGGCTTTGCTCAAATTTTGTGATTCTATTTTCATATTGATTTTTGATTTGAATATATACGGAGATAAAAGTTACTATAAAACTGATTAAAAATATTAAGGCTATTAGTTTATAAGAGATTTTATTTTGCATATTTTCACTTTTCATTAATTATGATAAACATTATTATTATATCTATAATGTTCTAAATAAGTCAATATATTGTCTATTTGAAGTGTATTTTATCCTATTAGTGTAAAAAAAGTGTAACAAAATAAAATTAGTTTAAATTTTAAACTTTTTATGGAAAATCAATTGTTCAATTTCAAAGGGAAGAAGAGATTAACTTTTTGAAATCTTTCTTCTTCTTCTTGATACTCTTTGTCTACATGCGGCATTGAAGTACTTACTTCTACCTACTGTTCTTTCTCCACAACCACAAATACAAAACCCAGCTTCGATATCTTCAACAGTGATTTTATATTTTTTACCATTGTGTTCTATTGTTTGAACATTCATTTCTAAGTCTATTTTTACTTTAGCCATTCTTTGTCCTAAATGTTTATATTTTATTAATAAAGATATTTTCAAAATAATGTAATAATATTATTTCTTAAAACATTACATATTTCTTTTTTCGTAGTATATCTTAATTTTTTAAATATTGAAAGGATAATTGCCTTAAAAATAAAAAAATTTATTAAAACATCTTTGATGGGTAAAAAAGTATTGTATATTGGCCAAAAAAGTGGATGAGTTTAGTTATTTTACTAACAGAAATTAACTATATAAATAATATAAGTGATTTATTTTTCGTTTAGTGTTTTAAAGGTGATAACAAAACATGCACCTTTAAATTGTTTTTGATTGTGTTTTATTATCTCATTATATACTTTAATATTGAACTTATGTCTTTCTCTTATGATCTTATCACACATGGATAAACCTAGACCTGTACCTACTGATTTGTGTTTTGTGGTGAAGTATGGATCAAAAATTTTTTTTAGATTTTTTTCTTCTATTCCCCCAGCTGTATCAAGAATTTTTAATTCTAGTTCACTTTTGGATATCTTTTTTGTATTGATGAAGATAAATTTATCATCATCTCTTTTTATATTTGCTTTTAGAAAATCTGTTGCATTATTTAGTATATTTATTATGGCTTGTTGTAGTTCATTTTTATTTCCATATATAATTAGGTCATCTTCTATTTGTAACTTTAGATTTATAAAATTGTTTTTTAAAGTTGCACTTACTAGGTTTAGTGAACTGTTTAAAACATCTTTTACAGATATATCTGTATAGGTTTTATCCTCTTTTATGAAACCTCTAAAGTCATCGATTGTTTGTGAGAGATATTTTGTTTGTTCTACTATTTTATCTAAGTTGGAATAGAGAGTATCTTTATCTAAATCTCCAATAAATTCATGTTTAAACTTTAATCCACTAGCTGAAGTACTGATCACATTTAATGGTTGTCTCCATTGGTGGGCTATATTTCCTATCATCTCACCCATTGAGGCGAGTCTTTGCTGATCTTCCATCTGTTTTATATTTGTAATATCTCTTGTGGAGGTATAGATATAGTCTTTATTATCAAGTTTTATTTTTATGGCAGTGATTTGTGCTATATATGTGGTTTGATCTTTTCTTGTATGAATACGCTCTAGGCTAATTGGTTTATCATTTAATAGTTTTATAACTTTTTCATGATCATCTTTTGTAAAGTTTTTGTCTAGGTCATAGATACTTAAGGTGCTAAGTTCTTGTTTTGTATATCCTAGGTATTCTCTAGCTTGTTTATTAGATTCTATAATTTTAGCTTCATTATTTAAAATAAGTATGGCATCTGAAGCAAGGTTTAGTAGGGTTTTGTATTTTTGCTCTGATAGATACTTATCAGTGATATCTTGTATTGTTCCTATAGATACAAGAGCTTCACCATTTTTATCAAAACTTGTATCACATTTTTCATGTACCCATTTTATTTTGCCCTCAGGACTTACTAATCTATGGGTGATCTCATATGGTTTTTTATCGATTATTGATTTTGCATAGGCATTATTTACCATATCCCTATCTTCAGGATGTATGGTATTTATAAAATATTCATATGAAGCTTCAAATTTATTTTTATCTATCTCAAAAATGGAAAAAATCTCATCACTCCATTCAAGATGATTATTTTGTATATCTAGTCTCCATGATCCTAGTTTTGCTATGGCTTGAGCTTTATTTAGTTTTTCTGTTTGTATCTCTAGGGAGTTATTTAGCTCTTCTATTTCTATGTTTTTATTAATAATGATTCTATATCTTGAATATACAAGTAGTAGTACTAAAGAAAATCCAAAAAATAGATACCAAAAATAATCATAGTTTTTGATAATTTTAAATTCTTTTAGGGCATGTTTATCCACAGACTTTTTTATAAATTCTTTAGGAATCTGATCTATAGTTTTATTTAGTATACTTAGTAGTTGTGGATTAGTTTCATTTACACCTAGGGTTATATTTAAATATAGTTTTTCAAAAACTCCATCGATTTTTAATTCATTAAAACCATATTTTTGAATAGTTTTTTCAATATTTACTTTATTTGCAATGAAATAGACATTTGTATCATTTTTAACTTTTTTTATAACTTTATCCATCTCATTGATAACTTCAATATCTAAATCTGGATATTTTTTAAGTATCTTTTTTTTAAGTACTTTAAAACGTACAATAAATTTATAGTTTGAGAAATCTGCTTCACTATCTAAAAATTTACTATGTATATTTCCCATCATTATATATGGTATTGTTAAAATTTGTTTTGTATTTTTTATATTTTTAAAGCGTTTTTGTTTTACTACTATCATTGAGACTAGATCACATTTAGAAGCTGCTACTTTTTTATTTAGATCTTTTGCACTATTTGGTGTGATTACATTATAGTTGATATTTAATCTTTTAGAAATCTCATCATAATAATCACCCATGATACCAATTAGTTTTCCATCTTTTGTCCCTGACATTGGGTAGATGTCATATTGATCACATAGATTAAAGGTATTATGTTTTTTTAGGAATTCTATTTCATTATTTGTTAAGTGATTTACTTGAATTGTTTTTGCATATAAAAAATTTAGAAATAAAATAAAAATCAATAAATATTTTTTCATTATCGGCCTACAATATATTAAAAAAGTAATCTTATTAATAATATAACGATATTGATTATATAAGGTTTAAATAGCGAATATTTCGGTATTTAGTTTATCTTTAATTAAAAAGAATTAACTTGTCTATACAAGTGTAACCGAACTGTAATTTACATTTTTTATACTTCCATTATCAAACTTGTATAGACAGGTCAAAAAAGGGTTACAATTTGTTAGATGTAAATTCAGATGAGGCATTATATTATCAACTTTATAGAGTTCTAAAAAAACAGATCGGTGATAAAGAATTATCAGCGGGACAGAGACTTCCTTCAGAAAATGAACTCTCTAAACAATATAATATAAATAGACACACTGTAAGACAAGCTTTTCAAAAATTAAAAGACAAGGGGCTTATTTATTCCCAAAAGGGTAAGGGTAACTTTGTTGCAAATATAAAAATTCCATATAGCATGACGCAAAAGAGTAATTACAGTTCTCAAATTTTAAATATTGGTTTTGAGCCATCATCAAAATTGATAGAGACAAATATAATCCAAGCAGATGAAGATGTGGCAAGGGATTTAAAAATCAATGAGGGAGATGATGTTCTTGTTCTTAGGATATTGAGATATGTGGATAATACTCCCTTTGCTCTGTATACAAGTTTTTTTGATATCAATAGATATAAAGATTTAGATAAATATATAAAAGATAATACTTCCCTATATAAAATATTAGAAGATAACTACAATGTAAAAGCTACAAAAGGGGAGTGTTTTTTTGAAGCAGTATTACCTACAAAAGAGGAAGCTGAACTACTTATGATTCCTAGTAGTTTTCCACTTCTTGTGAGTAATGTACCATCTTATGATCAAGATGGTCATCCTGTTGAATCTGGTTATGCAAAATTTAGAAGCGATCTAGCAAAAATAAAAATCAAACTTTAGGAGAGTGATTGATGATTAAAATGAAAAAACTTACCTTAGGGTATAAAAAAGAGAAGATTTTAAAAGATATAAGTCTTACTATCGATAAGGGTGAGTTTATTGGTATTATTGGACCTAGTGGTGCTGGTAAATCTACGCTACTTATGTCTGTAGTTGGAGGGATAAAAGTATTTGATGGAAAGTTTGAGGTATTGGATTATGATATGAAAGGTATCAAAAAGAAAAACCTTGTGGAACTTAGAAAACAAATAGGGATTATCTTTCAAGGTTATTATCTTGTTGATAGGATAAGTGTTTTAGATAATGTGATCAGTGGTATGTTAAAAGAGATACCAATGGCTAGGGCTATTATCAAATATTATAAAGAGAAAGAATTAAAAAAAGCAAAGGAGTTTATGGAGATAGTAGATATTGATAAACATTCATTAAAAAGGTGTGACGAGCTTTCTGGTGGTCAAAGGCAAAGGGTTGCAATTGCAAGAGCATTAGCTGGAGATCCAAAAGTTATTTTAGCGGATGAACCTATCTCTGCACTAGATCCAAAAAGTGCAACAAAGGTGATGAAAATCTTAAAAAAGGTAAATGAAACATATGGTGTAACAGTTATAGCAAATCTACATCATTTGGAGTATGCCAAAGAGTACTGTGACAGAATAATTGGCGTTAATAATGGCTCAGTAGTCTTCGACGGTAAAAGCAGTGAACTAACGGAAGAGTTAGTTGATAAAATCTACACTACTAATAACAGCGGTAGTGTAGCGAAAAAATAATTTTAAAAAGGTAAAAATAATATGAAAACTTCATTCTTAAAAAAAGCAGCATTAGCTACACTAGCATTAACATTATCAACAGGTGCATTTGCACAAGATAAATGGCCTGAAAAACTTACATTTGGTGTGATCCCAGTTGCTGGATCATCTTCTATGAAAGAAAACTTTGGACCACTTACACAATATCTTGAAGATCAATTAGGTATAGAAGTTGAGATGAAACTAGCAGGTGATTATACAGGTATCATCACAGGTATGCAGCATAAACATATCGATTTTGCTTATCTTGGGCCAAAATCTTATGTGGAAGCAGCAAGAAGAGCAAATGCAGAAGCTTTAGTTGTTGAGGTTGATGGTGAGTCTGGTCTTCCAGGATATAGAGGTACAATCATCACTAAAAAAGGGAGTGGCCTTAAAACTTTAGCTGATATCAAAAATAAAAAGTGGGCATTTACATCTTCACAATCAACTTCAGGTACATTAGTTCCAACTGTAATGTTCTCTAAAGCTGGAATTGATCCAAAGAAATATTTTTCAAAAGTATTATATTCAGGTGGACATGAAGCATCTATCCTTTCAGTAAAAGCTGGAAAAGTTGACGCTGCATCTACAAATAACTTAGACTTTAATAGAGGTCTTGGTAAACACTGGGAAAAAGATCAGTTTAACATTATCTGGACTTCACAACTTATCCCTGGTGCTCCTGTTGCTGTTGTAAAAACTTTACCACAATCTTTAAAAATGGCTCTTAAGGGTGCATTGGTTTCTTATAAAGATGCGGCTGGTTTAAAAAGACTTAAAAATAAAGGTTTTATCCCAGGTGATGATGCTGTTTATGATTCTATTAGAGAACTTATCAAACTTAAAAAACAACTAAAAAACAAAAAATAATCAAACATAGACTTTAAATAAAACTAAACAAAAAGGGTTCTTTCCCTTTTTGTAATAGGCGAGTATTGCCTAAAAAAAGGAAAATTAGATGAGTATAGAAGATTTAAAAAAAGGATCAACTCCTTTTAATATCTATTCGTTTGCAATTGCTGCAATCTTTATTTATGTTATGACTCAAAGTTGGATAGATACGGAGATGAGTTTTGCCTCATTGATTGATGGGTGGAGCTATATGGTTGAATATATAGTTGGTAATCCTGATATTGAAGGTAGTTCATACTTCCCGCCAACAACAAATACAGATGATTTATCTGCTTATTTTTGGGCTATGGTTGAGACAGTGCAAATGGCAGTTATTGCACTTGTATTATCAGTGATCATTGCAGTTCCATTATCATATATGAGTTCAAGAAATATATTAATGATTTTGATTCCAGGGCAAACTTGGTTTCATAAAACACTTAGACAATCAATCTATGGTGTAGCAACACTATTTGCAAATATTTTTAGATCGATTAACGAGATCGTATGGGCACTAATCTTCGTAAGTGCAGTTGGGCTTGGCCCTATGGCGGGTATCTTAGCACTAGCAGTACATACAGCAGGAGTATTAAGTAAATTATTATCAGAAGGTAATGAATCAATTGACCCAGGACCAGTGGAAGCTTTAACTTCAAGTGGTGCAGGATTTATAAAAGTATTAACATATGCAGTGATACCACAAACTATGCCACACTTTGTATCTATGGTTTTATATAGATTTGAAAGTGATGTGAGAAGTGCCTCTATTTTAGGATTTGTTGGTGCAGGTGGTATTGGATTTTATTTATTTGATAAATTAAGAGCTTTTGAAAATGGTGATGTTTGTGCGATCTTAATTGTGATCGTTATTACTGTTTGGATTATTGATAAAATCAGTGCGTTTATTAGAAAAAGGTATATATAAAAATGAAAAGAGAAGATATTAATAACTTTGCACAAGAGGTGCAGATTGATAAACTAGAACTTCTTTATAAAAAAATAGATGAAAAATTTAATGTGAAAGTTCTAACAGCTCCAACGGAGCAAACACTACTAGTACCAGTAAAAGATCCAATCTCAGGAAGTGACTTTTACTCTGGCGAAGTACTAGTAACCTCAACTATTGTTCAAGTTGAAAATACAAAGGGTTGGTCTATGGTGATGGATTCAAATGAGAAACTTTCACTTTATACAGCAACATTTGATGCTTGTTTTGAAGCAGATATTTTAAAAGATGAGATTGTATCACTTTTAGATGAAGCTAGACAAATAAAAGAAGAGCAAATAAAAAATATGAATAAACAAGTAAACTCAACAAGAGTTTCCTTTGATCTAATGTAAGGCTAAAAGATGAATACAGTTGATATTGAAAAACTAAATAGGGATAATTTTAGAAGCTTACAAAATACACTATCTATGCCAGGGACAATTGAAAAGGTAAAACCTCTTTTTGAATCAAACCTTTTAGCTCTAGCAAATACACTACTTTACTCACAAGTGAGTTTTTTATATGAGGGTAGTGAAGAATTTGAGCTTATTGAAGCTATTACAAATGCGAAAAAAGAAGAGACGGATAAGGCTGATTATATATTTTGTGATGAATTAAATGAGTACCTTTTTAATAAAGGTAAAACAGGAACACCTCTAAATCCAGAGTATTCTGCAACTTATATCTTTAAGTGTAAAGATTTTGAAGGATTAAAAGTAAGAATATCTGGTCCAGGGATCAATGGATCAAAAGATATTACACTTCCAATTGATAGGGGATTTGTAGAGTTTTTTAATGAGAAAAATTCATATTATCCACTTGGTAATGAAGTATATTTTTTAAGTGAAGATGGAGAACTTACAGCTTTAAGTAGAACAACAAAAGTGGAGGTTTTATAATGGCTTATTATGCGATTAAAGGTGGTGAAGAAGCTATTAAAAATTCCCTTGATTTTTATGGTGATCTTATTAGTGATGCTGATAAACTAGATGATAAAGAAGTAATAGAAGGTCTTACTTTTGCTATAGATAGGGTTATGGGTGAGGGTTCACTTTACTCTAAAAAATTAGCAGCTGCAGCGATCAAAAGAAGTGCAGGTGATCTTTTAAATGCTTCATTTTTTCTAAGGGCTCATAGATCATCTTGTCAAAGAATTGGAATAGCTAAGAGTGTTGATGTAAATGAGATGAGACTAAGTAGAAGAATCTCTTCAGCATTTAAAGATATTGAGGGTGGTCAATTACTTGGACCATCAAATGATTATGAGATTAAGTTACTTGTTGATCTTAAAAAAGAGGATGTGAGTATAGAGGATTATGGTACAGATGATAATGTGATCAAATCAGCTTTAACACCTCTTAGGGAAGATGGTCTTATTAAGGTATTAGCTAAAGAGAATGAGCCTTGGGATATCACTAGAAACTATCCCCACGCACCATATCCAAGAACAGCAGTACTGCAAGTGATGAGTAGGGCTGAGACTGGATCAATCCTTGCTGTTGGTTATACCACAATGAGAGGTTATGGAGATGTTCACCCTACAATTGGTGATCTTAGAATTGGTGAGATGGATATAAAGTTTACACACCCATTTACTAAAAATGAAGTGAAAATTGGTGAGATCGAAGCTACTGCTGTAGAGTGTGTAGGTACATTTAATACTGATAGTGATGGAGATACGAAACTTACTACAGGATTTGGTTTTTGTTTTGGAAAAAATGAGACAAAGGCAATCTCTATGTCGATCATTGATTTATCCCTTTATAATAGTTCTTACTCAGTTGGAGGAGAGCATATTATTGCTGCTGATTTTGAAATGATAATGCATCACTTAGATGGTATTGAGTCTTTTGGTATGACAAATCACTTTAAATTACCACACTATGTTACATTCCAAACAGATTATCAAATCTTTAAATCTGCACAAAAATATGCAGATGATAAAAAAGTAAATGAAGGGGCTTGCTAATGAGATATGCATTTTTAGATGAAGAAGCAAAAAAAGAGATTAGAAGATCGATTTTAAAAGCTATTGCAATTCCTGGATATATTGTGGCATTTGCAAGTAGAGAGCTTCCTGTTGCTAGAGGATGGGGAACTGGTGGATTACAAATCACACTAGCTATCATCAATGAAGAAGATACACTAAAGGTGATTGATCAAGGTTGTGATGGTTCAGTGAATGCTGTAAATATTAGAAACTTTATAGGATCAGTTACAGATGTAAATACTACAACTGATACAAATGAAGCAACTATTATTCAGACAAGACATAGGGTTCCTGAGATTGAATTACAAGAGGGGCAGACATTAGTTTATCAAGTGCCGATCCCTGATATTTTAGAGACGGTTGAGCCAAATCTTGGTAAGGCTAAGTTATTACATGCAAATGCTGATTATTCAAAGCTTTGGGTACTTTTATATGAAGATACTTCTCAGTTTGGTGATTCTAGGATTTCAAATAGATATCCAGTGATGGTAAATCATAGATATGCTATGGATCCAAGTCCAATCCCAAAATATGATACAACTAAACTTCATAATAATAAAGCTTTACAATTATTTGGTGCAGGGCGTGAAAAAAAGATATATGCTATCCCACCATATACAGATGTAAAACCACTTAAATTTGAAGATAGAGAGTTTAAGGTTGAGAACTTTGAAGGTAAAGTTTGTGAGAGATGTGGAAGCAGTGAGTGTTTCTTAGATGAGGTATATGATGATGCTGGAGAGGTTCATTACTATTGTAATGATACTGATTTTTGTGATGTAGAGCTTAAAAAGAAGGGGGCAAAATAATGATACTAGATATGAGAAGTGTTTCTAAAGTTTTTGGTAAGTTTTGTCCTAAATGTTTAGAGAGTACAGGAGCAAATTTTAATAGCTCAATCTGTCCAACTTGTAAAAGTGTAGTTGGTGTAAATGATGTAAATCTTACACTAGCATCAGGTGAAGTTCTAGGGATAGTTGGTGAGAGTGGTAGTGGTAAATCTACACTTTTACAATTAATCTATCAAGATCAACAAGCTAGTCTTGGTGAGATTTTTGTAAAAGATTTTGTTGGAAGAGATGGAAAAAGAAAAAATATCTTGGATGCTGATTTAAATGAGCTTTCATTTTTGCGAAACTCACTAATGTCTATGATCTATCAAAACCCAAGACTTGGACTTAACTATAAGTTTTCAGCTGGTGGAAATATCGCTGAGAAGATTATCATGAGTGGAAATAAAAAGTATGATGAGATCAGAGATAGGGCTTTATTTTTCCTAGATAAGACAGAGATACCAACTGCTAGAATTGATGACTATCCAGAGTATTTCTCAGGTGGACAACAACAAAGGATTCAAATCTCAAAAGCACTATCAAGTAATCCAAAGATTTTATTACTTGATGAGCCTACAACAGGACTTGATCTTTCTGTTCAAGCGAAGATTCTTGATCTTATCAAAGAACTTCAACATGAGATTGGTTTTGCGATGGTAGTGGTTTCCCATGACCTTGGTGTGATTAAACACCTTACAGATATTACAGTAGTTATGAAAAATGGACAAATAGTTGAAAAAGGGCTTACAGATCAAATTTTAGAAGACCCACAACACCCATATACACAACTACTTGTATCATCTATACTTTAGGAGAAAAAATTTATGACGCGTTTAGAAGTAAAAAATTTAAATAAAACTTTTACAGTTCACACTCAAGGAAGTATAAAAGTAAAAGGTTTCAATGATATTAATTTTGAAGTGAAACAAGGGGAGTTCTTATCTTTATTTGGACCAAGTGGTGCGGGTAAGTCTTCAATCCTTAAAACACTTTTTAGAACATATACAACAACACAAGGAAATATAATTTTCCATAGGGATAATGGATCAAAGATTGATATTGCTACTGCTACAGAGAGTGAAATCTTAGAGCTTAGAAAATCAGAGGTGGGATATGTATCACAGTTTTTACAAATCCTTCCAAGAATCTCAGCGGTAGATGTTGTAGCTGAGCAACTTATCTTTAAAGGTGAGTCTGAAAAAGTATCTAGAGAGAAAGCTAAAGAGATGTTAGATTATTTATCTATTAGAGAGGAGTTATTTGATCTTTCTCCTCTTACATTCTCTGGTGGTGAACAGCAACGTGTAAATATCGCTAAGGGTATTATTGCACCAAAATCACTTTTATTACTTGATGAGCCAACGGCTTCACTTGATAAAACAAATACTATGAAAGTGGTAGAGAAATTAAAAGTATTAAAAACACAAGGTGTTGCTATGGTAGGGATTTTTCATGATCTTGAGGCTATGGATATGATCAGTGACACTATTTATAAATTAGAAAGAGTAGGATAATAACTATTATGGAAACAATATTAAGAAGTAAAAATGTTTTGATAAATGAGCAATTCGTACCAGCCGATGTGGTTGTGTACGGAGAGTTTATCACAAGAGTAGATGAATATGGTGCAAATGATGTTGCCGTTGATCTTGGAGAGAAGAAAATAGCTCCGGGGATTGTTGATCTTCACTCAGATGCAATTGAAAAAGAGATTGAGCCAAGACATGGGGCAACTTTCCCAGTTGAACTTGCTGTAGCCGAACTTGATAAGAAGCTTTCAATGGCTGGCGTAACTACAATGTTTCATGCCATAGGATTTGAAGAGAATCCAAAGAAGAAAAGAAGTATTGAGTTAGCTAAACATCAAATCGAAGAGATATATGAAGCAAATAAACTTCACCTTGGTGTGGATAACTTTGTACATGCAAGATTTGAGCTTAGTGCATCTGAAGCGGTTGAGCCTATCAAAGATGTGATAGGAAAAGGTATGGTAAAGCTAGTATCTTTAATGGATCACTCACCAGGGCAAGGGCAGTTTAAATCACTTGATTCTTTTAAAACATATTATTCAAATTATTACGGACTTGATGATGCTGAGGTTCAATCTGTTGTGGATAAAAAGATGAATAAAGATGAAGAGAAAATCAATGAACTAATCCAATGTGCAAAAGAGAATAATCTTACACTTTTAAGCCATGATGATGATTGTGTAGAAAAGTTGGATGGATTACTTGATCTTGGTGTTCAAATCTCTGAATTCCCACTTGATCTTGAAGTGGCAAAATATGCTGTAAGTAAAGGTATCGCTACAGGTATGGGTGCACCAAATATTGTAAGGGGTGGATCTCAAAGTGGAAATATCGCTGCTATAGAATTGGTAAAAGAGGATGTTTGTAAATATCTTTGTTCAGACTATCACCCAACATCTATGCTTCAAGCAGTATATAGAATGAAAGAGGATGCAAACCTTGATATTGCAAAAGGTTTTTCTATGGTAACTTCTACTCCAGCAAAATATGCAAACCTTGATGATAGGGGTGAAATAGCTGAGGGTAAAAGAGCAGATATTATCGTAGTAGATGATACACATATTCCAAAAGTGGTACTTACACTTAAAGATGGTGAATCAATCTATAATGGTATCAGAGGTTTTAGGCTGTAATCATGGTACATACTTTTAGAAGTATCCTTGGGATAAAAGGGAGAGATTATGACAAGAGTAGAGAGTCATAATCCGGAATTAAAAGTAACGCTAGGGCTTAAGCCATATATTTTCCCACAAGCGATTGTTTCAAATTGCTCTTTTGGGAAATATACGGAAATAAGAGACTATGTAAATATCTCTGATACGGTGATGCATGATTATTCATATGTGAGTGAATATACGCAAGTAGCAAATACAGATATTGGAAAGTTTGTAAATATAGCTTCAAATGTACGTATAAACCCGGGTTTTCATCCCTATGAGATGCCTTGCCAACACCATATGCTTTATAGAAGAGAGATGTATGGTTTTGGTGAAGATGATAAGGCATTTTTTAATTATAGAAAAATACAAAAAGTGACTATAGGTCATGATGTGTGGATTGGGCATGGTGCTGTAATTATGCCCGGTGTTAAAATTGGACATGGTGCAATTATAGGAGCAAATGCTGTAGTGACTAAGGATGTGCCAAATTTTGCAATTGTAGCAGGGGTTAGTGCAAAGATATTAAAATATAGATTTGCAAAAGAGATACAAAATGCACTTTTACAGATAGCATGGTGGGATTGGGATCATGAAACTATCAAAGAGAGATTTGATGATCTAAAAGATATCCGAGAATTTATCTATAAATACGGGAAGGATGTATGATGGATAAGAAAGTTATATTGATCGTAGGACCTAGTGGTGTAGGTAAAGATACTCTTATTAGACATGCAAAAGAGGCTTTTAAAGATAATGGGGATTTTAACTTTGTAAAAAGATATATTACCCGTGAACCTGATAACAATGAGAGAAATTTTTATCTTAAAAAAAGTGCTTTTGATGTTTTAGATGAAAATAACCACTTTGTATCAAAATGGCACGCCCATGGAAATTCTTATGCCATAGCAAAGGAGTGCATCGCTTCAAAGGTAAATATTATCTCTATCTCAAGGTCACATATTAAAGATTTTGAAAAAGAGTTTGATGATGTGACCACTATACATATTATAATACCTGAGGCTATACTTCTTGATCGTCTTAGATTAAGGGGGCGTGAGAGTGAAGCTCAGATTATGGAGCGTATAAAAAGGGCTTGTGAAAAACTTGAGGGTAAAAATATCATAGAGTTTGATAATAACCAAAAGATAGAAAAGTCAAGCAAGAAGTTTGTAAAGCTTTTAGAAAAAATAGCAAATGCTTAAATTTAAGATAGCCACATTTAATATTTTTAAAGATGAAGGGGATTTCCCAAATAGGATCTCCTTTATCCCTGATGTACTTGGGGATATAGATATCATAGCTCTTCAAGAAGATTTTGAAAGTAAAGAGTTTTCTAGCTCAAAAATGATAAATAAAAGATTTGAATGCAATAGAATCTCAACCAAAACAAGAAAAAAGAATCGCTCAGGAGTTGTAAGTAGCTCAAATCTTACGATTCTTAGTAAATATCCTATAAATCTTCTTAAAGAGTTATATTTTGCCAAAGGTAAAGATGAGGAAAGAGCTTGTCAAATATGTGAGATTAATCTTGGCAAAAAAAAGATCATCTTCTCAAATACTCATCTTTGTCATTTAAGTAGTGATAGAAGAAAAAGACATATTAAAAAGATACTCTCAAAATTAAAAAAATATAAAGCAGATATGTATCTATTTTGTGGAGATCTAAATGCCACACCAGATTCAAGAGAGATTCAAAAGTTGTCTGAGAAGTTTTATTCATCAAATATGGAATCTACATATGAAGATGGATCGATTTTAGATTATATTTTTATAAAAAGTAAGGATAAATATAGTGTGAAATCTATCACCTTACCTTGTAATCTTAGTGATCATTACTCTCTTATAAATAAAATTACTCTAAAATAATTGAAAGGATAAAAATTGAAATTTAGATTTTTAGGTACAAGTGATAGTGGTGGTATGCCAGTACACAATTGTAAATGTATAGCTTGTGAGAGTTTTAGAAAAGTAGGAAAAACAAATCTTGCCACATGTGCAGTACTTGAACTAGATGATGGTGTAATTTTATTTGATGCTGGGGCTGAAGATATCTCAGAGCTTTTTGATGGCAAAAAGATAAAAGCTGTTTGCCTTACCCACTTTCATGCAGATCATGCCATGGGACTTTTAAGACTTAGATACTCAAATGATAAGATAGTATGCTACCATCCAAAAGATGAGATGGGTTTTGCTGATCTTTATAAACATAAAATGTCCATAGAGTACATACAAAATAAACCACTAGAAACTATAGATATAGATGGTATAAAAATCATACCAATACCTCTAAAACACTCAAAAAATACCACTGGTTATATTATCGAAACGTCAAATAAAACTTTAGCATATCTTACTGATTGTGGGGGAATAGGGCATGAGTATTTAGAGTATCTTAAAAATATAGAGATAGATCATCTATTTATCGATGCTTGTTTTGTACCACCAAAAAGAGGAAATCATTTGAATTATGAACAAGCTACTGAACTGATAGATAGTCTGAATGTAAAAAATGGTCATCTTATGCATCAAGATCATGTAAATTTGCAGTATATTATGGAAAATAATGTGAAGTTGAAATATTTTTATATTGATGCTGGCTTTTTTGTAGAGTTTCATTAATCAACTAGTAGTATAATTCTTTTATAAAAGGATTTAAAATGATAAAAAAGATACTACTAGTTTTTATATGTATATTTAGCTTTTCATACTCACAAGACAAACCCCACCTAATAAAACTCATAGACAAACTAGATAGACCTAGTGATGGTTACTGTTTAGATGTGCTTGGTTCTGGTAATTATATCAGAGGTGATATGCCTCTAAATGGTCATAACTGTAAGCCAGGGCTTTATGCTGATGAGGCTTTTGTATTTAGGGATGATGGTACTATTTATTTTCCTGTGTATGATTTATGTGTGACTATTGCTGGGGTGAATGAGTATGTGCTTGATTATACTTCACTTGTACTTCAAGAGTGTAAAAAGGACACTCCATTTATCAGTGCTGTATTTATGCAAGAGTTTGAATATACTAAAGATAAGAAGATAAAACATAAAAACTCTAGTAAATGTTTAGAAATGGGAGTAGAGTCTTCTCGGACTTTTTCACCAGAGCATACTTGGAGAACTCTTTATATGAAAGAGTGTAAAGATACTGATCCTAAGAGATCCACTTGGGTATTTGAATAAAAAGGGCTTTTGCCCTTTTGTGATTTTTATAAAAGTTTAAAAATATATCCAGCTTCTTTTAGTTTTTCTTTTATATCTTCTTGGTGTTCTAGTCCTTTTGTTTCTAAAGATACACTAATTTGCGCTTCTCCAAACTCTAGATTTATAGAGTCCCTATCATAATCTATCTGTACTATATTTGCATCACATTTTTTAAATATTTCTGTTAGGGTTGTTAGACTTCCTGGTTTATCCATTAGTGTTACCATTAGGTTTATTTTTCTATTGGATTTTACTAAACCTTTTTCTATGATTTGGGCGATCATTGTTACATCGATATTTCCACCACTTACAAGGGCACAGGTTTTGAGATTTGTGTTTTTTATTTTATTGTGCATTATTGAAGCTACACTAACTGCACCAGCTCCTTCAACTACCAGCTTATGTCTCTCTAGTAAGAAAAGTATGGCATTTGCTATTTCATTTTCATTTACTTCTACTATCTCATCCACATATTCTAAGATGATATCTAGAAGTTTTTTATTTACATCCCTAACGGCTATACCATCGGCAATGGTTTTAACTGAGCTGGAGTCTATGGCTCTTTTTGCTTCATATGATTTTTTCATGGCATTTGCACCACTTGAGACTACACCTATTATTTTTATATTTGGATTGATTGCTTTTGCGGCTATAGCGATACCTGCTATAAGTCCTCCTCCTCCAATTGGAACTATGATTTGCTCTAGATTTTTTATTTCATCTAATAGTTCTATGGCGATTGTTCCTTGTCCTGATATCACATCATCATCGGCAAAAGGGTGGATAAACTCTTTTTGGTTTTTTTTAGAAAACTCCATGGCTGCACTATATGCTTCATCAAAGTTTGAGCCATGTAAGACTACCTTTGCCCCATAGTTTTTTACCCCAGCTACTTTAGTAAGAGGTGTGGCTTCTGGCATAAATATGGTGGCTTCACATTTAAAATATTTTGATGCAAAGGCTAAACCTTGGGCATGATTTCCTGCACTAGCGGCAACTACACCTGCTGATCTTTTATCATCATCTAAAAGGGCAACTCTATTAAAAGCACCTCTTAATTTAAAACTTCCTGTTATTTGTAGGTTCTCTTTTTTTAAGTAAACAAGAGCATTTGCTAGTTCACTTAAAATAGGAGCATGGCTTAGGGGTGTTTTTTGTACTACATCTTCTAAATTGTTTTTTGCTATTTTTATATCATTTAACTTTATCATCTTTATATGAGACAGAGCCTAGGCTCTATCTTAACTCCTTTCTTACTTGTTTTACGGCTTGTACCATATTTACTAAACTTGGTTTTACTTCATCCCATTTTCTAGTTTTTAGACCACAATCAGGGTTTATCCACAATTGTTTTTGAGGAAGAACTTCAAGTAAAGCTTTTATTTGTTTTGTCATCTCCTCTACACTTGGAACTCTTGGGCTATGGATATCATAGATACCTGGACCCACTTCTTGTTTATATCCCACTTCTTTAAATACTTTTAGTAGTTCATTTCCACTTCTTGCAGTCTCTATTGAAATCACATCTGCATCCATCGCTTCTATGGTTTTGATGATGTCATTAAATTCGCTATAACACATATGGGTATGGATTTGAGTTTGCTCTTTTGCACTACTTACTGAAATTTTGAAGTCTCTCACCGCCCAATCTTCATAGATTTTTATCTTCTCGTGACGTAGGGGATATCCTTCTTTAAATGCTGCTTCATCCACTTGGATTATTTTAATACCTGCATTTTGAAGATCATCTATCTCATCATTTATTGCTAGGGCAATTTGTTTAGATACTTCATCCCTTGGCTTATCATCCCTTACAAATGACCAGTTTAGAATTGTAACTGGACCTGTTAACATCCCTTTCATAATTCTTTGTGTTTTACTTTGGGCATATGTTATCCACTCTACGGTCATAGCTTTTGGTCTACTTATATCCCCATATATAAATGGTGGCTTTACACATCTACTTCCATAGCTTTGTACCCACCCATTTTGGCTAAAGCCATACCCTTTTAGTTGTTCTCCAAAGTATTCAACCATATCGTTTCTCTCTGGCTCACCATGTACTAGTACCTCTATATCACAATCTTCTTGGAACTTTATACAATCATCAATATACTCTTGCATATGTTTTTTGTAAAGCTCAGTGGATATCTCGCCATTTTTATAGGCTCTTCTATTTTTTCTTACCTCTGGAGTTTGTGGGAAAGATCCAATTGTAGTGGTTGCTAAATCCTCATATCCTAAAAGCTTTTTTTGTAGGGCGATTCTTTGCTCATATAAACCATCCCTTTCATATTTGTCTAAAGTTACTACTCTATTTTGAACAGCTTGGTCATGGATGATAGTTGAAGTTTTTCGCTCAAAGTTGGCTCTTATATTTTCATCATATTGTTTTTGCTCTTTTGTATCAAGATAGCTAACCCCATTAAAAAATATCTTTGATACAAGGGAAAGTTCATCTAGCTTTTCTACTGCATAACTTAGCCAATTTTTTATATTTTTATCCATTTTTTCTTCATATTTTAAAGTAAATGGTATATGAAGAAGTGAACAAGAACTGGATACTAGTAGATTATCTTTTTTTATAACTTTTGCTATATCTGATAATAGTTCAAGGGTTTTTTGGTTGTTATTTTTCCAGATATTTCTTCCATCAATTACACCTGCGATAAGTTTTTTATCACTTTTTGCTATATATTCTAGGGCTTGTAGGTTTTCATCTCCATGGATAAAATCAAGCCCAAGTCCATAAATAGGAGTATCTACTAAGATTTTTGTAGCTTCATTTGAGTGCTCAAAATAAGTGCTTACTACAATATCTATATTTTGTGAGATATTTGCTAGTAGATTGTATGTGGGTTTGATAAGCTCTAGTAGTTTTGCTTCATTGTCTTTTACAAAAATTGGCTCATCTATTTGGATAAAAATAGAATCATCTAGCTGTGCTAACTCTTCTAAAAGCTGTGCATAAATCTCTAGTACTTTTGAATGTAAATCAAGGGTGTCACCACCATCTACTCTTTTTGAAAGGGCTAAAAATGTAAGAGGACCTATAAGGTTGATCTTCGCTTTTATACCAAACTCTTTTGCCTCTTTATACTCTTGTATGATCTTTTGGCTATTTAGTTTATATGTATCTTCACTACTTAGTTCTGGTACGATATAGTGGTAGTTTGTATTAAACCACTTTGTCATCTCCATAGCAACTTTAGTATCATCTCCCCTTGCCATTGCAAAATAAAGTTCTTCATCTTTTAATCCCTCAAATCTTTTAGGGATAGCATTTAGCATGATAGCTGTATCAAGTACATTGTCATATAAGGAGAAGTCATTTACAGATATAAAATCGATGCCAGCATCTTGTTGATATCCCCAGTGTCTTTTTTTTAGCTCACTTGCAACATTTTTTACCTCTTCAAATGAAGATTTTTTTGACCAATAGTTTTCTAATACTTTTTTTAATTCTCTTTGTTCCCCAATTCTTGGGAAACCTACGATGTAGTTTTTCATTATTTATCCTTAAATTATATATTTGTTTATTTTGTTTTTTGTATCTAAGGATATGTGTGGTGGGTGTACTCCTGTTCTTCTAAATGCAAAGTACGTGGTATAATAAGGGCATCTTGGGATATAGTGGTGTAAGCGTGTTGCGAGTTTTGTTTTTAATTTAAAGCAACAATTACAATGGCACGATGTCCTACCTGATTGGAAGATATTTATTGATTGAATAAGTACAAGATCAGGGGGAGATTCCTCCTCTTCTTCTTTTTCATCACTTAATAATATCTTGCTAAAAAGTAAACTCTCAATTCTTGAAACCTGCGATTGCAGTTTCGTCTCAACACTATGAGCTAGTATTGAAGCTAGAGAAAAGTATCTTTTTCCAAAACCTTTAGGTGATTTCAATTTAGTCCTCGTTAATTTTTTCGGAAGTATAGCACAATTATTAATAAATTTACTTTGAGAAGAAAAAATTAGATTTTTTTAATTAATCATTTATAAATTAAAAACCCTTTTTTACCCCACAAATTTTTTTTATACTAAAAATGTAAAAAATAGGGTTTATTTAAAAAGGAATTTTTATGAAAGTGATTTTGGAGATACTAGTTTTTCTTTCTTTTTATAATATCATCTCATAATGATCAGAATTTCACTAATTTGATAAGAGTTATAACTAAAAAAGCTAGTAGATAATTTTTAATAAGACTTAAATATTCAAGTGTTAGAATTTAAAAAAATACAAGGATATATTATCGAAGAGTTTTATTTTGATGTATCAAAAGATTTAGCATATACTAGCAATTTAGAAGCTATTGCAATGGTTTTAGCTGTATTATATTTGGTTCTTGCCATGAAACAAAGTTTATGGTGTTGGGCTTCGTTGTTTATCTCTACATTTATTTATTCATATATCTTTTTTGATGCTTTATCTTTAATGGATAGTGTTTTAATTATATCTTTTCTTCTTATGGCTATTTATGGTTGGTACTTATGGAAAGATACAGGAAAAGCTCAAGAAAAAGAGCTTGAGATTAGTACTTATGGTTTTTCTAAAAATATTAAGATCATAATTGTGCTTACTATTATCTCTACTATTTTGGGATATGTTATGGCAAACTATACTAGTGCTGATTTTGCTTATGTGGATTCTTTTATTAGTGTCTTTGCAATGTTTTCTACTTATATGTTGGCTAAGAAGATACTTGAGAGTTGGATATATTGGATAGTGATTGATGTGGTTTCTATTTATGTTTATATACAAAAAGATTTAGCTCTTACAGCTATATTATTTAGTATCTATAGTGTTTTAGCGTATATGTCATATAAAACATGGAAAGAGGAGTATGCGCAACCTCAGTTATTTTAAAAGATAAGAAAGAGGATAAATTCTCTTTTTCATCTTTTATGAAAATATGTGAGTTATGGTTTAGAATCCATTAGTAGTTTTATTTTAAATGATGCTCCATTTTCAATATTATCAGCTTCAAGTTTCCCTTCAAAGTTTCGCTCAATGATCATCTTTGACATATAAAGTCCTATTCCAAGACCTTTGTCTTTTGTGGTAAAGTATGGCTCAAAGATTTTATCTAATATCTTAGTATCTATTCCTCCAGCATTATCTGATATATCTATAATGATTCTTTTCTTTTCTTGATATAGTTTGATACTTATTTTTGGATCTTCTATCCCTTTTTTGATAAATTCATCCTTTGCATTGTTTAGGATATTAAATAATACTTGTAAAAATTCACCCTTATATCCATTAGTAGATATCTCTTTTTCATATTTACATTGTAGATTTATATGGTAAGATTTGAAGCTTTCTTTTAGAAGATTTATCACTTCATCTATCGCTTCATTGATATTAAAAATCTCTTTTTGTTTTGTATTTTTAAAAAAGTCCCTAAAGTCATCAATAGTGTTGGATAGATAGCTTAGTTGGGCATTTGCTAAAGCACTTTTTTTATCAAAATATTCAGGGGTAAGTTTGTCTTTTTCATATGCTGTTTTTAAATTCATCAAAATATACGAAAGATGAGTTAGGGGCTGTCTCCATTGATGGGCTATATTTCCTATCATCTCTCCCATTGAGGCTAGTTTACTTTGGTATGTTAAGAACTGTTGTTGTTCTTCTTTTTCCTTTTCAAATAGTTTCATCTTATATGATAGGGCAAAGGCTAGGATTAAAGATTCTAGTGGGAAAATAAAATGAAGCAAATAAAGTGGATGTATCAATAAATGATCTTCTAAGATATAATATTGAAAATCTACAAATAAAAATCCAATGGTGATAACTCCCCAACCTAAAAGGTAGAAAAATGCTGGCTTATATCCTTTTAGATATATCATAAATGCGGCAATTATATAAAAAATAAATAGTGTTGCCTTTGGAAGGTTCTCTTCTAGGAAGAAATATCCAAATACATATCCTATTAACATATCTACTAGATAAAGAGCTAATGAAAAGCTAAGTAGATTGTTAGCTATTGGTGAGAGTTTTTTACTATTTAAAAACTCTTTTGTAAATAGATTTGAGAAGACAAAAAAGCTTGATATGATTAGGTCACTTAGGATCTGTTCATTTTCAAAATTATTTCCAATAAGAAAAACCAATATACATAAAACAAAAAATTGTGTAAGGGAATAATAGATATATTCTTTATATCTATTAAATAGATATAGGGCAAAATAGTATAAAAATGCTGCAAATATAATTCCATAGGAGATACCAAAAAACTTACCTATGGTTATTTGATGTAAAAGGTACTCCTCTTTATCATATACATTGATATCTAGTTTGACAAGCTCCTCATCATCATATAATTTTAGATATATATTTTCTACAAAATTCTTTTGATCAAAGTTTAATATTTTGTGATTATTGATCTTTGTAAAATTTAGACCTTCATTTAGCTCTAATAAATCAAATCTTGTGGAAAATTCTATGATTTTATTTGTATCTCCTAATTTTTCTCTATCTAAAGTAAGTTTTACAAAATAGACATTATCAGATTTTCTCTTTATTGGTAAAACAGTTTTTTTGAAATCTGGTGAATCTATGATATCTTTTATTTTTGTATTTATATCATCTCTTTCTAATATCTCCACTTGTTTTATCAATGAGGCATTTAAGCTTAGTAAAGTAAGTAGAAAAACTATTAGGTATTTTATCATTTTTTATTTTTCCATATTTATTTGGTAGCCAATACCAGAGATGTTTTTGATAGTAGTTTTTGAGGTTTTTCTTCTTATCTCCCTTACTATTGATCTCATAGCATCATCGCTCATATCCCCATGCCAAACATAGTTGTTAAACTCTTCATATTTTACTGCTCTTTGATGGTTTTTTACTAAAAACTCTAAAAATAGAAGCTCTTTTTTAGTGAGTGCTATTTGGCTTTGATTTAAAAAAAGTGTTTGATTTAGGGTATCAAAAATAAATCCACCTTCAAGTTTAAATATAGACTTATCTTCGATCACATCTTCTATACATGAATTTAATACAGGTAAAAGTTTATCTTCCATAATAGGTTTTACTAGATATTTTACTAGACCTAATTCTACAGCTTCAAGTAGATATGAAGTCTCTAAAAAAGCAGTGGCTACGATGATTTTTGTGGTTTGATCATTTTTCCTAATCTCTTTTATCATATCTATACCATTTAGTTTTGGCATTTTGATATCTGTGATGATAATATCTGGTTTGAATTTTTTATACATCTCCAAACCATCTAATCCATCATATGCTTGATAGACATGATTACAGTGAAAACTTAGGTATTCTACTGATTCCTCTCGTATAAAATCTTCATCATCAATAAATAGTATTTTCATATTTTCTAGTTTTTTCATAAATTTATCCCTTTATGTAAATATATTATATAAAAAAAATGTGGAGATTTTGGGATTTTTATATTATTTTAGAAATTAAATATGCTAGTGGAAATAAAACAACTTGATGTAGTAGATAAAAAAATAAACTATATCTTCCTATTAATAAAAATTTTCTATTTTTCCAAATAACTATTTTTTTATAAAAAGGATAATGCCCCAAAAAGATTCCAAAAAATATAAAAGCTAACCATGGAATGAAATTTATCATATCTAAACTATATGAAGGCAAAAAATCTATACTTAGATATATAAATGGATTCCAAAAACCAAATATAAAAAATAAAACTATAATCAAAATACCCATAAAAAGACTTATCTTAGGGGATTTTATAAAGGGGAAAAGTAGATATCTTGATACTAAAATAAAGTGTAAAATACCAAAATAAATCCATTGATTTGGAAATACAAGATAAGTAACAATACTAACTAAAAAAGAAGCAATCAATAATTGAAAATCTGATTTTAAATAAAAAGCCCTTTTTACATATAATCGTTTAGAGACTAAAACTAAAGAAATCCCTACACAAATTAAAAAAGTACTCACTATAATTACTCTCCAAATAATCGCCTTAGTATCTGTAAAGATATTATAATCAATAATTTTAAATGTCTGCATATCAAAAATAAAATGATATACAAACATATTTATGAGAGCAAGTGCTTTAAAAAAATCTAGATGATGATCCCTTTCATTCATTTAAACTATGACCTAAATCTAATCTTTTCTACTAAGACATAAAGGACAGGAACTAATATCAAAGTAGTAAAAGTAGCAAATAACACACCAAAACCTAAAGATGTAGCCATAGGGATTAGAAATTGTGCTTGAATTGACTTTTCAAAGAGTAAAGGTAAAAGACCAAAAAATGTTGTTAAACTTGTAAGCATCACTGGTCTAAACCTAGCAGCCCCAGCACTTAGGACTGAAGATAAAAGATCATTTGTTTTTTTGTATTGTTTATTTATATAATCAACTAAAACTAAAGAATCATTTACAACAACTCCAGTTAATGCAAATATACCCATAATACTTAAAACAGTTAAATGCATCCCCATAATCCAATGTCCTAATACAGCTCCAATTATTCCAAAAGGTATGATACTCATCACAATAAAAGGTTGAAGATAAGATTTAAATGGTATCGCTAAAAGGGCATATATCACAAAAAATGCAAACATAAATGAAAATACAAGTGATCCAAAGGTTTCACTTTGCTCCCTTGCTTCCCCCTCTAAACTATAGTTTATATCAGGATATTTTGAGATAAGTTCACTAAGATAAGTTTTTAATTCTTCTTGTAAAACTATCATATTTGTATTTTCTTTTTCAATATCTGCTGTGATATTTACTGTTCTAAACCTATCAATTCTAGTAATAGTTGAAGCTCCTTTACTTGGCACTAATTTTGCAATATTTCCAAGGGGTATTTTTGCACCAGTGTTTGTTGTGATGATTATATTTTCAAGACTTGAGATAGAATCTCTTTGATCTTTTGGTAATCTTATCATCACTCTTACATCATCTCTACCCCTTTGTATTCTTTGAATTTGTGCCCCATATATTGCATTTCTTACCTGCAATGAAATATCTTCTTTTGATAATCCTAAAAGCTTACCCTCAGTTGTCAATTCTATCTTTAATTCATCTTTACCATCAGATAAACTATCTGCAATATCATAAACGGTTTCATAAGATTTTAGATGTTCTTTTACTTTATTTGCAACTTCTTTTAGTGTATCAAGTGAGGAGCTAGAGAACTGAATATCAATAGGTGATCCACCCCTTACTAGTTCTGATCTATATGCAAGACTTTGTGAACCAACTATTTCTCCAACTAGTTTTCTCCATTCGTTGGCTAATTCTATTGATGAAATTTTCATCTCTCTTTTTTCTGCAGGTGTTATTTCAAACATGACTTGACCAATATTACTAGTACCACCTCTACCACCAGTTGTGGTCATGATATCCAAGATCACACTTTCTCCTGTATTTTTATCACGATATTTATCCCTTAAAATCTCTGCTTTTTCAGTGATATGGATAATATGATTATTTGTAGTTTCAAATGGAGTTCCTGTAGGCATAGTTAGAGTCACGCTAACAGTGTCAGCTGGAATCCTTGGAAATACTATAAATTTTGTCCATCCACCTATAATTAGGCTGATAATTATTACCAATGCTGAAATAAATAAAGAAAGGGTTGCAAATTTATTATTTAATGCCACACGTAATATTGGTTGATAATATTTTAAAACAATCCTTTCAAATCCATCTGCAAATTTATGTTGAAATTGCTCAAAGGTATTTGTTTTGTTTTTCTCTTCTCTTAGTTTTATATGTTTAAGGTGAGAGGGTAAGATAAGTTTTGATTCTATAAGTGAAAAAATTAAAATAGGTATAATTACATAAGGTAGTTGGTTGAAGATAATACTTCTGTCCCCTTCTATAAATGCAAGGGGTGCAAATGCTGCTATTGTTGTAAGTACTCCAAAAGTTACAGGTGTAGATATCTCCCTTGTACCATTTATAGCAGCCATCTCCCCTGAGTCTGATTTTTTTAAATGGGTATAGATATTTTCCCCTGTTACAATAGCATCATCCACAACTATTCCTAGTACAAGTATAAAAGCAAATAAACTCAATACATTTAAACTCACATCAAACATAGGCATGATAATAAACGCACCAGCAAAGGAAACAGGAATACCCACAAATACCCAAAAGGCTATAGCAGGCCTTAAAAACAATGTAAGTAGGATAATAATTAAAATACTTCCTTGTATAGCACTATTTCCTAAGGTTTTTAATCTACTTTTTACAATCTGGGAATCATCATCCCAAAAACTAAGCTCATAACCTTTTGGTAGTGTTTTTTGTTTTTTAGCAATAAAGTTTTTTACCTTATCTGCAACATCTATAGCACTTTCACTTCCTACTCTATATACATTTATAAATACTGCATTTTTATTGTTATATCTACTTCTTATTGGTGTTTCTTCAAAACCATCATTTATAGTTGCAATCTCATCAAGCCTAAGGATTGAGCCGTCGATTCCTTTTTTTATAACTATTTCACTAAAGTCTTTTTTATTATAAGCTTGAGCTTTTAGACTTACAAGAATATCTCCACTTGATGTTTTTAAATTTCCTGAGCTTAAATCCATACTAGAATTTTGGATAGCTTGGGATACTTCATCTAAGGTAAGATTGTATTGAAGAAGTTTATCTTGGGATACTTCTATAGATATCGCATAATCTCTTATGCCTGTTAGTTCAACTTGTGAAATACCATAAATTTGAAGTAGGCTATCTCTGATATTCTCAGCATATTCACGGGTTTCTTTTTCTCCATATTCACTTGCAAGAGTTACAGTAATAACACCATGTTTTCTCACTTCTATTTGTATGGTAGCTCTATCTGCATCACTTGGAAAGGTATTTATAGTGTCTACTCTACTTTTTATATCTGCTAGTAAATTTCTAGCATCAATACTTGTATCAACTTCAACACTTACTGTTGCACTTCCCTCAGAAGAACGACTAGTGATTTTTTTTATCCCTTCTAAATCAGCTATAGCTTCTTCAATTCTGATTGTTATTGATTGTTCTATATCCTCTGGGGTTGATCCCCTTAGATCCATTTTTATACTAATAGTATCTCTAGCAAAAGAGGGAAATACTTCTAAAGGGATAGCCCTAAAAAGGGAGAATATCCCCGCTGCAATTATTATGATCATCAATAGGTTTGCAGCAACACTATTTCTTGCAAACCAAGCTATCATTTTGTTTGTCCTTTTTCATTGATTATCTCTACAGCTGTACCTGAGCTTATAAGTCCTAATCTTGTAAGTACAATATTCTCACCATCTTTTAATCCCTCATCTATAAGTGATTTTTTTTCATCTTGCCATCTTATTTTAATATCTCTTCTTGTAACAATCCCATCTTTTTCAATATAAATATAACTTCCTTGATAGATTGAGCTATTTGGGATATATAAAGCATTTTTTAAATTGATACCTTTTATTTTTGCCTTTAAATATTCCCCTATTTTTATATCTTTATGAAAATCAATTTTTGCTATTACATTAAGTTGTTTAGAGTTTGAATCGATTCTACTCTCACTTCTTTGTATAGTTGCCTTATAGATATTTTGGGATAAACTAGAGCTTAGTTTTAGCTCTGGCTTTTCTTCTATATTTAATAAATCTAAGTCTTTGTTTTTTATTGGAAGTCTAATTTGTATATTGTTAATAGCATATATCTCACCAATAGTAATATTTGTATTTATCACTTGTGATATATCAATATTTTTTTTTATCACTCTACTATCATAAGGTACATATATCTTTGTTCTTTTTAGTACTAGTTTTGCTTTATCTAGTTTTGCTTGTGAAGCCAATAGATTTGCTTTTGCAGCATTTAATTGAGGTACTCTTAGAACTAGATCACTTGGGCTTAAATTTGAGTGTAAATTTTCCCATTCTTCTTTTGCTTGATCAGCATTAGCTTGTTCTTCTAGCAGTTGTTGTTTTGCTAAGATATATTCTGCTTCTGCTATTTTTACATCTGCTTTATATTCAGTATCTTCAATACTTATAAGTAAATCACCTTTTTTTAAAAATGCGCCATCTTTAAATTTTTCATTTATATAGACTATTTTTCCTGAGACTTGTGAGATAAGTTGGGTGCTTGTTGATGCTTCAACTAAACCATAACTTTCAATAAAAGGAGTAAACTCTTTTGATTTTATTTTTTGTATCTCAACTAAAACTTTTTTTGTCTGTTTTTCTTTAGACTTTTTTGATTTAGCAGGATTGTCCAAGATCATCTTCACTATGATAACGGTTACTAGAATAATCACTATTGGAATTAAAAGTTTAATTGGCTTTTTCATTTTATATATTTCCTTTTTTATTGTTATTTGAAGAGAAATCTCCACCTAAACTAAAGTGTAAATTGATTCTATTTTCAAGAAGCTGTTTTTTTATTTGGATTAGTGAAGCTTGTGCATTATAATATTTATCTTGATTGTCTAATACTATTGAGTATTGAACTAATCCTTTTAAATATTGTTTAAAAGATAGCTCAGCAGTTATTTTGGCGTTGTCCCTAGTTTTTATTAATGCTTCATATTGATCAAAAAGATTTTTTTCTTGGCTTATTTTACTCTCCACATCAATATATGCATTATAAACATTCTCTAGATATTCCAATTCGATCTTTTTAAGTTCCAAAGTAGCGATTTGTTCATTTGCTTTTAATCTTCCTGCATTAAAAATAGGAGCAGTTATTCCACTTATTAAAGACCAAATTAAAGGTACCCCATTTACACTACTACGTTCCAATGATGCGGATAAACTTAAACTAGGTAATCGTTGTTTGTGTGTAAAAGCTAAATGGTGATTTTGGGCTAGAAGCTTATTCCAACTAGCAGTTAGGGATGCTTTCTTTAGTATAAGTTGCGAAGGCAATCCAACTCTTAGAGGTGTTTTTAATTCTGGTAAATTATCTGTAATAGCTAAAATTTCATTTGAGTATTTTCCTAAATGTTTTTTTAGTGTATGGAGTGCATTTGATTTTATTGTTTGTTGTGCAGATATTTTTGATTCTTGTTCATATACAATATTTTTAGCTTGATATCTATCTAAGATAGTATTTAAACCTGATTTATATCTTTTGTTTATGATCTTATAATTATTGTTTGCATTTTCTAGATTTTTTTCGTATAGTTTTAGCAATAAATTTGATTCAAGAATATTAAAATAAGCAATACTTACATCTACTACAAGTTTTTGTTTTGCTTCTTCATAAAGTGCTTGACTTTGCAATAATTGCATATTTGCTTTTCTCTGTGAATCTGATAGTTTACCCCAAATATCTATTTCATAACTCATACCTAAATTTAAAGTTGTAGTATCACCATTCGAACTACCTTCTAGTTCTCCACTTTTTGAATGATTTAAAGATAAATCTAGTTCAGGTAATAAGTAACTTTGTGATCCAATTAAATTTTGCTTACTAATATTTACATCATAATAAAGACGTTTGAGTTGATAGTTATTTAATAAAGCTTTATTTACCAGTTTCTCCAAGGACTTACTATTAAAATCTAAAAGCCAATTATCTTTTATTTTTAGATCATTGGCATTATTTGTATATTTATCTGGTAGTTCTATTTGTTTTTTAGTATGTAGTTCTTTAGGAATGGAACTACATCCAACAAAAAGCAATAAAACTATGAAAGAGCTAATATGAGATATACTTATTTTCACTTCTATTCCTTTATTTATCTATATTGAAATTTTAAAATATCTGATGTGAACGAAGTGTGAACTCTATAATTTAAGATTTTCACGTTCTGTTCTCATTAGATTTATTAATATTTTAAAAAAGGATAAATATGATAAATAAAAAAACACTAAAAAAACTATCTATAATGGTAAGTATGATTACTTTGATCGGAGGAACATTTATAGGGATAATGACTTATATCAATATAGGGTTTACTCCCGAATATTTTTCCACATGGATTAGGTCTTTATTATTTGCAGTTCTTATTATGATGCCTTTGGGTGGTATTATTATGTTTATTTCAAATAAACTAGTAAAACTTATCTTTTCAAATCTAAAAGAGATTTTTCAAAATATTATTCTTGGGATATTTATGGCTTTATGTATGGAAGCTATTATGGCTATAAGTACAAGTATAAATATACTAGGATTATCAAATCTTGATAGTTTTTTAGATGTGTGGTTAAAAAGTTATTTGGCTGCATTACCTTTAGCTTTGTTTTTTTCTCCAATAATGACTATATTTATAAAACCAAAACTAGATAGATATTTGACAAGTTAGGAGAGGAACACTCTCTTAACTTGTAATTATCTTTGCATTTTCATTCTACCATTAGTAACAGTAAGTTTTGGTGCATTTCTACCCATTATATCACTATCAAGCATAGCTATTTTAATACTTTCTTGTTCTTCATTTGTGAAATGTATATCTAGACATTTCATAGTGTCTTTAAGGCGTTCAATTTTTCTAGAGCCAATTAAAGGGATCATATTGTCACTTTTTCTTAATACCCAAGCATGTGCAATCTGAGATATAGATACATCTCTTTTAGCTGCAATTGCATTTATAATTTTTACGAGAGGATCATTACTCTTTTTAAAAAGTTTTCCAAAAGCTAAAATTCCAAATCCAACAATCCCTATTCCTAACTCTTCGGCAGTAGGTATGATGGTATCATCTATCTCATTATTGGTGATTGATACTTCTGATTCCACTAAAGCCACTGGGTGAATCTTATGTATCTTTCGTAAAGTATCTTCATCCACTTCTGAAACTCCTAAATGCTTTATACATCCTTCTTTAATCAACTCTTTAATAGGATAAATAGTCTCCTCAAAAGGAATCCCCATATCTATCCTTGCAGGCTGATATAAATCAACATAGTCTAGTTTTAGATTAAAAAGAGATTTTTTTATATTCTCTTTTATATGTTTAGGTCCCACATCCATTTTGAAAAAAAGTGGATTAAAACGCCCATATTTTAAAGATATAAATGCTTTTTCTCTATCATACCCTTGTAATGCCTCTGAGATAAGCTTTTCATTGTGTCCGAAGAAACCATAAAAATCTCCAATATTTAGTAGATTTATCCCTGCATCAAGTGCTCCATGAATAGTAGCAATACTTTGTTGTCTATTACTTGGGAGAGGTGCAGACATACGCATGCAGCCAAGACCTACTCTTGATATTTCAAAACCATTGCCTTTAAACTTTTCCATAATCTTTATCCTTTTAAATATGATTTTATTTTTTGATTATAAAAAATCAATTGTGATCATAATGTGAAAGGCTAAAATATGTTTAGAAGGTTTGTATTAATGTTCACATACACTTCACATGGGCTATAGTAAACTTCTCAAATATAACGATTATTTTTAATTTTTTTGAGGAGAATAATATGGACACACTTACACAAATTGCGTTAGGTACAGCTATCGCTCAAGCAGGATTTAGTCAAAAACTAGGGAAAAAGGCATTGCTTGTTGGTGCTTTTGGTGGTTTACTCCCTGATCTTGATTTTTTTTTAACTTTAGGAGGAGATCATTTTTCTTATATGGAAACACATAGGGGCTGGAGTCATTCTATAATTGTTCTACCCTTTGTAGCATTTCTTATGGCATGGTTATCAATGAAATGGGGAATATGGGATACAAGAAAAATGGGAGAAGATAAACCTTCCCATGTGGATCATTATTGGACATGGTATTTATTGTGTTTTCTAGCTTTAATCACCCATCCTTTACTTGATCTATGTACATCTTATGGAACACAGATTTTAACACCACTTAGTAATGCACGTTTTACATTAGATACAGTATCAATTATTGATCTTATATATACAGTTCCTTTACTTATAGCTATTATTGTTGGTCTATTTAGTTTTAAAAAACCACAAAGAGCTTTTGTATGGGCTAAATATGCTCTTGTTTTTTCAACTTTATATTTATGTCTTGGTTTTTTTAATTCTTGGGATGCTAAAAAACAAGCAACTATCCAATTAAAAGAGCAAAACTTTGCTTTTGTTGATGTTCATGTCTCTCCTACTATGTTAAATAATGTTTTATGGCGTGTGGTAGCAAAGGATAAAGATGATCGTTTTGCAGTTGGATTTTTCAGTACAATTGCAAGAAAAACTATTCAATTTAAAATTTATGAAAGTGATAATGATAAATTTGTTAAAGCAGTGAATGATAGTAAAGAAGGCAAAATATTACGATGGTTTTCAATGAATATGCTTCGTGCACAAACTCAAAAAATACAAAATGAAAAACAAGAGGTTATTTTGACAGATATGAGGTTTGGTTTAGTTTCTCAGCCTGCTGGATCATTTTTTAATGGTCATTTTGAATTTGATAAAAATGATGGTCTAGTACGTGCCTATATTCCTGAAGGAAATAGAGAAGATCTTAAACCATCTATGGAGATTAATGCTATATTGTCTAAAATTAAAGGTGATACATGAAACTGGTTTTTAAAATATTGCCTGTTTTAATTTTAAGTTTAACATTGAGTGGATGCTCCCTTAAACTATATTATAATCAAATTGATTGGTTAGTTTCTTGGTACAAGGATGACTATTTTCAATTAAATGAAGTTCAAGAGAAGCAGTTTGAAATTGCCTTGAGTAAAGTTCTTAATTGGCATAGATTTGAAGCTTTGCCTAAATATGCTAAGTTTTTAGAAACTATAAAAAAAGATTTAGATAAGCCTCTTACTCAAGAGCAACTAGAAAAACACCAAAAGAGTATAGATAGATTCGTGGATGAATTTTTTATTCAAATAGGGGATGAATTTTCGCCAATATTAGCTAGTTTATCTAGTGAGCAGATTGATTACCTTTTTGATGCTTTAAAAGAATCCAATGATGAATATCTTGAAGAACAAGTTAATCTACAAGCTGACGAGATTCGTTTAGAAAGATTGGAGAGTATAAATGATTGGATGGAAAGAGGGCTAGGTGAGATTAGCAAAAAGCAAGAAGTACAAGCTAAAAATTTGGTGTTTTCTCAAACCTTAGTTGCACAATTTCGTTTTGACAATAGAATAAAATGGCAAAAAGAACTAAGAAAAATTCTTGAGAGTAATCTAAGTAGAGAAGATAAAGCAGGACAGATTAAAAAACTGATTCAAGAGAGAAACTACAATCATTCACAAGAGTTTAAATTAGCAAGAAGATCAAATACTCAAAAAACTTATCTATGGTTAGTTAATCTACAAAAAGAGTTATCTACGGAACAAAAAACTTATTTAATCAATCAAGTAGATGATTATATAGAGACGATAAAATCTCTATCTAATCATAAAGTAGAATCTTGATTTTATTAAATAGGACTAAATAAGTTTAGTCTATTATTTGTATGTTTTTTTAGGGGTCTTTCTTTTTTATTTTGTTTTTTTTTATAGTTGTTTGGGTTTGATGCTTGATCCCTCACACAGCCACTTATTAGAAACTCTATGGATATTGTAATAAGTGTTATTTTTATAAATCTATACATTTGTAGCACCTTTTAATAAGTTTATTTAATTTTTATAAAAGAGATAAAATTACTTATCTCTTTATCAAGGAATATTTCCCTGAGCCTAAAAATAAAATAGCCATTGATGCTAAAATATAAAACATCTGAAGCTCAATAGCCCATGCACCATGTTCATTTAGTGCAAATATATCACCTAGGTGAGCCATTAAAATAGCAACCACCATTGTCCCAGCTATTAAAATAGAAGCTATTTTTACTTGATAACCAATAATTAACATTAAAGGAGCGATAAACTCACCTACATAAACTGCATAAGCAAAAAAAGCTGGTAAGCCCATAGAACTAAACATACCATCCAATCCACCAATACCATTTATCACTTTATCTATACCATGAAACAACATTAAAAAACCTACTGCAAATCTTAATACTAATTTTCCTATATCTTCATTTTCTAAAATATTCATTTTTTTCCTTTTTATTTATTTGTTTTGAAATCATATAAGAACTTATGTGATCATAATGTGAAAATATAAATGGATTATTTTCACATTCCTTTCACATTTAATTGGATAATATTTAGGAAATAAAGAGGTTAAGATGAGAGTACTAATAGTAGAAGATAATTTAGATTTAGCGGAGAGTATTGCTGATTATTTAGATATACATGGTTGTGAATGTGACTTTGCATATAATGGGGAAGCTGGTCTTGAATTTATACTAAAAAACCAATATGACATACTTATTTTTGATATAGCTATGCCTAAAATGGATGGTTTAAAACTTTGTGAAATACTTAGAAATAAATATGACAATCAAATACCTATTTTATTTTTAACTGCGAGGGATACTTTAGAGGATAAAGTGGCTGGATTTGATGCAGGGGCTGATGATTATTTGGTAAAACCTTTTGCGTTAAAAGAGTTACTTATTCGTATAAAAGCCTTATATAAAAGGATTATAAATAAAGAAAATATATTAAAACTTGATACTTTGAGTGTAAATCTAAATACAAATGAAGTAAAAAGAGAAGGGCAAAATATTATCCTATCGCCAAATAATTATAAAATCCTAGTACTACTTATGCAAAGATCACCAAACCTTGTAACAAGAGAAGAGTTAGAACATTTTATTTGGATGGATGACATGCCCTCAAGTGATTCCCTTAGAAGTCATATATATAAACTAAGAAAACAAATCGATAAACCCTTTAAAAAAGAATTGATCCAAACCATCAAAGGTCAGGGGTTTAGGATAGTAGTATGAGATTTACTCAAAGTATAAGATTTAGGATAGTTACATCTTGTGTCATTTTTGCTCTTATTGTAAGTATTATATTAGGATTTCTAACAGCTTTAACTGTAAGAATAAATGCCGATGAACAATTTAACTGGCATACACAAAAAGAGATGGAACAATTTCTAACTCAATATGAAAAAGACAAAAACACTAAATTTAATTTAGCAAGAGGAAAAGTTTTTGTGGGAGATGAAAAGGATGCTGTAAAATATTTAAATAGTATTTTAACTAAAAAAAGTAAGAACTTTACAGAACAAACATTAAATGATATTCCCACAAAAAGATTTCACAAAACTATTAAAAATGGTTATACATTTTATTATTATGATTTTAAAGAAAATGAAATCTATATTTTACAAGCACCCATAAAAAATATAAAAAATCAAAATATGTACTATTTTATAGAACTTACTGGATTTAACTTTGCAGATAATATGGGAGCAAATATCTCCTTATATTACTTCTTTTCTTTGGTTTTAATAATACTTGTTTTATCTATTTTTATAGGTTTTTATATCGCAAAAAAAGTTCTAGTACCCCTTACAAATCTCACTTCAAATGTAGATAAAATAGATATAGGAGAATATAAAAGTAACATAAATGACTATTATAATGATGAGATAGGATTTTTAGCTAGAAAAATTGATTCTTTTGTAAAAAGAACAGCAGAATTTGTGCAAAGGGAAAAAGCTTTTACAAGAGATGCAAGTCATGAGCTTAGAACTCCAGTAGCTAGTTCCCAAGCAGCAATAGAAGTAGCATTTGAACTTCCTGAGGGCAATACTCCCCAAATGAAAAAAACTCTAAATAGAATAAAAAGGGCAAATAAAAATATGACCCACCTTATAGAGAGTTTTTTGATTATGGGAAGGGAAAAACAAAAAGATATAAAAGATATAAGTTTTAATCTAAAAGAGTTAGTGGATAATTCTATAGAGAAAAATCAATACCTTTTAAAATCACCAAATATTAAATATAAAAATAAGATAGATGAAAAATTGATTTTAACTCTACATAAAAACTATCTATCAATTGTAGTGGATAATATCATAAGAAATGCCTTTACTCATATGCAAGAAGGCTCGATGGAGATAAAAGCCACAAATAACTCTTTTATAGTTTTAGATACGGGAGAATGGTTTAAAGAAGATGAATTAGGGATAGGATTAAATATAGTAAAAAGAATCTGTAAAGAGGAAGATTGGAACTTATCAATATCTACAAAAAAAGGGATAGGAACAAAAATAGAGATAAATTTCTAAACAGAGATATTTAAATTTTTTAACTCTCGTATCTTCAAACTTTTAAAATATGTACAAAAGTAGTTTTATAACTTTTGTACATATTAAATTTAGGGTTTATTAAAATACCAAGTTGATCTTTTTATATCCACTTTAGAGCACTCTTTCATAAATAGAGTTCTCCATGTATGATCAGGGGAATAAGTGCTAGAGGATTCCTCACCCATTACTAAACATTTATTTGTATGTTTATGTTTTATCTTTTTCTCTTTTGTATATTCAAAGACTTGCATAAATCTAGCATTTAAAAAAGGTGAATCCACATGACACTCACGTAAACTTAAGCTAGTATGATCTAAAACAGACTCATTTACACCAGATATAGTTGCACATAAACCAAAAGCTGGAAAATAAATAGTCCCATCTTTTCTAAAAATAAATGCTTCATCAGCATAAAGCCCAGGTTTGCAGTTGTGACCAATTAAAGGTAAATCATACCGTATATAATTACCAGAACCTGCAACATCTAAACAGTATCCATCTTGAGGTCTATCTAAGGGATCAATCAATTTGATATGATAAGGTTTCTCTTGGGAAAAAAGTGAGATGGCAAATATACTTAGAAAGAGTTTTGCTAAAATGATTTTTTTCATCATAAATCCTTTTAATTTTTTCTATTATATAAAATCTAGTGTGAACAAAGTGTGAATATTTAGAAATAGTAGAAAACCCCAAGATTTCTACATTTTTTTCTTTTATAGTTTCATCATAAAATTATAAAGGACTTTAAAAATGCAAAGCATAATCCGCTTTTTTTTAACAAAAGTTAGATTAAATTATCTAGCATTTGTTTTTCTTACAATACTTGGAATAGTGACTTATAATACTATGCCAAAGGATGTATTTCCAAATATTCAACTTGACAAGATATCTGTTAATGGAAATTATGCGGGAGCTAGTATCGATAATCTAAACAAGATAGCTGTAACTAAACTTGAAAAAGACATGAGTTCTATAAATGGTGTGGATAAAACAGAATCCTTTGTAAAAAGTGGAGAGTTTACTATCATTCTTACTTTGCAAAATGGATTAAATAAATATGAAGTATTAAATGATGTAAAAGATGTGATAGCCAACAATAAAGCAGATCTTCCATCAGATATGGATGAACCCCAAGCAAAGATCATATCTAGGGATGAAGCACTTATGAGTGTGGCTATCTCCTCCAAAGTAAAATCCCATGACGAGCTTGTGAGTTTTGCTGATGAGCTAAAAACAAGACTCTCTACTATAGAGGGGATTTCAAAAATAGAGCTAAATGAGAGTACAAATAGGGTTTATGAGATCATCTTGGATAAACAAAAAATTGAATTTTATGGATTAAATAAAGAGCTTCTAATCTCAAAGATCAAAAAGACCTCATATATCTATCCCATAGGAAAAATAGAAGATCAAAAAGAGCATCTATTTCTATCTTCTAAAAATGGTGCAAAAAGTATAGATGAGCTTTTAAATATCATGATCAAAATAGATGGTAAATCTATCTATATCAGTGATATCGCTAAGGTGGAAAAAAAATATAAAAAGAGTGATATTTTATCATTTTTAAATGGTGGGAGAAATGTAAATCTTGGACTTTTTAAGAGTGAAAAAGCAAATGCTATAGCTTTATCAAAGATAATAAAAGAGCAGATTAAAAAAGAGAATGAACTTTATAAGGATATTGAGATAGAGGTATTTAATGATACCTCTATGGAGATATCAAAAAGACTAAATACTGTTATAGCAAGTATTATGTTTGGACTTATACTTGTAAGTGTATCTATATATTTACTTATCAATAAAAGGGTAGCACTTATTGTAATTATAGGGATTCCTATAGCTATACTTATTGGAGTGATTGTTCTTTCTTTTACCCCTTATACTATAAATAATATCACACTTATTGGAGCTTTACTTATACTTGGGGTTCTTGTGGATGATGCGGTGATTATTGCAGAGAATATTCAAAGACATATTGTAAATGGGGAGGATAAACTTACTAGTGCTATAGAGGGTACAAAAGAAGTTTTAGCTCCTGTTCTTGCTTCATCCCTTACAACAGTGTTTGCCTTTTTACCTATGTTTATGCTTACTGGAACCCTTGGGGAGTTTTTAAAGATGATCCCTATTGCTGTGGTTATTTTGATCATCGCTTCACTTATAGAGAGTTTTATATTTTTACCACTACATGCTTATCATGTTTTAAATAAAGATGATAAGGAGCTTGATTGGTCTAAGTTTAATGATCTATATAGAAGGTGTTTGGAGTTTATTCTTAGGCATAAAAAGAAGTTTGTTTTTTCTTTTGGTGTGCTTATCCCTTTATTGAGTGTATTACTTATCTCAAATATGAGATTTCAGATGTTTCAAGATTTTGATGAGGAGAGGTTTTTTATAAGTGGTAAGTTTTCTGCTAGTCATAGAATTGATGAGGTTCATAAAAAAACTAAAGAGATAGAATCAAAACTATTAAGTTTAAAGGATGAACTAGGGTTTAGAACTATCTCATATACAGTAGGGCAAAGAACAGATAATCAAGAAAGACAAGAATTAAAATCATCTGTGTTTGAGTTTAATATTGAACTAGAAGATAGGGTTCCTCAAAATTTTGTGGAGCAGTATATTACACCTATATTATCTTTTGATCTTGAAAATGGAGCAAAAAGAAGGAAGGATTTAAATGAGATTATAGTGATCATAAATGATATTTTCAAATCATATAAACCAAAAGGTCTTCAAGAGTTTGCAATCAAAACTGAAGGTGTAGGGATTTTAGCAAATGATATAGAGATATTTTTAGCAACACCTGATAATAAATTAATGATGGAATCGATAAATGAATTAAAAGAGGAACTAAGAAGGATAGATGGCATTATATATGTGGATGATACAGCTAAAAAGGGGACAAAGGAGCTAAAGATAGCATTAAACTCTTATGGGCAGAGTTTAGGGTTTACTGAGTCTGATCTATCTTCAATCTTAGCTAGTTCATACCTAGAATCATCACAGGCGAAAGGCTTGGATGAAAAGGGGATTATTGAATTTGTGACTTATGATGAAGGAAAAGATAGTTTTGAAGAGTTTAAAAACTATGAGATCCAAATCCCAAATACAAGCCAACAAATTGTATTAAGTGAGATTGTTGATTTTACATATATTACAAACTTTGATTCTTTATATAAATTAAATGGGGTGACAAGAAAGGCTGTAGTAGCAAATGTAAATGCTAAGAAGATTACTGCTGTTGAGGCTTTATCTTTGATGGAAGATAAGATAAAAGAGATAGAAGATAAAGGTGTGAAGGTTTTACTTGAAGGGGAAGCTAGTAAAAATGAGCAGATGTTGGATGAGCTTAGTTTTGCGTTTTTTATAGCGATCTTTTTGATTTTTATCACACTTCTTACAATGTTTGATTCTTTTAAATATGCCTTTTTAGTATTGCTTGTAATCCCTTTTTCAGTTTTAGGTGCAGTGCTTGGGCATCTTGCTATGGGGTTATATATGTCTTTACCTTCTATTATTGGGATACTTGGACTTGCTGGAGTTGTGATAAATAATGCAATTGTGATGCTTGAGTTTATCAAAAAAACAAAAAGTGTAGATGAGCTTATACAAAGGGCTACTTTAAGGCTAAGACCTATTATTATCACATCTATTACTACTTTTTTGGGGCTTAGTACACTTATCTTTTTTGCAACAGGTAGTTCAAAGATACTACAACCAATTGCTGTATCTTTAGGTTTTGGATTATTGTGGGGAACAGTTCTTACCTTATTATTTTTACCAACATTGTTTGCAATGATAAATAAAAATATAAAAAAGGGGTAAATCCCTAAATATCCCCATAAATTTTATTTAGAATTACAAATATAAATCATAAAGGAAAAAGATGAAATATGTATTGTTTGTAGTATTTAGTGCAATTATTTTAAATGCTACAGAGTATTTTTCAAAGGTTGAGCCATATGAAAAATATAATATTAGCTCAGAAGTATCTGCAAAGGTGGTATTTATAAATAAGGATATTGAGTATAAATATATCCAAGATAAAATAGCCATCCTTAAATTAGATACAAATGATGAAAAGATAGAACTTGATAATTTAGAAAAGTCTTTAGTCTTTCAAAAAGAATTAGTGGATATCAAAGAGCAAAACTATAAAAACAAGTATAAAGTTAAGCAGCTAAGTATTTATGATAAAAACCAAGAAAAGCTAGCTTGGATAGAGTCTGAGAAAACTTTGGAGAATCTAAAAAAAGATATAAGAGTTAAAAAAAATACTATTTCAAAAAAAGAATTTTATGTAAAAGATAAATATGTGGATGAGCTTTTTGTATCCCAAGGTGAATATGTAAAAGCAGGTACACATCTATACACCCTATATGATTTCTCAAAATCAAAGCTTGAAGTTTTTGTAAGGGCAAAAGAGATAAATGATCTAGAAGATAAAGAGATATTTGTGAATGATAAAAAAAGTGAATATAAAATATATAAGATTACATCTGTAAGGGATACTCAGAGGGTATCTACTTATAAAGTGATTTTAGCTAAAAAAAATCAATCTACAAATATTAACTTTGGAAAAGTAGTAAAAGTGGAGTTTAGGTAGTGAAAACTCTAAAAACAATTAAAATAGAGGTAAAAAATGATTAAATTAAAAAATATATTAATAGCTTTAGCATTAAGTACAAATTTCCTATATTCTCAAGGACTTGAAGGGCATATTGGTATTATCACAGGGGGAATGTCTATTGATAGTAGTTTTACAGTGGATGATAAGAATGATAGGGTTGAATCAATAAATTCAAAACCAGATAATTTCACAAAAACTTTAGTTTTTCCTAGCCTTGAGCTTGATTATAATGGAGTGTTTGTAAAAACAGAATTTGGTAAAAATATGGGAGCAAAGGCAGGATATACTTGGGCTGAAGATAGCTCTATATATGCACTACTTACTGGATTTGGATTTGAACAACAACTGGGTGAGGATTTTTATTATAAGGTTGAAAAAACAAAAGATGATATGTATTCAAATCCATATGATACAGTTGTATCAAGAACAGAAGAAGAAGTTGATAAGATAGAAGCTGAGGTAAAAATAAGTAAGATATTAAGTGTCTTTGCTCTGAAATATAAATTTGAAGATCTAGATATAGATGATCAGGTAAATGCTGATGCGAAACAAAGTGGGATGGAACATGATCTAGAGCTTACAGCATTTGTAATACCTTTTAGTGATAATATCTTTGGTGGAATTGGCGTTAATGTGGGAAGTGGTGATTTTGATGGTGATAGTAACGATTATGAGAAGCTAGGATATAAATATATGATGAGGATGATGTTTGGCTCAGCTAAAATCATGCTAGAACTTAGAAAACAAAGCTATAGCTATGATACTGCAAATAGCTATTTTGAAAAGATAAGAGATGAAGAGGAAACCTCTGGATTTTTAATGTATATGCAAGATGATTTCTTAGGTAGTAAAGATATGTTTTTAAAGACTATGTTAATATCATCAAAAAGAACTTCAAATATAGATTTTTTTGAAAAAAGTATGGTTGGGGCTATGGTGAATATTGGGTATAAGTTTTAATCAAATCTAATTTGTAGTTATTATTTTATTGGTAAAATAGGTTCAATTACACTATATACAAACTTATTTTCATTAAAAACAGTTTTTGAGATGATAGCTACAAGTTTATCATCTTGAAATACTCCACCACCACTATTTGATGGGATAGCTAAACAAGTACTTTTTATAATCTCTTTTTTACTAAGGTCTGTTAGATCAAGGGTGGTGTTTAAGCCACTTGGATTATTTTTGGCTTTAAAAAATTTACAATTTTTCTCTTGTAAAAGTACATTGAAAAATCTCCCCTCTTTTGACATGGAGTAGTATTTAAAAGTACCCTCTTTTTTTAGATCTAGTTTTGATACTTTTAAATTAGATCTGTGATTTGTCTCTAGGTAGTTTAGATCATATTGTATGTTTTTTGAGTCTTCTATATTACAGTGTTTTGCTGTGTATATTTTATTTCCTGCATGTATTCCATTACAGTTTTTGTATTTTTTGAAATATTTATATTCCTTATTTGCTACTGGTTTATTAGAATCCATATCTAGATACTTTGGGATTTGCTCTAGTGAGTTTTTTGGATATGAATATTTTGGTACTAAATCATTTATGTATCTATCAAGCATTAGTATATTGTTGCTCATCGCTTTTACTGTAAATTCAGGATCTGGGTTTTGTATCAAAATATTTTTAAATTTTATTAAGCAAGATTTAGTGGATCTTAGATAGTTGTAAAACAATCTAGTATTTTCACTAAATAGTTTTGCTTTATTATATCTCTCGATACAGTTGTCCCATGTAAAAGCATAAGTATGTGTAAGATTCATCATAAAGATGAATAATATTACAAGTAGCTTTTTCATAATAAAAAGTTTACTATATTTTATAACTAAGATAAACTTTTTATAGTAATTAGGAAAAAGATATAAGTTTTGTTTAAAATTCTAAGAAGATACCTCAATAAACTCTTTAAATACTTCACTTATAAAGTTTGAAGATAAAGCACGGATATTTTGTGTATTTGAGAAGTTTATAAGTTTGTCACTAGATATGGCATCTATATGGGTGAAGTTTTTATATCCCATATACCAATTTGGGAAATACCTAAGATTGTCCTCTTCTTCAAGGATTTGAACTATATCTGTATGTCTATCATCTTTTTGGATTTTTTCATAGATATATCTTACATCATCTTTATTCCCCTCTAGGCATTGAAGAAAACTACGACCTTTGATGATAAGTAAACCTGTCACACCTTTGTCTTGATTGTTTTTTCTAGCAATATCAAGAAGGGTTTCATACTCTTCATCAGTAAATTTAACAGTAGCGGTACTTAGATACATTAATCTATACATAAACATCTCCACATATAATTTTTTTAATTATAGTGAAGCTGTTTATTTAGTAGGCTTAAATATAGACTCTAGTTTATAGAGGACATGAGCAACCAGTTATTAAAAATACAACTGCCATTAATGTTAGTGTTGCAATTATTCTTTTCATTTGTTTTCCTTTTTTTGGTATTTCAAATTATAAAAAAATAAAAGGGGTTTTTAAGGGGAATAATTGAGTTTCTTAATCTTGATATTTAAGTTTTTTGTTTACTCGTGCTTTTAAAAGTTTCATGTAAAATAAATAAAAAAATTATGAGAGGAGTGTCTATTATGAGATTGAAAAAATTTATTTTATTTACTGTGATATTATCTATAGTTTTTATAGGAATTGGAACATATTTTAATACTCCACTTGCATTTATATCTAATGATGCTTCAAGTTTTGAATATGTGATCACAAATCTGATTTTGGCAATCACAAAAGCAGTAGTTATTCTTTCTATATTTGTACATATTAAAAACAATGTAAAGTTAGAAAATCTATATGGGAAGAAGAAAAAGTTTATTTAAATAAATTAAATATTATAAAAGTGACAATATCTTTTTTTATTGTCACTTTTTTATTTTGTATATATGAAAAATCTACACATTTTTTAAAAACATTAAAAACTATACAGTTTTGTAATAGCTGGGGTAACTTTATTGCGTTATCATTAGTAAAGTATTTTATAAAGGGGAATAAATGGTTGCTTATGTTGAAATGAAAAATATAATGTCCTCATGGTTAGAGAGTGATTCTTGGCACAATTCAAGTCTTGAAGATCAAAAGGAGTTTCAAAGGGTAGTAGATGAGTTTGAGACTATTGGTTTTGAATATTTTGATTTTACACTTTTTGAAGAGATTGTTAGGGAAAAAGTTGCTTTAGAATTTGAAGATTGTGATGATGAATTTTGTAATGGTATTATCGATAGGTTTAGGCTTGATATAAAAAAACTAATGAGCTAGGGATAGCTTTTACCCTAGGTTTATTAGTTTTAAAATCATTTGTTTTAATTCTTCTTTTTCTTCACTTGGAATATCTTCACTTTCACTTATCACTAAATCAAGTATCTCATTTAGTTCTTCATCAGTAAGTTCAGGTGTGTGTTTTTTTACTTGAGAGATTTGTATTGCCATCTCTTTTGCTATATCTTCATTTTTCATTTTGTTCCTTTTTATTCGTATCTTACACTTATATTTCTAAATAAAATTTTAATCCAGCGTAATTAAAATTAGTATATAATTAGGATTAGGAAATGGAGAAATTATGATTTATAAATTTTGGAAAGATTATGAGGAGTTACTCTCTTATGAACAAGCCTCATTGCTTGATTATCGTTTAGATAATATTGCTGTTAAGTTAAATGAGTTTTTTCAAAGATTGATTACAAATCATATAGATAAAAAAAATATCACTTTTTATTTAGCAGGTTCATGTTTAAAAGCTGATAGCTTTAGGGATCTTGATATGTTTTTTCCTAGTGATGAAGATAGAAAAATGTTAAATAAAGCTATGAATCAAGACTATTTTGAATATGAAAATAATGCTTATACATATAAATATAAAAATGATATTTATCAATTAGTATATCGTGAAAGATTTGATGGCAAGAGCTTAGAAGAGGTTGTGACTGGATTTGATTTTGATTCTACGAAAATTGCCTTTGAGTGTAACTATAATACTATAAAGAGACTCTTTACTATAGAGCGATGTGATATGAGGATGGAGTTTGTAAACTATATAAATACTAGGGTAAATCATCTAAGTAAAGTTAGTAAAAACCCTTTTGTGTCATTGCAACGTGCCATTTATTTTTTAAAGCGTGGGGATGATGTGCCATATGAAGTGTTTTTACAGGTTTGCTCAAAAATTGCAGATATAAAATTTGAGAGTGAAACTGATAAGAAAAAGTACTTTGAAAATCTTCAAGGAAATCCAAATAAACTTACAAATATAAAAGATGCTATAACGCACTATATAGAAGATCACATAGAAAAGTAAAATAATTCGTAAAATTTGATTTATTTAGAATCATATTTACAATATCATATGCACTAAATTTATTAATAAAGTGTTAAAATAATAAATGTAATTATCAAAGGGGAGATAAGGAATGGATAATACAGCTCTAAGGAGATTAAGGGTTTCTACGAAAATCATTATTCCTATAATTATAATATTGACAGTTGCAAATTTTGTGACAAACTATATCACATCTTATCAGATGAATAATCTAGCAAAACATAATGCAAATAGCTCATTAAATATGCTTACGGATTCCATATTTATCACTTTAAGAAATGCCATGAATACAGGTGATCCTACCATTATTAAAGAAGCAGAACAAGATAGTAGGGAAAATATTAATGGACTAAAAAAACTTATTGTTGCAAAAAGTAAAGAGACTATTGAGTTATATTCACCAGATACAGCTTTTACAACAGATGAGGATATTTTAAGATCATTTAAAACTAAAGAATCACAAGTTTTAGATATACAAGAAAATGGTATGCACTCTCTTAGGGTTCTTAGACCCATGATTGCTACAAATGAGTGTCTTATGTGTCATGCAAATCAAAATGAGGGTGATGTGGTAGGAGTGATTGATCTTACTTTTTCACTTGATGAAGCTGATGAGTTGATAAGCTCAACATTGATGATTATTATAAGTGTATCTGTTTCATTTATCTTCCTTACTATTGGAGCTGTATGGTTTGTGGCGACAAAGGCTACAAAACCATTAAAACATCTTCAAGAAGAGCTAAAGGAGTTTTTTGCTTTTCTATCCCATGAAAAAGATACTATCAAACCATTTAAAGTGCAAACCTTAGATGAGATTGGTGAGATGGTTATCACTCTAAACGAAAATATTGAAAAGACTATACAAGGTATGAATCAAGATGCACAAGCTATAAAACAAAGTGCAGAGATTTGTGAAAGTGCATCCATAGGGCATCTAAATGTGAAGATTCAAACCCAAGCAAATAATCCAGAGATAAATAATCTAACAGCAATTGTAAATAACTTACTATCCTCTTTAAATTATAATCTCTCAAGAATCTTAAATTCTTTAGAGTCTTATTCGAAAGATTCATATGAGATAAGGATAAATTCAAAAGGTAGAACTACAGGTGAGATGAAACAATTATTTGATCAAGTTGATTTATTGGGTTCCACCCTTACAAGACTTAGTACCCAAAATCTTAAAAATGGTCTAGCTTTACAACAAACATCTAAAGTTTTTTCAAAAAATGTACAACAATTAAATGTTTCTTCTCAAGATCAAGCAGAATCTTTAAAACAAACCTCTGAAGCCCTTGGTGAAGTAACTAGAAATATTCAAAATACTACCCAAAACTCTAAAGAGATGGCTACTTATGCAAGTGATGTAACAAACTCTTCAAAAGAGGGTGAGAGATTGGCCAAAAATACTTCAGATGCTATGGCTATTATAAATGAAAAAGTAAATGCTATCAATGAAGCAATCTCTGTAATTGATCAAATAGCTTTCCAAACAAATATCTTATCTTTAAATGCAGCAGTAGAAGCAGCAACAGCAGGTGAAGCAGGAAAAGGATTTGCAGTGGTTGCGGGTGAGGTTAGAAATCTAGCTTCAAGATCAGCCGAAGCAGCAAAAGAGATTAAAAATCTGGTTGAATCAGCTGCAACACAAGCAGACTCAGGAAGAAATATCGCAAATGATATGATAAATGGATATGAAAAACTAAATGAAAATATTTCAAAAACCACTCAGCTGATAGAATCTGTTGCCCATGATAGTGCTGTGCAAAAAGAAAAGATTGAACAGATAAATGAAACCATATCAAAAATAGATAATGCAACCCAAGAAAATGCAAAGGTAGCTTGTGAGACAGATATCGTAGCTCAACAAGCAAGTGATATTGCCCAAACAATTGTTGAGGATGCTGGTGGTAAAAAGTTTGATGGAAAAAATGATATTAAGATAAGAAAAAAAGTGATTGATCCTAATTACAAAGGGCCAGAGAGAAGAAAAATAGAAAAAAACATGAAAGGCTCAAATAGTACTATGGAGTGTGATAGTGATTCTAGAACTAGAGTTGATGAAAAACTAAATAAAACAACAAATACTAAAACAAAATCACAAGATGAGTGGGACTCTTTTTAATCTTTAAACTATAAAAAGGGTTTGAATAGCCCTTTTTTAAGTATGTTTTCTAACATATCACTATGTAATATTCTTAATTATATATAATTTTAATCAAAAAATTATATTCTTCTTTAAGTAAGCCTAATCTATAATCTTTAATATAATCATTGTTAAAAAAAATAATTTTTGGGAGAGTACGTTATGCTTAAAAATATGACCATAAAAGGTAAGTTATCTATACTTACAGCTATAAGTGCCATTGGCTTAATTATTTTAATAATCTTAAATCAGCTAGCTATCAAAACTGCACACAATCTTGGTGAAGCAAAAGCTCAAATCGAACTACTTGATATTCATATGTTAGAACTTAGAAAAGATGAAAAAGATTTCTTAGCTAGAAAAGATCTAAAGTATGTTGAGAGTTTTAAAAAGATTGCAAAAGAGATCATTGAAAATAAAAAAGAGCTTCAGTATTTATTAGAAGCAGAAGGGGTTGAGTTATCTAATGTTGAGGAGTTTATCAAATCTATTACAGATTATGAAAATAAATTCTTTGATTTGGCAAAACTTCAACAAAATATTGGATTAAATCATAAAGATGGATTATATGGTTCTCTAAGAGCCAGTGTACATAAAGTACAAGAGTATGCAAAAAGTAGTGGGGATATGACTCTTTTAGCTTCAGTATATGATCTTAGAAAACAAGAGAAAGATTTTATGCTGAGATTTGATACAAAATATGTAAATGCTTTTGTAGATAAACACTCTAAACTTATGAATTATAAATTATCAGATAATGCAAGAATGTATCTTGGAAACTATAAAAGAGATTTTTTAGCTTTAGTAGAGATGGAGAAGAAAAAAGGTCTTGATGCAGATTCTGGTTTATTGGGTGAGTTAAATAGATCAGTTGAAAAAACTGCTAAACTGATTCATCAAATAGAAGATGAGATTGATGTGGCTATTGAAGAGAAGACAAATTTTGTTGTGATCTTTGATCTTGTTGTTGCATTAGTTATTATGCTTGTGATTATCTCTTTTATTCTTATCATTGCAAAAGATATTGTTTCATCTATAAAATTGTTCCAAAATGATCTTACTAATTTCTTTGATTATTTAAATAGAAAAACTACAAAAATGGATCCTATAAAAATCACTTCTGACGATGAGATTGGAGTGATGTCCAAAGAGATTAATGAAAATATCGCTTTTATCAAAAAAAGTATGGAAGATGATATGAAAGTGATGGGTGAGATTGTAATCACTTTAGATAAGGTTGAGCAGGGTATTTATGGTTGTAAAATTAGATCAAATACTCAAAACCCAATGGTTTCAACCCTTAGAAATACTATCAATAAAATGCTTACAAGTGTTGATGAAAATATGAGTCAGCTTAGAAAAGTACTTGAAGAGTATGCAAATGATGATTTTAGAAATAAAATAGATATAAATCCAAGATTAAAAGCTGATATGTTAGCAGTGTTAAAAAGTGTTACAGCACTTGGTGAAGCATTAGCAGATTCAGCTAAGGCAAACCTAGAGAATGGACAAACTCTAGAATCAAATGCTTTAACAATGAATCAATCGGTACAAAATGTTGCACATAAAGCAAATGAACAAGCTGCAAGCTTAGAAGAAACAGCAGCAGCAGTAGAAGAGATCACATCAATCACAAGAAACAATGCTGAAAATGCTTCAAAAATGGCAAATCTTGGATCAACAGTAAAATCAGCAGTAACAACAGGGCAAGGTCTTGCAACAAAAACTGCTACATCTATGGATGAGATAAATACAGAAGTAAATGCGATCAATGAAGCGATAACAGTAATTGATCAAATCGCTTTCCAAACAAATATCTTATCATTAAATGCTGCGGTTGAAGCGGCAACAGCTGGTGAAGCAGGTAAAGGTTTTGCGGTTGTTGCACAAGAGGTTAGAAATCTAGCAGGTAGAAGTGCTGAAGCTGCAAAAGAGATCAAAGATTTAGTTGAAACAGCAAGGTCAAAAGCTGATGATGGTAAAAAAATCTCTGATGAGATGATCAAAGGTTATGAGGAGTTAAATACTCATATCTCTGAGACTATTAATATTATTGGTGATGTTAGTAATGCTTCAAAAGAACAAATGAGCGGAATTGAACAGATCAATGATGCTGTAACTATGCTTGATAGGGTAACCCAAGAGAATGCAAGTGAAGCAAATAGTGTAAGTGGTATTGCTTCTCAAGTGGCAAGTTTAGCTGAAGAGTTAGTATCAGATGCAGCAAGTAAAGAGTTTATAGGTAAAAATGAGATAAGTGCACAAAAAGCAAGTATTCAAAGAAGTGCGCCTATTTCAAAAACTGTAGCATCAAAACCTAGCCCAAAAGCAAGCCCTTCAAAAATGCAAACAAAACCAGCCGTAAATAAAGCTGCTCCAATTTCATCACAAACAAGTGGTGATGATGAATGGGAAAGTTTTTAAAAAATTTATAAAGTAAAATAGGGATATGGGAAAATCTCATATCTCTAAAATTAATATCTCATTTTTATCCTATTTGATACATAATTCAAAAAGTTTTTATTTATTTTTGCAACTTAGTTGCATTTTAAGTTATATTTTCGTCACTTATTATTATAATTCTTTTTATTATATTCTGAAAAAGGTAATACTCATATGATTAAGAGTGGTAGTATAAAAGGGAAACTAATATTTCCATTAGTGATTAGTTCAATCCTAATTTTGATAACACTGATTGTAATATCGATTAAGATAGAGAAAAATGTTATTTTAGAAAGTGGTACTCAGATGGCTTCTTTAGCCACTAAACAAGCATCAGAGATGAGAAAAATCTATGCCGGTAAGATTATGCCTAAGATTCATGAAAATGGTGGTTATGATCATGCTGATTGGGAGAGTCTAAAGGGTGCTGTTCCTGCTGCTGCAACTTTAGTAAATATGGTTGGTCATAATTTATCCCAAGCTTTGCCTGGGGTAAAGCTTAGATTATATAGTGAACATCCATTTAAAAACAGAAGCTTACAATTAGATGCTTTTGAGAGAAAATCTTTAGAGGTATTAGAAGCGGATAGAACTAAACCATATTATGAGATTGTTGAAGAGAATGGGGAGACTTTTATAAGATATGCAGTAGCTGATATTATGGCAGCTGGTTGTGTTAAGTGTCATAACTCTCATCCTTTAACTAGTAAAGATGATTGGCAAGTTGGAGATTTTAGAGGTGCTGTAGCTGCGACTATCCCTTTAAGTAGTTTAGAAGATGAAATAGCTTCAAATTTTCTTATACTTGATATAACAGTGATTATATTACTAATTGCTTTAATTATTTATTCCTCTTTTAATATAGGTAAGATTACAAAAAATATTGAAAAATTCCAAAGTGAATTAAATAATTTCTTTAAATTTCTTAATAGGGAAACTACCACAATTAAAAAAGTAGAGATAGATACCAATGATGAGATTGGAAAAATGTCTAAACAAGTAAGTGCAAATATAGATATTGTTCAAAAAAGTTTTATTGATGATATGAGAGTAATGGGTGAAGTTGCCATCACTTTAGATAAGGTAGAACAGGGTATCTATAAATGTAGAATCAAATCAACATCAGCAAATCCAATGGTAGTAACACTTAGAAATACTCTTAATAAAATGCTTGATAGTGTTGAGGGTAATATGAGTCAACTTAGAACTGTACTTGAAGAGTATGCAAATGATGATTTTAGAAATAAGATTGATATAAATCCAAAACTAAAATCAGATATGTTATCTGTATTAAAAAGTGTAGATGCTCTAGGTGAAGCCTTATCAGATGCAGCAAAAGCAAATCTAGAGAATGGACAAACTTTAGAATCTAACTCTTTAACAATGAATCAATCTGTACAAAATGTGGCACATAAAGCAAATGAACAAGCAGCGTCCCTAGAAGAAACAGCTGCTGCAGTTGAAGAGATCACATCTATTACTAGAAACAATGCAGAAAATGCATCAAAGATGGCAACTTTAGGTGAAACTGTAAAATCTGCTGTTAATACAGGGCAAGGTCTTGCAACAAAAACAGCAAGCTCAATGGATGAGATAAATACAGAAGTAAATGCTATCAATGAAGCGATAACAGTAATTGATCAAATTGCTTTCCAAACAAATATTCTTTCACTAAATGCCGCAGTTGAGGCTGCTACTGCAGGAGAAGCTGGAAAAGGTTTTGCGGTTGTTGCACAAGAGGTAAGAAACCTAGCGGCAAGATCAGCAGAAGCAGCAAAAGAGATCAAAGATCTTGTGGAAAATGCAACTTCAAAAGCAGATGAAGGTAAAAAAATATCAGGTGAGATGATCAAAGGATATGAAGAGTTAAATACTCATATCTCAGAGACTATTAGTATCATAGGTGATGTAAGTTCCGCTTCTAAAGAGCAAATGACGGGAATCGAGCAGATCAATGATGCTGTAACAATGCTTGATAGAGTAACACAAGAAAATGCTAGTGAAGCAAATAGTGTAAGTGGTATTGCTTCTCAAGTTGCAAGTTTAGCTGAAGAGTTAGTATCAGATGCACAAAGTAAAGAGTTTATTGGTAAAAATGAGATTATTTCAAAAAAAGTAAGTGTGCAAAAAGCAGAGCCCGTATCTAAACCAGTTGTATCTACTTCATCTCAAAGAAGTAATCCAAAAACACTAAGTAAACCTAGAACAATCACTTCTAATGCAAGTAGTGATGAGTGGGAAAGTTTTTAATAAAAGATAAGGAGAAATTATGCCAGGTGAAACAGTATTAGATGACAATGCATTCCTAGTGAGTGAAACAGATGCAAAGGGGATAATCTCTTTTGCAAATGATGATTTTTGTAAAG
>CAYFGQ010000020.1:0-55842 GCA_964342525.1 uncultured Arcobacteraceae bacterium
AGATTAAAACAATTTTATAAAATGAAATAAATTTGATAGTTTATGTAAGATTTATCATAAATTCAAAAATAGAGATATCTATTTTTGAATTTAAATTTTAAGTATCTAGGTTTATTCTTAGACTTTTAGCTATTCTTTTAGCTCTTTTTTTAGTTTTAGTATCTTTTAGCGCTCTTTGTAGATTTATTTTACAAGAATTCATATCTTCTATTTCAAAGTAAGCTAGGGCAAGAATAAGAGATTGATTACCATCTAGGTGTTTTTTAGCGTGCATCTTTTCTAGTACCTTTATAGCGTTTTTATAATCATGTTTTTCATAGTATAGATTTGCAAGTATTTTTTTTAGTTTTGCTGAATCTGCAAATTTTGAATTTTCTAATTTGTCTATCAGTTTATCATACTCTTTTGCATTTAAATATGATGCAATAAGAAGCTCAAAAATATTTTGCTCCTCTTTTATAAAACCATTTTTTATACCATACTCTAAAGTTTCACTTCCTTTTTTATATAGTTTATTTTGAAGTAATAGGTTTGCGAAAAATAGGGTATGTTTATTTGGATCTAAAATATCTTCTTTATATGCAAGCTCTAATGTGGATAGGGCTTTTTTGTATTGTTTTGTTTCTTGATACAAAGAGATGAGCTGAAGCCAGTAAGCCTGTTTGTCATACCATTTTTTTACCATTATCTCTAAAGTAGATATTGCTTTTTTATGGTTTTTAAGTTCTATATATGAAGAGTAAAGTATTTGGTAGATATTTTCTTTTTTATCTTTTGATAGGGTATTATATTTATTTGAATATTTAATACTTTTTTTAAACTCTTTTTTATAGTAGTATGAATACACAAGGTTTTCATAAAGTCCAAGTTTTTTTATCTCAGGAGTTTTTAAAAGCTCATGGGAAAGTTTAATTGTCTTATCATAATCTTCTAAAGATAGATATATTTTTGCTAGGGATTCTTTTATCTTATCAATGCTTTTTTTCTCAAAACTATTAAGCTCTATAATCTTTTCATAATAGTTTGATACCTCTTTATAATCTCCATCACCTAGAGCTATATTTGATAGGTATTGGTAAGCATAAGATTTTGTATACTCATTTTTCTTTTCTAGGAGTTTATTTAGTATCACTTTTGCTTCACTTATTTTATCTTTATCAATAAGTTCTTGCACTTCCATTAAAGCTTCATAACTTTTTTGAGACATTGTTTGTTTTGCATAAATTACTGCACATAAAATAAAAGGTAAAATTAGTAGTCTTATCATTTTGCTAGCCTATAGTTAAATGTAATTGTTGCATCGATCATATCATCCTCTTTTGCACCTTTTGTTGGTTTAAATCTCCATCTTTTTATAGCTTTTAGAGCAGATTTCTCAAATAGATCAGCAGGTTCAGCCTTTAGTACTACAGGATTTCTTACATAACCTTTTGCATCAATTTGAAATTGTAATTGTACAAATCCCTCTTTTCTTTTGAATTTTGCACGTCTTGGATATTTAGGGTAAGCTCTACTTAGGGTTGTAAGGCTATTTGCATCTATAAGTCCTACACTTACATTTATTTGTGCTCCTGTTAGGGATGAGATATTTGATAGATCAATATTCTTTGCCATGATCGGTTTGATCTCTACATTTTTTTCAATCTTCATATCAAGTTTTGGTTTTTTAAACTCGACTTTTTGAGGTTGTTCTGGTTCTGGTTTTTTTGGTTGAACTCTTTTTTTCTCTATGATTTTAGAGTCTTTAGTCTCCCTAAGATATACAAGGTGGGGTATATCTTTTTTTTCTAGTTGTTTCATATCTTTAGAGCTAGTCATAATCTCCATACCAAAAAATATTGATATGGTAACTCCCACCGCCAAGATTGATGATATCAGTAGTCTCATTTTAATTCTTTATGGTAGATATGGATATCTCTTTAATACCAGCAAGTCTTATTTGATCCATCACTTTGATTAAGATATCTGTTCTTGATTCTTTATCTGATTGGATTACTATAGAGTTTTGTGAGTTTAGGGCTTTTAGTTTTTCTATATTTGCCCTTACTGCTCTTATATCAACCATTCTTTTGTCTATCCAAATCTCATCATTGTTTCTTATAGCTACCATAATATTTGCTTTAGCTTTTTGTTCCGATGTAGCTGCACTTGGTCTATTTACCTCTATTCCTGCTTCTTTTACAAAAGATGTTGTTACGATAAAAAATATTAGCATGATAAAAACAACATCAAGCATTGGGGTTAGGTTTATTTCTGTTTCTTCTTTATGTTTATTATGTGTAAATCTTCTCATTTATATCACCTTTGAGATCTCTAAGTATAATTTATCTGTTTGGTATTTTATTGATGATTCAAGTTTTTTCTCAAACAATATTCCACTAAGTGCCACAACCATTCCTGCCATAGTTGGGATAGTTGCCATTGATACCCCATTTGCCATGGATTTTACATCACTATTACCCATGATTGCCATCACATCAAATACTTCAATCATCCCTGTAACAGTTCCAAGTAGTCCAATAAGTGGACATACTATGATAAGGGTTTTTATAAAATCAAGACCATCATTTAGTTTATATTTCATATCTTCAACTAAATAGTTCTTGATCTCATCTTTAAATCTTTTATCAAAGTTTTGGCTTTTTATTTCATTCATTAAGTGATTTTTATTTCTTCTGTATGAAAAATATAGATAGATATATCTATCTATTAACAGTGCCCATAAAAATAGTGCTATAGCAAATACTAAATAAAGTACAACTCCACCCCTATCAAAAAATAAAAGTAGATTGTCTAAATATATATCAAACATCTATTTTAAACTTTTTGCTAACATCCCAACACTTTGCTCTTCAAGGATTGAAACTATACGGTTTGACTTTGAAGATAGGTAAGTGTATGAGAAAAGTAATGGGATAGCTGCAACTAAACCTAAAACTGTAGTTATAAGTGCTGTTGAGATACCACCTGCCATAAGTTTTGGATCACCTGTACCAAATAGGGTAATAGCTTGGAAAGTAGCGATCATACCAGTAACAGTTCCAAGAAGTCCAAGAAGTGGAGTAACAGCCGCAAGAAGTTTTACAAAACTCTCACCTTTTTTCACTTCATTTACTTCTTTTAGAATTGCTTCACTTATTGTGATCTCTAGGTTTTCTAAAGTTTTATCTTTGTTTTCAAAGAAAGTTTTAGCAATTTTTCCTAAAGGATTGTTTTCCCTTGGTAGATCAATATTTTTCATTTGTTTTTTTACTTTTATATGAAGGATATTTAATACTAGTACCTTATAAAAAGCAAATAATAATCCAATAGCCCCAAGGAAGATGATAATATATCCAACGATCCCACCTTGATTGATTCTATCTTTGATAGTAGGATTCATATCAAGTAGTTCTAAAAGGGTTCCTTTTGTAGGGTCAATCACAAGATTTGATATCTCACCTTGTTTATTTTCAAAAGTTGATGCCTTATTTTGGATAGATACTGAGGGTTGAGTTGAAAGCTCTTTTAGTGAGTTTATATCACTATCATAACTTAAATATTTTCCATCGCTTACAGCTGCAAATTGTCCAACTCTTGTGATAGTTTTTGTAGTTTTTTCACCAGTATTTAAAATCACTTCTGAGTTATATTGTGAAACCTTACCACTTTTTATGATCTCATCAAGCATAGTGTGCCAAAATACTTTTAGCTCATCTGTATTTGGAAGATCTTTAGAGTTTGCAAACTTCTCAAAGATAGCTTTTTTCTCAGGACTTTGTGAGGCACTTAGTGAACTTTGGAAGTTTGTAAGGAAGTCTGAGGATGTTTGTCTTACACTACCAAACATCTCACCAAGATCACCCACTTTTGATTCTAAAAGTTCCTCTTTTTTCGCTAATGTCTTTTCATTTTTATCAATTGTATTTTTTAATTTTACTGTTCTTTGGTTTTCTTTTTTTAAATTATTTTTTGTTGTTTTTAGAATTTGTTGTTGTTTGTTTTTTTTATCTAAAAACTCTGCTACTCTTCTATTTTCTTGTGCTAATTCTTTATTTGATTCTTTTTTAATATCTGCTAGAAGGTTTTGTAAATCAAGTGCAAAAACTTGACTAATAATAAGTGTAAATGCTAATAATAGTTTGATCATCTTAGTTTCCCTTATAAGTTAAAAATGGTAGTTCTAGTAGCTCTACATTTTGTTGTTTTTTAGCTATTTTAATAGCTTTTCTGATATTTGATTTTGCAGTTGCATCATCTATTTTGATCCATTTTTTTGTAGTATTGTTCCAATAGGCATAATTTTTAAGATCTAAACTTTGATAATAAAGTCCAACTCTTCCAATTCTAAGGATATTAAATGTTTTATTGTTTACTTGATCTTCATATGTCTCAATAGTATTTGCATAGTCATATTCAATTTTAAATGCTTCAAGAACTATTCTAAACTTTTCAGCTGTTTTTATATCTGATCTATTAAGACTTAGGTGTAGTTTTTCTACCCTTTGTTTTCTCTCTTTAAGTAAAAAAGGTGTGTCTGCTTCTATAAGTTTATCTAGACTTTTGATCATATCAGACATAAGAGGGTATACATTTTTATGGGTTTGATCGATCTCAGAGATTTGTTTATTTAGATTTGATATTTCTTTATCTTGAGAGTTTGTGATCTCTTTTAATTGATTATTATATTTGATAGTATTTTGAAGCTCTTTATTTGTATATTTGTAATCTTCTAAAAGTATTTTACTCTTTTCATCCAACTTATCTATCTTCTTTTGATAGCTTTTTAATTTATCGTTTGTATCTCCAATCACTTCTATTGATTTATCTATTTGATTAGAAAATCCAAGATATGGGATTAAAAATAGTAGCGTAATTACCTTATTTATTTTAAACATTAACTTCCTTTATATAATGATTATGAGAATTGTAATCAATTAATATTGTGCAAAAGCTTAATCAAATAAGCTTCAAGACAAAAATATTTATTGAGAGCTATTTTAGCAGTAAAAAATCACAATAAAATGATATTTTAAGTCTTTATGTAAAATTTATAAACTAAAAATTCTTTTTAGAATAGTAAATAAAATAGTATTTGTACTCTCATACCTTATGATGGATTCTTTTATATGTATATCTACATTATTTTTATTTAGGCCCCTAAATTTTTTTATTCTGTTATTTATAAATTCATTTAGATTATTTGGGGATTTTGAATAGTTTGCTATAAAAAACTCTTTTTGATAGGAATTAAAAAGTACTTTTGCACAATTTGCTCTTTTATGATTTATAAGGCTATCTTTTAGATTATTATTTATAAAACTATTTATGCCTTTTAAGTAGAGGTTTGAGCTATCAATAAGATATGCTTTATTATCTAACTCAATATAATAGATAGTATCTGATTTTAGTTTTATATATTTTAATTCAAAACTTTGTTTATTCAATTGTTTTGATAATAAAATAGTATTTAAAGAATCAAAATCAATGATTAGTGATTCTCTTATTTTTTTATAGTAGCTATTGATAGTTTGTCTACTAAGACTCAGCTCCTGTGCTGTTTGGCTAGCTGTAAAATCATAGGCAAAGTAGTAGCATATCTTTTTTAATTGTAGCTGATCTATCTTTGCATTTTTTATTGGTTTGTTTAATAATTCTAACTTTGACATAGTGGAATATTAATTGAAAAAAATGTGTAAAAAATGTGAGAATAAGAATAATTATTAAAAAAGATTTTCTCCTTGTCATGTAATAGAATTGTATTATTTTTAGCTAAGTTCATTTAAGAAATAATTCCATCGTTAATATTTAATTATGATAATTGATATCATAAATAATAGGAGAAAAAATGAATTTAAATAAAAAAGGGATAGTAGGAATCTCTTTATGTGCTGCTTTAGCACTTCAAGCATTAGGTGACGAGAAAAACTCATTGGGTAGTGTTGATGTTGTATCAACAGATCAAGAAAAAACATCTTATACAGTAGAATCAATGAATACTTCTACTAAACTAAATCTTTCTATCAAAGAAACACCACAATCAGTTAGTGTACTTACTTCACAAAGATTAGAGGATATGGGTGTTACCTCATATCAAGATATGCTGAGTTATGTAACAGGGGTTACCTTAAATAGATGGGATGAGAGACTAAATGCTAGTGCAAGAGGTTTTGTAGTTGATTATTATAAAATTGATGGTGTACCATCATATACTGAGTATAATGAACGTGACCTTGATCTTTCGATTTATGATAGGGTAGAAATTGTAAGGGGTGCAAATGGTTTAACTACAGGTGCAGGAAACCCAGGAGTTAGTATTAATTTAGTAAGAAAAAAGGCTGATTCTAAAGAGCTGAAGCAAGACATAACAATGAGTACTGATTCTTATGGCTCATATGGAGTTACTGCTGATACTAGAACAAAAATAAATGAAGATGGTAGTTTAAGAGCAAGATTAATTACTAAAATTGAGCAGAAAAAATCTTTTATGGATAAATATAAAAAAGATAATACTTTAATTTATGGGGTAATTGATAATGATATAAGTGATAGTACATATTTATCATTGGGAGCTTCATTTCAACAAAATAACAGAAGTGGAATAAGATGGGGTGGATTACCTGCTTTTTATAGTGATGGATCAAGAACTGATTTTGATAGATCACTAAGTGTAACAGAAGATTGGACCCATTGGAATAATGATATAAGATCAGTATTTGCAAATCTACAACACAATATAGATAAAGATAAGACACTTAATCTTGCATATTCTTATGAAGAGATTGACAGTGATATGGCACTTTTATATTTTAATGGTCAATTAAATAAAAGTGATGGAAGTGGTTTAACTTATATGGATTTTGAAGGTGAGGTTGAAAAGAAAGAATCAAATCTTGATATAAATTTAAATACACCATTTGAGATGAATGGTTTAGAACAAGAGATTGTTGTAGGTGTTACACATAATCTTGCAAAACAAACTAAATATGATGCAAGATATCCACAAGGGTATTACTCTGCATTACCAAATTTTTTCAATTATGATATCTCTTTACCAGCTGCAGATTCATCAACAGATGTTCCTTATGTTGTAAAACCAGAGCAAGTAGATCAAAAAGCTGCTTATTTAGCAGGTAATTTTTCCCTTGCTAAGAAGTTAAAGCTTATAGCAGGAACACGTGTAACAAATTATGAATACTCAAGTGATGATCATACAAAAGAGACAAGAAAATTTAGTGGTGAATTTACTCCTTATTTAGGATTAGTTTATGATATAAATAAACAACACTCTGTATATACGAGTTATACAAATATCTTTAAACCTCAAAGTTATAAAGATGTAAATGGAGCTTTTCTAGATCCAATTGAGGGGAATAATTATGAAGCAGGTATTAAAGGTGAATACTTTGATAAGGCATTAAACGCTTCACTATCAATCTTCAAAATAGAACAAGATAATGTAGGTGAAGCAATTGATGGTGTATTTGTAGGTGGTACACAAGCTTATAGAGCTGTTGAGGGTGTTACTAGTAAAGGTTTTGAATTAGATATATCAGGACAAGTAAAAGATAATTTAGATTTAAATTTTGGACTTGCTAATTTTGAAGCTGAGGATAGAAAAGGTGTAAAATATAATACTAAAGCTTCAAGAACAACAGCAAATCTTTTTGCAAAATATAGCCTTAAAAACTACTCTTTAGGTGGTGGTATAAATTATAAAAGTAAATATTATACAGGAAGTGGAGCAAGTCAAATTACTCAAGATGCTTATTATATAGTTAATTTAATGGGATCATATGATATTGCAAAAGATATGAGTGTACAAGTAAATGTGGAAAATCTATTAGATAAAAAATACTATGAAGGTATTGGATCAAATGGTATGACTTATGGAGATCCAAGAAACTTAAGTGCTAGTTTAAAATACTCATTTTAATGTAAACAATATAAAGAGACTTTTGTCTCTTTATAAAATAAAGTATGGGCTTCAGGCATATAGTCATTCTTTCCCCAAAATTAATACACATACTAAATTTCGAAATAAGATCTGAAGCCTATACTTAATTTTGAGAATCACTATTAAATTTAAGAAAAATTTAGTATAATTTCAAAATGCCAAGAGAAGAATATAAAAACCTAAAAGTCCTTTATGTAGAGGATGAAGATTTTATCAGAGATAATGCCACATCATATTTAAAAAGATTGTTTAATAATGTATATGAAGCAGCAAATGCTTTTGATGCTATGAAGATGATAGAAAAATATCAACCCCATATAGTTATTACAGATATAAAAATGCCAAAACTAAATGGTCTTGATATGATAAGAAAGATAAGAGAGTATGATAAAAAGACTCATTTTATAGTCCTAAGTGCATTTACAGATACTAAATACCTTTTAGATGCTATTGATCTAGGGCTAGTAAAATACCTCACAAAACCTATACGTCATGAGACCATATACCCTTTACTTGTAAAATGTGCAAAAGAGATATTCCAAGATACAAGTAGTAAAGTAAGATTTGCTGAAAATTGTGAATTTGATACCATAAGTAATACCTTGAGTGTGGATTCAAAAGAGGTAAATATCTCAAACCATGAACTAAAATTTTTAAAACTATTATGTAAAAATTCCCCACGAGCTGTAACCTACGAAGAGTTGCAAAATAATATTTGGTATGATGAGTATATGAGTGAAAATGCCATAAGACTTTTAGTGCGTGATCTTCGTAAAAAACTTCCAAAAAACAGTATAAAAAATATCTCAAAGATTGGCTATAAGATAGAAATCATTCGATGAGGTATTTAGCTTTAATATTTATATTTTCCATGCATCTATTTGCAGAGGATTTTTTTTATGCCATAGTAAATGATGTGCATATCTCAAAAGACTTTAAAAGCTATAGACAAGCAACTTTTGATGATTATCTTAGTGAAGAGAAGATAAAACAAATATCCATAAAAATGCAGCTTAATAAAAAAAGACTCAAAAAAGAGACCTATTATATAGCATTGATCTCTGATGTGGATTCTTTAGTATATACAAATGCTAAATATTCAAAACATAAAAATATATTGATAATAAAAGTTGATAAAGAAAACTCCTATGATCTTTATTTTAATTATAAATATAAAAATCCAAAAAGATTAGAGTTTCGTTTTGATGTGATAAGTGAATTTGAATATAAATATATGCTTTACAATGAGGGGATCCTTTATGGTTTAGCATATGGTATAATCTTTTGTGCTTTTTTATATTATATAATCATATATTTTTCTACTATGCAAAGGGCATTTTTATATTATTCTATTATGCAATTGTTTGTACTTTTGTCCCTTATAGGTTTTGTATATGTGAGCTTTTTATCCTATGCAAATCAAGAGTTTTATTTAAGTCAGGCAATAATAGATATATGTGAGACTTTAGCTTTTTTATTTACACTTCTTTTTGCAAAGGAGATATTAGAAACTAAAAAAACAATCCCACTTATGGATAGGATATTAAACCTATTTATAGTTTTAAATATCTTAGATATTTTTGCTATTTGTATCTATAAATACTCAATCCTTTATAAATATATGGCATTTGAGATAGGTTTTTTACTCCCTGTAATAGCGGGTATAATGGCTATTTATAAAAAAGTAAACTATGCTACTATTTATACTTTTGGGTGGTTTATGATGCTTTGTTTTGTATATGTATCAGAAAAGTATTTGTTTCCTATAAGTAGTATATATCTTATCCATATTGCAGCCCCACTTGAATCATTGATCTTTAGTTTTGCCCTTGGTTTGATGCTAAGAAAAATAGTAAATGAACAAAATGAAAAAGAAAAACTCCTAATCCATAAAAATAAACTAGCCTCAATGGGAGAGATGATAAATAATATAGCCCACCAATGGAGACAACCATTAACCCATCTATCATATATAAATATGAATCTACAATTTTCCATAGAGGATAAAGAGATTGATAGAAAATATATAGCACAAAAAATAGCAGAATCAAATAATCAAATAGACTTTATGTCAAATACCATCGATAACTTTAAAGATTTCTATAAACCAAATAAAGAAAAAGAGAAGTTTTTAGTTTCCCTTGCTGTTAAAAAATCCATAGATATTATGAAACCCTTACTTAAAAATAATGATATAGAACTAACATATAAAGTCTTACAAGATAAGGAACTATACTCCTATGAAAATGAATACTCCCAAGTAGTATTAAATCTCATCTCAAATGCCAAAGATGAACTTATCAAAAAAGAGATAGAAGATGCCTCAATCTACATAGAAGTAAATATAAAAGATAATAAAAGCATCACAACAGTATGTGATAATGCTGGAGGGATAAAAGATGAATATATGGATAAAATCTTTGAGCCATATTTTACCACTAAAGATAAAGGAAGTGGAATAGGGCTTTATATGTCTAGGACTATTATAAGTTCCCATTTTTTTGGGGAGTTAAAGGTTAGGAATAAAGAACAGGGGGCTTGTTTTTCTATCCTTGTATAGTATCTCTTTTAAAATCTTTCAAATTGAAATATTTTCCAATCATCTAAAACAAATCAGTTACACTTTCATATATAAATAAAAGATGTAAATAAGGTTGTCAATTGACAACCTTGTCTGTATTGGCTATAATAAAACTGTATGAAGGCTACTTAATGTCTAGACCTAAACACAAAAGTAAGCCCAAATTTTGAACTAGGAATATATGCTTTAGCACTCATCATTGCAACATAGGAGATTGATAAAATTTCTTGAATTACCTACGGGTAGTCCTTCAAAATTTTATCAATTTCCTATATCACAAGCATAAGCACTATATCATACATCTCCATTTCAAAATTTGGGCAAAGAGATAGAAAGTGCACTTGAATATATAGAGGAAAAAAGATGAATACTTATGATTTTGAGTTAATATTTAAATTATCAAATAAACAAGAAGATGCAAATATATATCTTGAGAAACTATTTGAAGTAGGGTGTGATGATACTATTGTGAGTATAGGACAATTAGGAATTATATCCTTGTCTTTTTCTAGAGAATCAGAAAATGCAGATGAAGCGATAAAAAGTGCTATATCAGATATATTAAAAGCTATACCAGATGCAAAATTAGTTGAAGCAAGTCCAGATATTGTAAGTATAAGTGATGTAGCTTCAATCTTAGGGTATTCAAGGCAATATGTAAGAAAAATATTTGAGAAGGATATATCTGCTTCAAGTCCTCTTCCTATACATATAGGAAATCCTTCTATATGGCATCTATCTGAAGTGCTTTCTTGGATGTTTGATATAAAGAAATTGAAAAAAGAAGATATACCTAATTCTCTTTTTGAAATTGCAAATATAACTAAAGAAGTGAATTTAAATCGATAGTATTTTATTAAAATTTATTAAGACCAATATATTATCTAACTTAGATAGAGTGATTTAATGCTTTTGATGAATGTGGTCAAATAAATTGACCGCAAATTGTATAAAATAAAAATAAATAAAAAGGTTTTTCACTCTAATCTTAACTTTTATATCCTTTACATAAATAAACTGATATTTTTATAAATTTAAAAATTTTTAGAAATTGTGATGCAGTTGTGACGCAAACTCGATATAATAAAAGAACTTACTACTACAAAAGTACAAAGATGATTATAAAAAGGGGTTAAGTGGATAAAATTTTTGAAATAATAGGTGTTAGATTTGTAGGTTTTTTTACACGATCAGTGGCTCCCTCTTCCATATTCTTTATATTATTTTTTATCATTGATATGATTTATAGTCATAATAAATATTTTTATACTTTTCTTTTTCATATGGGGGATATAGAAAGAGTAAATGAAATATTACTTTATACTTGTTTAGTACTAATATTTCTATCTTATGGATATATAAATGCCATATTATCACAGCTTTTAGATTACTTTTTTAAAGAAAACTATTCAAAAGGTAAAGAGTTAAATAGTTTAAGAGAACAAGTAAATAATTTAGTTAAAAATAAATATGTTTTTAAGAACATAGATTTCACTGACTATAATGCATATCAGGTTTTAGGAAAAGATATAAGTATAGCAAAATCCTATGTTGATGAAGTAAAGGCTATACATACTTTAGTAATAGCAATTAGTTTAAATTTAATATTTTATAGTTACGAATTTAAAAACTTTTTATTTCTATTTTTAGTAATTATTATTCCTTCAGGTTTACAGTTATCAAAATTAAGATATGTAGCTAGAAATAAAAGATTATATATAAATTATTTGCTCGATAAAGAAAATGATAAACATAAAGAAAAAAATAAAATAAATTAAAATAGATGTACAATGAAATTAAATATAGAAATAAGGGAAATACATGAATAATGAAAACGAAATAATAATAAATATTAATGAAGCAAATAAAGCAAAGAGATATGATAATAAAGGGCTTTTTCAAAAAGAAGCATTTGATAGGGTAAAACAAATATTAGATAAACATGATTATGATGAAGAATCTAATAATATTGTTGATTGTAGGTTTCATGATACTATTTTTATAGATGGCGGTAGAGGTGTCGGAAAAACTGCATTTATGTTAAATATTAAAAATTATTATGAAGATGAAAATAGAAATTCAAAAAAGAAATATTTATTTTTAGATCCTGTTGATCCTACTTTATTAGAACATACTGAAAAATTCTTAGGAGTGATATTAGCAAGAATAGTAGAAAAAGTAAATGAAAGTGAAAAAGAGATATCTGATACTTATTATAATAGTTTAGAAAAACTCTCTAAATCACTTAAATCAATTAAAACTTTAGATGACGATTTGGGTATAGAAGAAATCGCATCAAATAAATCAAGTTTAAAGTTAGAACAGCATGCGCATATTTTCTTTAAAGAGGTTAAAAAGCTTTTTAAAGTAGATGGACTTATAATGTTAATAGATGATATAGATATGGCTTTCGATAAAGGATTTGATGTTTTAGAAGTTGTTCGAAAATATCTCGCTTCTCCTTTTTTAATACCGATAGTTGCAGGTGATATGAAACTATATAAAGAAATAGTTGAAACTCACTTTATGGATAAAATTAAATTCTCAGAAGATATGAAACACCTAAAAGCTATTTATTCTAGTAATAAAGAATTAAAAGAATCATTTGAATATGAACATAAAAAAAAGCTTTTAAATAATTTAGTTGAACAATATCTTCATAAAATTTTCCCAAATGAATATCATATTCAATTGAAAAATATTTTTACAATATTAAAAGAAAAAGAACTATATATAAATTTTGATAATAACTTACAACTTTCATTTAAAGATATAAAAGATTTTGAAATCAGACATATAAATTGGGGGATTAACCAAAAAGAATTTACACAAAAAATATTTACTGATAATACAAGAGATTTTGTACAATATATTTATAACAAGAGGGAAATATTTTATAAATGTTTTAAAGATTATAAAAAAGATAAATATAAAGAAAAAGATAATAAAAAAACATTTATTATTTCAAATAGACTAGATCCTTTAATTGAAGAAAAAATAATTAATAACTCAGAATTACATAAGGAATCTTTAAAGTTAACTGCAGATTTCTATAGATATTCTAATGAAATAGATAAAAAGAGACTTTCATTACTATTAGATAATGATGTGAATTCTTTTACTGATAATGGATATTCAATTTATAAAGCACTAAAAGGAGATTTTTTTATTAATCAAAAATATCCTTATAATAAAATAAATAAAGAAATTGTGAGGGATAAATTATATCTACCTAAAAATAGGTATGAAAATATTGATAGTAAAGATTCTATCGAATATTTGATTTTATTTTTAATGATATACAATAATTACTATTCAAATAATACGACAAAGTTTTTAATTATATCTGGTAAATTTATAGAAACTATAATATGTATAATAGATCAAACTCTAAATAATAAGGAAAAAATAGAAAAAATAAATGATTTAAATTTAAATACACCATTTTTATCTGGTATTAAGAAAAATAGATATTTAGATAAAATAAAAAATGATGAAGTAGAAACAACACTAAAGTTACATGATGATAATTATACTTCTTTAGTTGAATCTTTTCAAAATTTTGATAAAACAAAACTTACATCTATTTTTTTATATGAGATGTTGAATAAATATACAAATAATATTAATATATTAAAAGCTGGATCATATTCAAAAGATTTAGATTTAATTGATAAGGAAGTTAATAGTATTATTTTAAATTATCCAATTTTTGATATGGTTAAAAGAATTAGTTATATTTTCCTTAATTCTGTAGCAAGTTTTGAATCAAGTAAAAATATTAGTATTGAAAATATTGCAATTGATGGTAATGTTGATAATATAAAAACCCATTCAAGAGCATTTATAAATAATATAAATAATATAGACGATGGTAGTTTAACACAGTATTTGTATCAGTATTTTGATAAATTTATTTTTTCTAAAAATGATGAAAATAAAAATTCTATATTTAATAAAGTATTAGAGAAGATAAATATTATAGAAATATTAAAAGAAAAATATAACTTTAATCCTCGAAATGCAAATCATATTACAAAAACAAATGTAATGTTGGACATCATTGATGACTTAAAAAATGATGGTTTAGATAAAGAACTTAAATATGAAATTAGTCAGGATAAAGAATTCAAAGAAAAATTTATAAATTGGAGAAGTAAAGCTAAAGGTTTTAATAAAGATAAATATCAAGAAACAGTAGATACATTGGTTGAATTATTAAATGCTTAAAAATAATTTGAAAGATATATCAAATATAGTTTTATTACGAAGTGATAAAATACTTTATAAGTTACTTGCTTTAGATTCTTCTAAAGAAATTCAAAGAAGTAATGCCTATGAAGAGGGTGTGAAAGATTTTTACCCTAATAGCTTTCGAAAAGGATCTATTGAAAATAGTATAAATCATACTTTAGCTCATGCTAATAAAAAAAGTTTTACTTTGGACTATCACTTTGATTTTTTAGATGAACTATTTAATAATTATTTAAAAATAGATGGAAATCACATTTATGCTAAAAGTGAGATCTTAGATAAATATAGTTCTGTAATAAATAAAGTTCATCCTTTTAATATTATAGGATATAGACTTGCAAAACTTTATAGTCAAAATTATTATTCTTTTTCAAATATAAAAGAATTTATTAAATATATAACACCTTTATCACTTAATGTAAATAGAGATTTTAAAGAGTATGCTGAAAACCATTTACATCTTGGTGGGTCAAATGATGTATCATTAAATATAATGGCATTACTGTCTCTTCCTACACAAGATAAGTTTTATAATATAAAATATATAAATGAATTACCAAGAATAAATGAATTTTCTTATATAAATAATGGTGATCTTTCTTTTGGAAATTTAATAGATATATCAAAGTATTGTGTAAGTGTGATAAATGATTTTGTTTTAAAAAATAAGCAAAAAATAAATATTAAAAATGATTTGAATAGTTTACTGAAATATGGAAAATTATCTATGTTGGATATTAATTTTGCATCATTTGCTGTGATTGAAAAACTAGCTGAAAATGGTATGAATATATCTAATGAATTTCTAAAAGAGGTAATTTTATATAAAAAAGAAGGATATTCTACAAAGCAATGGTTTTTATACAATATCTTGCTTTTCAGTACCCATGATACTTGTGAGAATAAGGATATTAGAAAAGTAATAAAAATATTTTTACATATTATGAATATTTTACGTTCATATATGGTGATGTCTCAAAATATTGGACTTAGTCACTTTTCAGAATTTTTTAGATCAAATTTAAGATACTTAGAAAAAAATAGACATAATAATATTACTTCAAATATAATATCAAATGGTACTTCAAAGGTTGAAGCAAAAATATCACCTTCAGCTATTTTGAGAAAAAATAAAGAGTTTATTGTTTATAAGTTAGCATTTGATAAAGAGATAATAAAAAAAGAATTTACATCTATAAATAAAACTCATGAAAAATACTTTTTAAATACAAATGAATCAAAAAGAAATTATCACTTTTGTATTCATTTTATAAGAAAAGAAGATGGAACTAAACAAGAAAGTAAAACGTATTGTTTACCAAGATTTAGCAAGTTGAGAAGTGAACTTAAAAAAGAAGCTAAAGATATAAATAACTTTTTATATCAACAATCCCATATTGTGAATAAATTTGATTTTTATAGAAAATTTTATCCTAATAAAACACGAGTATTAGAGCATAAAAAAGAATTAGAAAACAATTACATTGATTTAACAAAACTAATTACTACTATAGATGTAGCAGGAGATGAGAATAGAACTCCTCCTGAGGTTTTTGCACCAATTATTAAGTATTTAAGACGTGATATAAAAAAGCTTGATAGCTTTAGATCTAATTATATAAAATATCAAAAAGATGGACATGATTTTGCAGAAAATTATAAACTTAGGCTTTCTGTTCATGCAGGAGAAGATTTTAATTATATAGTTACTGGTATGAGAAAAGTACATGAAACGGTAAAGTTTTACGGTATGAAAGATAAAGATAGGTTGGGACATGCTTTAGCTATTGGACTAAATCCTAAATTGTGGTGTGAGTTAAATGGAGATATATTTGTAAGTAAACAAGAACACCTTGATAATCTTATATGGCTGTATCATCAAAGTATTGAAGTTTTACCATATTATAAAAAGGCTGATAAATTAAGAGAAAAATATGCAAGAGTCATAAAAGAGTTATTTGAAAAAATATATTCATCTAAAGAAAATAATCTTAGCTGTGAGATAGAAGATATGTATAAAGCTTGGAAGCTAAGAGAATTTTGTCCTGATGTAATGTTTTCTGATAATGAAACTCTAAATAAAGTAGATGAGTATTTGAAAATTGCTGATTTTGATAGTGATAAATTGTGTAAAGAAGAATTTAAAAAAGCGAAAGAAATCTATCATAAATACCATACTTGTTCAAAAGTGAGAAAAAAAGGTGAGGAGATAATAAAAATAGAGTATGAAAATATAAATAAAAACTTATATAAATATTTTATAACAGATGAAGACTTAGAACTTATAGAAGCTATACAAGATAGGCTTATTCAAAAGTTTTGTAATAAAGGAATCATCATAGAAACAAATCCTTCTTCAAATGTATATATTGCTCATATACATTCATATGATAAACATCCTATATTTAGATGGAATCCAATTGAATGTAAACACCTAAAAGATGGTAAAAAATTTAATAAATATGGAATAAGAACTTCTCGTATGAAAGTATGTGTAAATACTGATGATCCTGCGATCATGCCTACAACACTTAGAAATGAATTTGATTTACTAGAAAGAACTGCTTTTGGAATTCATAGTAAAAGTAAAGAAAATATTGAAACTTGGAGTGAAAATATAAGAAAATTTGGAGTGGAAATATTTGATTTTGATCATCAAGTAAGTGAGTTTAAAAGAATATGATATTTGCTAAATTATTAATTTAAAAAAGATGAGAAGAAATATGAAAATAAAAAGATAAAGGATAGGCTTTTTAATTTTATCCTTTATCTCTATTTGATATTTTTCATCTGTTTTAATAAAACCAAATTTAAGTCTCTCATACTCCTCTTTATGAGACACATCTTTTTTTAACCACTCCCTAAAAACCTCTTCCTGAGATTTAGGGAATCCTTCCTTCTCACATTCATACCAATATTTAGCTGCATTTTTGATCTTCTCATCTTTATCCATTGGATGATTCTTTTATGGCTTTTAGGATTTTATCTGTGTTTCTTTTACTAAAGTATATTGTTAATATGATCAGTAGTAGGGTGATAGATATAAGTATGATATATGGTAAGCTCCAAGCTTTTGTAAATGATCTTTCTTGGGATAGTTCTTTATTCTCTTTTTTATCTTTTTTTAGTTCTGTTTTAAAACCCTCTTGTGGAGCTATTCCCTCTTTTACTATTTGATGTCCTGGTCCTCCATCTAGTACTATTTGGTATGGCTCATTAGGTATATCTATTGTAAGTTCACTCTCCTGTGGTAATCTTTTTTTATAAAGTATTTGGGCAGTGTTTAGGGCTTCTATTCTTACTTGTGCTCCAGCTGCTCCTTGTCCTGTGTTAAATACTCCAACAATTGTGATGGTATTGTCTTCATTGTCTATTATATTCATAAGTAGAGTATGTGCTTGAAGGTTTAGTGTAAGTATAAATATTAAAGTAAGTAGTTTTTTTATCATGTTATTCCTTTTTATAATCTTTTTGTCCAAAATGCTTGAATTTTTTCAGTGTCTTTTGGTAGTTTTTTTCCTGCAAATATTAGTATGGTTCCAAAAATCAATAAACCAATATCTACACCTAATATGGCAAACAATCCTTTATCCCATAAAAGCATAGGAGTAAATTCACTATTTAAAAAGTGCATAAGAGGGCTTAGGATAAATAGTACTCCTGCTAGGAGTAAAAACTCTTTTGCTGCTTGGTAGGAGTTTATTCTATATGTTGCCCATGTAAAAGTTGCTAACCAAGATACAAAAAACAATCCCTCTTGCCAAACAAATCTATCTTTTAGATCAAAAGGAAGAATCCATTGAGTGAAAAATAAAAGAGCTGTAGCTGGTAATACTCCAATCATCACAGCTAAAGATAGTTTTCCCATCCAGTGGTAGTATGGGATGTTTGGTGGAAATTTTTTAGCTTTTTTCTCAAGCCAAAGAAGTACACCAAATCCTATGGCAAAGGTTGATATTGTCATAATAGATAAAATTACAAGTCTTGTAAAGGTATCTACTCCAAATAAAAGATGAAGGAAATAAACACTATCAAAAAATAGACCCGACCAGTGTTTATCCATCACCCTTATATCTTGTATCACTGATCCATCTACTGCACTAAGAGTGATATTTGGTTTATTTGAGATACCGTTTAAAAAAGGCATATAGGGATTATATCCTTCTAGTTTTACTCTAGCACTTGTATCTTTCCAGTTTATAAGGGTAAGTTTTTCAAAATCCACATCGGGATTTATCTCTTTTGCTTTTTTTATAAGTTCACTTATTGGCATCATAGGTGTTTGGCTGTTTTGTTTTTTTATTACTTCTGCATCTGGAAATAAAATAGGGTAGGTAAGTGCCATTATATTATGGGTTTTTCCTTGTGATGCTAGATATGTCATGGGTGCTGATCCACTATATCCTATACACATCAAAGCTCCTGTTAGGGTTATGATTATAAATGGTGGAAATATCCATGTGAAGATTTTTCTATGCCATTTGGAAAATCTACTGGCAGAATTTTTTCCTGTATTTTTATACTTTATTTTAAAGATTAAAATCACCCCACCAATGATTAAAAACATACCACCCACAGCCACAAATCCAAAGATGGTATATCCTAAAGTTTTTAAGGGGTGTCCATAGTGCATACCATTTAAAAACGCTGCAAGTTGGGATTGATCCCCTTCATCTTTAAGTCTTTGTTTTGTCAAAGGATCAAAGATAATTGGCTCTACAAATTGGTGAGTTACTTTTAATACTGGATCGTGTTGGTATCCTGGTAGGATTATCTCTATATTGTTTGTAGGAAAATCAGGATCAGAGATCACAGGTTCTACCATATAGTCATAATCTATTTTTGTGATATCCATTTGTTGTATATGACGGGATGGCTTTTCCCAAACTTGAATATATGGAAGTAAGATGGCAAAGATACCAAAAAATACAGCTATATACATAAAAAGTGAAAAGGTGATTCCTACACTTACATGAACCCTTTGAAGTCTTTGTTTTAAAAATTTATTTGATTGATCTTTTTGCATTTTGTCTCCTAATACATATATGCTATACAAGCTATAAATATTATTGTAGGTATAAGTGATCTTTTAAGAGCACTTAATCTAGTTGGGGATATGGATATCCAAAGTGCTGCTATTGCCCATGCCATTGTATTAAACATCAATGGAACTATAATAGATTCAGCTGCGGGTATTGGTAAAATCATGGTTAAAAAAGTCATGGAAAAATAAGCTAGAAATAAACCACCAAAGATGGCACATAGGGTTCTAAAAAGTCCTATCTTTTTGCCATTTAGCTCTGGGGTGGATAGATCTTCATAAAGTTTTGAAAAAAGCAATTTACACCTCAAAATATTAATTTTGAGAATCGTAATCAAAAACTAGTAAATAGCCACTTAATAGTTTAATAAACATGACAAGCATGTTTATTAAAAATCCTAAAAATTAGGGATTTTACCTTTTATTGTAAATAGTGCTCCATCTTCATATTTATAAGAGATACTACCACTTAATTGGTAGGTTACGATCATATTGATCAGTTTTAATCCTAGGGTTTTATTTGAAATAGCAGAAAAATCTTCTTTTAGTCCTTCTCCACTATCTTTTACGCTTATTTCTATTTCATCATTTTTTGGATTTGATATATTTATCTTTAGGTGATGGTTTTTATCTTTTAAAAAAGCGTATTTAAAGGCATTTGTTACAAATTCATTTATGATAATTCCTAAAGGCATTACTGCTTCTATATTAAGCTCTAATTTATCAACTTCAATTGATATGCTTACATCTTTTTTTGTATTGTAAGAATCGTTAATAGAAGCAATTAAGTCACTTACATAGTTTTTTAATACTATTTTATTTAGATCATCTGATTCATAAAGTTTTCTGTGTAATAACTCCATCGTATATATTCGCTCAGAAATATCCCTTAGCACTTTTTTTGTTTTTTCATCAGATATATCTTCTTCTTGAAGTTCAATAAGACCTATTGTTAATGCAAGGTTGTTTTTTACTCTATGGTGAATCTCTTTTAAAAGGATCTCTTTTTCTTCTAAAGATCTAGAGATCTCTTTTGTTTTCTCTTGTACTTTTATATCAAGGGTTTTAATATTATTTTCAAAGAAGTCTAACATCTTATCAAAGGACTCCCCTAATACACCAATATCATCATCTCCTTTAACCTCACTTCTAATATTCTTTTCACCTTTATTTACAAGTATTGCTGTTTTGGTGAGTTTATCAATCTTTTTTAATCTTTTTCTAATCACTATAAAAATCATGATAAAACTTAGACCCAAGGCTAAAAGAGTTTCCGTAAATAAACTTAAATATTGGCTTTTTGTTTTATTTAGAATATCTTGTTTGTCTACAGAATGAATAAATAAGGAGGTACTAGTATCGTATGAGCCTAGACCATATATCCAAGTTATTACCTTTTTACCATCCATAATATGTTCAATTGGATCTTTATCTCTATTATCTAATATCTCTTTTCTTGTAAGATCTCCTGTTGGTATATTTCTTACTGTTGAGAGCATACTTACACCATATTTTTCTTTACGTTTTTTTCCTTCTTCTACATAAAGAGGATCATTTTTCCCTTCTAAAACATCATTATTTAGCCAGATTATGGCAGTTTTTGAGCTCGTGAGATATGGATCAGATAATAAGTTTGCATTAAAATGTTTTTTTATATCTAATTCAAAGGGCATATGATTTGGGTTTAGATTACTTAGTTTACAATTTACTGTAAAATAAAGATTATATTTTTTGAAGTTATGGGAATATCTATATATTTTTCTTTTTCTATATCCCTTATCTAAGTCTTCTACTTCTACCACCTCCCATAGATTGGTGAGTTTTGGTACTTTATTTGTGATCTTATATTTACAGATATTAAGGGTTTCATTTAATTCAAGTGAATTTAGAAGTTCTTCTTTATTTTGAGTTTCTAGATCAATTTTTTTTAACTCATTTTCTATTCTTTTTTTACTTAATTCTCTCTCTAAATCTGTTTGCATAGAGATAGCTTTTCCAAGTACTGCTATCTCCTCTTTTGACATATTTAATAGTTTATTGATATTTGCTAATTCTTGTTCATATTTTTTTTGTTCCACTTGTGGGATAACAATTAGAGTTTTTATAATTGATGCAAATAAAACAAGAAAAAGAAATAAAAATATAACCTTTGTGGAAAAGGAAAAACCACTTAAGTTTGAAGTTTTAAGCAGCTTTATCATAGATCTTTATCCTATATCCTTCTTCATATAGATTTTCTATGGGATTTATTCCTAGTTTATTTTTTAGTCTATATATTAGTGATCTTAGTTTTGATAGATCATATACATCTTCTCTCCATATATAGTTAAATATAGTATCAAAGTTTATAACTTTACCTTCTTCTTTTGTAAGAATATCAAAAAGCTTTTTTTCATTTTTTGTAAGTTTAAAGTTTTTTTCATCTACAAAAAGTTCAGATGTGCTTTTGTCATATTTTATATTTTCTGTCATATAGATATATGCAGATTTTAAAGGTTTGAGATTTTGTTTATTTTTAAAGAAAAATTGATGTTTATGCATGGATGTATTAATAGCTGCTTTTAGCTCTTCATTTCTACACGGCTTTACAAGGTAGGCATATGGTTCAGCTTCCATCGCTTCATCCATAATCTTATTGTTATAATAAGAAGTTAGAAAAATAATTGGTATATTGAAATTTTTCCATATATAATTTGCCACATCAATTCCATTTTTTGATGCATTGTTTAGATTGATATCTACTATTGCCATATCTGGGTAGTGGTTTTCCACATGAACTATTGCACTATCAGGAGATGTGGCTATACCACTTACTCCAAAACCTAGTTTTTTTAGTTTTACTTCCATAGCCATAGCTAAAATGGGTTCATCTTCCACAACTAATATCTCAAAATTTTTATCTTTTATTAAATTTCTAGACATGTAAAACTTCCTTTCTTAATTTTGAGAATCATACTCAATATTATGTTAAAATAACTTGAATAATATTATTTAGATATGTTAAAAAATTTCAAAAAATCTTTTTTGAGTAGTAAAAATGACATTTTTCCATCATTTTTGGTGATTATAATAACCACTATCAAAAAAGTTCAAGGAGAAAAAGTGAATTTCAAGAATAAAAAAGGGCTAGTTAGCCTATCTGTTGCTACTGCTTTAGCATTATCATTAAATGCTGAGGATAGTGTTACTAAACTAAATGAGGTGACAGTAGTAAATACTGCATTTGATGCACAAGTAAAATCAATTTCGTCAGCTGATTTAGAGGAGGAGCAAGCTAGTAGTGTACAAGATATTTTAAGAAAACTTCCAAGTGTAGAGGTTGGAGGAAATACTAGATATGGACAAAAAGTTTATGTAAGAGGTTTAGAAGATAAGTTTGCAAATGTAACAATCGATGGAGCAAAAGTAGGGGGACAACTTTTCCACCATGCTGGAGATCAAACAATTGATGCCTCTTTATTAAAAGTTTCAGAAGTAGAACTAGGTCCAAACTCTGCTTTAAGTGGTCCTGGTGTTGTTGTTGGTACATTTGAATATGAAACAAAAGATCCAAGCGATTATTTAAGAGATGGTGAAGATTTTGGTGGACAAGTATCTGCAGGATATGAAACAGCTAGAGAAAGAAAAAAAGCAAGTGCTGCTTTATTTGGTAAAGTAAATGACAAGGTTGAGCTTGTAGGTATGTATTCAAAAACTGATGATGGAACATTAGATATTAGTGATGGTACAAAAGAAGCAGATAAAGTGAGTGAGTTAGAAAGTATTCTTGGAAAAGTAGTTTTCAAACCTAGTGATGATAGTACAATCAAAGCATCTTACAATACTTATGAAGATGGTGGAAATAGAAATATCTCTGGAGAAAAAACAGGAAAAGAGACAAATACTCAACCATATAGTTCTATTGAAAGAGACACTATATCTGTAAAATATGAATATAATCCAAGTAGTGAACTTATAGACCTTGAAGCAAGTGTTTATGATAATGATCAAACTATGACAAGAGCAGCTCAATCTCAAACAAGTTCACGTACTGGAAAAACTACAAATTATCCTGAGAGAAAATATGTAAATACTTCAAGGGGATATGATATAAGAAATACTTCAATTATTTCAGATCATAAGCTTACTTATGGAACAGATTTTAATAAAGAAGATCAAAAGATTGAAGCATCTGGACTTAAAACTGTAAGTGATGGTACAAGCGCAAGTTCTGCAAGAGATGGTGGAGAGATTGATGCTAAAGGTCTTTATATTCAAGATGAGTTTGCTATTGATAAACTTCTTTTAACTCTTGGTGCTAGATATGATAAACATGAGTTAGGTGGTATTTATAGTGGATCATTTTCTCAAGTGTCTCCAAAAGCAAAAGCTAAATATTTAGCAACAGATAACCTAACACTTAGAGCAGGTTATGGTAAGATCTTTAAAGGTCCAGCACTTGGTGAAACTTTAATGCTTGAGTGGACTGATGTGGAACAAAGTGCAGATACAAAACCTCAAAAAGGTAAAAATATTGAAGTTGGATTTGATTATGATTTCTCTTCTTCTTTAGATGCTGATGAGGCAATCGTAGGATTTACAACATATAAATACAATGTAAATGACTATGCACACCCAACTAAAAACAACAATCTAACATCACAAGGTAAGATGGAAATAAATGGATTTGAGACAATGTTCTCTTACAATAAAGATAAATTAGGTATCACAGCAAGTCATACTTATACTGATGGTGAACAAACAGATGCAGATGGAAATGTAGATAATCCAGTTACAGCTAAAATCCATGTATTTAAAGCAGCTACAAAATATAAAATCTCAGATGAGTTAAAAGTGGGATATAACTTAGAGTATGTTCCATCAAATGAATACAAATCTTATAGTAGTAGAAGTAAAACTACTTCAACTGTAAAAAGAAATTCATACAATGTTCACTACGCAAATCTTACATATAAACCAGCAGGTGTAAAAGATTTATCAATCTTCTTTGGAATTGATAATATCTTCAATAAAAAATATATTAGACACACTTCATTTGGTTCAGGTGAAGGTCAAACTTGGGGAACTTACGAACTTGCTAGAAACTATAAATTTACAGCAACATATAGATTCTAAAACCATATCTTAAATATATAATCAATCCCGCCATGCCCAAGTCTTTTACGAATTTTGTACTTGGGCATTGTTTATTTAAAAAATCAACAAACTTCAAAATATTGGAAAAAAAATGACACTTATAAGATTTTTAATAGCAAGTTTTGGTGGCTATATTTTTAGTGCCTTAGCTTCAGTTACATTAGCGTTTGTTTTACCTTTTGAAAATAAATTTGATTCTGTAGAATTAGCCTCTATGCTTTCATTTATAATTTGGCTTTTATTTATTTTATATGCTTTTTCAAGTGTAAAACTAAAAAGTCTATTTCTTCAATGTTCCCTAATCAGTATAAATTTATTTTTGATAAATACCTGTTTAATGGCAGTTAAGGGTTAGTATGGAAAAAGGATTTAGACAATCAATGAGATGGGTTCATACTTATAGTGGACTAATAGTTGGATGGCTTTTATTTGCCATATTTGTTACGGGTACAAGTTCATATTATAAAAAAGAGATAACTTTATGGATGCAACCTGAACTTCATAAATCAATACAAAGTAAAAAAACTCTAGATGTTGCAATGGATAAAGCAATAGAGTTTTCTAATAAATCAGATACTGTATCTATTTATTTACCAGATACTAGAAGCAATGCCATAAGGGTGATGGCAAGAAATGAAAACAGTTCTTCAAAAAAAGCTCAAAGTGGAGATTCCCATGGACATTCTCACGATCATAGTCATGATCATGGTGAGGGAGCAAAAAATAAAGAAAAATCCCTAGAAAAAAATCAAAAAGAGAATCTTCAAAAAAAAGAAAAATCAAACAAGAAAAAAAGAAGGATGAGAACTCCTCCTAAATATTTTGATGCTACTACAGGTGAGCAAATAAAACCAAGAGCTACAGCTGGAGGTAACTTTTTATATAGATTCCATTTTGAATTATATAATATGCCTAGAGGATTAGCTAGATGGATAGTTGGTATTGCTACTATGTTTATGTTTGTAGCTATTATCACTGGTGTGATAATTCATAGAAGAATATTTAAAGATATATTTACTTTTAGACCTAAAGCTGGACCAAGGGGTTGGATGGATGCACATATCTTACCTGCAGTAGCTGCTTTACCATTTTTTATAATGATCACATATTCTGGGCTTTTATTTTTTAATAGCACTATGATGCCTTGGGCGATTAAAGCATATTATGGCGATGATAGGATTGCATATAAACAAGCTTTTATGAAAGCTACAAGTGCCGAAAAACCATCAACTATAATTCAAAACAAAGTAGAGGTAGTAGATGAAAAAGCAAAAAATACAAACATTGAGAGAATTATAAACAATAATACAAATAGATATATAAATAAATATGACAATTCTAAAAATGCCCATAGGATACTAAACTCAAATGCAAATAAACAAATAGCTATCATAAAAAAGAAAACTCAAGAAGAGAGTTTAGATCTTACAAAAGAGCAAATCCTAGCTGTATTAAAAAAGGCAAATGGTATTTGGCCAAATAATGTGGGTAATTTTAAAATAAAAAAAGATGAAGCTAAAAAAACTCTTCAAATGGAAGTTTATCCAAAAGAGGAAACTACAATCTTTAGTTTTAAATGGAATAAAGAGTATGCCCTATATGATGCAAAAAATGCAAGACTTATTAAAAAAGAAGTACCACCATTAAATGGTAATTTAGTGATTAATACTTCAACTGCTTTTATGTCTTTACATATGGCTTTATTTGCTGATTCTACACTAAGGTTTATCTTCTTTATTTGTGGAATTATGGGGATTATACTTATTGGTACTGGGCTTATTTTATGGACTAAAAAAAGAGAATATAAAAATGAGCAGAAAAAATCTATAGGCTTTTTTATAGTTGAAAAACTAAACATCGGTACTATTGTTGGTATCTTTATCGCAATTGCTGTTTATTTTATAGCAAATAGATTAATACCTATGGATGAAGTCTTACGTAAGAGCTTTGAGATAAATGCTTTCTTTATTGCTTGGGCTTTAGCTTATATTTACGCATTTATTAGAAATAGTGCTAAAGCTTGGATAGAGCAATTAGTTTTTGCAGCAATACTATTTATGCTTTTACCTATACTAAATGCCATAACCACCTTTGAAAGTTTCTCACAAATTTACAATAGGGATATGATTCTTATCTATTTTGATATCTTCTTTGTATCTATTGCTTCGGCACTATTATTATGTGCATATATTGCAAATAAAAAATCTAAAAAAGGGGAAATAAAATGATATCAATTGCTTTATATCTGATTTATCTAGGATTGTTTTTATTTTCTTTAATTTTGAAAAAACATTCAAAAGAGGTTTTATCTAAAGAGCCACATAGTTTTTTGAAAAATACTTTATGGTTTTTAGGGAGTATATCTTTGATAGGTTCATTGGTTTTATTTATTAAAACTATTGGCTTATCTTTAGGTTTGACATATTGGTTTGGTTTTTTAGCTCTTATAACTATTTTTATAGCTTTGATCTATACATATAAACCAAAATTTATTTTCAAGATATCAATAATCTTATTGGTACTTAGTTTGATATTAATACTTTTATAAAAGGAGAAGAAAATGAAGTTTTCAAAATTATTATTAGTGGGGGCAATTACAACTACAAGTTTATTTGCCCATGGATTATGGCTTAACTCTTTTGAGGCAAAGTCCCATGGTAGTTCTATTGTAACTGTTGGTTTAGGGAGTGGACATGGTGTAGGTATAGAAGAGGCAGTAGGTGATAGAATACAACTTGAATCTTTTGATCTTTTTACACCAGATGCTAAAACTATTGCACTTAAAAAACCACAAAGAGGTCTTGATCCTATTTATGAAAGTGATAGTTTTAATATTGCACAAAGTAATCTAGCTATGCAAAGTATCACTTTAGGAAAAAAATCTAAAGCAGGAACTTATAGTGTTGGTTTTGCTACAAAAACTGGAATGTTTACAAAATATCTTGACTCTAAAGGGAAGCAAAAATTCTCAACTAAAGCAAAAGAGAAGATTAGAGATTTAAAAGAAGTAGTATCTACTATGAAAGTAACAACATTTGCAAAAACATACTTTGTAAATAAAAAATGGAGCCAACCAGAACCAGTAGGTCATAAACTAGAGATAATCCCAACAAGTGATATCTCAAAACTTTATGTAGGAGATAAGATTGAATTAGAGGTTTTATATAATGGAAAACCTTTACAAAGTGGTTATATCACTGCTAAAAATTCCTTAAGCAAAAATGATAATGCTCTTTTTTCAAATATTAGAAAAGGGAAAGCAAAATTTGTACTTACAAACTTTGGACAGTGGAGTTTTGATATGGTAAATAAAACTAAAAAAGATGGTGTAGATATTATAGATAAAGCATCAGCTACAATAAATATAAAATAATATATTTGGAGGAATCTCCTCCAAATATCACAAATCACAAAGCTCTCTCAGTCTAAGTATTTTTACTTATTAATCTTTCGTTAATATTAAGTTAATAGTTTATTAAAAATAATATTTTAAAATTATATATAGATTACAATTATTAAAATCAAAAAATGATATTTTAGTGTTTATTCCTTATCCTAAGGGTTATTAATAAAGTCATTTTTTAGTTATTTTATCCCGATATAATCTCAAAAAATAATGGAGAAATGATTTTGAAATATTTAAATATCACCCTCTTACTTGTGGGTACATTGCTATTTTCAGCTTGTTCTTATTCCAAGATAGATTTAGAAAAAGTAAAAAATCCAGATTTACCAAATAAGTATAATTCTATTGATGAAAATCTTTCTATAAATGAAAATTGGCTAATGGAGTTTAATGATGATAAATTGTTAAAGTATGTAGATAAAGCATTAAATAATAATTTAGAATTAAAACAGGCTGCTTTGGATATAAAAATAAAACAAAGTGAATTAAACTCTACAAATAGTTTATTTTTACCCTCAGCTGATCTAAGTATAAATGAAACAAGAAGTGGTGATTTTGAAAGCTCAGAAATTTCAAACTCTTCAAGTTTAAGTGTAGGACTAAAATATGAGCTTGATCTTTGGGGAAAATTATCAGATGAGCAAAAAAGAGCAAATAAAAATCTTTTTGGTATAAAAGCTTCATATGAAGAGGCAAAACAAAAGTTAGTAAGTGATGTGGTAAACAACTATTATGATATAGTTGAAGCGAATAAACTTATAGAGATTTATAAATTAAATCTACAAAATGCAAAAAACTCTTTAGAGATTATCAATAAAAGATATAAACAAGGTCTTAGTACTGCTTTAGATGTATATAATGCAAAAAACTCCATGAACTCCCAAGAGTTAAAACTAAATCAAAGTAGAGCAAATAAAAAACTAGCTATATATAAACTGGAGCATCTCTTAGGGGAATATCCTAAAGCACTACTAAGTGTAAATACAAAAATACCTTTACTTACATCAAAAATAAATATAGGGGTTCCAAGTGAACTTATTTTTAGAAAAGCATCCCTAAATACATCATGGAATTCTCTACTAGCAAAAGACTATTCTTTGGCTATTGCCCATAAAAATAGATTTCCTAGTTTAAATTTAAGTGCTAATATAAGTGAGAATCTTAGTTCATCAAGTCCCACTTCTTGGTCTCTTATAGGTGGAATTACTGCGCCAATTTTTAATGCAGGATTATTAAAAGCAAAAGAAGATGTGGCATTTTATGAGCTAAAAAAAGCAGAACTTAGCTACTTAAATGATATCTATACTGCTTTTGTGGAAATTGAGAGTTTAGTCGTAAATGAAGATAGTTTAAAAAATGAATATATTTTAAATCTAAATAATAATAAAAATACAAAAATATCTCTAGAGCTTGCCATGTCCCAATACTTAAAAGGTTTAAGTGAATATATAAATGTGATAAGTTCCCAAGATAGTTTTTTTAACTCAAAAGCAAACCTAGTACAAACAAAAATAAAAATTATTAAAAATAAGATTAGCCTTCACAAAGCTTTAGGTGGAGATTTTTTAGAAAAGAAGGAAGAAAATAGATGAAGAAAAAGATCAAAATTTTATTACCAATTACGATCATAATAATTACGGTTTTAATAGTAAATACAATTATGAACAATCCCCCTAAAACCAAAAGAGGATTTAAAAAAGAAAAAGCTGGAATAAAAGTGGAAACTAGACTTATTCAAAAACAAAATTATGAGATGTTTATAGATTCTTATGGGGTGATTCAAGCTTCTAAAAAAAGTGCTTTAAGTACACAAGTTGGTGGAAAGATAGTATATGTAAGTGAAAACTTTAAAGAGGGTGCTTATATTAAAAAAGGTGAGGTTTTATTAAAGATTGAAGAGGCTGATTATAAGATCGATCTACAATCTGCAAAGGCAAAACTTACCCTAGCAGAGCAAGCTCTAATAGAAGAACAAGCCAAATCTATCCAAGCAAAAGAGGATTGGGAGAGTTTTAATAAAAATCAAAAGGCAAATGATTTAGTACTTAGAAAACCACAACTTGAATCAGCTAAAGCAAATGTATTGATAGCAAAGGCTGATTTACAAAAAGCCCAGCTCAATCTAAAAAGAACTGAGATAGTTGCACCATATGACGCAAGGGTAGATGAAAAAAGCGTATATCTAGATGAGCTAATCTCATCTAATACAAAAATAGCAGATATAAGCTCTAGTGAGATTATGGAGATAAAACTACCTGTAAATAATAACTATCTAAAATATATAGATTTAAAATCAAAACCAATGGTTAAGTTTTTCTCAAACGTGACAAATAAAAGCTATGAAGGGCAAATTCTAAGAAGTAAAAGTAGTATTGATACAAATACAAAACAACTATATTTAATAGCTGAGCTTAAAAATATAGATACAAATCTAAACTTTGGGGAGTATTTAAAAGCTAAGATTAGCACTAAAAATCTTCAAGATGTATTGATAGTGCCAAATTCCTCAATTTATCAAGGCTCATATGTTTTTGTTGAAAAAAATGGAGTGATTGAAAGAAGAAATATTCAGATCACTTGGCAAGATGAAAATAATGCTTTAATAAAACAGGGGCTAAAAGAGGGTGAAAACTTAGTACTCACAATTTTAGGAGATGTGAGTTCTGGAACTAAAGTAAAGGTTATAAATAGATGATTGCTTGGTTTGCTAGAAATGATGTAGCTGCAAATCTTCTAATGGTGATGATTGTTGCCCTTGGATTATTTAGCGTAACTAAACTTATCCCCTTAGAGGTTTTCCCAGCTTTTGAAAAGGATGAGATAAGGGTATCTGTAAGTTTAAATGGTTCAAGTCCTGAAGATACAGAAAAGGGTGTAACTATAAAAATAGAAGAGGCTGTTGCTGATCTAGAAGGGATTGAAAACCTAAGATCAAGTTCATCTGAATCAAGCTCAAGTGTTAGAATTGAAGTGGATAAATCTTATGATACCCAGAAACTTCTTGCCGATGTAAAATCAAGAGTAGATGCCATAAATAATCTACCAGATCAAGCTGATAAACCAATAGTAGAACAAACAGCAAGAAACTGGGATGTGATCGCTTTAACCCTATCAAGTGATTATCCAGAAAAAGAGATAAAAGCTTATGCTTCGAACCTAAAGGATAAACTTGTAGCTATCAATGGAATCTCCCAAGCAGAATTATCAGGAGTGCGAGATTATGAGATATCTATAGAGGTTTCCCAAGATATTTTACTTGAATATGGTATGAGTTTAGATGAGATATCTCAAGCTATAAAAAAATCTAGTTTAGATTTATCTGCAGGAAATCTAAAAACTATAAGTGGGGAGATATTACTTCGTCTTAAGGGGCAAGCTTATACCAAAGATGAGTTTGAGCAGATAATCATAAGAAGAAATTCTGATGGATCAATTTTAAGATTGAAAGATTTTGCAAATATAAATGATGGTTTTGAAGAAACACCAGTACGATCTAGATTTAATGGTAAAAATTCTGTATTTATAGATGTAAAAAGGACTGGAAATGAGAGTGCCATAGAGGTTGCTGATAAGGTTAAAAACTTTATAGAGGAGCAAAAGCTTTTATTGCCAGAAGGTTATGATTTGTCCTATTGGGATGATGATTCACAGATTGTAAAAAATAGATTAAATACCCTTTTAACATCTGCTGTTCAAGGTAGTATTTTGATCATGATATTACTTACTTTGTTTTTAAGACCAGCGGTTGCTTTTTGGGTGTTTTTAGGGATTCCTGTATCTTTTGCAGGAGCTTTTATCCTAATGCCTGTATTTGGGGTGACTTTAAATATCTTAAGTTTATTTGCTTTTATTTTAGTATTGGGGATAGTTGTAGATGATGCCATAGTCACCGGGGAGAATATATACTCCCATTTAAGAAAAGCAGAATCAGGAGAACAAGCAGCTATACAAGGAACCATAGAGATTGCTAGACCTGTAACCTTTGGTATTCTTACCACCATGGCTGCTTTTATACCTTTAGCTTTTATAGATGGAGCAAGAAGTGGTATGTTTACCCAATTGCCATATATTGTGATACCTGTATTACTTTTTTCACTTATAGAATCAAAGTTTATATTACCAGCCCACTTAAAAAATATAAAACTTCGTGGTGAGAAAAAAAGATCAAATGGCTTAGAACGCGCTCAACATAAGTTTGCTGATGGTTTTGAAAACTTAGTTATAAAATATTATAGACCTGTATTAAAACTAGCACTTAATAATAAGTTTACAACTATTAGTATTTTTGTTTGTTCTTTAGTGGTAATTATAAGTTTATATATAGGGGGATGGGCAAAATTTACATTTTTCCCAAAGGTTCCAAGTGAAACTGTTAGGGTAACTCTTACTATGCCAACAGGAACAGCCTTTGAAATCACAGATCAATATACAAAATATATCACTAAACAAGCTCTAAAACTCCAAGAGAAATATAGGGATGAAAAGACAGGTGAGAGTATCATAGTAAATGTATTATCCACAACAGGTGGAAGAGGTGGTGTTAGTCATATTGGTAAAGTTCGTTTTGAGATCACACCTCCTGAATCTAGAAGTATTAAATTAAGCTCAATCCAATTATCCAATGAATTAAGAAAAATGGTTGGATCAATTGTTGGGGCTCAAAAGTTAGAATATAGATTTTCTATCGGTAGAGGTGGAGATCCTATAGATGTACAACTAGAAGGAAACTCTTTAAAAAGTTTAGAGGATGTATCATTAAATGTAAAAGAGTTCTTAGGAAAATATGACACAGTATTTGATATAAGTGATTCTTTAAGTGATGGAAAAGAGGAGCTTAAGATTGAGCTTACAAATGAGGGTAAACTTCTAGGTCTTAATAAATCCCAAATAGCTTCACAAGTAAGAGCAGCTATTTATGGGGTAGAGGTTCAAAGTATCCAAAGGGGTAGGGATGATATAAAGGTTATGCTTAGATTTCCAAGGGAGCAAAGACAATCTCTATCAAATATAAGAGATCTTGTAATTATTACAGATGCAGGGCATAAAATCCCCCTTAGTAATGTGGCAAAACTTGTTGCAAGTAAAGGTCCTGCTACAATTAGTAGAACAAATAGATTTAGAACTGTAAATATAACAGCTGATGTGGAAAAAAACAATACAAATATGTTTGCACTAAAAAAAGAGTTAGTGGAGTATTTAGACCAGCTTATGGTTAAATACCCAGATGTTTCATATACCTTAGAAGGGGAAGATCGTGAACAAGAAGATACCTTTAGTTCACTATTTTATGCAGTGATATTTGCCCTTGGAAGTATTTATATACTTTTAGCAATACCTTTTAAATCATATACTCAACCTTTTATAGTAATGAGTGTGATCCCATTTGGAATCTTGGGTGCTTTTATAGGGCATTTTATCTTAGGTATAGATTTAACTGTTTTAAGTCTTATGGGGATGTTAGCTTTAATAGGGGTTTTAGTAAATGATTCTTTAGTATTGGTTGATTATATAAATAAAAAGTATGCGCAAACAGGTGATTTACTTGATTCTGTACTAAGTGCAGGGGTTGCAAGATTTAGACCCGTGATGCTTACATCTTTAACCACATTTATTGGTCTTATGCCTTTAATAATGGAGAAATCAACCCAAGCACAGTTTTTAATACCTATGGCTGCATCTTTAGGGTTTGGTATTTTATTTGCAACTTTTACAACGCTGATTTTAATACCAGTTCATTATATGCTTTTGGATTCATTTTTAAGATTTTTTAGATCAAAGGGATGATTTTAGATAAAAAATATAAATTTATGATAATGATTATCATAAAATCATTTTTGTGTCATTTATTCATAGTATAATTTGATTATAAAGGTTATTAAATTTCGAGAAGATTAATCTTTTTTAACCCAGATATTGAATAATCTGGGGTTTACTTACCAAACAAAGAATCTTTTTCATTTTTTCCAATTCTTTGTTTGGTTTTGAATAGTACTACTTATATTCCACTCTATTTTTCCCATTTTTTTTAGCTTTATAAAGTAGTTTATCAACCCTTTTCATTATCATATCTGAATCTTCACCATCTTCATATATAACTACACCAAAGGAGCAAGTGACTTTGTCTATTTTAGGAAATGGTATATTTTCTATACTTGATCTTAGTTTTTCTGCAAGCACTAGGGTTTGTTCTAAATCATTCATTGGAGAAAGTACTACAAACTCTTCTCCACCCCATCTTGCAAAGGTATCACTTCCACGAATATTATCTTTTACACTTTTTGATACATTTTTTAATACATAATCCCCAAAATCATGACCTTGGGAATCATTTAGTTTTTTAAAATTATCAATATCAAACATAATCACACCAAATCTATTTTGCTCAAACCTTGAAGCGATTTGTATAAGATCTTTTAGGGTTTCATCAAATTTTAATCTTGAGGCAGCTTTTGTAAGGGTATCTTCAAATGCCATTTTTTTTGTATCATCTTTAAGTAGTTCAAACTCTATCATTAGTTTTTTTGCATCAAATTTTTGATGTTTTATAAGATTGATGAGGTACAAAAGTACTATCATATTTATTATGGCAAATAAAAATAGTTTTAGGGACAATAGATCAATAGTATTATTAAAGTCTTTGTCTTTTTCAAAGTTTTTAGTAATCAATATATATCCATCTTCATATACCTTTCCAAATAGATTAATTTGGGTTTTCTCATATTCTATAAAATATTCATCTGAAGATAGTTTTTTTATATACTCTTTTATTTTGTTTTCATCTTTTTTATCAAAGAAGTTAAAAGTGATATCAAATTTATGTACCATTTTCTCTTTTTTATGAATTAAAAATGGGCTTGATTTTGAGAGTTCATCTACCATTTCAGAATAGTCAATATAGTTTTCATTTTTTATCAATAGGGATTTTAGTTTTGTTGAAGATTTATATGCTTTTTTATAAATTTTATATTTTTGTTTTATATCTTTATATATTTCATCATTTATATTGTTTTTTAGATCTTCCTTTGAGATATAAATATAAATAGTTCCTAGAATTAATAAAAGGAAATAGATGTACGAAAATTTTTTTACTTTACTTGGGATCAAAACTACTTCTCCATATAAGTTTTTATAAAAGTAGTGTATAAGAATTGAACTTTGTAAATACTTATAATGATAATTAATATCAAAATAGATTGTGTGTTTTATCTTTGTTGCTTTAAATATCATTTTGTAGTGATTTTATTTTGGTAAAATTTAGTTTTTACTAATAAAAATAAAAATTATCTTAAATTTTAAAATTTAATATTTTTCAAGGTAGTTTTTAAACTTGAGTAAAGTGAATAAGGAATAGAATTGCAATATAACTGATAGTCATTATCAATTTCATAATGCGATTCACAATAAGGAGAAAAGCATGGAAACTATATTTTTGATTTTTATTACAATACTTGCTTTGTATTATATCTACACAAAAACATTTAAAAATAGTGGTTGTAACTGCGGTAGTAAAGAATGCCCAAGTACTAAAGTTAAAAAAGATGCCTAAAAATATAATAGAGATAAAAAACTTATCCCATTCCTATGGACAAAAAGTAATATACCAAAACCTAAATCTTAGTATAAAAGAGGGTGCCGTATATGGAATACTAGGAAAAAATGGTGTAGGTAAATCAACTTTGATCAATATCTTAATGGGATATTTAAAACCAAAGGGTGGAGAGTGTCTTATTTTTGGTGAGCCTTCCCATAATCTATCAACAGAAGTAAAAAAAGATATAGCTTTATTACATGAGGGTTTTGTCGCCTATGATTATATGAGCATAAAGGATTATGAAGCTTTTTATGCTCCCTTTTATAAAAACTGGGATAGGAGTGTTTTTTATGATCTTGTTGATCTAATGAAACTGAGCCATGATCAAAAGCTTTCAACTTTATCTTTTGGACAAAAGTCCCAAGTAGTTTTAGGTACCATTTTTGCACAAAATGCAAAACTTTTGATTTTGGATGATTATTCTATGGGGCTTGATGCTGGATATAGAAGGCTTTTTATTGATTATCTAAAGGATTATATAAAAGGTACAAATAAAACTATCCTTATCACTTCTCATGTGATGGGTGATTTAGTTGGTTTGATAGATGATATCGCTATTGTTCAAAGGGGTGGAGAGGTTTATCAAGATAGTATGGATAATTTTATAGATAACTTTAGATGCTATAACTTAGGTGATCAAGAGATATGTGAGACAAAAGTTCATAGGATTGAAGAGTATAAGGGTGATAGAAAACTTTATACCTTTGAGCATGTAGATGAATTAGAAGAGCTTCAAACAGATTTTGAAGATAAGTTTTTAGGTTTTGTGGGGAAATATTAAGATGATAAATTCAATTATTAAAAAAGAGTGGTTAAAGATAAGATTTATTATATTAACTCTATTTGTAATCTCCATTGGAATCCTTGCAAAGTTTTGGTACAACTTAGATTTTTCATTTTCTACAGTGGAGCCTGAATCTATAATGTGGTATAGATTTAGTGCCCTAGAACAAAAGCCTTATGAATATCTTTCATATCTATATTTTATAATTGGACTAGCTATAGCTATTTTCCAGTTTGTACCAGAGAGAGTAAGAAATAGAATCAAGATAATGACTCACTTACCAATATCTTTATCAAAATCACTATTTTTACATCTGTTTATTGGTATTTTTTATATATTTATTTTGAGTTTAATTATTACAATTGCTATTGGATCAATTGTATCAGTTTATTATCCTGCTGAGATAATCTCTATTGCTATGAAAGATATATCTTTTTATTTTTTAGGTTCTATTATTGTATATCTTGGGGTAAGTGCTGCTATTATAGAAAAAAATCCAGTAGTGAGTGCCGTTAAACTAGTTATTGCTGTTTTATTTATTTTTGTATTTCATAAAACTATTTTTACTAGCTTAGATTTGATTTGGGTTTTGATCTCTATTTTGATGCTTTTTGTGGCACTTGATAGTTTTTATAGTATAAAAGAGCAAAGACTTGAAAATTTGGCTTTTAGGTTTTTTGCTTTTATTTCTATTGTAGTGGTTTCGTATTTTTCATATAATCTATATCTTGATAAATATAAACATGAGTTTAATAAATACTATATTTTTTATTCTCCTATTGCAAAAGCTTTTGTATATCAAAAGAATTATGGTGATCATCAATTTGAATATGGGATCAAGGGAGTTACAGTTTTTGATAGAAAAACTTATGAATCTTATCTTCCTTTTGTTTATTGGAGAAATTTAGATATTCAAGGAAAACTTCCTATTCAAATAGCAGATGAGAGTTTTGATAAAAAAACTATTAAAAACTCAAGACTTAGTTTTTCATACAATCCAAATCTATTAAAAAAACAAGAGGTACAACTCTATCCATTTATTAATCCTATGAGTAAAATAGGGATGATAAGATTTCCAGAAGAGGTGATTGCTTTAAATAAAAATGGGATCAATATCTATAATTTTGATGATGGTTTAGATGAAGAGTTAACAAAAGAGTTAAAATCCTTACTTGATTCAAATAAAGTATCTTTCCCTATAAAAAATATTTGGGGTAAATCTACAAATATGAAACCATTTGATCTGGGGTATTTTTTCTTAGATGCCGATGATAAATTATTTAGAGTAAATAGGGCAGATAATAAAATCTCTTTAGAAAATATCAAATACCCTAAAGGTATAAAAATAAAGTTTATGAAAATAAGTGAAAATAAAAAAAGAGAATTAGCTGGTTTTGCCATAGATAGTAATAACTCTTTTTATATTATTGATTATAAAACTTTTGAATTTAAAAAGTTAGAGCTTAAAAATTTTGATTATAAAAATATGAAACTTTTATTTATCTCCAATGCAAAATATTACTTAGTAAGGTATACAGATGAGGATAAATATTATGGTGTGGTTTTTGATAAAAACTTCAAAAAACTAGATGAAGATATCTTTGAATAAAGGAAAAGTGATGAATGCACAAGTGAAAACATTAGCAATTTTATCCAATGGACAAAAAGCAAAAATAAAAAAATTAAATACAAATGGAAAACTTCTCCATAAACTTCTTGATATGGGCTTTGTAAACAATGCTCAAATTGAAGTGATAAGGGAAGCTCCACTTTTTGATCCTATGGAATTAAAGATTTTAAATTACCATATAACGGTTAGAAAAAGTGAAGCTGAACTTATAGAGGTTGAGGAAGTATAATAATGAATGAGATTAAAGTAGCCCTTGCAGGACAACCAAATTGTGGTAAATCCACAATTTTTAACCTTGTAAGTGGGATTGAACAACATATTGCAAACTATCCTGGGGTAACAGTTGATAAAAAAACTGGATTTTTTAAATATGATGGAAATAAGATTGAGATGGTTGATCTACCTGGTACTTATTCTTTTTCTTCTTATTCCCTAGAAGAGAGAGTTGCAAAAGATTTTATAATAGATGAAAAACCTGATGTGATAGTAAATGTAATCGATGCTTCAAATATTAAAAGAAATTTATATTTAACTTTTCAGCTTTTAGAGATTGGTATCCCTGTAATTGTTGTTTTAAATATGATGGATGTGGCTGAGCGTAGAGGGATCAAAATAGATTCTAAAAAAATATCTAAAATGCTAAACTGCCCAGTGGTGGAAGCTAGTGGGGCTAAGGGTATTGGTGGTGAAGATATTATGAAAAATATAGTTGCCACTACACAAGATAAAGATAAATATGAAGATTTTAAAATCAACTATGAAGAGCTTGAACCACATATCGCTAAACTTGAAGAGAAAATAGTTGATACAAAAATGAGCCAAAGTAAAAGGTGGCTTGCTATTAAAATCTTAGAGGGTGATGCACCTATTATAAATCGTCTAAAGGATGAATATCCTGATTTAGAAGAGTTCTCAAAGGTTCAAGAAAACTCTTTCCATGAAAAGTATGACAAAGATACAGTTTCCTTTTTAGCTTCATATAGATATGAATCTTCTGATATTATTTACCATAAGGCGATAAAGGAGGAGCAAACAGGAAAAGAAACTTTAACTGATAAGGTTGATAAGATCATCTTAAATAGATTTTTAGCTATACCTATTTTGATCTTTTTTATGTTTATGGTTTATCAGATATCAATCGTATGGGGATATAAACTTACAGATTATACTTGGCCAATACTTGCAGCATTTAAAAACTTTGTGATAGATATATTACCTGCTGCAGATTTTATAGATGTACCTATGATAACTGATCTTGGTATTTGGTTGGTTAATAGTGGTAATGCTTTGATGAACTATTTACCGATCTTTTTCCTTTTATTTGCTTTAATCGCTATTATGGAAGATGTGGGTTATATGCCACGGATGGCTTTTATCCTTGATAGGGTTTTTAGAAGATTTGGTTTACATGGGCAATCTACTTTACCTTTAGTACTTGGAGGTGCAATGGTTGGTGGGTGTGCTGTTCCTGGTGTAATGTCCACAAAAGGTATTGCTGATGATAGGGCAAGGATGGCAACTATCCTTAGCGTTCCATATATGAATTGTTTGGCAAAGGTTCCTTTTTATACTCTTATTTTAGGAGCATTTTTTAAACCAGATATGGCAATTATGATGTTTTTTATCTCAACTATCACTTTATTTGTAGCTATGATTGTGGCAAAGATCATCACCACTACAGTTTTAAAGACAAGGGAGACTGCACCATTTTTAATGGAGCTTCCTCCTTATCATATGCCTACAATAAAAGGTGTAATACTTAGAGCATCTCAAAGGGTTTGGTTGTATATCAAAAAGGTTGTAACAATTGTATTAGCCGTAGCAGTTGTACTTTTTGCCATGTTGCAATTTCCTGGACTAAGTGAAGAATCCCAAGCTAAATATGATGCTGATGGAAAAAAAGCTTTAGTGGCATTTGATAAAAAAGCTCAAAAGTCAAAGTATTATGAAGAGGTTGATACAAAAGAGGAAGTATCTGCTTTATTAAACTATTATGATGGATATAAAGCAAAAAGGATGACTACAACCACAAAAGAGGGTGCTAAATCTGTAGATGCTGACTTCTTAGCTTTAAATGGCTCTTATTTCAAATTTATAAAACCAAAAAAAGATAAAGAAGCTAGAAAGATAAATAAAATTCTTAGAAAACTTTCAAAACAAAGAAAAAGAATTTTAAGAAATATGAAAAATGAAAAGATAGAAAATTCACTTCTTGGCATGGCTGGACGTTCTATTGAGCCTTTAACTCAGTTTGCTGGATTTGATTGGAAAATCAATGTGGCATTCTTAAGTTCATTTGCAGCGCGTGAGAGTGCCGTAGCTACTCTTGGATCTTTATATGAAAATAATAAAGCAGATTCAATGAGAGCAGAAGAAGCTATGGCACAAAATAGTGGATATACACCAATCCATGCAACAGCGATTATTATCTTTATGCTTTTAACACCACCTTGTATTGCTACAATGATTGTGGTAAAAATGCAAACAAACTCTTATAAGTGGATGATGTTTGCTATTTTCTTCCCAGTATTTTTGGGAATAACCCTTGCTTCATTTGTATTTACCCTTGGATCAAGCCTTGGTTGGAGTGGTGTTGAAGCGATGACATATTTCTATTTCACCATAGTATCTATTGCTTTAGCAATTGGGTTTCTACCAAATAAAAATATAAACTGGAGAGGTGGAATGAAAACAAAATCTATATTAAATAAAGGAGAGAAAGAATGAAAAAGATTCTATTAGGTCTTGTATTTGTTGCAAGTTCAATGTTTGCTCATAGTGCTATTATGAGTTGTTTTGATAATGGTGATGGAACGATCACTTGTGAAGGTGGTTTTTCCGATGGAAGTAGTGCAAGTGGTGTAAAGTTTCACTTACTACAAGATGGTAAAAAAGTTTATGAAGCTAAGATGAGTGAAGATAGTGAAGTGACTTTTGATAAGCCAACAAGTAAGTATACAGCAGTATTTGATGCTGGAGAGGGACACCAAGTTCACATAAAAGGTTCAGACATAACTGAATAGCCTAAAAGTGGATTTAGTCCATTTTTAGAGCTTTGTTGCTAAGTGCTATGGTTAGAATATTTAGTATTTTAATCTTAGCACTTAGTTTTACTATTGTTAAAATATGATAGTGATTCCTATAATCACTAAAATCAAGGAGAGAAAAAATGAAGAAATTAGTTTTAAGCACGGTTGCAGCAGCGGTAATGGCTACAGGAGCATTAGCACACTTTCAAATGATGTATACACCAAATACAGCCTTAACAAAAGGTCAAACTATTGAGATGAAACATGTATTTACACATCCTTTTACAGATGAGCATACAATGGATATGTCAGGTGTAGAAGAGTTTTATGTAATCAATAAAGGTAAGAAAAAAGATCTTAAAAAGACTCTAAATCCAATCTCATGGAAAGGTAAACATAACTCAGCAAAAGCATATGAATCAAAATATAAAGCAAGAAGAATGGGTGATCACCTAATGGTAATGACTCCAACACCATACTATGAAGCAAATGAAGATATCTATATCCAACAAATCACAAAAACAGTGATCAATGTAGCGGGTGTACCAACAGATTGGGATAGTGAACTTGGTCTAAAAGCAGAGATTGTACCATTAACTAAGCCATATTCAATTTGGGAAGGTGGAAGCTTTACCGGTATAGTTAAATCAAATGGTAAAGTTGTACCATATGCAGAGATTGAAGTGGAGTATATTAATAATACTCCAGATATGAAAAACAATGCAATGGGAAAAAATATCTATGAAGCACCACAAGATTCATTTGTAACAATGGGAATCAAAGCAAATAAAGATGGTGAGTTTACATTCTCAATTCCAAAAGCTGGATTTTGGGGATTTTGTGCTTTAGGTGCAGGATCAGATACGCAATTTAAAGGTAAAGAACTTAGCCAAGATGCTGTGATCTGGGTTGAAGCTAAGCCAATGAAATAAGGCTTTTAGCTAAACTATTTATAGGGCTTTCCCTATAAATAGTTCTACAAAGAATTTAAATCTTAAATAAAATAGGATACACTTGATCTACGAATTAATACTATATTTTACCGCTGCGTTTTTTGAGATACTTGGATGTTATAGTTTTTGGATGGTTTTTAAACTAGAAAAACCATATTATTGGCTTGCTATAGGATTGGTATCTTTAATACTTTTTGCTTATTTACTTACAAAAGTAAACCTAGAATTTGCTGGACGTGCTTATGCCATATATGGTGGTATATATATTGTCTCATCTTTAGTATGGCTTTTTGTTGTTGAGAAACAAAGCTTTAATAAGTGGGATATTATAGGTTCAATAGTGGTATTTATTGGTATATCAATAGTACTTATTGGAAATCAGAAATCTTTTAAATTTTAATTAACTTTACGATGTAGTCTTAGAAGTACGGAAAAAATGATCAAAAAGGATACGTTTCTAAGACCACATTGTAAAGTCAACAGTTTTTAGAATCAAGAAGAGCTAACTCTTTTGATTCTAATAAAGTGTAAAACAAATGCTGATAGTATAAATAAAATGGATAGTATAAGTGTTGTATAAAAAGCATAGTTTATTTTTTTTGCCATCACTTTTGTAAATCCACCAATAGGTTCGATAAAGCCATTTTTCTCAATTCTATGTCCAGGTCCACTATCTAGGAGTAGTTTGTATGGTTCCTTTGGGATATTTACCATTAAAGATCCTGAGGCGGGTATTCTTTTTTCATAGATTATTTTATTTGTGGCTAGGGATATTACTTTTAGGGTTGCTCCTTCTGCACTTACTCCTGTACTAAACATCCCCATGATCTCCATAGTACCATCTTCATTGTCTATGGCATCAAATACTAAAGAGTGGGATAATAAACTTACTTGTAAAATTATAGTTGTAATAAAAACTTTTAACATATTAATATCCTCTAAATCTATTTAAAAAGTTTAATCTATCCATATTTTTGGCAAATAAAAATGATAAAACACCACATATTAAGAAAAATAGATCCATGGCAAATATATCCCAAATAGAGTTTGAAAAACTATTCCAAATATACATATTTGTAGCATTTCCATGTAAAAGTACTGCTAGTATTAAAAAGATAGCATTTAGATACATAAATAGTTTTGTAGCATCTAGAGCATCTTTTTTATATACACTATATAAAAAGGTAAAACTCCACATGGTATAAAAACCACCTATAATCCATGTATTTCTATTATCCATATTAAAATCCAATGCCCAGTACAAAAATAAGCTAAATGTTGTCGCTGGAATAATACCTATGGTAAATGCTGTAGTGATTTTTGGGATAATATGAAAAAACTTTTTTTGCTCTTTTAGTTTTGATAGTTTTCTCTCAATCCAAATAAATGCACCAAATACTAAAGATATGGCAAAGGCTATTCCTAAAATCACATAGATAGCTCTAAATATTGCACCCTCATCAGTGATAAAGTGAAAAAAGTAAAAAGCTGATAAAAACTGTGCTCCACCATGGGTATTTTCAAGTCCTATTTTTCTTACTATTTCACCTGTCTCACCATTTAAAACAAGATGTGCTCTATTTACTCTTGCTGTAAGTATGCTATTGTCTTTTAGATATCCGCTAAATACTATCCTTGAGTTTTTATCTTTCCAGTTGTATAAAGATATCTCTTTTATATGTAGATTAGAATAATTACTTTTAGCTTTTTCATGGAGTTTCGAGAACTCTAACATTTGTGCTTTTTCTCCACTTGCTCTAATCTTTACAGCCCTAGTAAAAACTGCTGGTCTTACAAGTTTTCCCATAATTGTCTCTTTCCCATCTGTTGCAGAATAAGCAAATGGTGAGGAGGCTAAAAGCATTACTCCTAATACTGCACCACTAAGGGCGAAAACAATTATATAAGGAAGCATAATCAAAGAGATATCCTTATGCCATCTAAACCAAAAGCTTTTCTCTTTTGATCTTTTTTTTCTATTTAAAAGCCATAAATAAATACCACTAATGGTAAGAAATATTATAGAGATTGAAGCTAGTCCCATAAGGATTTGTCCCGGTCTGGACATATTTACACTTATATGCATCTGATTAAAAAAGTCACTTAATAGATTCTCTTCTTTTGAGCTATCAAGTATTTTGTTTGTATTTGGATCTATATATATTTTCTCAGAGTGACCAAACTTCATACTTATACTTGTCTTTAGAGAAGAGGGTAGGGTGATTTTAATTTTATTTGTTGGATTACCCAATTGATTTAGTCCAGCATTTATAGAGCTATCTAGATCGATTTTTTCTTTATCTATTAAAGTTATATGTTTTGATGGACTCTCCCAAGAGTTTAAATATGGTTTTAATACGGTAATAGTTCCAAAAAAAGTTGAAATATAAAAAAATAAAATAGCAAATAAACCAAGGTATAGGTGGGATTCTTTTAGGTATTTTAAATATATATTTTGAACTTGCATTAAAATCCTTTTATGATAATAAAAAGAATAATACTTGGTATTATAAATTTAAGTAGACTTTGAAAGATAGTTTTTGAAAATAAAAGCCATAAACCAAATACACAAATTAAAATAGGGGTTAATATAATAGATGGAACAATTTTTACACCATAATCTCCTGGCATAAATTTTGAAAACAACATCATTGTAAGATATGCTAATATAATGCCACCTACAATACAGGTAAAACCATGGGTAAAGCCAATTTTTGACTTTTGCCCATTGATATTAAATAGTTTTTTTTCCATAAAAACTCTTAGAATTTATATGCTAGAGATACTTTGATATTTCTTCCTGGTTCTAAATCAGCAGTACTATATGTATTTCCATCACTTAGTGTAAATGATCTATTCTCTGAGATATGAGAAGTGTACTCTTTATCAAAGATATTATCGATACCAGCAATTACTGTTAGGTTTTTAACTGATTGTGGTTTATAGTTCATAGCGATATCATGTACAGTATAAGATTTTTTTACATTATATGCAGAACCTGCTGTATCTGTTTCTTCTTTTTGGTGTAGTGTCTCCCAAGAGATTGCTAGGTTTGGTAAAACTTTATAGTCAGCTGTGAAACTAACAGTATCTCCCGGATCTTTTACTAAAGGAAGTCCAGTTTTTTCAAACTTTGAATCACTTCTAGCATAAGTTAATAAAGTATTTAAATCCCCTTTAACATATGCAAAACTAGCCTCAAAACCTTTAATCTCTAAAGTACCTTCATTTGACATAGCTTTCCATGATTGGCTGATATAATTATCAATTTGTGTATTAAAGTATTTAAATAAAATACCTGTAGTATCTGCACCTAAGGCATTGTTTTTAATATATTTAAATCCTGCTTCTTTATTGATACCTGTTTCTGCTTGTAGATTATTATTGTCAGCTACAAATCTTCTATTTGATGCTAAAACATCAACCATCTCAACACCTTTATAAAGTGTAGTCGCACTTGCAAGTAAAGTAAGATCATCAGTTGCGGCATATTCTGATGCTAAAGCATAAGTTGTTTTGCTATCGCTAAAAGTACCATATGATCCATCTAGAGTATATTTAGTATGTCTAATACCTGGTGTTAAGATAAATCCATTATCAAAATCCATAGCATCTTCAAGGAAAATTACTCTAGTTCTTGCTTTTTCATCATCTCCATATTTGTCTCCATTCCAAGTAACTTTACTAGATTGAGTATCAACAAAACCTCCATATGTAAAGGTGTTTAGAATTCCACCTGATTCATGGTTTGTTTGAGCTTTTATATTTACTCCAGAAGTTTTAACTTCACCGATTAAATTACCCTCTTTACTTCCTCTGATAAAAGCACTTGTCCAAGTCTCATATCTCTCTAATTCATTTGTATTATTGTATAAGGTTGTATCTACTTTAGTATCATCAAGTCTAAGCTCATGTTTTAAAGAAATAGTATCTCTTTCATATACAGTTGGGAAGGTTTGTGTTCCTGTTCTTGCCATATTGTATTCAACTCCAAAGTCAGGTCTTGGTGTATAATCTCCCTTATCTCTCACTTTATCATAAGATAAAATGATTTTTTCAGTATCGCTAGTTTTATGTCCAAATTTAACTAATGTATTTGATACATCTCCTTCTCCACCAAATTTCTCTACACCTTTACCATTTTTTACATTACCTTTTTTAACTTGGTTGTGGTAGATTAAAAAGTCATCAGTTTCATTTACTTTCCCATAACCAGCTACTGATGCACCAGTACTTTTATTTGAATTGTAGTTTGCTTGAACTCTTGCACCATATTCTTGACCTTTATCTAGAAGATCTTCTCCATCTTTTGTCTCAAAATTTACAGATCCTCCAAGGCTTCCATTTACTACAGAGTTTGACCCAACTCCAATCTCAACCTTTTTTAAAATATCTGGATTAATAAGAAGATTACCAATATGGTGAAACATATTTACATTTTGAATCTTTGCTCCATCAATAGTGATATCTAAATCTTCATCTTGTAAAGATCTGATATTTAATCTATTATTGATTGAGTGTGTACCACCAATATCTACACCTGGAAGACTACTTAAAAGATCACTTAAATGATCAGCTTGTTTTGTCTCAATAGCAGTTCCATCCATATCTAGTGATGAACTTACAACCTCTGTATCCCATACATCTACTGAATCTAATTCTTTTTCTTGAGCATATACTGATGTTATAAGTGTTGCTGCAGCAATTGAGCTTAGAAGTATTTTTTTTGTCGTCATTTCTTTTCCTTAAATTTTTGTTACGTAAAGAGTTATTTAACCATCTCTTTAAATGATATTGAGTATCATAACCAAAACAAATTATAAAGAAATGACAAAAAGTTGTCAGAAGGAAGAAAATGTCAAAAAATGAAAATTTTTTAACTGACACTAAATCTATTTTAATAGTTGAAGATGAATCTATACTAGCTTTAGGTTTAGAGTGTTCTTTGGAAGAGTTTGGATATGAAGTCTCAGGAATAGAGACCACTTATGATACGGCAATAAGTCATGCAAAAGAAAATTTACCAGATTTAGTAATTATGGATATTAATCTAAAGGGTGAAAAAAATGGCATCGATGCTGCAAAACACATTTGGCAAGAGTGCAAGATTCCAATCATATTTTTAACTTCATACGCCGATGATAAAACAATAAAAAAAGCAGTATTGTCTGAGCCTTATGGTTATTTGATAAAACCTTGTAGGGAGAAGGAGCTAAAAGCTACTATTGAAACATCTATTTATAAACACAATTATTTTTTTAAAAATAAAGATAGTTTAAACTCAACAAGCACACTAGTAGAACTTAAAGAGGAGATATCTTTTGATAAAACAAATGGCATTATATTAAAAGAGCAGAAAGTTATAAGTTTGACAAAAAATGAGATTAAACTCTTTGAGATTTTAAGTGATCATCTAGATCAAGCTGTAAACTTTGATAAGATTAGTGATTATATATGGAGAGAACCTATGTATGATATAGGAAAACTTAGAGCCTTAATATATAGGATAAAGAAAAAATTAGGGATAGATATTTTTGAGAATATATTTGAATATGGGTATATGTTAAAAAGTAGATGAGTTATAAATCTTTAAACCTAAAAGTTGCCTTGATTCTTATTGTTTTTGGAACCTTTTTATTAACTATTCTTTTTGTATTGGTAGTTCCTAAAATGGAGAAACAAAGAAAAGATCATACTACAAAACAGATAGAAAATATGATCACCTTAACTAGACACCAATTGATTTTAGCTTCAAAATCAATTCAGGAATATCGTGAGAATAGGGTACATTATATAAAATCTATATTTGAATCTAAGATAGAAACTATTCATCATAAATTAGATGATATGGATACAAGTTCTAAAGAAAAATATATGAAAAGGGTATCAAAAGATTTAAAGTGTGATCTTTATACCCTCAATAAAAATAAAGATATCATATTTAGAACGAGTGATAAAAGTTTAGATGTAAATTATGTAAAATCAAAAACTTGGAATGTCATAAAAGATGATAGGGCAACTGTATGTCCCAAAGCAGCTAAAGAGATTATTTATTCTATCCCTTCCCATAAAGTGGATGAGATGTTGGTTTTAAGTTGTGATGCAAGGAGTTTAGATAGCTCCATGAGTTTTGAGTATAAATTAAAAAAAGATATACAGCATAGTTTTTCTTTAACTGAGGATATGCATAAAGGAAAGATTTATCTTATGTGGCTTGATATGGCAAAAATAAATGATCTAAATAAGCCACTTTATAATCAAAATGATGATAGATATTTTAATAATAAATATTGTGTAAGTAAGATTTCTAATTTAAATTTTCCTAGAACAGGTTTATTAAGTACAAAAGAGATTGTAGGTGCTGTAGATAAAGAGCCTATAAAACATATGATAGATAAGGATAATGATAAGGGAAATTATATATATCCAGCTTTTACTTGGGTGAGATCATTAGAAGATGATGGAAATAGAAAGTTTTTATTTATAACTACTGTGCTTGAAGAGGATTTTGATACAAATGATGACTCATATTTTTGGAAGATATTACCAACATCGTTACTTGCTTTATTTACTGCAATTTTAGTGGGTTTATTTATTTTTAGAAGATTATTTAAAACTATGAATATCTTAACAGATACTGCAAAAGAGATCAATAGTGGAAATCTAAATGTAAGGAGTAATATAAAAGGGGAGGATGATATAGGTTTACTTGGAACTACCTTTGATAAGATGCTTGATTCCTTGGAGAAAAATATTCATAGTTTAGATAAAAAAGTTGAGAGTAGAACAAAAGAGCTTCAATCCTCTTTAGAGGAAAAAGAGACCCTACTTAAAGAGATACACCATAGGGTTAAAAATAATTTAGCCATGATTATTGAGCTTATAAAAATCCAAAAATCAAAACTAAAAGATGCATCCACAAAGGAGGCTTTAGTGGATATCCAAGAGAGGGTATTTACTATGGAGCTTTTACATAGAAAACTTTATGAATCAAAAGATTTACATTTTATAGATTTTAAAAAATATGTGTTAGATTTAGTATCTGATCTAAATTATTCCTATGGTTCACAAAAAGATATAAAAATAGATATAGATATGCAAGATGTAAATATGAGTGTGGAGTATGCCTTACCTTGTGGTTTGATTATAAATGAGTGTATAACCAACTCTTTTAAATATGCCTTTGAAAAGGATACTGGAAAGATAAATATTTCCCTAAAAAAAGATGGATCAAAATATATTTTGAAGATATTTGATGATGGTTTGGGTATACCTGATCATATAAATATTGATAAGCCTAAAACATTAGGGTTGAAGCTTTTATCAACAATTGTAAAAAGTCAGTTATTGGGTAAACTTACTTATTCCAAGGAAAAGGGTTCAGAGTTTATTGTAGAGTTTGAAGTAGTGGGGGGATGATACTCAAATAACATATAGTATTTGAATATCCTAGCTCAAACCGTTAAACTTTATACTATAATCTTATAGTATAACCTTTTCCTGAGATACTTTTGATAGTTTTTTTACCAATTTTGCTTCTTAGTTTATTTAAAAGTGATTTATAAGCTGAATCACTCACTTCATATGAAGCATGCCAAACTTTTGATTGGATAGTTTTGTGTTCTACTAGGGTGTTAACATTGTTTAAAAATAGTTCTAGTAGCTCAAATTCCCTTTGGGTAAGACTTACCTCTTTTTCACCCTTATAAAGCTTTTTCTGTTTTATATTATATTTTATATCTTCTGTGAAGTTTAAAAATAGTTTTCCATCTTTGTATCTATCTTTATAGATCTTTACGATCTTATCTTCAAGTGTTTTAATATTTGAAATATTTGATACATTTGATTGTCTAGAAATATTTTTTATTGGTGCAGGTGTCACTACTAAAAAGGATTGTTCTTCCTTATCCATAAGATTATCTAAAAACTCTTTTTCCATATTTGTATCTAAAGAGTTAATAACAGTAATATTTGAATTAATATTCTCCAAAGTTGTACTATTTGACAGATATTCAACATTTGAAAAACTACATGATGGGCAAGAGAAGTAATCTTTTATACTACCTTCTTCATCCAAAATTGATATTTTCATTGATGATACTATATTATCAAAAAAGTCGCTATTATTCATACTTACCTCCTTTAATACCCTAATAGTAGTAGAAAAAAGTTGGTAAAAAGTCTCATATTTTATAAATTTCAGAATTTGTCGGAATTTTGTCTGATTTTCGGTTTTTTAATAATAATAAATATTATGTGACTCGTCTGTTATGGTAATTGTAACCGTTTATTTGCCCTTTAGTAATATTTTATAACTTAATGGTATAATTACACTCAAATTTACTTTTAAAGAGTATCCATGACATTTATAGAGTTTAAAAAGTTATTACTTGATGCTGAAATAACACTTCCAAAGTTTAGTAATTTAATCAAAGTTAGTGAAAAAAATCTTCAGTCTTATAAGAAAAAAGATGAAGTACCAAATGCAGTAGCAGTTGCGGCTAAATGTTTTGCTGAGTTTAACCAAAGGGGTATTGATTATAAAGAGATGATCAATGAGTTAAGTCTTACTAAAAAAAGTAAAAAAGGTGCTGGATTTTCAAGCAAAAAATCGGAAAAAGCAGAAAAGTCAGAAAAACAAGAAGTAGCAGCACAATAGGCTAAAGTAACGATATACTTATCGGTCTATCGTGTTTTTTTGATTCTTTTTTAATTCTTCCAATAACTTCATCAAATAGCTCTTTTGAGGTATTTGTTTTGATGGCTATTATAGCTGATGCAACTCCTAGAAGATTAAATCTTCTTATTTCACCAAATCTATCTTTTGTTTCAATATATTGATTTTGCCTATCTTTTTCATTGTATAGGGATGTTGCCATCTCTTTGAAGTTTTTTTGTATATGATATACATCATCATATACCTCTTCAAAATCCTTAGCTTTATAGGATATAAAAAAGTCATCCCCACCAATATGAGCAATAATCACATCATTTGATAGATTTTTTTGTAGAATCTCTGAAAAAAGTAAAATCGCACGATCCCCTTGTCTAAATCCATAGATATCATTAAAGGGTTTAAAATCATTAAAATCAAAATAAACTAGATGATAATCTTCTTGTACTTTGTTATTGAAAATATTATTTAAAATATCTTCTATCTTTTTATTTCCTGGTAGTTTTGTTAGGGGGTTTTGATTTTTTGCGATCTCTAAGTTTCTATTATATGATAGTTTTAAAAGATTATTTAGATCAATAAATCCAAAATATTGGGAATTTTTAGTGATGAACATCCCTGTATTATTATCTTCACTTAGGTTATAAATCTCAAGAAGTTTATCTACACCCCAGTTTAATTCAGCAGATACAACTTTTGTGATAAATCTTTTGATACGAGATTTTGAGGCATCATTTTTTGCTAAGGATAATCCATATTGGGAGTAGGATAGTTTTTTGATATCCTTTTCATATATCACACCTTTTAGTTGTTGAAAATCATCTACAATTGGTACAAAGGTATTTGTGATATTCTCTTTAAAATAAACAAATAATTCATGTAGGGATATATTTATATTAAGTGGTTTTATATAATTGATTTTTGTTTTATCTACTATATTTGTTTGTTTATCCCTTTTATCTGATTTACTTAACTCTTTTATTTCATTATAAACGGATTTTATTTTAGTAATATCTAGTTTTGGTTTTTGGATAAGATATCCTTGAATAAGATCAAAGCCAATATCCTTACAAGTGAAATATTCCCCTTTTTCTTCTACACCTTCAGCTATCACTTTGATACCCATAATATGAGCCATATTTATTATAGATGTACAAAAAAGTCTTTTTTTAGCATCACTTTCTATATTTTGGATGTAATATCTATCTAGTTTTATAAAGGTGGTATCTGCATAATATAAGATTTGAAGTCCAGATATACCTGTACCAAAATCATCTACTGCTATATTATATCCACTATTTATATATCTATCTATGAGTGTGTTTAAAGAAGAAGAGTCTTTTAATGAAACCCTCTCACTTAGTTCAAAACACACATGCTCTTTTTGAAGATCATAAATATCAAGGATATTATCTGTATTGCCATGTTTAAAATCTGGCATATAAAGGATTCTATTATCAATATTAAAAAATAGTTTTACATTTTGATCCATATCTATTTTTTTATATTTTTTTATGGCAATATGTCTAAGTTCTAGATCTAATTGGTATAAGATTCCATCATGAAATGCTTCATCAAAAAGATTCATAATAGAGTAAAAATTACCCGCTTCATGTACATTACGCAGAAGTGCTTCTACACCAAAAAGTTTACCACTTTTAATATTTACTATGGGTTGAAAAGCAAAATCTAGTTTTGATATGATCTTAGACCATTTATTATTTAGCATGTGAGCTCTTTATTTGGGTTGGATTTAATGTGACAAATTCTACATTGATTTGATAACTATTGGGTTACAAGATTTTGTTTTTTATAAAAGGAGAAAAGGGAAGAGGAGAAAGATTGGAGATAAGTTTCTCTTCCCTTTTTGGTTTAGGTTTTTGTTTTTCTAATTAGTGTTTTTTAGAAAGCATGTCAAGAGTTAATTTTTCTCTTTTCATTACTGAGCTTTGGATAGCTGATCTAGCTTTGTCCGCTAAAGGAATAAGTCCGATCTCAGTTAAGATACCTTCGTTACCAATCATGTTATCACTCATGAACATTTTTACATACTCAGCCATTGCTGGTACTTTTGCTGCGTGAGAGTTTTTAGTATAGAAGAATAAACTTCTAGCGATTGGATATTTTCCTGATGCAATTGTATCTGGAGTTGGTAAATAACCACCTACTTTAGCACCTTGAACTTTGTCTTCATTTTCCATTAAGAAAGAGTAACCAAATACACCAAATGCTTTTTTGTTTTTGTTAAGTTTAGAAACGATTAGGTTGTCATTTTCACCACTTGGTACATAAACACCATCTGTTCTAACTTGAGAGTATTTTTTATATTTTTTGTTTGCTTTTTTATCAGCTTTGTAAAGGTCTGTATATACTGCCATTTTTTTGAATGTTTTTTGCATTACCATCTCTTCGAAAGCATCTCTTGTTCCTGAAGATTTTGGTGGTCCGTATACGATGATCTCTCTATTTGGTAAAGAAGCATCAATTTGATTCCATTTTGTATATGGGTTAGCGATTAATTTTTTACCATCTTTACTTGGAACTTCTGCAGCAACTGCTAATGCAAGTTGTTTTTTACTTACTTCAAATGGAGCATTTGATTTAGCTTGAGCGATAGCAATACCATCATATCCAACTACTGCTTCAGTGATATCTGTTACACCATTTTTAGCACATAGTTTGAACTCTTTTGTTTTCATTCTTCTTGAAGCATTTGTGATATCAGGAGTATTCATTCCATTACCAGCACAGAATAATTTCATACCACCTCCTGAACCAGTTGATTCAACTACTGGAGTTGGGTATTTAGTTGTAGCACCTAATTCTTCAGCAACAGAACTTGCGAATGGATATACAGTTGAAGAACCAACGATTTTGATTTGGTCTCTAGCACTTAAGCTAACAGTTAAAGCTGTAGTTGCAAGTAAAGCAATAGCAGTTTTCTTTAATGTCATTTTGACTTCCTTTGTTTAATTTTTATGATGGAAGTCTAACAATCAAGAATTACAAGTCGGTTACAAAGCTTGTTGCTTTTGTAATATTTTATATGTAAATTTTTTCTAAAGTGTTGATTTACTGAGCTTTCACTATAATATAAAAAATGATACCAAATAAAATAAAAATTAGCTATGTAAAAAAATAAATAGGTAGTAAGATAGTAAAAAACTCTATTGAAGGACTAGCTGTAGCTAATTCGAGATAGAGTTTTTTGCTAGATTGCTGTCTATTTATTTTCCCGAAGGGTAACATAAGTAGCACCCATTTAGCTCTTTTTTTGAATTCGAATTAGCGCTGCTAGTCCTTCATTCAAAAAAAGAACTAACTGAATACTACTTATGTTATTTCCATAACTAATTTTTCTTTTGTTTGGTATAAGAAAGAGTTACATGAGTACTAAACATATAATGCTTATTGAGGATGATTTAAGCCTTCAAAAGCTGATTTTTGATTATTTAAATGACTATTCTTATACTTGTGAGGTTTATTCAAGCCCTAAAGAGGTGCTTGAAAAATATAAGCAAAATAGTAGCTTGTATTCACTTATCATACTTGATCTTGGTTTACCTGAGATGGATGGTTTTGATTTATTTAAAAAACTAAAAGAGATAAAAGATATACCTATTATTATCTCCACAGCAAGGGATGATATAGGAAATAAGATTTTTGGTTTTGAACTTGGTGCGGATGACTATTTAGCTAAACCTTATGAGCCAAGGGAACTTGTACTTAGAATAGAGGCTGTATTAAAAAGATATGCCACAAGTGATCAACTACAAATTGGAGATTTTAAAATAGATAAATCTGCAAATCAGATATTTTTAGATACTACACCCATAGAGTTTACAAAAATAGAAGCTGAGATTTTTATACTACTTGCATCAAATGTAAATAAGATAATCTCCCGTGAAGAGATAGTAAATAGAACATCTTTAAAAGAAGATACTAGAAATAGAACCATAGATATGCATATAAGTAATATAAGATTTAAAATAGAAGATGATCCCAAGGATAATAAATATATAAAATCCGTATGGGGAATAGGGTATAAATTTATCAATGACAATTAAAAAAAGACTATACACATCCTTTTCATTTATACTTGCTATTATAGTTTTTATAATAGGGATATTTTATTATGTAACTCTAAATTTAAATGAGATACATCAATTACAAAACCATAGGTATGAACAATTGCGTAGAGTAGAGCGTATAAAAGAGTATAACTCTGCTTTTGCTTGGATAGTTTTAGATGTGATAATCGATCAAGATAAGGATGATATCGTAAGGGATAGATTAAATAAAGCAGAAGAGCTTTTTAAAGAATTATATCTCTCAGAAGATATAGTTATCTCAAACTCTGAGACAAAAGAAGAGAAACAAAATCTTGTGACAATATATAGTTACCTTGGTACTATTGAAACATTTATTTTAGATGAATTAAAACAGATGTCTAGGGATAAAGCAGCCAAAAAAGAGTTTTATGAATTTAATGAACGCTTTAAAGGAATAAGTAATGCTACCTATCATTTGATAGAAAAAGAGATAGAGTTTTTACAAGATAGATTGGCTGAAACTGAAGAGGAAACAAAAGGTTTTATTGAGAAAATAAAGCTTGAGTTATTTGCTTTACTCCTTATATCTTTTTTACTTTCATTTGTGATTTCAAGAAGAATTATTAGTGAAATTAAAACTATGCTTGGTAAGTTAAATGATGGGGTTTTAGAGCTTTTACATGATAAACATACCCATAAAATAGATATCGATAAAGGAACTGAACTTAGTGAGATAGCTGATAATTTCAATGAATACTTAGAACAAAAAGATGAT
>CAYFGQ010000021.1:0-55208 GCA_964342525.1 uncultured Arcobacteraceae bacterium
ATTTATATGAATATTTAACTTATGATTTTTATATCCATCTTTTAATAGTTTAAATTCAAGCTTTGGAGAAAATACATACCCCACATCTGTAGACTCACCAATAGCTCTTCCTTTATAAAAAGGTATCTCTATATTGATATACTCGTTTGGATCACTTATAAACTCTACACCAACAAGCATCACAACTGAAAGTTCATTTAAACCTGCTCTTAATCTATTTTTCTCACTAGGTTTTATAAATTCGACCCCTTTTTCTTCCTCTTTACCCTCTTCTCCTGGATATACAGGAAGTCTACCACTTGCAGTCATATCTATCTTATAAGTTTCATTTTGAAAAAGCCTTAGGATTGATCCATCATCTTCTAGTATAAAGTGTTTTGTTTCTATTTTTGGATATGGGAAAATTATCCTATGGGTTTGATCTGATCCAATATAATGTGGAAGAGATACATAAGCTACACCTGCTCCATATTTTATAGGGCTTTTTTCTTTTTCTTCTAAGTTAATTGTTTGATTTTGATCATCTGCTATACAAATCAAAGATAATAAAACAACAATTTTAAATATAGCAAAAAATCTCACTTATGAAATCCTATAGTTTTTCATGGATTTTATCAAATATGATATAATCTTAACTTTAAGATAAAGGAATATTTATGCCTCGTCCACAAAATAAAATAGATTTAATAAACCTTAGTAATGAAAACTATCATCTTATGTTTGATCTTATCAAAACTTTTGATAAAGATGAGATAATAAATGGGAAAATACCATTTGAAGATAGGGATAAAAATATAAGGGATATACTAGTTCATCTACATCATTGGCATCTAATGTTTTTAGAATGGTACAAGGTAGGAATGAATGATGAAAAACCTGAAATGCCAGCTTCAGGATATACATGGAAAACTACAGCAGAGTTAAATCAAAAGATTTGGGAAATGTATCAAGAAACAAGTTATGATGAAGCATTTAATCTTTTGGAAGATTCATTTAGGAAAGTTCAAGAGATTATATACTCCCATTCAGATGAAGAACTATTTGAGAAAAAAAGATATAAATGGACTGGTACAACATCCCTTGGCTCATATCTTGTATCAGCTACATCTAGTCATTATGACTGGGCTATAAAAAAGATCAAAAAATATAAAAAAGCTTTAAAAAGATAAGAAAATACTTCTTATCTTTTTATCTATGATTTTGATACAAGCTTATAAGTATCATTAGCTATCACATACTCCTCATTTGTAGGTATCACAAAAATCCTAGCTTGAGAGCCATTTGTAGCAATATCCCTAATATCACTATCCTTTTTATTGTTTTTTGTTGGATCTATAACTAAGCCCATAGAATCCAATCCAGCACAAACCTTTTCTCTAATAAGAGATGAGTTTTCACCAATACCACCTGTAAAACATAAAGTATCCACACCATCAAGTACACCCACATATGCTGCCACATATTTTTTGATATTGTATGCAACCATATCGATAGCAAGTCTACATCTATCATCACCACAATTCATAGCTTCAAGAACTTCTCTTAGATCAGATGATTTACCTGATACCCCTAAGATGCCTGATTTTTTATTCATCATACTTAGGGCTTCATCTATATTGATGCTCTCTCTACTCATCATATATTGAATAGCTCCTGCATCTATATCCCCTGCTCTTGTTCCCATAGTAAGACCTTGTAAGGGAGTAAGCCCCATAGATGTATCCATACATTTTCCATCTAGTACAGCTGATACGGATGATCCATTTCCTAAGTGACATACTATAATTCTTGTATTGTGTTTTTTATCTATTAATCCTCTTGCTTTATCTGATACAAAATAGTGTGATGTTCCATGAAAACCATATTTTCTGATGCCATGTTTTGTATACTGTTCATAAGGTAAGGCATACATATAAGCATAATCAGGAAGTGACTGATGAAATGCCGTATCAAATACTGCTACATTTGGAGTATCAGGCATAAGCTCCATACATATCTCCATACCTAAAATATTTGCTGGATTATGAAGTGGTGCTAATGGTATAAGCTCTTTTAATTGCTCTATGGCACGCTCAGTTATAATTGTAGATTCTTTAAAAACTTCACCACCATGAACTGTTCTATGACCTATGGCTTCAATATCATCTATAGAATCAATCACCTTTCCCTCTCCACTTGTTAGGGTTGAAAGTACTAACTCTATCGCCTCTTTATGGGTAGGCATAGATATCTCTTTTTTTACTTTTTTATCTTCCCCATATTCATGTTTTAAAACCCCATCGATTCCTATTCTCTCACAAATACCTGATGCTAAAACATTTTTTGAGATTGGATTCATTAATTGATATTTTAATGATGAACTTCCTGCATTTAATATAAATACTAACATTTATTTTCCCCTTACAAATTTATATATTTAATAGATTCTACTAAATAATCTCTATGATTGGGGTTTAAATTTTTAAAAAAATTTGGATTGTTACGGGAGGGTTACGAAGTGGAAGAAAAAAGGGGAGACTCCCCTTTTTAACTTGTATCTTAGAATGATAAGGAGGTCGCAATTCCTTATCTTTTAGAAAATTACGCTTGAGAAACTACTTTGTAAGTATCGTTAGCGATTACATACTCTTCATTTGTTGGGATAACAAAGATTCTTCCTGTTGATCCATTTGTAGAGATATCTCTAGCTTCTTTAGCTCTTTTGTTGTTTTTAGTTGGATCTAAAACTAGTCCCATAAAGTCTAGACCTGAACAAACTTTTTCTCTAATTAAGTTAGCATTTTCACCGATACCACCTGTGAAACATAATGCATCTACACCATCAAGAGCAGCTGCATAAGCACCAACATAGTTTTTGATTTTGTAAGCGATCATATCGATAGCTAATCTACATCTCTCATCACCAGAATCAGCACCTTCTAATACCTCTCTTAAGTCTGAAGACTTACCAGAGATTCCAAGGATACCTGATTTTTTGTTAAGTACGTTAAGAGCTTCATCGATATTTAAACCTTCTTGGCTCATCATGTATTGTAATGCACCAGCACCAACATCACCAGCTCTTGTTCCCATCATTAGACCTTGAACAGGAGTTAGACCCATTGAAGTATCAATTGATTTACCATCAAATACAGCAGAAACTGAAGATCCGTTTCCTAAGTGACAAACGATGATTCTAGTGTTGTGTTTTTTATCTAACATATTTCTAGCTTCGTTAGATACGAAGTAGTGAGAAGTTCCGTGGAAACCATACTTTCTGATTCCATGCTCAGTATATTGCTCATATGGTAATGCATACATATATGCATAATCAGGCATAGTTTGGTGGAATGCAGTATCAAATACAGCTACATTTGGTTTACCAGGCATTAACTCTTGACAAATCTCCATACCAAGGATGTTTGCTGGGTTGTGTAGTGGTGCAAGTGGGATAAGTTTTTTCATTGTAGCGATTACTTTATCTGTTACAAGAACTGATCCTGAGAACTCTTCTCCACCATGTACAGCTCTGTGTCCGATAGCTTCAATATCATTGATTGAATCGATAACTTTACCTTCTCCATCAGTTAAAGTTGAAAGTACAGCTTCGATAGCTTCTTTGTGAGTTGGCATAGAAACATCTAGTTTGATCTCTTGATCATCACCAAATTCGTGCTTTAATACACCATCGATACCGATTCTTTCACAGATACCGTTTGCTAAAACATCCTTTGTGATTGGATTCATTAATTGATACTTTAAAGATGAACTTCCCGCGTTTAAGATAAATACTAACATTCTTTTCTTTCCTTTTATTTTATATTGTTATTAACATTGTGTTGCTGTAATAGCAACTAGGTTTGAGATATCCTCTACTGAACAACCTCTTGATAGGTCATTTACTGGTTTAGCAAGACCTTGAACGATTGGTCCGTGAGCATCTGCTTTTGCAAATCTTTGTACTAATTTATATCCAATGTTTCCTGCTTGAAGATCTGGGAATACTAATACATTTGCTTTTCCAGCTACTTTTGAATCTGGTGCTTTTTTAGCTCCTACTGATTCAACGATTGCAGCGTCTGCTTGTAATTCACCATCGAAATCAAACTCAACACCTCTTTCTTCTAAGATTTTGCAAGCTTCTTGTACTTTATCTACTAGTGGGTGTTTTGCTGATCCCATTGTAGAGAATGATAACATTGCAACTCTTGGATCAAGTCCAACAACAGAACTAGCTGTAGCAGCTGTACTTTGTGCAATATCAGCTAATTGAGATGCATCTGGATCTGGATTTACAGCACAATCTGCAAATAAGATAAGTCCATTATCACCAAAGTTACCATCAGCTGTTTCCATTACAAATGTAGAAGAAACTGTTTTAACACCTGGTGCTGTTTTGATTACTTGAATAGCAGCTCTTAATACGTCTGCAGTTGGAGAGTTTGAACCTGCAACTAAACCATCAGCATCACCAAGTCTAACCATCATACAACCAAAAAATCTTGGCTCAGTAGTCATGATCTCAGTAGCATCTTCTTTAGAAAGTCCTTTTGATTTTCTTAGCTCAACTAATTCATCAACATATTTTTCAATACCATCAAATGCTTTAGGATCTACAATTGTAGCACCCTCAATATTTGCACCACAAGATGCAGCATCGCTCTTGATTGTTTCTTCATTACCAATTAAAACAACGTTTGCTGTTTTCTCCTCTAGAACAATCTGAGCAGCTTTTAATACTCTTTCATCTTCTGATTCTGGAAGAACTATAGTCTTTAGTTCTTTTTTAGCATTTTCTTTAATACTATCAATTAAACCCATTCATGCTTCCTTTTTTAATATGAATTCGATAAATTATATTACTCAATCGTTGCATTAAAATAGCATTTTATTTTTTTTTATTCATATTTATATAAAAATTGACCATATGAGTAGAACTAACACAACAATTTAGATATTTTATGAAAATAATGAGATTTTAAGATTGAGATAATCATAAGTTTTTTTTATAATTAAATTTAATTTTTTTGTTATTATTTTTATATCTCAAAGGGGAGATAGATCCCTTTGAGACATGGGTACTAGTGGTCAACTGCTCCAGCTGATCCAATACCTGTATTTGCTCTAATATTTTGAGCTCTAAATAATTCTTTTTCTGCTTTTCCTCTCTCACTTGCATCAGTTTTTGAGAAGAACCAGATTGCTAAGAATGCAATTGTTACAGAGAATAATGCTGGGTGTTTATATGGGAAAATTGCTTCTGCATTTCCTAAAATTTGTACCCAAACAATTGGCCCGATGATTACAAGCGTAACAGCAGTGATAAGACCTGTTAATCCACCTAAGAATGCACCTCTTGTTGTTAATCCACTCCAGTAGATTGATAAGAATAAGATTGGGAAGTTTGCAGATGCTGCAATACCAAATGCTAGACCAACCATATATGCGATGTTTTGTTGTTCAAACATGATACCAAGACCAACACCAACAAAACCTACGATTACAACAGTGATTCTTGAAATTTTTACAACTTGCTCATCTGTAGCATTAGGATTAATTACATTTGAATAAAGGTCATGTGAAATAGCTGAAGCACCAGCTAAAGTAAGACCAGATACAACTGCTAAGATTGTAGCAAACGCAACAGCTGAGATAAATCCTAAGAATGCATTTCCACCTAACATATGTGATAAGTGAATAGATGCCATATTGTTTCCACCAAATAGTTTACCATCTACAAAATATTGTGCACCAGCATCAGTATTTAAGAAAGCAATAGCTCCAAGACCAACAATAGTAATAATGATCCAGAAATATCCAACAAAACCTGTAGCGTATACAACTGATTTTCTAGCTTCTACAGCATTTCCAACAGTAAAGAATCTCATAAGTACGTGTGGAAGACCAGCAGTACCAAGCATAAGAGCCATACCTAAAGAAATAGCAGATACAGGATCAGAAATAAATCCACCTGGAGCAAGAATAGATTCACCAGCAGCGTGGTTACTAGCAGCAGTTGCAGCTAAAGATTCAAAAGAAAAACCAAAGTGGTAAAGAACCATAATAGCCATAAAAGATACACCAGATAAAAGTAGACAAGCTTTGATAATCTGTACCCAAGTAGTAGCAAGCATACCACCAAATGTTACATAGATGATCATCATAATACCAACTAAAATTACCGCATATTCATATTCAAGACCAAATAATACCTGAATAAGTTTACCAGCTCCAACCATTTGTGCAATAAGATAAAGTACTACAACTGAAAGAGTACCAAATGCAGCTAATGTTCTAATCTCTTTTTGTCCAAGTCTATATGCAGCAATATCTGCAAATGTAAATTTACCAAGGTTTCTTAATTTCTCAGCCATAAAAAATAGGATAATTGGCCAACCTACTAAGAATGAAACGGCATAAATAACACCATCATAACCTTTTAAATAAATAAGACCCGATACACCAAGGAAAGCTGCGGCAGACATATAATCACCTGCGATTGCTAAACCATTTTGGAAACCAGTAATTCCTCCACCAGCAGTATAGAAGTCTGATGCTGATTTTGTTCTTCTTGCAGCCCAAACTGTTAAACCTAATGTTCCTGCAATAAATACAAAGAACATAATAATTGCTGGAATATTTAACTCCCTCTTTGTTGCTTCAAATGAAGCATCACCTGCAGCAAATAATGCAGCTGCAAATAAAGCCATAAGTGCTATTATTCTTAACATTATACAAGATCCTTTACATCATCTTTGATCTCATTTGTTAAATCTTCAAACTCACCATTAGCTCTTTTTACATAAACTACAGTAGTAAGAAAACTAACAACTAAAATAACTAATGCAATAGGAAATGCTATTGTTGTATATAATCCCTCTGCCACTTTTGTTGCTAATACCTCTTTGTTAAATGCAATAACCATGATATATGTATAAAACATTACTAATACAAAGATACCTAACTTAATTCCAAAGCTATTTTTCTTTGATACTAGTTCTTTATACTTAGGATTGTTTTCAATCCTGTCAACTAGTTCTTCATTCACTTGTTGTCCTTTATTCAAAATTCGGGGGAATTGAAATATTAAATAGCAAACGTAGCAATAAAATAGCATTTTTTTGCAACAATTACGAAACAATGGGAACTAGCGTAACATTTTAAGATTATTCTTAAACTTGACTTAATCACTTTGCTTTAAAAGCCTTTGTTAAGGCACTTTGTAAGTTTTTTGTAGTGTGAATTTTTGGGATTATAAATTTTAAAATATGTAAAAATTATGTAAAAAAAAGGGAAGAGATATAAAATCTCTCCCCTTTTTTAGAAACTCAAAGAAGGAATTCTTCTTTGAAAATAGATACTAGTGATCAACTGCTCCAGCAGATCCAATACCAGTATTTGCTCTAACATTTTGAGCTCTAAATAATTCTCTCTCTGCTTTACCTCTTTCTGAGTTATCAGTGATTGAGAAGAAGTAGATACCTACAAACGCTACTGTTACAGAAACGATTGCTGGGTGTTTATATGGGAAGATAGCTTCTGCATTTCCAAGAACCGAAACCCATACAACAGGACCAACAATTACAAGTACTACCGCTGTAATAAGACCTAACATACCACCGATGAAAGCACCTTTAGTAGTTAATTTAGACCAGTAGATTGAAAGGATTAAGATTGGGAAGTTAGCAGATGATGCAATAGCAAATGCTAGACCAACCATAAACGCAATATTTTGTTTCTCAAATGCAATACCAAGGATAACACCTACAATACCAATAACAATAACTGAGATTTTAGAGATTTTGATCTCTGTTGCTTCGTCACAGTTAGGATTAATAACTGATGCATATAAGTCGTGAGAAATCGCAGACGCACCAGCAAGAGTAAGACCAGATACAACCGCTAAGATTGTAGCAAATGCAACTGCTGAGATGAAACCTAAGAATACATTACCACCAACAGCGTGAGCTAAGTGGATCGCAGCCATATTGTTACCACCAAATAGTTTACCATCTACAAAGTACTCTGCTCCCTCTGGAGAGTTTAAGAATACAATACCACCAAGACCAATAACAGCAATGATTAAGTAGAAGTAACCAATGAAACCTGTTGCATAAACAACTGATTTTCTAGCTTCTTTTGCATTACCAACAGTAAAGAATCTCATTAAGATGTGTGGAAGACCAGCTGTACCAAACATTAATGCCATACCTAAAGAAATAGCAGAAATAGGATCAGAAATAAATCCACCTGGAGCCATAATAGCCTCACCTAATGTATGTAATTCAGTAGCTTTAGTAGCTAATGCTTCAAAGCTAAATCCAAAGGCAGCAAGTACCATAAATGCCATGAAAGTTGTACCAGAAAGTAATAATACAGCTTTAATAATTTGTACCCATGTAGTAGCAAGCATACCACCAAATGTTACATAGATGATCATCATAATACCAACAAGAATTACCGCGTACTCATACTCTAGACCAAATAATACTTGGATAAGTTTACCAGATCCAACCATTTGAGCAATAAGGTATAATGTAACAACCGCTAAAGAACCAAGTGCAGCAAGAGTTCTAATCTCTTTTTGACCAAGTCTATATGCAGCGATATCTGCAAATGTAAATTTACCTAAGTTTCTTAATTTCTCAGCCATTAAGAAAAGAATAACTGGCCAACCTACTAAAAAACCAACAGCATATACAAGACCATCATAACCTTTTAAATATACAAGACCAGAAAGACCTAGGAAAGATGCCGCTGACATATAGTCACCCGCAATAGCAAGACCATTTTGGAAACCTGAGATTCCTCCACCAGCTGTATAGAAATCTGAAGCAGATTTTGTTCTTCTTGCAGCCCAGTATGTAATACCTAATGTACCTGCAACAAATGCAAAGAACATGATAATTGCTGGAATATTAAGTTCTCTTTTACCCTCAACACCTGCATCACCACCTGCAGCAAATAATGTGGCTGCAAATACTACTGTTAATAGTGCTAAAATTCTATTTAATTTCATTACATAAGATCCTTTACATCATCTTTTAGCTCATCTGTTAATTCTTCAAATTCACCATTTGCTCTATTTACATAGATAAGAGTTGTAATAAAACTTACAACAATAATTAAAGCAGCGATTGGAAATGCTACCGTCATTACTGTGTCATCACCTGTTTTCGTTCCTAATGCCGCAGGATTAAATGCGATTGTTAATACAAATGCATAAAAAATTGCTAAAACGAAAATTGATAATTTCGTTGCAAAGCTTTGTCTTTTTTCGCATAATTCAGCGTACTTCGGATTAGCTTCGATTCTGTCAACAAGTTTTTGTTCTTGTTCAGAGATTACATGTTCTGTTGCCACGATTTCTTCCTTTTATTAGAATTTTTTTGGGGGAAAGGATTATATATACAAATAATCGCATAATGATAGCATTTATTTTTTTTAATTTAAATTTAATATAAACAATAGCAAAAAGTAACACTACTTTTGTATAGCCCAAATATAGGTGTTTTGTGAAATTTCATACTGTTACAATTTGTAAGAACTTGTTGATTTATAGGGAGTTGAGGGGAATTTAAGAAAAAATGAAAAAATATGATTGAAAATTAAAATAGTAGTAAAAAATAGAGATAAAATACCCTAAAAATAAAATTTCAATTTTTAGGATATATTATTAGTTTTAATTATGTTCTTACTTTTGGTTTTTCTCATAATCTTTCTCAAATTCAAATTTTCTATCTTTTGGATTTAAGAATGTAGTTGGGAATTGAGTATAAAGAACAGTATTATTTATAGCAAAAACACCATTTATAAATGGTGCTTTATGCTTTAGATCAAGTACGACAAACCAAAGATCTTGATTTTTATCATATACCATATTTTGTGGTCTATCATTTTTATCATAAGCGATTTTAATTTCACTTAAGGGAACAGACGATTTTGCAGAAAGCTCAAGAGTATGAGCTGTATATTTACCAGTAAAGTTGATACTTATATCTTCATTTTCTAAAGTACAATTTCCACTTTCCCATCTACAGTTTGATCTTACATTAAAAGTGTATACACCACCCTTTTGCATAGTATGTGGTTGTTCATCCACTAACATTCCAGTAGCAAACCATGCTAATATGGCTAAAATTGGTGCTACTACCATAGCAACTATTACGTGTTTGTTTCTAAACATAAGACCTCTTTATATTGTTATTTATTATTACTAATATTAATTTTTGAAATATTATCTAAAAAATACCAAAGAAGTTATAAACTAATTTCTTTGGTATTAGATTATACTTATCATAAAACAAAAAATATATTTGCTTTATGATAACTACAAATCCAAGTTTTAGGACAATAAAAAAGCTACCCCCTAAGAGGTAGCCTTTTTAAGAGAAAGAGTACTTCAAAAGAAGTAATCTTTTTAAAATTAGTGAGAAGTATCAGCTAATTTTTCACCTGGTCTTTCAGGTACTCTCATATTTTCAACGATAGCTTCGATTTTAGCTGCGTCTTCTGGAGTAGACTTGTTGCTGTTAGCAACGATTAGAGCTACTGCAAAGTTAACGATAGCACCGATAGCACCGAATGCATTTGGCTCAATTCCTAAGAACCAGTTAGGACTCATATCACCTAAGAACGCTGTAGACTTGATGAACATGATACCTTTGTGTTGGAATACATATAGTAATGTAATACCCATACCAGCTACCATACCAGCTACTGCCGCTTGAGAGTTAACTTTCTTAGAGAAAATACCCATCATTAATGCTGGGAAGATAGAAGATGCTGCTAGACCAAACGCTAGTGCAACTGTACCTGCTGCGAAATCTGGTGGGAAGAATCCGAAGTATCCACCAACTGCAACCGCACCAATCATTGCGATTCTACCTGTTCTTAACTCTTCTTGGTCTGTCATATCTGGTTTTAAGATCGCTTTAAATAAATCTTTTGAGATAGAAGACGAAATAGCTAGCAATAAACCAGCTGCTGTTGATAATGCTGCTGCTAAACCACCGGCTGCAACTAGAGCAATTACCCAGTTTGGAAGGTTAGCAATCTCAGGGTTAGCAAGAACCATGATATCTCTATCCACTTTTACCATTTCATTTGTAGCTTTGTCTGATGTATATTGGATTCTACCATCACCATTTTTATCTTGGAATTTAAGTAATCCAGTTTCTTCCCAGTTTTTAAACCACATTGGTCTATCTTCATATTTAAGGTTTTGAGAAGCATCAGTAGTTACAGGTTGAATTGTATTCATTAAGTTTAACTTTGCCATTGCAGCTAATGCAGGAGCAGTAGTATAAAGAATAGCAATAAATACTAAAGCCCATCCAGCAGATGCTCTAGCACCTTTAACAGTTTCAACTGTAAAGAATCTCATAATAACGTGTGGTAAACCAGCTGTACCGATCATTAATGATACAGTATATACGAACATGTTAAGACCAGAAAGTCTCTCTTGTGTTGTATATTGGGCAAACCCTAGTTCCACTTGGATTTGATCTAGTTTGTCAAGTAAGAAAGTTTCAGTTCCAGCAAAAGTTCCACCAAGTCCTAATTGAGGGATTGGGTTACCTGTTAACTCTAATGAGATAAAGATTGCAGGAATTGTATAAGCAAAAATCATTACTACGTATTGAGCCATTTGTGTATATGTAATACCTTTCATTCCACCAACAACAGCGTAGAAAGTTACAATGGCAATACCGATTGATAAACCTGTGTTATAATCAACTTCTAAGAATCTTGAGAATGCAACCCCAACACCCTTCATTTGTCCGATAATATACGTAATAGACGCAATAATTAAACAAATAACACCGATTAATCTTGCTCTCATAGAAAGATATCTGTCACCGATGAATTGTGGTACTGTGTGAGTTCCGTGTTTTCTTAAGTATGGAGCTAACATTGTAGCTAGTAGTACGAAACCACCTGTCCAACCAAGTAAGAATACAGATCCACCATATCCGTAGAAAGAAATAAGACCAGCCATAGAAATGAATGACGCCGCACTCATCCAGTCAGCTGCTGTAGCCATACCATTACCGATAGGTCCTATTCCACCACCAGCAACATAAAATTCTTTTGTCGACTTTGCTCTAGTTACATAAGCAATACCCATATAAAGGGCAAATGTAATTGCAACAAAGGTTATCGTAAGCGTTTGTAATTCCATTTATTAATCCCCTCTTTGACTATTAAATACTTCGTCTAGTTTATTAATTTGAGCTGAGTACCAAAAAATTAAACCTACAAACACATAAATCGCACCTTGTTGTGCAAACCAGAATCCTAATTTATATCCCCCTAGTTGTATTGTATTTAATACATCAACTAAGATAATTCCGAATAGATACGATACAACAAACCATACTATTAACGTTTTAATAATAAGTTTGACATTGGTATCCCAATATTCCTCTTTCGTCATGAAAATCTCCTTTTACAATTTCATACCTGAGTACAGTAAAAATTATATGGGTTGAAGATAGCATAAAGATAGCATCATAGTAGCGGATGAAAAAAAGCATAGATTTTATTACTTTTTGTAACATTTGGGAAACATTTCAGAAATTTTATATGGTAAATAAAAGTTTTTTTTAAGAATAGAGTGGGTTAGAAGATAAAAAAATCTTATCTTCTAACGTCTAATTTTTTAATATTTTGTAGTTTTATATACATCATAGAGGTCATAATAGCATCATTTACAGCATCATGAGCCCCCATAAATGGTAAACCAAGATTATCCATAATGGTTTTAAATTTTAGATCGATATCAACATTATGATATTTTTCCACTTTATCATAATAGATTGATGAAACTTCATTTTGCTCATTAGGCAGAGTAATCCCAAATTTAGGTTTGGTGTATTTACTTATCATTGCCACATCAAACTCTAAATAGTAACCAACTAAAGGACGATTGCCTACAAACTCTAAAAACTCTTCAATTACATGATCAATATCACCTGCATTTTCTAAGTCTATCTTTCTAATATGGTGTACTTTAATAGCTTCTTCAATCATCTCTGCATTTTTAGGTTTTACAAATCTCTCAAATTTATTTCTAAGATCAATCTTATCACCTTTGATTTTAACTGCACCAATTGAGATAATATCATCCTTCTTAGGATTTAACCCTGTTGTTTCACAATCAAAACAAACTAATTCATCCCCTTCATAATCTTCAAATAGATATTCATACTTTGGATCAGTTAATCTTCTTTTATTAAAATAGTTTTTTATAGTCCTTAACATATACTTACCCTAACCTATCAAGGGAGAAATGATATGTGATAAACTTTTTAAATTTATCAACTATTTTAAAACTATCTTTTAATAGATCTTTTTCTAACATATTTAATTTATCTGGATTAATATAGTTATCCCCCATTTTAGCAGCATCAATCTTTTCAAGTCTAGCTTTTAATCTTAAATATAAAAGGAATGTCAAACTCTCAATAAGCTCACTTGCAAACTCCCTATCAATTACACCGGCATTGTTTAGATCTTTTATTCTATCAACGGTACTAGTTCTTACTATACTTTTTTCTAAAGATAAGGCTCTAATTCCATGAACAATTGGGAAAATACCACCTTTTTTAATATCTAGCTCATCTTTATGTTCATTTTTCTCAACCACAAAATTAGAAAACATTCCAAGAGGTGTAGCAAAGTTTAGTGTAGGTTTTGCAAAAAATGTAAAAAACATTTTTGATAAACTTGCTGTTTTTGATAGATGATCTTTTAAATTTATAAGTAGATATTTATCCCCTGCAACACATAAAGAATCATAAAAAATTGCAAGGTTGATTAAATCTTCTTCCCTAGTAGATGAGATCCAATACCCAAGTGTCTTTTCAAATTCGCTTACAGTTTTTCTCCAAAATGGATTACAAACCATAATATTTCCATCACATCTTGGATATCCCATATCCACAAGATGTTCAGTATATTTATTTGCAAACTTTTCAATCTCTTCTTTAGATAAAGTACAATCATCAGCGATAATTAAAGCATTATCTTGATCGGTTCTAAGGATCTGTTCACCTCTTCCTTCACTTCCCATTATAATAAGAGCAGATTTTTCTTTTAATTCTTCTGGAGCTAAAAGATCAAATAATTTTGCAAAAAGTTTATTATTTAACTGAGAGATTACTTTTGAGATATATCTTACTTTTACACCTTTTGCATAAAAAGTTCGAATAACATTTACAAACTTTTCACTAGCAGCTTTTAACTCTTCAAGGTTAGTAGTATTATCAACCTCCATCATAACTGAATAGGTGTGAGATGCAAAGAAACTTGTTAAAGAGATAAGATCAAGTACACCTACAATCTCTTCACCCTCTAAAGCTATTAATCTTTTTACACCATATTTAGTCATTTTTATTTGAGCATTAAATAGGAAGTCATTTGCATCTACTGTTTTAATACCAAAGGTTGCTAGTTTAGAAATAGGTTCATCAAAGCCCATACGATTTAAAACAATCTTTTCCCTAAAATCTGTATCGGTAACAATTCCAAGCTCGTCTTTTCCTTGAACTAGTAGGGATGATCCCCTATGCTCTTTTAATGTATTTACCGCATCAAAGATGCTAGTATCAGCATCTAAGATAAGTGGCTTTTTTAAATAAGCATCTTTTACCCTTGCAATCATAAAGTTTACAAGCTCTTTACTCTCTTCATGTTCTATAGAAGAATTCAGTTTTTTTGAGATTGATTGGAAGAAATAACTCTCCATGCCTTCATTTTGATACATTGTCTCAAGAAAAAGCTCTCTAGGCAATGTATAACAAAGGGTTTCTTCAGTGGTAACAAAATCATTTTTAATATTGTTTTCCACTAATGATTTTGGATCAAAACATTCCTGAGCAACATATACAGATAATATCTCACCTTGGTTTTTCTCTTGAACCACACCCTTCATCACAAAATATAAAAATTCTGGTTTTTCACCACTTTTTTGAATTACCTCATTTTCTTTATAATAAGATACATCCAATGCTTCACACAACTTTTCTAAACAATCATCATCTAATCTATTAAATGGTGTAATTGCCCCTACAAAATTCTTTTGTTCTACTATACTCATAACATACCCCAAATAGTTATCTATTTATACACAAATTTACACGTTTTCTTTTCACATTATCTTTTTACACAGTTAAATAAATACTATATGCGAAACATCGCATAAAGATAGCATTTATTTACTTTTCCTTAATTGGAGAAGTTTTTTTTACCTTTTAGTATCTAAAGGTAACAAGGTATAAAAACTTGCTCCATATTGAAACATCATCCTATTTTTGCTTTTGAACGTCCTTTTAAAGTTAAAAACATCATAGAAGTCATAAGAGCATCATTTATAGCATCATGAGCTCCCATAGCTGGGATGTTTAAGTCTTTCATAATCGTATCAAACCTAAGATCTATATTACCCTGAGGGATCATCTCCTCTTTATAATCGTAATATATAGCTGATACCTCATAGTTTTTATTTGGTAACTTAATACCTAGTTTAGGTTTTAAATATTTATTAACCATTTTGATATCAAACTCCAAGAAATATCCCACAAGTTTTCTATTTCCAACAAATTCTAAAAACTCTTCAATCACCTCATCTATATCACCAGCATCAGCTAAATCCATCTCCCTAATATGATGAACTTTTATGGCATCTTCTGCCATAGCTGCATTTTTAGGTTTTACAAATCTCTCAAATTTATTTTGAAGATCTATTTTATTACCTTTTATTCTTACCGCACCTATGGAGATAATATCATCCACTTTAGGATCTAAGCCTGTAGTTTCACAATCAAAACATACATATTCATCATCACTATTTTTATCAAAAAGATATTCATATTTTTTATCTTTTAAATTTTTCTTATTAAAATAGTTTTGTATTTGAGCAAACATCTCTATTTACCCTAATACATTTAATTTAAAATGGTAAGTAATAAACTTTTTAAATTTATTTACAATCTTTAATGAATCTTTTAATAAATCTTTTTCATGCATTGTTAGTTTACTTGGATTTATATAATTATCGATAGAAGATCTTCTATCAAGTTTATCTAGTCTAAATCTAAGTCTTAGAGTAAGTAAAAAGTTAAAAGACTCAATAAGCTCTTGGGAGAACTCATCTTCAAGTACTTTCATTTTATTTAACTCTTTTATCCTATCTGTTGTATTTGTTTTATGGATATTTTTCTCAATAGATAATGATCTTGTACCATGTACTAGTGCAAAGATAGCACCTTTTTTGATATCAAATTCATCTTTGTGATCATCTTTACCAACAACAAAGTCACTAAAGAAGTTAAGTGGTGTCTCAAATTGTAAAGTTGGTTTTGAGAAGTGAGTGATAAAGTTTGGCATCCTTTGACAAAGGGTATACATATAATCTTTTAATTCATATAATAGTTTCTCATCTCCTGCAACTGGAATTGCATCATAAAAAATTGCAAGATGCATATATTTCTCTTCATCAGGATGGTTTACCCATGAATAAATAGTATCTCTAAAATCTTTTTGTTTTTTTCTCCAATAAGAGTTTGATACCATAATATTACCCTCACACTCTGGATATCCAAAATCCATCAAGTGCTCTGTAAAACTTATAGCATACTCTTCCACCTCAGCTTCAGATAAAGGACAATCATCAGCAATAACAAGCATATTATCTTGATCAGTTCTTAATATCTGCTCAGATCTTCCTTCACTTCCCATTACAACTAAACAAGCTTTATTTCTTAAAGATTTTGGTGCTGTAATCTCAAATAGTTTACTATAAAGTTTTTCATTCATTTGAGAGATAAGTTTAGAAATATACTTAACCTTGATCCCTTTTTCATATAAAGATCTAATGGTATGGATAAACTTACCACTTGCATCTTTTAGGTCTTCTATAGTTTTTGCATCTTCTATTAATTTACTTGTAGATTGGGTGTGGGATGAGAAGTATGAGCTTAAACTTACAACATCTAAAAGTCCTACGATCTCACCCTCTTCTTTTACGATCAATCTTTTTAATCCATATTTTGCCATTTTGATTTGGGCATTAAATAAAAAGTCATTTATATCGATACTTTTTAATCCATAAGTTGTAATAGGAGCAATTGGTCCATCAAGATCAAGTCTATCATGTACAACTTTTTTAACAAAACTAGAATCTGTTAAAATACCTATCTCACCATCACTACGCTTTACTAAAATAGCTTGGATAGCTTTTTCAACTAATATCTTTGTAACATTGTGAATAGTTTCTGTTTCATCCACATATGTTGGTTTTTGTAAATAAGCATCTGAAACCCTTGAAGTTGAGAAGTCAAGGTGTTTTTTCTTTTGTTCTGATTGGTTACTTAGATTTAATTTATCAGAGATACTTGTAAAGAAATATCTCTCAAGATTTTCATTTTTGTACATTACATCTATAAAATCTTGTCTTGGTAAACAATAACAGATACACTCTTCTGTGGTTTTAAAAGTATTTTTAGTTCTATTTTCTATTAAAGAGATTGGATCAAAAAATTCATTGTTTAAAAAAACTGATACTAGTTCGTCATCATCAGTTAATTCTTGAACTACACCTTTGATAATAAAATATAAATTGTTTTGTAAGTGACCTACTGGGTCTAAAATTTGGTTTGCTTTAAAGTATACGATATCAAGTTTGTCTGATACGTCATTAAGTTCACGGTCTGTTAAGTTATCAAATGGGGGAATTCTTTGTATAAATGATTTTTGTTCTAAAAGACTCAAATGGTAATCCTTGTATTAAATTGTATGTATATATTGTAAAAAAATAATTTTAAGATGTCAATAGAATAATAATGTAATCTCTTATTCTATTGAAATTTTACGAAGTTTTTAATGGCTCATTAAGCCATCAGCACCTATTCCTGTTTGACATCTTACATCTTGTATCTCAAATAATTCACGCTCTTTTTTAGCTTGAGCAGAATTATCAGTAATACTAAAAAGCCAAATTCCTACAAAAGCTGTAGTTACAGAAAATAGTGCTGGGTATTTATATGGGAAAATAGGATTTTCATTTCCAAGTATCTGAACCCAAACAATTGGTCCAAGAATCACAAGAAGAACTGCAGTAGCTAAACCTAAACTTCCACCAATAACAGCTCCCCTAGTTGTAAGTTTTCTCCAATAAATAGATAAGAAAAGAATAGGGAAATTTGCTGATGCAGCTATGGCAAAGGCTAAACCAACCATAAAAGCAATATTTTGTTTCTCAAATGCAATCCCTAATACAATAGCAGTGATACCAATTCCTATTGTTGCATATTTAGATACTCTCATCTCCTTTTGCTCATCCACATCACCTTTGAACAATACATTTGCATAAAGATCATGGGAAACAGCAGATGCACCAGCCAAAGTAAGTCCAGAAACTACAGCTAAAATAGTAGCAAAAGCAACAGCAGAAATAAAACCTAAAAACAGATCTCCACCAACTGCATGGGATAGATGGATAGCTGCCATATTATTTCCACCAAATAAAGTACCTTTTATAGGATCAAGATATTCAGGACTTTGAGATACCAGTACAATAGCACCAAATCCTATAATAAATGTAAGAATATAAAAATACCCAATAAACCCAGTTGCTACAAATACTGACTTTCTAGCCTCTTTTGCATCTGCAACTGTAAAAAACCTCATAAGAATATGGGGAAGTCCCGCTGTACCAAACATCAGAGCAATACCTAAAGAGATAGCTGAGACAGGATCACTTACAAGTCCGCCCGGACTCATAATCTCTATACCATGTGCATGAACCTCAGTAGCACCTTTAAAAAGTTCTTCAAATGAAAAATCAAAATAAGCAAGTACTGCTAAAGACATAAAAGTTGCACCAGAAATTAAAAGTACAGCTTTGATCACTTGTACCCATGTAGTAGCAAGCATACCACCAAAAGCAACATACGCGATCATTAGAATACCCACTAAAATTACAGCAAACTCATAAGGAAGTCCAAATAATACTTGAATAAGTTTACCAGAACCAACCATCTGAGCAATAAGATAAAGAATAACAACGGTGATAGAGCCAAGAGCAGCTAAAGTCCTAATAGGTCTTTGGGAAAGCCTATAAGATGCTACATCAGCAAAGGTATATCTTCCTAGGTTTCTTAATTGCTCTGAGATCAAAAATAAGATAATAGGCCATCCCACTAAAAAACCAATGGAGTAGATAAGCCCATCATACCCCTTCATATATACTAAACCAGAGATCCCTAAAAATGAAGCAGCAGACATATAATCCCCTGCAATTGCTAAACCATTTTGAAATCCAGTGATTCCCCCTCCTGCTGTATAAAAGTCTGAAGCTGTTTTTGTTTGCCTTGCTGCCCAATATGTGATACCAAGTGTTGCTCCAACAAAGATAAAAAACATAACAATAGCGGCAATATTTATATCACGATTACCCATCATGTCCATATCACCTGCGGCAAAAGCAAATGTACTAAATGAAGTTAGAGATAAAAATAGTATTAAAAATCTATTCATTAATCATCATCCCTTCTAAGATCCTCTTTTATCTCAGTTACTAAAGTATCAAACTCTTTATTTGCTTTATTTGTATAAATACCTGTTAATATAAATGCGAAAATGATTATAAAAATTCCCACTGGAATTCCAAGTGTCGTAATACCATTTGAAATAGGTGTTCCTAATAAGGATGGATTAAAAGCAATGATCATTATAAAAGAGTAATATACAAGTAACATTAAAATTGCTAATTTCCAAGCTAAAGAAGATCTTGATGATACTAATTTTTGATATTTAGGATTAGCTTTAATTTTATGTACCGTAGAAATGTCCATTTATTCACCTTAATTTCTAATTAGTATACTATAATTTACTATAAAAGAATCATATTTTCAATACATAGCAAAAGGATAGCATTTATCCAAAACTTCACAATTACTGTACCTTGCAAAAAAAAACGTTTCAATAAGAAACAATATTAAAAAAAGTTAAAAAAAGTGATGAAATATTAAAAAAAGTTATACTAAATTGCAAATTTTACAAAAAAAATTAGTTTTTTATTAGGTTAAAAATGATATATTTTTTGCAGTTCGTTTTAAAACTACAAAAGGAGATTAAATATATGAGCAATAATACATTGACGCTTACAGATAACAGAACTGGAAAGTCTGCTGATTATGGAATCCATGATTCAGTTCTTGGTAGCCCTGTTGTAGATATTTCTACATTAAATAAAGATTTTGGTCTTTTCACATATGATAATGGTTTTGGTATGACTGCTGGTTGTACTTCAGAGATCACTTATATTGATGGTGCTAAAGGTCAACTTTTATATAGAGGTTACCCAATTGAGTATTTAGCAAGAAATCATAAATACCTTGAAACATGTTATTTATTAATCAATGGTGAGTTACCAACTGCTGAGCAATATGCAGCTTTTGATCAAGATATGAGAATCAAAAGATATCCAAATGATGGTCTAAGAAAAATCTTTGATGCATTCCCAGATAGCGCACACCCAATGGCTGTACTTTCTTCAGCTGTTTCTGCTTTAAGTGCATTCCACCACCAACACCTTGATCTTCATACAGAAGAAGAGTACAAGGATATGGCAACAAGAATCGTTGCAAAAATGCCAACACTTGCAGCTTATACTTATAGACACTCTATGGGATTCCCATTAATCTACCCAGATATGGATAGATACTTTACAGAAAACTTCTTATATATGTTAAGAGCTTTCCCAGGATCTAACCCAGAGATTAGACAAGTTGAAGTTGATGCATTAGATGCTATCTTCACACTTCACGCAGATCACGAGCAAAATGCTTCTACATCTACAGTTAGACTAGTAGGATCTACAGGTGCACACCCTTATGCTTCTCTTTCAGCTGGTATCAATGCATTATGGGGTAGAGCTCATGGTGGAGCTAATGAGTCAGTAATCGATCAATTAGATATGATTGGTGATGTTAAAAATGTTGATAAATTTATCGCTAAAGCTAAAGATAAAAATGATCCATTTAAACTTATGGGATTCGGACACAGAGTATATAAAAGCTTTGATCCAAGAGCTACAGTTCTTAAAGAGCTTAGAGACAAATTACAAAATGAGCTTGGAATCAACTCTAAACTTATCGAAATCGGTAATAAAATCGAAGAGATTGCTCTTACAGATGAGTACTTCGTTAAAAGAGGATTATATCCAAATATCGACTTCTACTCTGGTGCTATTCTTTCTGCACTTGGAATCAAAAGACCAATGTTTACACCTATCTTCGTTATCGGTAGAGCTGTTGGTTGGATTTCTCAATGGGCTGAGCAAAGAAAAGATCCTTCAAATAGAATTGTTAGACCAAGACAAAGATATATGGGTCCAACAGAGAGAAACGTATAATTTATACTTCTTTTCCCGTGAAAATACTTCACGGGAATCCCTTTTTAAATATAAACTCTTTAAGCAAATCAAAAAATCACAAAGTAATTTTTATCTCCAATCCTTTATAGTTTTTATTATCTTGAATAAACTCTTTATTTGTAGCTTCTATAGTACCTTCCATACCTTTTGTTATAAGATTGTAAGTCATACTAAGTCCTAAGCCTGTTCCTTGTTTTTGGTGTTTAGTAGTAAAATATGGCTCAAATATTTTATCAATAATATCTTTATTTACCCCACCTGCAGAATCAGTGAATTTAATGATAATTTTATCATTTTGTTTATATGCATCTATAAATAAATATCTATCATCTTCATCTTCTATTAATTTTAAAGCATCCTTTGAGTTATTGTATATATTAAGATAACATTGAACCAATTCATTATAATATCCATCTTTTATCTCTAGATCATCTGGTATATCTTTTATTACATTTATATAATGGTTTTTGATTGATCCTTGTACAAGATTTATAAAACTATTTATACTATCTTGTATTCTAAAATCTTCACTCTCCCTCTCACCTTTAATAAAGCCTCTAAAATCATCAATAGTTTTTGATAGATATTGAACATTATCATTGATAATATTCATATTTTTATCAAATCTATCATCACTTAAAAGATCTAGTTGTTTATGGAGAATTGAAGAGGTTGCACATGTGGAGATGATTGATAGGGGTTGTCTCCATTGATGGGCAATATTTCCTATCATTTCACCCATTGAGGCCATTTTTGTTGCTTCATATAAAGCTTTATCTTTTTGTCTATTTTGCTCAACTGATTTGATAAGTTTTACATATAAAGAGATTCTATTTATAAACTGATTTTCATCAATTGGTTTTGTTAGGTAATCCACTGCACCTAAAGAGAATCCTTTTTGAATAAACTCATCAGATTTAAAAGCAGCTGTTAAAAAGATCACGGGGATCTCTTTTGTAAGTTTATTTGATTTTAAAAGTTTTGCCACTTCAAAACCATCCATTATAGGCATTTGTATATCTAATATAATTAGATTGATTTTTTGAGATAATACAATATCTAAAGCCTCTTCTCCACCTGATGCCTTTATAATATTAAAATCATCAATCCCTTCTAATAATGCCTCTAGGGATATTAAATTTGCCTCAACATCATCCACTATTAATATATTTATTTGCAAGTAATCCTCTCCTCTTTTTGCAATCTTTTTTGATAGATTTTACTATTTGGTATATAATTTTTTAAAGTTTTTTCAAAACCTTTATTTAGATACTCATTTTCACCTAAGATCAAAAAACCTTTTGTTTTTAAAGAATCTAAAAAAAGATTTAATACTTTTTGTTTTAAATCTGTATTGAAATATATAAACACATTTTTACAAATAACTAGATTAAATTCATTAATTATCCCATCTGTGGTAAGGTTATGATTAAAAAACAATATATGGTTTTTTAAATAACTCTTTATTTGTAAATATTTTCCTTGTTTTATAAAATACTTATCAAAACTATATCTGCCACCACTTAACTCATAATTATCTTTTATTTGCCCAAAATCATTTAGTTCATATAAACCCTCTTTAGCTTTAACTAAAACCTTATTATTAAAATCTGTTGCATAAATTTGTACCCTATTTAATAATCCCATCTCATCAAGAAGCATAGCCAACGAATATACAGTTTCACCCGTACTACAACCTGCATACCATATTTTTATATGGCTATAGGTTTTTAAATACTCAAGCATATTTTCTCTAAATATTTTTAACTGTTTAGGTTCTCTAAAAAACTCAGTTACATTTATACTAAAATACCCGAACATTCCTTTAAAATATTTTTTATTTGACAAAACTAGTCGGGAATACTCTTCAAAACTACTCACTCTTAGTTTAATAGCATGACTTGAGATCCTTCTTTTTAAAGTATTATGATTATAAGAAACGAAGTTATAACCATATAAACTTTCCACTTCCATTAAAAAATCTATTAACTCTAATTGATTTATATTCATTTTATCACTTATTTAACCACATAGAAATGATCCCAATCAATTTATTTAAATCAATTGGTTTAGTTAGATAATCATCTGCACCAGCACTTAAAGCTTCCTCTTTATCCTTTTGCATAGCTTTTGCAGTGATTGCTATCACAGGAAGGTGTTTTAGATTATCATCTGCACGTATGGCTTTCATAGCTTCATATCCATTCATCACAGGCATCATAATATCCATCAATACTATATCAGTATCTGAATTTTCTTTTAGATGATCAAGGGCTTCTTGTCCATTTTTGGCATGGCTTATATCCATATTATGTTCTTGTAGGGCTGCATTTAATACAAAAATATTTTTAATATCATCATCCACTATTAAAACTTTTTTATTCTCTAAACCTACAACTTCATCTATCTCCACAGGTTTTTCTATACGTTTCTCAAACCTTTTATTTACAGTAGTATAAGGTTTTGATAAAAATAGATTTATCTCATCTTTTAATCGTGCATAGGAGTTTGGATTTTTTATGATTATCTCATCACTAATCTCATTTAAAAAATCTATCTCTTCATTTAAAAGATCTTTTCCCGTATAGATTAAAATAGAAGTGTCTTTTTTTGTCTCTTTTAAAAGTTTACAAATCTCATCCCCTGATCCATCATTTAAACCAAGATCAACAATAGCAAGATCAAAATAATTCTCTTTTATAAACTCTTTTGCTTCAGATATTGAAGAAGCAGTTTTTATATCATATACCCCCTCTTCATTTATATAATCTATCAGGGCATTTATATGTCTTTGGTCATCTTCAACTATCAAGATATTTTTTAACTCATTTTTTGCTATCTCTTTTAGATTTTTGATAGTATTTTCAATCTGTATACTAGATACTGGTTTTTGAAGATATCCATCTAAATTTATATCATCAAAAATGTGATCATATCTGTTGTATCCTGATATCACTTGGATATGGGTATTTTTATTTAAAGGATTTTCTTTTATCTTTTTAATTAACTCCACCCCATTCATATCTGGAAGATTTATATCCACTATGGCCACATCTATTTTATGTTCTTCTATTATATCTAGAGCCTCTTCTGCACTATTTGCGCTTAAACTAGAGATTCCATTTTCCCTTAAAGTCTCTTCTAAAATATTTGCAAACTCTAGATCATCTTCAATAATTAAAAATTGCTCATGACTTAGATTTTCATTATCTTTACTAGGTTCTTCTTTTTGTATATTTTCACTTTTGATTTGAATATCTTCTTCATAATTATCAACTAAGCTTGGGATTAAGATACTAAAAGTTGTACCTTCGCCAGGGATAGATTCTAAGCTTATTTTTCCACCCATTAAGTGGGATAATTCTTTTGAAATAGATAAACCTAAACCTGTACCACCATATTTTCTACTAGTGCTTCCATCTGCTTGGGTAAAGGCTGAAAAGATAAGCTCTTGTTTCTCTTTAGCAATACCTATACCTGTATCTTTTACAGATATTTTTATAGGTAGATTTTCATCTTCATTATGATCAAAACTTAAAGTTATGGATCCCTCTTTTGTAAATTTCAAAGCATTTGAGATAAGATTTCTTATAATCTGCCCTAATCTATCCCTATCGTTAAAAAACGCACCGTTTATATTATCAATGATCCTAAACTCAATATTTTTCTCTTTAGCACTATGTTCAAAAAGATCATTGTATCTTACTTCTAATTCTTTAGTTTCGATCTTATCAACTATAAGTTCCATCTTTCCAGATTCAATCTTACTAAGATCTAAAATATCATTAATAAGTCTTAAAAGTTCATTTCCTGACTCATGGATAACATTTGTCTTTTTTACATCTTCAGGGTTTAGATTATCTTTCTTATTTTGAGAAAGTAGCGATGATAGAAGGATGATAGAGTTTAGTGGCGTTCTAAGTTCATGACTCATATTTGCCAAAAATTCACTCTTATATTGATTTGACTGCTCTAGCTCACCTGCTCTTTTATCTATCTCCTCTTTTGCTTTTTCAATCTCATCATTTTGGATTTGAAGAAGTTTTGCTTGCTCTTCCATTTGTTCATTGGAAGTACGTAACTCTTCACTTTGAGCTTGCATCTCTTCGGATTTTACTTGAAGTTCCTCATATGCTTCTTGGGATTCTTTAAATAGTTTTTTGATCTGAGCATTTTGTATTGCTGTATGTAGGGTTGTTGTAAAAATATTTGAAGCTCTTCGTAAATAATCTTTATGAATTTTAGAAAAACTCTCAAAACTCATCAATTCAATCACACCAAATAGTTCATTTTCATGAACTAAAGGAAAAGCAAATACCTCTTTTGCTTTTGCTGTTATTGTTCCTGAAACCACCTCAAAATGATCATCTTCAATATTTTTTATAAGAAGTTGTTCTTTCTCTAAAGCTACTTGCCCTATTATGCCCTCACCAAGTTTGAACCTTCTTTTTTCATCTCCACAATAAGCAAAAGAAGTAACTAAACTTAACTCTTCAAAATCCTTATCATACTTATAAACCACTCCACTACTTGCATCTACATATCTGCATAAGGTTGTGATAGCTTTTCTAGATAATTCCAAAGTATCATCTAGTCCAGCTAATTTATCATTGAATAAACTAATACCTTCACTAAACCAAATTTCATCTTTATTTTTTTGAACATTTTCTCTTAACAGATCTGTCATAGTTGATAGGGCAAATCCTAATTCATCATCTTTTGATTTTATCTCAATATTATTACTAAAATCATCCCTAGTGATTGCATTTGCTTGATTTAAAATAGAATTTAAATACTCCATCATTTGTAAAATAGCAAAACCAAGTCTATCATCCTCACCTTTTGCCTTATATTTCACATCAAGATTACCTACAGCAATAGACTCAGCAACTTTTGTAATATTTTCAAGATATTTAACCATCTCTTTTAGTGCAATACCAAGTCTATCTTCACTACTTTTAGTTACTATATTTACATCATAGTTACCCACAGATAAAGTATTTGCAAGATTTGCAATCTCCTTTAATCTACTTGTCATATCTTTTAGAGCAAGTCCCAATTTATCATTTTTACTAAGAAGTTCTATCTCTTTAGTAAAATCACCACTTGCTACAGAATTTGCCTGACTTATAGTGGTTTCTATAGCTTCTACTAAAATTTTTGTAGAATCAACAATCTTTGATATCTCATCATTTGATCCATAGTGGATATTCTCTTTTTTTATTTCACCCTTTGATAAGGCACTAAGTTGTGCAGTTACTTTAGATAGGGGGCTCATTAGGTTTGATATATATTTGTTTATAAATAAAAACCCTAAAACAAGTACAGCTATTACAATAGAGAAAAACAAAATTACAAAATCATCTAAAGAGGATAAAGCTACCTCTTCATCTATTTTTGTAACAAGATACCAATATCTATATTCATTTTCAACCTTGTTTGGATAAATCTTATGCATTGAAAAGATTTTGCCATCTTTTAAAAATACAGCTTTATCCTTATCCTCAAACTCTTTTAGTATCCCTTTAAAATCTTTCTCAAAACTATAATCATTTCCAAGTTGAGAACTCCAGCTTTTAAAAGAATCAGAATGATAAAGATATTCACCATATCTATTTAGTAAAAAATACTCCCTATGACTATTTTTATTCTCAGAGATAATCACATTTTTAATTTGAGTTAAAATATGTTCTGCATTTAGATTTAATACAATTACACCCTTTGTTTCACCATTTGAATTTACTATAGGTGTAGCATATCTTACAACAGGAACAAATGGCTTTTCTATTCTCCCATTTTCAATATTTAAATTCATTTGGGAGATAAAAAACTCACCTTTTTTTAAATTTATAGACTTTTTAAAATACTCTCTACTTGATTTATCTTGCAAAGAATATTCATCTGCTTCAACTACACGATTTGTTTTTTCATCATATTTTAAAACAATTAGCTCTTTACCATTTGTATCTAAGATTCTCACTTGATAATAAAGCTTTTTATTTAAAAGATAATCTTTTAGAGTAGATTCATAAAGCTCTTTCCAATCCTTTATCTTTCTTTTTTCATTTAGATCTTTCCAAATAAAATAGTTTTGAAGAGCATAATAGTTTGAGTTATAAATAACATCTTCAGGAATAGTTCCTAGTATCCCTTTTATATTATTTGATAAAGCTTTTGTTTCACTCTCATTTATAAGTAAAGCAGAATCTACATAAGAATCTTTTGCACTTTTAAAACCTACCCAAGCAACAATACCAGTAGTAAGAACAATAACAATAAAAAAAAGGCTAAATATTTTATTACCAACAGAAAAACCTATATCACTTCTCATTGGTTTCCTTTGCTTAGATTTTTAATAAGATTTAATTTTCTTAAATTCCAACTCATTAGCTGATCCACTTCCACTGGAGTTTTAGAGATATAATCGTCTGCTGATCTTAAAACAATATTTAAACCAATATAAGCCTTGATAGTTTGAAGCTCAGCGATTATCATCTGAGTCATACTAAATACATCACTTGGTGTTTGTTTTTTCTTTCTAAAGGAGTTAAAATCCACATAATCTATAGATGCAGACATTTGAAGCTGTTTTATTTTCTCTAGGGTTTTTAAGGCTGTATTAAAAGTATCATTTGGTGTAGCATTTATATTTTTTTTAGCTGGAATTGTTTTATCTTCTATATCTAAATAGTGTAAAATAGCTGTGATATCCTCATAAACCCTCATATTTTCTGCAAATACATAGGATGGAGTAAATCCAATTTGATTTATTTCATCAAGTGCCATAGAAATATGATTTAAACCATTAAATACATCTAGAGGTGTTTTATTTTTATATTCTTTTACTTTAAATCTTGGGCTTTCTATATGATTTCTAAATTTAAAAATTTCAAGTTCTGTAAGTATTCTTTGAGTTTGTTCATACACAAGATTTGGATTTAAATTGAGTACAGGTGTCATATTTACAGGTTTTACAATTGGTAGACCATGTTCACTTCTAAGAATATTTATTTTTATCATAATCTCATAAGATTTTTGCCAAACATTTCTAGGTTTCAACTTAGAATTTACAATATTTCTTTTAATAATTTTTTCATGGGCATGATCTATGCCATAATGTTTAAGTAAAAAATGTATCTCATCAGTTATAAGCATAACCTGTGAATATACTACACTAGGGGTGATCTCTTTAGCATTTAAAAGACCAACGAACAATATTATTACAAATAATTTACGCATAAAAATCCTACAAAAAAGTTACATTAATTTCTCATATAATTATTTTAATAATACCATTTTTTATATTTTAATTTAATTTAATAACTAATTTAAAAGAATAATAATAATTAAAGAAGTTTACCAGCTAAATAACCACTAGAAAATGACCATTGAAGATTATAACCGCCACATGGACCATCAAGATCTACTATCTCACCACAAAAATATAAACCAGAGATTAGTTTACTTTGCATAGTATTTGGATCTATTTGTTTTAAAGATACTCCACCCCTTGTGATCATGGCATTTTTAAAACCATCATGACCATTTATAGTTAGTGGTGTCCACACTAGTATTTTTATAAGTTGATCCCTTTTTATACCATCAATTTTATTATATTTCTCATCTTCATTTATTTGTACAATTTTAAGAAGCTCTTTTGATACGGACAAGGGAAGTAAACTTGAAATAAGATCTAAAATAGTTTTGTCCCCATCTTTTGTATTCTCATTTTTAAGATGGCTACGTATTTGCTCTTCATTTTTTCCCTTAGTCATATTTACTAAAAGAGATACTTCCCCATATTTTTCAATCAAAGGAGTAAGCTCCCTAGCAAAATCAAGTACAACAGGTCCCCTTATCCCTTTTTTTGTAAAGATAAGATCACCAAAAGCATTTAGTTTTTTATGTTTTTTCATATCAACTCTCATCGTCACTTTTGCTATGGTATCAGCAGTACACGATGCTACCCAAGTCTCTTTTGTAAAAAGGGGCATCATTGCCGGGTATAAAGGGGTGATCTTATGTCCAAAATTTTCACTTATCTTATGACCATCACCATTTGCACCTAAAGTAGGATATCCAAGTCCACCAGTTGAAAGAATAACTTTAGGTGCTAAATAATCCGCTAGTGATGTTTTCACACCCTTTATTTGATCATCTTCTATAATCAAATCTTCCACTTTTGTATCGGTTTTTACATCTATATTTAATCTTTGTAGTTCATTTTTAAAACCATCTAAAACTGAAGTGGAATCATGGGTATCTGGAAAAATTCTAAAGCCATCTTTTGAAGCAGTTTTTACCCCTAAAGAGGTAAAAAACTCTATCACTTTAGTATTATCAAAAGCATTTAAAGCAGTGATCATAAAACGACCATTTCTTCCAAAACTTTCCATAAACTCTTCACTTGAGAGGGTATTTGTAAGATTACACTTTCCCCCACCTGTAGCTTTTAACTTAAGCCCTAGCTGGGAAAGTTTTTCTAGAAGTAAAACTTTTTTATTATCACGGGCTGCTGTGATAGCTGATATCATACCAGCCCCACCAGCACCTACAACGATAAGATCATACATATATAAACTCTTTGATTTTTTTCGAATTATACCCTTATCAATCCCATTTCCATCTAAAAGTAAATGCACCATGGTGTTCTGTTACTTTTATAAGATCTATTTTTGTTTCATTTACATAAACTGATTTAAATTGTAACTCTACTTCAAACTTCTTATAATATAAATTGAATGATGCAAATTCACCAACAGTATAATCAATAGCCTCCACATTATACCCATGAGCTTCATCTATTACATAAAAAATATCTACCTTATTTCCATATATTCCTAAAGATATGGAATATTTAAAACCACTAACATTTTTCATATTTAACATAGAACTTTCTTGACCACCAAAAAATGCACCTGTAGTTGGAAAGTTTTTAGGGAAATGGTTCCCAAACCTTATGATAGTACCTATATTTGCACCAGAATAAAAATTACCATAATCAAGACGTAGATTTGTAGTCCAATCAAATTCAACATCAGATACTCTCAACTTTTTTGTTTTTGCTCCAACTTGATAAAGAACTCCTGCTGTTGCTTGGTTTTCCATTTGATGATGCCAACCCTCTGGCATAGTTATATCTCTAGCTTTATGCACTTTTCTTTGGGCTAATTCAGCCTTAGATATGGGACCAACAGAACCTATAGAAAAGCCCATATTTTGAAAAAAGTTACTATTGTATAAAAAGAAATGCCAAGTTAATCCTATATGCCCAGCATAAGGATAATCATCTGTAATCTTTTGATTATTTGCAATATCAGTAGGAGTAAACATAAGTTGAGCAAGGGTGATAGCTGTATCATCTTCTAATACTGTATAAAACGCACCATTTGTATAATGCTGATCTGTACCTGTAAAAAGATCATTTTCCAACATAAAAGAGTGTGTTGCACCATTTAATTTTGCAAACACAAAAAAACAAATTATAAAAAATCTTAACAACATAAAATACCTATCTTATTAATCTAAAACGAATAATATCTAAAAATCTTACAATTTTATTACATATTATCAAAAAAAACATAAATATCAATCCCATTTCCATCTAAAAACAAAAGCTCCATGATTCTCTAAAATAGTCTCAGGAGTAATCCTAAATGTATTTACAAGTACTGATTTAAACTGTACTTCAAACTCAAACTTTCTATAATAAATATTCATAGATGCAAAACTCCCCACTGTATAATTTATAGGCTCTACAGTATGATCTTTTGCTTCATCTATCACATAAAAATTATCTACTTTATTTCTATATGTACCTAAAGATAAAGAATACTTAAGACCTCTAGTACTTTTAATATTTAACATGGCACTTTCATGTCCACCAAAATAACTCCCAGTAGTTGGAAAATTTTTAGGGAAATGATTTCCAAATCTTAAGACTGTACCAATTACAGCGCCTGAGTAAAAATTACCATAATCAAAACGTAAATTTGTAGTCCAATCAAAATCAAGCCCAAACAACTTTAAGAGTTTTGTTCTTGCTGCAAACTGGTATATTAATCCAGCTGTTGGAGCATTACCAAGTTGATGACCCCAGCCTTGAGGTATGGTATCTCCTATGAGTTTATGTACCTCTTTTTGAGCTTGTTCTGCCTTTGAGATTGGGCCAACTGAACCTAAAGAAAAACCCATATTATGCATAAAGTTATTACTATATTGAAATAAAGACCATGTTAATCCAATATGCCCAGCATAAGGATAATCATCCAAAACCCTATCAGAGCTACTAATATTATCAGGAGTAAACATCAGTTGAGATATGGTTAAAGAGCTACTCTTTTTATCCATACTTGATATATTTAAAAGCCAAGGGGCTTTAGCATTATCTTCCATACTTGTATAAAAAAGACCATTTGTATAATGTTTATCTGTACCTGTTAAAAAATCATTTTCTATTACAAAAGAGTGTGTCCCTGCTTTTAATTGTATAAATAAAAAAACACATATAATAAAAATTCTCATCAATCAATTTAACCTATTCTATTTTTTAAAATAGAAGGTTAATCAAAAAATGTGTGAAAAAAAAGGGAAAGTTTGGAATATAACTAAATAGTTATACCCCAAACAATAAAAGAAGTGCAGGTAAAAGTAATAAATCAGCTACAATAGCCATAAACATAGCCACCATAGTTAAAAGACCAAAGTAGATTGTAGGTATAAAGTTTGAAAATACTAAAATTGAAAAACCTATCATAATAATCGTAGAGGTATAAAACATAGCTATACCAATACTACCATGGGAATTAAACATAGATTTTTCTAAATCTTTACTCTCATCATATTCTAACTTATACCTATGGATATAATGAATAGTATTATCCACCGCAATACCTATAGAGATAGCAGCAATGGTGATAGTCATCATATCAAGAGGAATACCAATCCATCCCATAAATCCAAAGATAACACTCACAGGTACACAATTTACAGTGATAGCTATAAGTGCTACTTTAAAATTTTTAAATAAAACTAAAAACATTAAAAATAAGATAACTACAACTACACCAATTGTTTTAATTTGAGAGTCAAATAAAGATTGAAGTACATTATTATACATGATAGCTAGACCTGAGAGTCTATGCTCTTCATACTCTATATGCATCATCTCACTCACATCTTTATCTATTTGTTTAAGAAGTTTATCCCTTTGTAGATTTGGCATAGAATCGATGATTCTTGTACTTATTCTTATTTGATTGTGTTCAATATTTACATAAGGTGAAAGAATGATTGATTTAAATTCATCAGGAAGCTCTTTATATAAAACAGACATTAAAAAACTATCAGCTTTTTCCCCATCATTTAAAGCTTTTACTATTTCACCAACAGTTGATAAGGATATAACTTTTCCTATAGGATCAAGGCTATCTAGATAATCATGTACTTGTTTGATCTTATCCATCTTAGCCTCAGTAAACCAATACTGTTCTTTATCCTCAGCACTCTCTTCAAACTCTTCAGCAAAATCATCAAGCTCTTCATCTTCACTTGATTCATCTACTACATCAATAGACTCCACCTCATCAGAGTTTTCTTTAAAAGTTAAGATCACATCTAAAGGAACTGTACCACCAAGCTTTTGATCGATTAAAGCCATACCTTGATATATCTCAGTATCTTTTTTAAAATAATCTATAAAACTATTCTCAACCTTTAGTTTTGAAGCTCCTGTAATAGAAAAAGCCACAACTATAATAGCTCCAATAAAAATAGTCTTTCTAAAGTCATGGGCAACATGAGCTAGTCTTGTACTCATAGCCACTTCATTTTTAAGTTTCACTCCCCCATTTTTTCTAGCTAATAATGTCATAACTATAGGGAAAAGAATAAAAGTAGTGATAAGAGAAATAGTGATACCAAAACTCATCATCCATCCAAAATTCATAACTGGTAAAATACCAGAAAATACTAAGGAGCTAAATCCAGCTATAGTTGTGATCACAACGAAAAATGATGGTTTAGACATAGCTAAAGCCGTATTTATAGATAAATCTTTTTGTGAAAGTTCAGGATTTTTTCCACTAAGCTCTTTATATTTGATAATAAGGTGAACAACTAAAGACATATTCATAATAAGTTGTAAAGATATAAAGTTTGAAGATACGATTGTAATCTCCCAACCAAATAAACCTAAAAATCCACTAGTGATTATAATAGATACAGTACAAATAAATATTGGGATAAGTACCCATTTTATCTCCCTGAAAAGTAGATACATCACAGCTATTAGAAGTATTACTATTAGTTTACTAAAATTTTCAAGGTCATACTTTACAAACTCCATCATATCATCAGCGATCATTTCAACCCCACCAAGGTGAAGTTTTAGCTCAGGATGCTTAGCTCCAAACTCAGCTAAGATAGATCTAGCATGAACTATCAATTCATGTATCTCATTTCTAGCAAAATCCCTATATGTTTTTAATTCAACCTGAGCTTTTTCAAACTCTATTTTTTCCTGTGCACTTAACTCACGCTCTTTTTTTAACTTTACAAAACTATCACGATGATTTACAAGCTCAAAAAACTTTTCATCCCTTTTTAGGTTTACCATAATAGCAGTAGTTTTAAAATCGCTACTTACAAGATTGTTTGAATATATGGCACTATTTAAAAACTCTTTTCTTACCAACTCTTTATCAATATCAGGTGTTTTAACAGTTGGTATCTCTTTTAACATTTCTGATACTGGTTTTGTTGATGATTGTAAAAGGGGTACAGTTACTAAGGAAGTGATAGACTCTACCCTATTTAGTTTTTTAAGTTCTTCTCCTAACTCTTCAATATTTTTAATATTTGTTTCATTTAGTAGATCATCTTTTGCGGTATATGTCACTAAAAGAAAATTTGGAGATGCAAATCTTTTTCCTACTACCCTTGAAAACTCTAAATCTTTATCCCCTTCAAGTAAAAGGGTTTCAGAACTGGCATCTATCTCTAAACGCAGGGCAAATACAACCATTGCAGCCATAAATGCCAAAAGTAAAGATAAAAAAAACTTTGGGTATTTAAGAACTAAGTTTTCATATAAAGAGCTAAGCATCTATTATCCTATTTTACGTTTATCATTGTATCCATTAGATCTTTTATAGATTTTGTTTTTAAAAATTCTGAAAATTGTGCTTTATCAGCTTTTAAAATACTAACCCCTAAAATCTCCACATCATATACTAACCATCTATCCTTTGTTGGAATATGTTTTCTTGGTTTCCAAAATTTATAAACCACATCCATTTTATCACTAGAACTTATAAGATTTGTTGCCACAACCATTCTATTTTTCTTTGGTTGTTTTACACTTGTCACCTCAACTTTTTGATCTGTATATGTATCAAGTTTTTCAGAATATGATCTTTTCATTCTTTCAACATAAAGCTTTACAAACCTACCTTTATCAGTTTTAGTAAGTCTCTTCCACTTCTTACCAAGGCTTAGTTTTGCCATAAGTTTAAAATCAAAAGTAGGTGTTACCACATCTACGATCTTAGAATTTCTTTGATCTTTTGAAAGGGATTTATCTTGTACCACTTCTATAACCGCATCAATCTTTGAAAGAAGTTGTTTTTTTACATCCTCTTTTTCATCTGCAAAACCATTTACTCCAATCAATAACATAAATACTAATACTAAATTTTTTATCATCTCATTACTCCTCAATTAATTTTTTTCTTCTTTGCTCATATGCATCCCTTAAAAGGGTATATTTATCAACTGCATCATCAGTTAAAAGCTCATATTCACCCACATGTAATGATACATAATTGATCCTATCAACTGCTTTTATAGCAATAGACTCCACATAATTATCAGGGATATGATAATTATCCAAAGACTCTATTGGAGATACAGATGTTGGATCCACATATGAATCAGGATACATACTAAACATATCCCTTAGATTTGATGGACCAAAAAATGGTAATACTATATGAGGACCAGCTCCTACACCATAATACCCTAAAGTTTGACCAAAATCTTCTTCATGGGCTTCAAGTCCAAATAATGATTTAGCTGGATCAAAAAGTCCAAAGATACCAATAGTAGAATTTATCACAAATCTTCCTGTCTCCTCTGCTGTGTTTGCAAATTTACCTTGTAAAAGATTATTTACCCCACGTATTGGATACATAAGATTATGAAAAAAATTCTTTACACCCTCTCTTGCTGGTTTTGGAACTACTGATTTATATCCTTTTGCTACTGGTGTAACTACATTTCTAAATAAGAAATCATTAAAGGTGGTCATTGCCCTATTATAGCCACTCAGAGGATCATATACTTCCTCAACAGTCATCTCCTCTTCAAACTCATCAAGAAATTCATCTTCACTAGCAAACTCATCCTCACCAACTAGTTCATCTTCTTCACTAGCTAATTCAACAGCCTCTTCATTTTCAGTTATTTTTCCACTATTTTGTTCTATAACTTGTTTATTTTCTTTAGGTGTATTCACATCTTTTGAAGAACATCCTACAAATATAAATAGTGAAAAAATCAATATTAAAACATTTCTCATCATATATTCCATTTTATATTATTTTGGCTACAAATAAGTAGCTTTTATAAAATTATTAGTAAATTGCCTATTAGTATATTTATTTTTTTATTATAATTTACTGTTGTATTATCTTAGATATTTAAAATGGTTTAAATTGTATCTAACCATCCATCAAGGGTTATATTCACCTTTTGAAGTAATCGTAAAAGCTCTTTTTGCTCTTTTTCACTCAACTCTTGAACAAGCTCTTTATTTGCTGCTTCAGCCATTGGAATCAGTTTTTCTATAAGTTCTATTCCCTCACTTGTTAATTGAAGTTGCTTTTTTCTTTTATCATTTTTATCAGCTACCCTGAGTAATAAATTTTTTGCTTCCAATCTATTAATAAGCCTAGTGATACTAGCTTCATCCCCTGAAATGTATTTTATTAATTCTTTTTGAGTTGTTATATTATTTCTATAAAGGTTTATCAAAACACCAAACTGCAATACAGTCACATCTAGTTGCTTCAACTGCATATCAAAATATCTTTTCATATTTGTAGAAATAAAGTTAAAGTGATATCCAAAGGAGTTTGTTAATATAAATTCTTTTTTATCCATAAGTTGATTATAACATATTTTAACAATACTTGTCTTTAACAAGTATTTAAGTTTCAAAGGATTATACTTGCATTTGACAAGTATTTAAAAGGAGCTAAGATGTATAAATTTGTATTTACATTCTTTTTTATCGTATCAGGTTTATTTGCGCAGACTTTTCAATTGAACAATGAAAACTCTAAAGTTTATTATGAAGCTTCAAAAGATCAATTTTTTATGAACTTCAAAGTTCTTGGGATAAATAAAACTATAAAAGGTGATTTAGAAATAAATGAAAACTCATATAAAGGTAAACTTTATATAGATTCAAGCAAATTTGATAGTGACAACTCTTTTAGGGATAATCATGTAAGGGAAGATTATCTAAAAAGCGAAGATTTTCCTTTTATAAGATTTGATTACACTATTCAAGGAGATATGGCAAAAGGAATAATACTTATTGCAGGAGTACCAAAACAAATTAAGTTTCCTGTAGAGATTGTTGAAACTACAGATAACTTAAATATCAAAGGTAAGATACAAATCAAATACTCAGATTTTGCTATCAAAACACCTGAAACTTTAATCCTAAAAGCAAATGATGAACTAATCATTGGTGCAAATCTTAATTTTAAAAAATAGATTAAAACTTAATATTGACCATAAGTCAATATTAAGTTTTTTTGTCCTATTATTTCAGAATATTATAGTTGACCGATGGTCGGTCATAAAAATGTAATTTTTTATAATTTACATGAAATCCCACAAAAAAGACATAATATGGAGGTAAAATGCCAAAGATAGTAAATAAAGAAGAAAGAAGAAAAGAAATTGCATTATCCTGTAAAGAACTTTTTATAGAAAAAGGGATAAATGCACTAACAATTGCTGAAGTTGCCAAAACAGCAGGTATCGGAAAAGGCACAGTATATGAGTACTTTGAAAATAAAGACGACATAATATTTGAAATCGTAGAAATTATGGTTACGGAAAAAGACAAAAGAAAAGAAGAGCTTTTAGAAAAAGCAACTACAACAAAAGAAAAAATAAAAACTTTCTTTTATTTCTTTTATGATGAAGAGTATAAAGAGCTTAGAAAACTTTACAAAGAGTTTGTATCTATCTCATTAGTAAACCCAAATGAAGTGTTACATTGTCAAAAAGCAGACAAAGATATCAAATACTATAACTGGTTTAAATCTATTTTAGAAGAGGGAGTTAATTCTGGGGAATTAAAACCTGAATCATTAAAATTAGCAAAAGGCTTATATGCTCTTGGTGGTGGCTTTTTTATTACCCATAATACTTCTAATTTAATACAAAATATGGAAGAAGAAATGCATGAGTATATTGATGCTTTATTTGAATTAATTGAGGTTAAAAAGTGATAAGTAAAAAATATGAAAAATATGTTTTTGCTTTTGTGATGAGTTTAATCATGAGCTTTATTATGAGTTTTGTGATTACTTTTATCAATTTAGGATTTATACAAGGGTTTGTTGAAATGTGGCTAGAGGCTTGGCTTAAGGCTTTTATTGTGGCATTTCCAGTTATTACAGTAGTGGCTCCCACTGCTAGAATTATAGTACAAAAAGTAATTAAGGATTAATATGAAGAAAAGTTTAGGGTTATTATTGTTGGCTCCATTTGCACTTTTTGGGCAAAATCTACCAGAGCTAATTGAATTATCAAAAAACAATAAATTGATAGATGTGTCTCAGCAAACTTTAGAAAGTACAAAAAGTGCTTATGAAAGTAAAAAGGGATCTTACCTTCCAAGTGCAACTCTAAGTGCAACACATCAAAGAGCAAGTAATGAAGAAAAAAGTGGATCACCAGATAACACAACAGTATTATCAGGAACACTTAGCTACACAATATATGATGGTGGAGCAAAGGGCAATACATATGATTATTATGAATACTCTATCCAAGGTGATAATCAAAATCTAACAAATACAAAAAATCAAATTGCCCTACAAGTTACTACTTATTACTACAATTATCTATCTTTAGTTTCACAAAAAGAAGCAAAAGAGAAAGAAATTGAGCAATTAAATGCACAACAAAAAAGACTGGAAAGATTTTTAGAAGCGGGAACCACTACAGATGATGAAGTTCAAAAAATCATATCTAGAGTACAAAGTGCAAATGTAGCACTACATGAGATTGAATTAAATATTCAAACAATACTTCACAATCTTGAATATACAGTAGGGAATCCTGTTTCAATTACAAAAGGATCAAAACTAAACGAATATATTTCAAAAGAAGAGATATTAAGATCAGATATAAAAGCTTTAGAATATGATATGAAAGCACAATTATATAATGCAAGATCTCAAGAAAGTGGTAACTACCCTACTTTAAAGATCACAGATACATATTCACAAAATGATCTAAACTATGAAAAAAGTAACAACTCTAAAGATTATAGTGAAAATGTAATTGCCCTGTCACTATCATGGAATATATTTGACTTTGGTGCTACTAGTAAATCCTATGAAGCAGCATATAAACAATACCTAGCTTTAAAATCACAATATGAATATGAAAAAAATAGAGCAAGTGTTGATTTACGTCTTGCTAAAAAAGCTTTTGATATAGCAAAACTAAAAATAAGTTCTGCAAGAGCAGGACTTAAAGCAGCAGATAGTGCCTATGAATCAATCAAAGCAAAATACCAAAATGGTTTAGTAGATAATGTATCTTTCTTAGAATCATTAAGTGAAAAATATGATGCTCAAAGTGCACTTCAAACAGCACTTTATGATTTTGAGATTAAAAAAGCAAATGTAATTTACCATAGTGGTAAAAATATAGAAGAATACGTACAATAAGGAATAAAGATGATAAAAAAACTATTACTAATAATCAGTTTAACAGTTTATGGTTTTGCTATGGGTGGGGGACCTGCTCTTGTAAATACAGCAAAAATAGATCAAGGGGTTGTAAATCCACTTGAAGAGTTTATCGGTAGTGTGAATTTCACTCAAAGTGCTAAAGTAGCAAGTGAGAGTTCTGGTGCAGTTTTAAAGGTAAACTTTGAATCAGGAGATATGGTAAAAAAAGGTGATATCTTAGTTTATATAGACTCAGAAATTTTAGATTCTCAAATCAAATCTGAAAAAGCAAATGTAGAGATATCAAAAATCAATCTTGAAAATGCACAAAAAGATTATGATAGATATAAAGAGCTTATAGTTAAAAAATCTATCTCTCAAAAAACATATGATGATAGTTTATTTGCTCTAAATTCAGCTAAACAATCTATAACAAAAGCAAAAAATTCATTAAATGAATTAATGATTCAAAAAAATAAAAAAACTATAAAAGCTCCTTTTTCAGGTGTAGTTGTAGAGAAGAATATAGAGATTGGTGAGTGGGTAAACTCTGGTGCAGCCGTAGCTACTATCACAAATGTAGATTCAATTGATCTTATGTTTAACCTACCAACATCTTATATCTATAAATTATCAAAAAGTGATAAATACAATATAACAATTGGACAAGCACAAATTGAAGCAAAACTATATGCAACAATTGTAAAGGGAGATAGAATAACTAGAACATTCCCAGTAAAATTTAAAGCAAATGCTAAAAACTCATTTGTATATGATGGAATGGAAGTAAAAATCAAACTACCACGTTCAAAAAAAGTTGAGTCTTTAATTGTTCCAAGAGATGCAGTTATCAAAAGATTTGGTGGAGATATGATTTTTGTAAATGCTGATGGAAAAGCAGCAATGTTCCCAGTACAAATTATTGGATTTGATAAAGATAATGTTGCTATCGCTGGTCAAGGTGTAGTAAAAGGTATGGATGTAGTTGTAAAAGGAAATGAGAGAATCTTCCCTAATCAACCACTAAAGTCATTAAACAACTAATATACAAAGACAACTCGTTGTCTTCTTTAGGATTTGTTTCTTTAAGTGGATTTTACATCCACTGCTAAAAGAAATTATTAATAATATGGTCCCTTCAAAAATGGGACATTTTTTAAGGAATAAATAAGATGGATTTAATTAAATTTTCAATTAAAAACCCTGTTACTATTATAGTTTCGGTTTTAATTGTGTTAATGTTTGGATTTTTATCACTTGATAAATTACCATACCAATTAACACCAAATGTAACAAAACCAGAAATAACAATTACAACAGTATGGCCAGGAGCTACTCCATATGAGATAGAGCGTGAGGTTATAGAAGAGCAAGAGAGTGCTCTAAAAAGTCTTAATGGTCTTTTAGAATATGAGAGTTCTTCGCAAGATAATGTGGGAGAAATCACACTTACATTTAAACTTGGTGTAGATACAAGAAAAGCACTTCTAGATGTATCAAATAAGTTAAATGAGGTAAGTTCATACCCTGATAATGTACAAAAACCAGTTATCAAAACTGCTACAGCATCTCCTGTTATTTGGGCAATGCTTCAAACAACAGATGATAACCCAAACCATATTGATAAGTATAAAACATATTTTGAAGATGAGCTAAGAGCACATGTAGAAAGAGTTGATGGGGTTGCAGACCTTATGACCGGTGGTGGTCGTGAAAAAGAGATGCATATCGTTCTTGATACAAGTAAACTTGCATCATATTCCCTTACAATCAATAGTGTAATAAATACTTTACAATCAGAAAATGTTGATATATCCGCTGGTAAACAAGATATAAGTAGAAGATCTTATAGGGTGAGAACTGTAAGTAAACTAAATTCAATTGAGCAAATTGAAAATATAGTAATCTACTCAGATAGACAAAGTAGAATCTTACTTAAAGATATTGCAAAAGTAGAGTTTGGATATGAAGATAGTGACACAGTTGCTATGTTCTTAGGAAAAGATGGTATCTTCTTTGGGGTTCAACCAAGTGGCGATGCAAATATTGTACAACTTACAAATGATGTTGAAAAAGTAGTAAATAGATTAAATAGTGAAGTTTTACCAGAACATGGTCTTACTATTAAGTGGTTATTTGATCAAAGACCATATATTGTTGGTGCAGTTGATTTAGTACAACAAAATATTATGATTGGTGCTGTGTTAGCGATTATTATCCTTACTATATTCCTAAGAGCTGTTTCACCTACAGCAGTTGTAGCTGTTGCTATTCCAATCTCTGTAATTGGTACATTTATTATCCTTGATATGATGGGTAGAAGTTTAAATACTATCTCACTAGCTGGTATTTCATTTGCTGTTGGTATGCTGGTGGATTCTGCCATCGTTGTATTAGAAAATATTGACCGTCATAGAAAGATGGGTAAATCTGTAGCTGAAGCTGCCTATGTAGGTGCTTCTGAGGTTTGGGGTGCATTAATAGCATCTGCTTCAACAACTATGGCTGTATTTTTACCAATCGTTTTCTTACAAGATGAAGCTGGCCAATTATTTAAAGATATTGCTATCGCGGTTGTAGCGGCTGTAACATTTTCACTATTTGTTTCTATTTCTGTTATTCCAATGCTTTGGAAAAAATTTGCAGGTATGTCAACAAAAGGTGTAAAAGAAGCAGGACCAATAGCAAACTTTGGACATAAAATTGTTGATTTCTTTATGAAGTTTGTAGAGATGTCACTTAAAAATGTTTTTACAAAGATTGCTACTATTGTAGTACTTGCTGTAGTATCTATAGGTACTATTGTGTCACTAGTTCCAAAAATGGATTATTTACCACAAGGGAATAAAAACCTTATCTTTAATATCCTAATTCCACCTCCAGGATTATCATATGATCAAAGATATGATATTGGTAAATATTTAATGAAAGAGATGGAGCCTTACGTAAATAAAGATGTAGATGGTTACCCAGGACTTAATAGAATGTTCTATGTATCATTTGGTGAATTTACACTATTTGGTGGAACATCTATGCATGAAGATAGAGCTAGGGAGCTTATCCCTCTATTTACGCCACTAATCAATTCACTACCAGGTATATTTGGAGTATCTTTACAATCTGGTGTATTTGAAGATGGTATTGGTGAGGGTAAAGTTGTAAATGTGGATATCTCTGGTGAAAGAATCGAAGATATAGCAAATATAGGAGCGCAGCTATTTGGTGCATCTATGGGTGCATTTGAAGGAAAAGCACAAGTAAGACCTGTGCCATCTATTGAGCTACTTTATCCAGAGGTTAGAATCTTACCTGATAGGGATGCACTTAAGGCTGTTGGTATGAGTTCAATGGATCTTGGTGTGGCTGTAGATGTACTTATGAATGGTAGACAAGTTGGTGACTTTGAGCAAGATGGTAAGAAAAAAATCGATCTTATCTTAAAAGCTGATACGGAGCAAATAGCTACACCACAAAATATTTTAAATACACAAATAGCTCTACCAAATGGTATGTTAACACAAATAAATGCCTTAGCTTCAAATGAAGATACTACAGGTATTTCACAAATTAGACACTACCAAGGTAAAAGAACTATTACCCTACAAGTTACTCCTCCTGATGGTATGACTATCCAAGAGACTATGGAGAGACTTGGAGGAATGATAGCTGGTATGAAAGCAAAAGGTATGATTGGAGATAGTGTTGAGATAAACCTAAGTGGTACAGCAGATAAATTAAGTCTTACAATTGATCTACTCTTAGAGAACTTTATTTTAGCTCTAATTATTGTATATCTATTGATGTCTGCACTATTTGGAAACTTCTTATATCCATTAGTGATCATGTTTACGGTACCTTTAGCAACAGCGGGTGGATTTATTGGATTGAAGATGACAAATGTATTCTTAGCTCCACAACCACTTGATGTACTTACAATGCTTGGATTTATTATCCTTGTGGGTATTGTTGTAAATAATGCCATCTTAATTGTACACCAAAGTTTAAACCTTATTAAAAATGAGGGTATGGATCATAAACAAGCAGTATTGGCTGCCACAAGAAGTAGGATTAGACCTATTTATATGAGTTCACTTACTTCTATTTTTGGTATGTTACCACTAGTATTAATGCCAGGACCAGGATCAGAATTCTATAGGGGTCTTGGATCAGTTATCACAGGTGGTCTAGCACTATCAACGTTCTTTACAATTTTCGTAACACCTGCACTTTTAATGTTCTTCATTAAAATGCAGGCATTAAGTTCAAAAGCGACTAATAAAAAACCAGTAGATGTAACAAAAGCATAGAAGGATTATTATGAAGAAAATTGCTCTAATTTCATTTTTAGGTACTCTAGGATTATACGCACAGAGTATCTACGCAACCTTTGACGTAGAAGCTCAAAAAAGTGCCAGTGTGGCATTTTCTAGCAGTGGTATAGTTAAAAATATCCATGTGGATATTGGATCTATAGTAAAAGAGAATGAGGTTTTAGCAACACTTCATAGTGATGATGTAAAAGCCCTACTTGATACCCACAAAACCACTTTAAAATATGCAAAAAAAGATCTTGATAGACAACAGAAAGTTAAAACTATCATAGATAAAGAGAGATTTGATTCTTATGCTTTTAAATATGAAAGTGCAAAAGCAAATGTAGCATATCAACAAGCCTTACTAGATAAAACAGTTTTAAAAGCTCCTTTTGAAGGACTTATCACATCTAAAGAGATTGAATCTGGTGATGTGGTAAGTGGTCAGATGATCAAAACAGCCTTTGGTATTCAAAGTGTTAGTAAGAGAAAACTGATCTTAAAATTTGATCAAAAATACCACAATGTAGTAAAAGTTGGAGATGCTTTTTCATATAAAGTAGATGGAGATGATACTACTTATAATGGTGTTATCTACAAAGTTTATCCAACTATAGATACTAGTGATAGAAAAGTAGTAGCAGAAGTAAAAGCAAATGATATCCCTGTGGGACTATTTGGTGATGGATATATCACTGTTAAATAAGGTTTAAGAGATGTATAAATTAGCTATAAATAGACCCATAACTACCCTTATGGGTGTATTGACCTTTATTGTATTTGGTCTTATGTCTTATAATACAATGCCTGTAAATCTTTTTCCAAATGTTGACTTTCCAGTTGTAACCATCCAAACAAAATATGATGGAGCCGATGCATCTACTGTTGAGACTAAAGTTACGGATGAGATTGAAGAGGTTGTAAGTGGTATCGATGGTATAGATAAGCTTATGTCAACTTCTTATGAAGGGTTTTCTGTAGTAACCATTCAATTTGAACTTTTTAAAGATCTTGATGTGGCTACAAATGATGTAAGGGATAAGATAGGTACACTAAATCTACCAGATGGAGTAGATAAACCAGCTGTTAAAAAGCTTGGAGCAAGTGGTGTAGTTATTAACCTTTTTGTGGCAGACAAAAAAAATGATCCTATCGCGTTGATGAGATTTTCTGATGAAAAACTAAAACCTAAACTTCAAAGAATCCAAGGGGTTGGAGAGGTAAATATTATTGGTTTCCAAGATAGGGAAATTAGAATCTATCTTGATCCATTTTTATTAAATAAATACAACCTTACACCTTATGAACTTCAAAATATAATCGCCGCACAAAATATAAACCAAGGTGCGGGGAAACTTATAAATAATAAACAAGAAGTAATTGTAAAAGTAAAAGCAGATGCCCTAAGTGTAGAAGAGCTTTCAAATATTTTAATCAAACCAGGTTTAAAACTAAAAGATATAGCAAGAATAGAAGATGGACTTAGTGATAGTTCAAGTTTCTCATCTTTTAATGGTAACCAAGGGGTTATGTTAGAGATCAAAAAAATCTCAGGAGAAAATGTACTAAATATCATCAATAATGTAAAAGAGATTATGCCAAGACTTGTAGCTATTGCGGGAGATGATTATGAACTTCAACTTTTACAAGATCAAAGTGAAAAAATCCTAGTAAATATTGATAATGTTACCTTTGACCTTATTTATGGATCTATCTTGGCTATTATTATTGTATTTTTCTTTCTGCGAAATTTTACAGCCACTTTTGTATCTGCTTTAGCTATCCCAACTTCTATCATTGGTACTTTTGCTATCATTGATATGATGGGCTATGATTTAAATAGACTTACGCTTATTGGTCTAACTTTAGCTATTGGTATTTTTATCGATGATGCTATTGTTGTGATTGAAAATATTACTAAAAAAATGGAAGAGGGAATGAAACCTTTCCAAGCATCTTATGAAGGGATTAAAGAGGTTGCCTTTTCTATCCTTGCTATCTCAGCGGTACTTTTAGCGGTATTTGTCCCTGTAGCATTTATGGATGGTATTGTAGGGATGTTCTTTAATTCATTTGCTATGACTGTAGCTGCGGGTATTGTGATCTCTTATCTTGTGGCTGTTATGTTTATCCCTACTGTTGGGGCTAGAGTATTAAGGGATGGAGAGAGTAAATTTTTCCATATGACTGAACCATTTTTTAGAGGACTAGATAGGGCTTATGTGGCTATCTTAAAACCACTTATTAGATTTAAAACTTTAACTATCATCTTTACAATTGGATTACTTGTAGCATCTACAAAACTTACTGTTGGTATGGACTTTATACCTATGGAAGATAATAGTGAATTTCAAGTATATGTAAAAGCACCAGTTGGAACAAATTTAGAGACTATGAAAGAGAAGATGCAACCACTTTTAGATGAGATTGATTCTGATGAAGCTATTGCATATTCTGTACTTTCTATAGGTTATAATAGTGCGGAAGAGATCCATAAAGCAAAAATCTATGCAAAATTAAAACCAAAAGCTGAGCGTTCATTAACTCAAGAAGAGATGGTTATCAAATATACAGATAAATTTAAAACGATACAAGATATGGTTGTAGTTGTTGAGGATATCTCACCATTTGATACGGGAAGCTCAAATGCACCTATTCAAATAGTTCTAACAGGTGATGATTTAGATGTATTAAATAAAACATCTAAAAAAGTTATGACTATGTTAGAGGGTGTAAATGGGGTTACAAATATAGATAGGGATTATGAAGAGGGAAAACCTGAAATCAAAATTGATGTGAAAAGACAAAACGCACAACTTGCAGGTGTAAGTGCAAATGATATAGCTGGAATCTTAGCAAGTGCATATAGTTCAGATAGAGCTATCTCATATTTTGAAGAGAAAGGTCGTCAATTTGATATTACCCTAAGATATGATGATCAGTTTAGAAAATCAATTGATGATATGAAAAAACTTCAAGTGAGAAACCTTGAAGGTCAATTTGTATCTTTAGAAGGGCTTGTGACATTTGAAGAGCGTGAAGGTACAGCATCTATTAATAGATTTGATAGGGAGAGAAAAGTTCTTGTAACTGGTGGATTATTTGGAGATAGTTTAGATAATGTGGTAAAAACAGTAGATGAAAAAATCCACGATATCTTACCAGAAGGATATAGCTATAGATATACAGGAGATGTGGAAAATATGGCAGATACAAATGCCGCATTTGGTGCAGCTGTTTTACTTGCGATCATCCTTATCTATTTAATACTAGCAGCCCTTTATGAATCGGTAATACAACCATTTATCATCATGGTATCTATGCCTTTATCATTTACAGGAGTTATGGTAGCCTTACATCTTACAGGCAATAACTTCTCTTTATTTGTAATGATTGGTATCATCCTCTTACTTGGAATGGTTGGTAAAAATGCCATACTTGTGGTTGACTTTGCCAATAAAGCCATAAAAGAGGGGAAAAGTGTAAATGATGCCCTAATTGAAGCGGGAGAAAAAAGACTTCGTCCAATTTTAATGACCACCTTTGCAATGATCGGTGCAATGATACCACTTGCATTTAGTACAGGTGCAGGAAGTGAATCAAATGCCCCTATGGCTTTAGCTATTATTGGTGGTCTTGTGAGTTCAACTATACTTACTCTTTTAGTCGTACCAGCAATATATAGAATTATGTATCCGATTGATGCATGGCTTAGAAAGTTTTATGAGAAGGGTACTGTTTAGTATATGAGATTTTCATATTATTTAATAGTTGTAAGTTTTTTACACTTACAACTACTAGGGGCTAATCATTCATTTATAATGGAAAATGATGCCCTAACAGGTACAGATAGACACTATACAAATGGTCTTTTTTATACTTATATGCAAGATACTTCTTCTGTCCCTTCATGGTTAGATATAAGTAATGCCTCACAAAAAGATGAATCATATACCCTATCACAACTTATGTACACACCAGATGATCTTTCTAAATCTGAAAAACAAACAGATGACCTACCCTATGCAGGATATCTAAGTTTAAATTACTCCATATTTCAATCAACTTCAAACTATTTCCATGAATTTGGGATAAATATTGGAGTTGTGGGACCATTATCAAGAGCAGAAGAAGTTCAAAAAAATGTACATAAACTCAATGGAAATCGTGAACCCCAAGGTTGGCATAACCAATTAGGTAACCAAGGAACAGCAGGTATAGCCTATCAATTTGCCATAAAAACAAATAAGATTGATATGGGAGATTATAAATTTGATTGGCTTGGAAATTTTAGAATTGATAGGGGAAACTTTTATAGTGGTGCTTTAATAGGTACAACTATTAGATTTGGTAGTGATATTCCTAAAAACTTCTACACAGGTGGAAATCTAGTAGGTGGAAATGAAAGTACTTTATTAAACCTATCAAAATCAAATGACCTTATTTGGCATTTTGCATGGGGGATCAACTTTAATAGTATACGAAAATTTTATATAGTTGATGCTGCCCATGAATATACAGTTGAGGGTATAGATTATACAGTTGAGAAACACTTTAGTACAAATATCCAATATGGTAGTACAGAATTTTCTTTGATTTTAAAATCAACATATATGAACAATCTAAAATTTGAAGAGGACACCTTGGCAAAATGGGGTGGCATACAAATAAAATGGCAACTTTAAAGGGGAGCTAAAAGATGATACAAAAAATAAAAAATCTAAATACATTACAAAAATTCTTTTTACAAATGTTTGTAATACTTGCAGTAGTTGTGGCTGTATTAGCATATGGGATAAAAATATATTATGAAAATGATCTTCAAAAAAACATTGAAAAGATTATATCTGATGGAGAAAAACAAGTCCATGCAAAAATACAACAACTAGATGATCAAAATGATATAAATAAAGTTCGTGAAATAGTAAAAGAATACCTAGATAAACAACACTTTGATGCCCTAATCATAAGAGGAAAAAACAATCGAATAATCATAAACGAACAACCAAAAATTGATTCAGAATTTATAAAAAGGATTTTTAATAGGGAGCTTATTTTTGAGTATAAAGAACCAATAAGTAAACTTATTCCTGATATTCATAGTGACAACGTATATCTACTATATATCACAAAAGTTCCAGATGCATTTATAAAAGTTCTTATAAAACTTGATGACAAACAAGTACAAATGATGGAAAATGAAGCAGCTGAATATATTGGGACTATTATTCTAACATCATTAGTGATAATCTTTTTTGCTTTTATTATTGTATATAGACAATTTAAAGAACTAATTAATAAAGAAAACCAACTCTTATATGCCAATGTAAGTATCTTAAATGTACTTGGAAATGCAGTATCAAAAAGAGATAGTGATACGGATGAGCATAACTATAGGGTGACTTACTATTCTGTAAAAATTGCTGAGCTTTTAAAACTAGAAAAACAGGCTATCCGTGATCTTATCAAAGGTGCTTTTTTACATGATGTAGGAAAAATTGGTATTGAAGATAGGATTTTATTAAAACCAGGTAAACTTACAGATGAAGAGTTTGAATTGATGAAAAAACATGTGGAACTTGGTGAAGATATTGTAAGTGGGATTGACTGGTTAGAAAATAGTATAAAAGTGATCGCTTATCACCATGAGAAATATAATGGAAAAGGTTACCCAAATGGTTTAAAAGGGGAAGATATTCCTATTGAAGCTAGGATATTTGCAGTAGTAGATGTATTTGATGCCCTTACATCAAAAAGACCATATAAAGATCCATTTTCTGTGGAAAAAAGTTTAGATATTATTGAAGATGGTGCAGGTAACCATTTTGATCCAAATATCGTAGAGATATTTACAAAACATATTGAAAAATTCCATAAAGAAGTACACAATAAAACAAAAGGTGAACTTGAGACAATTTTAGAGAAAATCTTGAGACCATATTTTTTAGATAAATAGGAAAAGTAAATGAGACATATAATTTTATCCATACTTATTATTAGCTCACTATGGGCAATTGAGCCAAAAAACAATTTGGGAATAGGTACAGCTATATCTGAGAGTCCTTACCATGGGGTAGATAATGACCCCTTACCTTTTCCAATGGTGACATACCATAGCGATACTTTTTATATACAAGCCCTAGAAATAGGATATAAAATAGTAAATGTTAAGATGCTTAAATTTAATGCTATTATAAATCCAGTACTTAGAAATCTTGATCCGGATGATAGCCAATACTTGAATGGTATGGAAAAAAGAGATAGAACAATTGATGCTGGATTTAAACTAGCCATAAAGCCCATACCCCTTATAAGCTTCTCAGCAAAAGCGCTACATGATACCTTAGGTGTACATGAAGGATATAGAACTGAACTAAAAGCAAGTGTTTTAATCCCTTTTAATAAATCATTTATCATCATGTTAAACCATGCAAGACAAAAATATAGTTCAGACTATATAAATTATTACTTTGGAGTAAAAGCTAATGAAGCCACTGCATCAAGAAGTGAATATATACCAGCTAGCTCAAATATCTCTGCTACTGGTGTAAACTTTATCTATAATATCACAGATAAAGTTCAAACCAATCTTGGAATCACAAGAAATAAACTAGGAGATGAGATAAAAAACTCCCCTATAGTAGATAAAGATGAAACCACTAGTTACTTTTTATCTTTGACCTATAAGATTTAATACTATTTTGATTCTATCTTATACCCAAATTTAAAACATGATTGTATAAACTTTTTTTTGGTTTTTTTACGTATTCTTTTAGCTAGTGTAAATATGGCATCTTGAGAATAATCACCCAAATCATATATATGATAATGTATCTCTTCATAGGAGACTTGTTGGTCCAATTTAGATACAAGAGAAGCTACAAAACTATTTTCATATGATGTTAATTCTACAATTTGATCTTCATAAATTAAATTCTTTGTTTTACTATTCCAAAAATAATCATTATTTAGTCTTATCAAATTATCTTTGGAAATATTTTTAGCAGCTTTAAATAACTTATCTACTAATTCATCAAAATTTATAGGTTTAACTAAATAACTTACTAAATTTAAAGGAACAACCCTTAAAAAATCCTCTGTTTTTGTATAGGCAGAAAATATTATAATTTGGGTGCTTTGATCTTTTTGTCTTATCATCTCAACAAATTCTATACCTCCAAGTTTTGGCATTTTTATATCAGTAAGTATAATATTTGGTAGGTACTGTTCATACAATTTTATAGCTTCCAATCCATTATTGGCTTGATAAATATTATTACAAAACATTGATAAACAATTTACCAAATTTGATAATATATTTATCTCATCTTCTACTATCAAGATGGATACCTTATTACTATTTAAAATCTCTTCAGTTAAATTATATTTTGATAATACTTTTTTCACTTTTTATATCTTTAAAATCTCTTTACTTATCTAGTTTTAAATCCACTAGGCACTATTTTCAAATTAACTTCCCACTTCTAAAATAATAAACTATCAAAATCAATACAAAATCAATACAAATAAACAATTAATAATACCCCATTTTAAGCAAATTTTTTAAAAATTTTTTTTATTATATTCCCATCATGGATAAATTACTAAAAAGATACAATGTACTATATGTAGATGATGATACTAAAGATTGTGAGAGCTTAGAAGCTATCTTAAAATATTATTTTAAAAATGTTTTTATTGCAAATGATGGAAGAGAAGCATTAAATATTTATAAAAATAATAAATGTGATCTTTTAATTGTTGATTATGATATGCCAAAAATGGATGGTTATGAATTATTATCTACAATTAGACAAAAGGATCAAAAAACACAAGCTATAATAGTTAGTGCCCATGATGATAAAATCAAATTAAAAAATGCTATAAAATTAAACCTTATTGATTATTTGGTAAAACCCTATGAATTACAAGAATTAAAAGATGTATTAAAAAAATTTATTGAAAAAAAATCCCCTAAAGATTTACCTAAAATCTCTATCCGAGATAATTACTATTATTGTAAAAATAAAAAAAGCATATACAATGATAAAGAAGTATACAAATTAACCGCTTTTGAAATAAAGATTTTTGAGGAGTTATTAGAAAATAGAAAGAAGATCATCTCCTATGAAAAACTACTATTTGAATTAGACTCAACAAATCATAAATCCCTAATATCTATAATACATAAACTAAAGAAAAAACTACCTCCTAAAATAATACAAAACATCAAAGATATAGGCTATATTCTTACATGATAAAAATTATATTACTTTGCCTCTTTTTCATAAATATTTCTGCAAATGATATATTTAAAGAGGAAAAGATTTTAATAGATTCTTCTAAGTCACTCACCATAAAAGATATACTAGAAAAAAAAGATAAGTTTGAAAAAATACAAAAATACAATCTAGGCTTCACAAAAGATGTCACTTGGCTTCATCTTCATCTAAAAAACACTAAAAATGAAATTTTATTAAAAAGATTTTATTCTAAAACCTCAGGTCTTGATCTTGTGGATGTTTTTATAGTAAAAGACAAACATATTATAAAAAACTATAAACTTGGGGATTTTAGAAAACACAAAAATAGAGATAACCACTTTAGAATACAATATTTTGATCAAAGATTTATGCCAAATGAAAATATAGATATATTTATAAGAACACTAACCCGTGCAAATATGGATATAAAATGGCATATAAAAGGGATTAGTGAATTTAATAGCTATTATAGTGTTCAGGGTATGATTTATGCTTTTATTTTTGGTATATTAAGTCTAGCTACCCTTGTATCTTTTGTCCTATTTCTTCTTCTAAAAAGTAAATATTATTTGATCTATTGTATTTTTACCCTTTCTAGTATTTTATACCAAAGCACCACTATGGGTTTTTTTTATCAGTTTCATACCCCAATATATTTAAATACTATTTTTGGATATAGCCTACCAATACTAGCAATGATCTCTTTAGGTTTATTTCCCCTTTATTTTTTTAGTATAAAAAAAGATGAATTTAAAATAATGAGAGTACTACTTAAAATATCAATTTCAATCCTATCGATCTTTTGTATTGTTATGTTATTTTATCCTTTGGATTTAAATATCTTATACTATGCAAAATATTATGTTTTGATCTACTTATTATTAATACTTACCCTTCTAACATTGTCCATAAGACTATTTATAGCAAAAAAAGAAAACTCCACAAACTTCTTAATAGCAAACTTACTACTACTATTTTTTATATTTACTTATATTGGAACTATCTTAGGCTTTTTAAAACCCACTATACTATTTAATTACTTACTAGCTATGGGTGCAATATCCCAAGATATATTTTTAGGTTTCACCCTTATATATGCCAATTATCTTATAAAGAAAAAAGAAGAAAAAAATACAGAACTTTTAAATGAATACTCAAAACTATCTTTTATAGGACAATCTATGATAAATATTTCCCATCAATGGAAAACTCCTATAAATAATATCTATAGCTCTATAAACCACATAGAAATAGCTCAAGAATTTAATGATAAAGATTTAAATAAAATCATAAATAAAAATCTAAAAAGAATAAAAGAAACAAGCTTATATCTAAAAGAAACAGCCTACAACCAACTAGATTTTTATAAAAGAAAAGAAAATATTGAAGAGGTGATGGTTTATGAAGAGATAAAATATGTGATAAACTTGATAGAAAATGAATTTTCAAAGAAATCTATCCATATAAAACTTAATTGTGATGATAAATTATCAATCAAAATAGAAAAAAACTATTTTTTAAATATCATAATGATACTTCTTGAAAACTCTTTTAAAATATTTGAAAAAAGAAAAACCCAAAAACCATATATATCAATTGAAGTAAATAAAATAAAAGATCAAATCAAAATAATATATAAAGATAATGCTGGTGGGCTAGATAAGCAATCTTTATCTAAAATTTTTGATAAAGATTACTCTTCAAATGAATCCACAGGAATTGGATTATATCTTGCAAAAGAGATAATTATCCATAAATTAAAAGGTAATATTTCTGTAGAAAATACACCAGAGGGATTATCTTTTAAATTACTTATCTAATATTATTTACAAATCTGTGGTGCTTTAAAATCTAAATTCAACAATTTAAAATAGTTCTCACCTAAAGCAATATTTCTAAAAGCTTCATCATTTAAATCTTTATTGATAGCACTTGTTTGTTTTAATTCCCTCTTATAATCCTCAAAACCTTTACCCTCTGCTGCCACAAAATCAGTCCCTGCTAAAAGTCTATCTGGGTAAGCATTAAAAAACTCTGCATATAATTCTCTATGGGGAGTTAAATAATATTTATCTAATACATCCCAAGAATAATCAAGCATCAAGTTTTGATTTTTATCTAAAAATGATTTCATCATAGCTATATGTTTTTTAGGATCCATTTTTTGTAGCTCTATGGATAATCCCATATGTGCCCATACTATTTTATTATTTGGATATAGTTTTAATACATGCTCCATTAGATATAAAAATTTTAATGGTTCCTCATCATTCCCTAAATCGGAATGGATATTTAAAGGAATATTCCTTTTTTCTAAAATAGCCATAAACTCTTTCCAGTTTTCTATATCTTCTAAGCTTGCTGGTTCATGTTGATTTGGGATTAATGCTTGTTTTATCAAATTAACCTCACCCATCCAAGTAAATACCTTAGGATACTCCCTATCATATAATTCAATCATCTCTACAATATTCTCTGGATGTGCTAAATCAGGGAAAGTCATGGATAAAGTCATATGGATATCTTCTGGTTTAGATTCTAAGAAATTTTTAGCATTTATAAAATCATTTTTAATACTTGGTTTTGCAGGTACACCTGGGCAGTTTTTATAATATGTACAATGAGAATGAATATCCAAACTTTGACCTATTCCATATACATTTACAAATAAAACACCTGTTTTTCGTAAATAATCATTTACTTCATCAAATGGTATAGCCTTACCACCAAAAGGTCTATAATGTAGATGGGAGTCAACAACAGAAGTAAATGACTGAGTTTTCCTATCAAAACACTCTATATTTTTTCCATCTTTAGAAAAAGATGAAAGATCAACACTTTTATTACTACACCCTGAAACGAAAACTGAGAATAGAAATACCCCTATAAACAAAGATATTTTACTTTGCATACCTGCTCCTTTTTTTAATATATAAAACTATACCCTTTTTACGTCACAAGTGCATCACATTTTTTTAATAAACAATTTATTTGACTATAAAATAGAAAAAACAGCAGAATTTGTAGAAAATGAAGAGTAGATTATTTCCCATTACTTTAGGAAACCTACTCCTCTTTAAGTGAAAAGTTAGAAATTACCTCACAGATAATTATTAAAACCTATAAGAGATCCCCACCTGAGCAAGCATAGTCTCATAATGTTCTATTTGTGATGTTGTTGCTGATGTTTTTAAATTTGTTATATATTCATGGCTTAAATATTTTA
>CAYFGQ010000022.1:0-52210 GCA_964342525.1 uncultured Arcobacteraceae bacterium
TTTTTTTCAATTATCTCAATTTTTCTAACAATAATAATCTTTGTAAATTTACATCTTATGAAAGGAGGTTAATATGGCAGAAAATGACAATTCAAACAGACCTATTAAAGCTAGTCCTACTTCAAAACCTGAAACAAATATTTATACAAATAATGTACGTAGAGATATTAATAGTAATGCAAATAATAGAGTCGCATTTAAGGATAATAGAAGTAATTTTTCTAAACCAAGTCCTCAGTCAAAAAAAGGGAAATAGTTTAACTATTTCTCTTTTTTAAATATTATTATTTTTGATTATTCTTTATTTATGAAATCAAATTATAAACAGCAAGATGATTAATGTTTACTAGCAGTCTTATCTTCAGAAATACTTATCACCTGATATACAGAGTATAAAATTGCTGCAACAAATAAAACACCAATTGTTATAAGAGATATCTCAGCCATTTATAACTCCTCTATTTCTTTTATGATTTTTACCATATATTTTGCAATTATTGGTAAGCTAATTAAAAGTATTATATCGAAAAATATTCCCATATAAAATAAAATGTCAATATTAGATTTATAATACATATTAATTAAGCCAGCGCTCATGGTCAATATAATAGCAACAATAATTCCAAATATTGTCCTAAGTGTATTTAACTGTTCTTTTTTACTATCAAGCTTACTCATAAATATCCTTTTATTTATAAGCAAAATTTTAGTGAAAAAAATCAATCTACTTTAAAAAAATTACAATATGCAATCTTTTATCAATTCATCCTTTATTTTTTCTACACAAGATTTATACTTTTTCTCATCATCTATTTTATCAAACTCATCTGTAAGCATAGAATAGATTTCATATTTTGGATATTTTTCATAGACATTATTTAAAAGTGAGATTATAACTTTTGGTGAGATATGGTGGGAGAGTTTTGTTTCACCCTCCCCTTGTAGATTACACGCTAAGCTATATTGGTCACAAGAGCTAAATCCTGCATCGATAAAGATTATTTCCTTTGCATCTTGCAATTCTAGACATAACTCTGGGGTGAGTTGATAAAGATCCATTAAAATAGTATCTTTTAGATGATGTTCTTTTAGTAGTTTTATTACATCCACACCAAAAGCATCTTCACCTCTGAGATCATTTCCATAGCCTAGAATTATACGCATTATGTTCTTTTTATCACGTCTATTATTTGTTTGTTGTGATCTCTTACTTCAATTCTTGAAGATACCACACCAAGTGCGTGGGTAGAGCAACTTAAACATGGATCAAAACATCTAATCACAGCTTCAACCCTATTTAGATTTCCATCTGTTAAAGTGCTTTTATCTGTGATAAATGATTGTGCCACTTGTTTTACACCTGCATTCATTGCTAGGTTGTTATTACCAGTTGCAATGATAAGGTTTACACCTGTAATGATTCCATGATCATTTACTTCATAATCATGGAAAAGTGTACCCCTAGGTGCTTCAGAACATCCTACTGCTTTTTTTCTATTTATGTCCGCATGTGATCTGATATTTGTATCCATTGTTTTTGGATCTTTTAGCATCTTTTCAATTCTTTCTATACAATAGATAATCTCAATGATTCTTGCATAGTGGTAATAAAAAGAGTTAAGTACAGGTTTGCCATTATTGATATTTTTAAAGTTATCAAACTCAGAATCTGCTTCAGGTGTACCACATCTATTTGCTACATTTAGTCTTGCAAGAGGTCCAACCCTATACATACCATTTGGGTATCCCATAGGCTTATAGTATGGTGATTTTAGAAAACTATCCTCTTCTACTGCTTCACCAATATATTTTTTATAATCCTTTGGATCAAGTCCATTTTCTATAACAGTACCATTTGCATCTACAAATCTAAGTAATCCATCATAGTGTTCTAAATTTCCTTTTTTATTTACTAGCCCCATAAATAGTGATGGAAAATTTCCAAGATTATCAATCTCTTTTTGAAATTTATGAACATTATTTAAAAAGTACTTTGCAGTTCTTTTTGCTATATCCATAGCTTCAGGAATTTGAGAAAGGATTCTATCCCTTTGCTCATCTGTGATTTGGTGTGAGATACCACCTGGTACTATCCACTCAGGGTGAATTCTTTTTCCAGCAAGCTCAGCGATGATTTTTTGCCCAAAGGCTCTAAGTTTGATACCATCTTTTGCCATATCTGGGTGGGTTTGCATCATCTTAAAGATATTTCTATCCTCTGGAGATGCATCAAATCCATATACAAAATCTGGAGCACTTAGGTGGTAAAAGTTTAATGCGTGGGATTGTAATATCTGAGCTAAATTTACAATTCTTCTAATATTTCTAGCAGCCTTTGGAGGTCTTACAGCTAATAGTTCATCGCAGGCTTTTGTTGAAGAGATTACATGACTCACGGGACAGATACCACATGTTCTTGCTGTCAAAGCTGGCATTTCCGTATAAGGTCTTCCCTCACACATCTTTTCAAAACCTCTATATTGGGTTACATGAATTCTTGCATCATCCACTTTTCCTTGATCATTTAGATCGATTGTAATCTTTGCATGACCTTCTATTCTTGTTACTGGATCAATTACTATTTTTTCCATCTTATTTACCAAACCTTGTAAGTGTAGTGTCTATTTCTCTATCTTCTAATACTGCTTTTATAGCTTCATATATGGCATCTGCTGGTGTTGGGCATCCTGGTACAAAAAAATCCACATCTATCGCTTCATTTAATGGAATAACCTTATCAAGTAGTTTTGGAACTATCTTATCTGGATAGTAGCCCTTATTGTGATCTGCTAGATCAAAGTAGCCTTTTTCAAGTGTAGCCTCTGTCCCCACTAGATTTTTCATAGCTGATATATTTCCTGTCACTGCACAATCACCTAAAGCTAAAACTTTCTTAGAATTTTTTCTAATCTCTTTGATGATATGAAGATCATGGTCTGTACTTAAAGCACCCTCTACAATAAAAAGATCGATATTTTCAGGTATCTCTTTTGCATCAACATATGGACTATATACCACATCTATAAGCCCACCAAGTTCAATTAATCTCTCATCCATATCAAGAAATGACATATGACATCCAGAGCATCCATCAAGCCAAACTGTACCTACTCTTGCTTTGCTCATTTGTTATTCCTTGCTTGAATTAGATTTGTTACGATATTTTTCTTTTTTACCATCTCTGTTGCACTTACACCTTTTTCAAAAAGTGCTCCTGTAGGACATACATGTACACACTTACCACAAGAGGTACAGCTTTCACTATCCGCCCATGGTTCATCCATATCATGAATAATCTTAGCATCAATCCCACGCCCAAAGATATCAAGTGCATGGGCACCTTCAACCTCATCACATACCCTTACACATCTAGTACATAAAATACATCTATTTGGATCATATACATAATCTTTGTGGGATGCATCTATCTCAAATCTCTTATGGATATATGGCACAGATGAGTGTTCAAGTCCTAGCTCAATTGCTTGATTTTGTAATTCACAATTTCCATTTGATACACATACAGAACAGGTGTGGGTTCTCTCTGCAAAGATCATTGAGAGTATCATCTTTCTATGTCTTTGGATTTTTTCACTATTTGTATAAATTTCCATCCCCTCTTTTATCTTTGCTGTACAAGCTGGGATGAGTTTATTGCTACCTTTTACTTCTATTAGACACATTCTACATGCACCTACACATGAAAGTCCTTCTAAGTAACATAAGGTTGGGATATCTATATTGTGTTCATTTGCCACTTCTAAGATAGTATTATCTGATCTACCTGTTACGTCTATATCATCGATTTTAAATGTTTTTACTCTAGCTTTAATCATTTTTAATACCCTCTAGATATTCACTCTCAAAATATTTTATTGTACTTAATACTGGGTTTGGTGCTGACTGTCCTAAACCACATAAAGAAGTATCTTTTACCACTTCACACATATCTTTTAATAGATCAAAATCACTTGGTTTTGCTTCTTTTTTTATAAACTTATCAAGTAAATCTGTTAACTCTGTAGTTCCTACTCTACATGGTACACATTTTCCACAAGACTCACTTTTTGAGAAATCCATAAAAAATCTTGCAACTTCTACCATATTTGAATCATCACTCATTACGATAAGTCCACCACTTCCCATAATTGAGCCAATAGCTTTTAAAGAGTCATAATCAACTGGTGTATCTAAAAGCTCCACCGGAATACATCCACCACTAGGACCTCCCGTTTGTACTGCTTTGAGTGTAGCACCATCTGGCACTCCCCCTCCAACTTCATTAATAAGTTCCCTAAGTGTAATCCCCATAGGAACCTCAACAAGTCCAGTGTTTTTAATATGTCCAGTTAATGCAAATACCTTTGTACCAGATGATTTTTCTGTACCAATTGCATTGTACCACTCTCCACCATTTTTAATGATTGGTGCTATATTGGCATATGTTTCAACATTATTTAAAATAGTAGGTTCACCCCAAAGTCCATAGTCACTTAAGTGTGGTGGTTTTTGTCTTGGGTTTCCTCTATTTCCTTCAACAGATGCTACAAGTGCAGTTGCTTCACCACAAACAAATGCTCCCCCACCAAGTCTTACTTCAAGATCAAAGGTAAAACTGCTCTCCCCTATCTGAGCTCCAAGGATACCTTTTCTTCTAGCTTGTTTAATAGCTTTATTTAGTTTCTCAACTGCTACAGGATATTCAGCCCTTACATAAATATACCCTTTTGTTGCACCACAAGCAAAACCAGCTAAAGCCATCCCTTCGATAACTCTATGAGGATCCGCTTCCATAATAGCTCTATCCATAAATGCACCAGGATCTCCCTCATCACCATTACATACGATATACTTTTGTTCACTATCTACTTTTGCTACAGTTTCCCACTTAAGTCCTGTTGGATATCCTCCACCACCACGACCTCTAAGTCCTGAGATTTTAACCTCTTCTATCACTTCAGTAGGACTTAAATCCTCTATAGCTGTAAATAGTGCAAAATATCCCCCATGGGCAATATAATCATCAATATCATCAGGATCAACAACACCAGCATTTTCAAGAACTATCTTCTTTTGTTTAGTAAAAAATGGCTCACTAGTATCACACTTTTTATTTGCTATTGGAGCTTCACCCTCTATAGTTTTAATTAAAGCTTCCATATCACTAGCCTCAATACCACCATAAATACTCTCTCTAGCATCCTTTTTATGATAATGCCCAACCATAATAGCTTCACTACAAAGTCCTGGACAACCTACACCTTTTACCTTACATCTTTTATCAAGTTCTTTTCCTTTGATACCTTTTGCAAGATCTTTTTGAAGTTTTACTGAACCAAGTGCAGCACATGAGCTACCTACGCATACTCTTAATTCTTCATTTCTTGTCTCTTCATCTTTGATTCTTTTATCTACAATAGCTTGTAAATCTTCAAGTGAATTTATCATGCTGTAATCTCCTGTGCTTGTATTACTGAATCTTCAATACTTAAATTCCCCACAGGTTTATTATCATAAATAGCAATGGGTGCTAAAGAACAAGAACCAACACATCTAGCAGTTAAAAGGGATAAAAGTCCATCTTTAGTAGTCTCTCCTGCTTTTATTCCAAATTTGTTTTCTAATGCTTCTACAATTTTATCTGCACCTTTAATATAACAGGCAGTACCAGTACATACTACAGCAGTGTGTTTACCCTTTGGTTTTAGTCTAAAAAAGTGATAAAATGTAGCTACGCCATATACCTTCGAATAAGGTAGTTTAAGTCTTCTTGCAATAAATTTTAAAACCTCATTTTCAAGATATCCAAAGGTATCTTGAGCTGTATGAAGTGTTTCAATCAAAGCACTTCTATCATAACCCAATTTTTTCATGGTTTTTTCAACCATCTTATATCTAGCATCGCTTTGTGGTGTCATCTTATATGCTATCCTCTCTTATTTATTATTAACAATAATGATTATAAATTATGGTAATTATATTTTGATTACAGTTTGACCAAACTTTGGTAACAATTGCCCTTTCAATTGTCTATTTATATATTATAGAAGAAAATTATTTACATATCAAGATTAAAATTGAATAATTATTCAACAATCTTTTATTTTTTGAATTTTTCTATCTCAAACCATTTATCATTTACCCTATCGGTCTTAAGAGCTATCTGCGGTTTTTTCTCACTTTGCCATAAAGCTTCATCTGGTTTAGGACAAGCCCTTACACACTCCCCACAATATATACATAGATGTGGATTATATTCATATTTCAATCCCTTTTTGTTTTTAGGATTATCACTTGGGTCATCAGTAGGCACAAAAAGTATAGCACCAGGAGGACAAGCCTTTTCACATTTATAACAATATATACAAGACTCTTCCCCATATTCAATAAGCCCCCTATAACCTGTTGGCTTTTTAATAGGACTAGCTGGATAATCTATAGTTTGAGGTTTATCAAAAAGATTTGTTAGTGCTTTATTTATTGATTTAAACATGTTTTCCTCTTAATTAATATTCTTTACTTAAATAATCTAAAGAGTGTTACTAGTACAAGGCAGAGATTTGCAGCTTTACTCCTCGTAAAGAAAAAAGCTCTAACGCAGTAATAGTGATGCTATTTAGATTATTTTGCTGTGCAACTCATACAAGGATCAAACGATGCTAGTATAGCTGGAGCATCTGCATAATCTGAGCCTTTAAACACTTCCATAAAAGCTGGAATAGAAGCAAAAGTAGGTGTTTTAATACGTACACGCTCCAACATAGGTTTACCATTAGCTTTTATATAATACATCAATTCACCCCTTGGTGCTTCAAGTCTTACTAGAGCTTCACCCTTTGGTTTACCCTTTAATTTTGTTTGAATTTCACCAGAGGGTAATCCATCCACAATATTTTCACAAATAGTAAGCGAGTTTAATATCTCATTTAGTCTTACCATATTTCGTGAGTGGATATCCCCAGCCTCTGCTGTTTGAATTTTATATCCTAGTTCAGGATATGGAAGATAATCAGTCTCACTTCTTACATCAGTTTGAATACCTGCAGCCCTTGCTAAAGGACCTATAGCATTAAATGAATATGCTTCATCTAGGCTAAGAGTTCCAATATTTTTATATTTCATTGATAAAGACCAATTATTTGTAAACTCATCTATATAATCTTCAACTTTTATTCTTAGCTCTTTTAATGTCTCTTTTATATCTTTTGCTACATCAGTAGTGATATCACGATTTACCCCACCTATGGAGATATAATCAAACTGTATTCTATTTCCTGAGATTTTCTCTTGTAAATCCATCACGGGCTCTCGATCACCCATGATTCTCATAAACATTGCTTCAAAACCTGCATTCTCAGCCGTATGGGAAAGGCATAACATATGGGAATGAATACGATCAAGTTCAACTAAAAGCATCCTTAGATATTTTGTTTTTAAAGTGATTTCCCCTTGCATCAAAGATTCTGCTGCTGTAGTATAAGCTAAAGAGTGAGTGATAGCGCAAAGACCACATATCCTAGCTACCACATATCCAATTGAGTCATATTTAAACTTTGTTACACAAGCTTTTTCTATTCCTCTATGGACAAAACCAACATCTGAATCTACAGCTATGATTTTTTCATTTTCACATTCAAATTTAAACTTAACAGGTTCTAGCAAAGAGATATGTTGAGAACCTAATGGTATATTTATAGTTTTTTTAGCCATACTTATATCCCACAGCTTGATAATGGCATTTGTTCTGAGTCTTCATCTAAGTAGAGTCCCTTCAAAGAGTCTTGTACTTGTATTCCAAACATATCTACAATCTCCCTTTGAGAAATAATAGCTGAGGGGATAATATCTACAATAGAAGGGATAATCTCATCTTGTTTTACTAAAGTATAAAATACTACTGTCTCATTTATAGTTTTATATTTTGAAAATATCCACTGTATCTCTGTAGTATCCTCATCGATTTTAACACCATTTAACGTTAAAAACCCCCATTGGTTTTTATTATAAAACTCTTTTATATCTTTATTTAAATTCTTTAAACTAGTCTCTATCTTTTTCATTTTTAACTCTTAATTCTTAATTTGCAACGCAACATCTCTTCTATTTGTAAGTCCATCTTTTTGTGTTGTATCTTTAAACAATCTGAATGGTTTTTCCATCTCTTTATTTTTATTCTCTAAAACTTCTAAACCTTTAATTACCCCATCCATAATAAGCTCAGGTGATGCAGCACACCCTGGAATATATACATCTACTGGAATATATCTATCTATGCCATCTTCTACATTATACATACCCCTAAATACTCCCCCTGTACAAGTACAAGTTCCCACTGCTACTACTACTTTAGGCTCAGGCATCTGAGTATAAAGTGCCACAAGTCTTTCCCTACTTCTATAAGTCACTGGCCCTGTTACTAAAAATATATCTGATTGTTTTGGGTTACCTGAGTTTAGTACTCCAAATCTTTCCAGATCATATTTGGGAGATAAACAAGCTAAGATCTCAATATCACAACCATTACATGATCCAGCATTATAGTGAAGTATCCAAGGTGATTTTTTTCTATATTTACTAAAATTAAACATATACAAGTCCTAAAATATTTACTATCCCTAGGCTAAGCCCTATTCCTATTACCACTTTTAGTAGATCTTGTACTTTTATCCTTGCTGTGGCATTATCCACTAGATTTAATACCAAAAATACTACAACACAAAGTAAGATACCAAGTAGTAAATTATTACCAGCAAATAAAAACAACAATAGATAAATAAAGATATACTCAATCCACTTTGCCATATATAAAAACTCAAAAAAGATACCACTATATTCTATCTCTACACCACCCACAATCTCTTGATGAGCTTCTGCTGTATCAAATGGAGACTTTTTAAGTTTTATAGGGATAATAAGTAAAAAAGCTAAAAATAGGAAAAATAGAGAAAAAAGTTCAGAACTACTATTTTGAATCACATCTATACTAAAGGTGCCATTTTGCATATAAAAAGCTGCTGCTATTAGTATCAAAATAGGCTCATAAGCTAAAAGACTAAGTAGTTCCCTATTTGCTCCAATATGGGAATATATTGACCTAACGGAAAATCCAGCAAGTATTAAAAATACACTTGATAATAAATGTATAAAAATGATATATAAAAGATTTTCACCCATTATAAGTAAAGCAACACAAATCCATAAAGTAAGGAAGTGAAGTATCCCTAAGATCACATGGGTATTATTGATAATAAATGGCTCTTTATCTAGAAGTTTATACATATCATAAAAGGGTTGTAAAAATGGTGGTCCAATACGACGCTGCATCCTTGCCCTTATAATTCTCTCAAAACCATATATCAATCCGCCAACAAATGGTGCAATTAGTATAAAAAGTAATTCCATCATATCAAACTTCCTAAAACTAAAAATACCATACAAAATATACTTAAATATTTTATCAGTTTTATTTTTCCATCACTTAATTCAAAATAGTAAGTATTTACTACAACCTTATCCTTTTCTCCACAGTTATACTCTTTTACTAAGTTTACTTTTTTTGATCTCATCTTATATAAAATCAAAGGAACTATAAAAATAAAAAAGATTGGTAAAACAATTTCATAAAAACTAAAAGCACTAAAGGTAAAACTAGAAACCACTCCAATCATCAATAATACAAATAAAGATAAAGAAGTGTATTTATAAATTGTATCTATTTTAATAACTTTATTGGGTAAACTAATATTTTCATTTGCCATCATTTTTGTTGCAACTTTAAAATATAAAAGGGTAAGTACAACTGAGCCAATTACCATAAAAATAAAAGCTATGATATTTAAAGGGTTTATTTTAATCTGCTCTATCATAAGCTCTATGGATAAAAATTTACCTATAAATACCCCAAAAGGAGGAAGGGTTAAAGAGGTAAAACCAACTAAGATCATAAATACAAGTAGCGGTGATTTATCTACCAAGAAATTCATATCACTTAGATATTTTAAATGAAACTCTTTTTCTAAGATACCTGCTTGTAAAAATAAAAGTGCTTTTGAGATAGCATGAAATACTATTAATACTAAAGCAATATTTATAGCATCATCAGATCCAATAGAAGCAATTGCCACCATAAAAGCAAGAAGTGCGATAGTTGATAGACCAAGCACCTCTTTAAAGTAATCCTTACTTAAAGCCATAATAGATGCACTCATAAAAATAAACATACCTAGAAAAACTATCAACGAACTTACAAAAGGTGTAAAAGCTGGAGTAAGTTTCAAAATAAGGTATGGAGATATCTTTACCATAGTTGCACTGTGTAAAATAGCACTTACAGGAGTTGGTGCTACCATAGCACCAAGGAGCCATTTTTCAAATGGTATTGCTGCACCCTTTACAAAAGCAGCTATTGCAAAAATAGCTAAAATAAAAACATGGGTTTCATCTATATTTTTTAGTAAAATATTCATATAACTTGTATCATAATAGTTTGCCGATAGAATCATCACAGCAAGTATTGCTACCCCACCTATTTGGTTCATCCATAAGGCACGAAGGGCATTTGTTTTTGAGTTTTTATCTCCCCTATATCTTATAAGTAGATATGAACAAAGAGTAGTAAGTTCAAAACATAAGAAAAATATCTCTAGGGAATTTGTAGTTACAATTAGATTCATAACGGCTAGGAAAAAAAATAAGATAGCTATAAAACCATTTTTCTTAGCTTCACTAAACTCTTCGGATTCTATATATTTTAAAGCATATATTATGATTATACCACCAACAATATTTATCACTAAAAGCATAGTTAAAGATATCTTATCAACCAAGATATCATAAGATATTTGGCTTGGTTCTAAAAAACTATAAATACCATATAAAATCAACTGAGTAAATGCTAAAGCATAAACTTTTGAGTCTTTTTCAACTACACCCCTATAAAAGAAAAAAAGAAGTAAAATAATATCTAAAATAAAAAATAAAATATGTAAGGGATAAAAAAAACTAAAGGGAGATGATCCACTAAAATAAGAGACAAAACTCAAAAGAGCTAAAATAGATACACCTATAAAGGTGATCTTACTTTTTTTTAATCTATTGGGAGATATTAAAAAAAGAGCTAGAATAATGGGTAAAGAGATTAATACAACTATATTAAACATACTTAAAACCTTTTTTTGTATTGTTAGAAGTTTACAAGCCTAATGTTTCAATACAGTTTCAATTTAACTCTTTATATAACCTCTACTTTATTTATCCCACTCTCTTTTGCTTTATAAAGGGCATTTTGTGCTCTACTTACAAAAGTATTCACTTGATCTTTTTCATTCATCACTGTGATACCAAAACAGGCTGTTATAGATTCAATATTTTCAAATTGATGTATCTCTATTTTTTGTCTTAATTTCTCTGCAAGCATTACAGCATGGATCATACTTGTCTCAGGTAGTGCTACTATAAACTCTTGTTCATTCCATCTACCTAAGATATCACTTACCCTAACCTCTTTTTCCACTAAAGATACTAACTCTTTTAAGATACTATTACAGGCAGCTTCTCCATTTTTTGAAGAAAGCTCTATAAACTCATCTATTGAAAATTGAATTAAACAAAGGTTTCTATCATATCTTCTTGAGATAAATATCTGTTCTTCCAATACCATCTCTATTTTATATTTGTTATTTATTTTTGTAATAGGATCTATTGTAGCAAGACCTTCAAGCTCCTTACTAGCATTTTTACACTTCTGAATATCCATAAAAAACTTTATATTTAAAAGTATGGAAACTATTAAAAGAATTATTAATATACTATTCATCTTAAAACCTATCCTTTATTTTGGCCATACAGGTGGTAATCTTTTTGGTTTATATCCAAACCACTTAACATATAGCTTCTCATATGTACCATCTTTTACAGCTGATTGTATTGCAAAGTTTACTTCATCTCTAAAGTTTGATTCATTTTCAGGTACACCCATACCATATGGCTCAAAAGTAAATGTTCCACCAATCACCTTTAGTTTACCATTACTATCTTGAGCTTGAGTAGAACACCAAACATAATCGGTAGTGATACCATCAATCTTACCAGCTTTTAAAGCTTTTAGGGCTTCTTTATATCCAACAAACCATACCATTTTTGTCTTTGGGCTTTTCTCAAAAAAGTTCATACCACTGGCACTTCCTTTAATTGCTCCCATTTTTTTACCCACAAAATCCAAATAGGATCTTGCTTTGGAATTTTTTCTTACTAAAATAGATTGCCCATCAAAGAAATAATCGATAGTAAAATCTATAGCCTTATCCCTATTATATTTATGGGTCATTGATGCAGCTGCTATATCAATGATATTTGCTTTTACCATAGGGATTCTTGTCTTTGATGTTACTTGAACTAATTTTAGTTTTAGTTTCATTTTTTTTGCAATATATTTTGCAAGATCAATATCAAAGCCTACAACTTTTCCATTTTGTTTAAATCCAAAAGGTTTAAAGTCATGTTTTACACCAACTTTTAACACACCCTTTTTCTTAACATCATCAAGTCTATCTGCAGATAAACTTAGAGCTAATAATAAAGATAAAATCAAGACCTTAAACATCTAAATCCCCTCAACTGTGATTTATTTTATTATAACAAAATAATCTTTATATAGTTATTGGGGGTTTTGAGAAATTAAAGTTATAACGGATATCTTGAGTAAATTTTTAGTAATATTCAAAGAAAAACTCAATAACTATTTACTATTAACTCCCTTTGGGTTTCATTATGGTATTATCACGCTTTTAAATTATACAACTGGATAGTGCTTGTTTATTAGATCGATCATATTACTTTTTACTTTTTCAATTTTAAACCTTAATGCTGCAGATGCACCAATGGTAAACCTCTCAGTAGCTGCTATCGATCAACCTGCACAATTTGTTCGTACTATTAACATAGCACTAATTTTAACCCTTTTAGTACTAGCACCTACCCTACTTTTAATGGTGACAAGTTTTACTAGGCTTGTAATCGTATTTTCCCTTTTAAGACAAGCTTTAGGTCTTCAACAATCACCTCCAAATCAAGTAATTATATCTTTATCACTTATTCTTACCATGTTTATTATGGAGCCATATGGAAAAGCTGCTTGGAATGATGGTATTAAACCATATATGGATGAGCAGATAAACTATGAAGTAGCCTTTGAGCGTGGGGTTAAACCTTTTAAAGAGTTTATGATCAAAAATACAAGAGAGAGTGATCTTGCACTTTTTTATAGAATTAAAAAAGAAGAAAATCCAAAAAATATAGATGATGTGTCTATTATTTTACTTATGCCTGCATTTGTTGTAAGTGAGCTTCGTACTGCTTTTGAAATAGGCTTTTTGATATTTTTGCCCTTTTTGGTTATTGATATTATTGTAGCTTCTATTTTAATGAGTCTAGGTATGATGATGCTTCCACCAGTAATGATATCTTTGCCTATTAAAATCATTTTCTTTATCATAATTGATGGTTGGCATCTAATTATTGGTAATCTTGCTCAATCTTTTAAATGACGTGATTTTAATCAAAATACAAAATTTATTCCTAGATATAATTCAGATATACGATCCTCTCCTTCTACTGAGACTTCTGTATTAGATTCACCACTAAAAACTGCATATCTGTTATATCTTAAATAACTATATTTTTCCCATTTTATATCTTTTTGTCTATATGCTAATTCAAAATTCATATGTTTATGGATTAAAAATAAAACCCCTAAACTTTTATTTATGGAGTAACCTTTTCTATTTTTATTATTTATATTTTTGATTATTATATACAATAAATTATTTAAAATAAATTATAAATAATATTATTTATCTACATAAAAGTGACATCTTTAGCTTACTCTTAATAAAATCACACATAAATAGGTAACTAATTTTGAAATAATATTAAAGAACTTTTAACAAAAACTCGAAAGAATATCTATCACTTTTTATAGAATCTAAAAAGGAGAAAATCAAAAAATGTAGATGATGTATCTCTTATTTTACTTATGCTTGTATTTGTAGTAAATGAGCTTCGTACTGCTTTTGAGATAGGCTTTTTGATATTATTGTAGTTTCTATTTTAATGAGTCTGGGTATGATGATGCTTCCAGCAGTAATGATATCTTTGCCTATTAAGATCATTTTCTTTATCTTAATTGATGGTTGGCACTTAATTATTGCTAAACTTTCTCAATCTTTTAAATAGTCTAATAAAATATATTAAATATTATTTTTAAAACTATTTTAAGAATATTACAATTTTGGTACACATTAAATTTAAAAATATGATAAAATTACATATTATTAATCGAAAATAAATCTCAAAATTTAAAGTATTAATAATATATGGAGTGAAAGATAAGGTTTGTAGGAATCAAATTTTTAGTATGTCAAATATATTAAATTAATGATTCAAACTTAAATTAATATATTTAAGTGAAAGCTTAAATTTGAGGGAAGAAAAATATGAATAAAACGATGATCAAAATTGCTAGTATAGGTTTAGCTACATTTTTATTTACTGGATGTGCAACAGTAATGAACGATAAAACTCAGCCTATAAGTTTTAATACTATTCCAGAAGGTGCGACAGTAAAAGTAAATGATAAAATAATTGGTAAAACACCTATGGCATTTAATTTAGAAAGAGATAATGCAAGTACTGTAAAATTTGAAAAAGAGGGATTTGAAAGTGTTGAACAACCTCTAGAAACTGAGATATCAGGAGTTTTTTGGGGTAATATTTTAATTGGTGGAGTTTTAGGTTCAACAACAGATGCATCTACGAAAAAAATGTATGAATATGCACCAAATCAGTATACAATTGAACTAAAAAAGTTAGAGACTGAAGAAAAGAAAAAAGAAGAGATTTGAGAAAAGTACTAATCAGTATATTTTTATTGATAACTTATTCTTTTTCAAAAGAATCAAATAGTATAATTCAATTTACACAATTGAATTATACTGATATTAAATGTGAAATATTCTATGAAAAAGGTGAAAAAATCAATAGTATAATAGAATACCTACACATTTCAAATAAAGAGAAATTTTTTAATTATTTAAAAAAGAATGATGCATTAAAAATAGAATCTTACAAATTGGCAAAACTAATTACTAACTACCCAAATGATTAGATATTTTTTTATTTTTATCTTATTATTTGAATTACTCCATTCTTATGATCTAAAAAAATTATCAGATAATGAAGAGTTTAAATCATTATTCCATATCAATAAAGAAAAAAGTGAAATAACAGACATAAATTTTTTCATTTCTAAAGAAAAGTTCACACCCTATAATGAAATAAAAATGCTTATAGAAAAGATAGATGATAAAAATATATGCAAATATCCTGCAAGATATAATTTTCTAAAAAAGCATACGAATTTAAACATATCCTTTAAACATTGTAAAAAACTAAATAAATTTATGGATACAAATATGGGAGATACAGTTAGTATGATTTTTGCATCAAACTATCTAGGCTCACCCACATCCTATTTTGGACATACTTTTTTAAAAATTAATAAAAGAAATAACCCTATGTTTTCACAAACAATAAGTTACACTGCACAAATTAACTCTAATGATGATTTCTTTGGAATTATAGCAAAAGGATTAAGTGGAGGATATAAAGGTAAATATCTAATTAATCCTTATTTTAAATTGATAGAAACATATAATAAAACTGAACAACGTAATCTTATAGAATATCTTTTAGATTTAAATAAAGAAGAAATATACTTAATGTTATTACATACTTATGAATTAAAAACTATTGACCTTAAATATGATTTTTTTAAAGAAAACTGTGCTTATCAGTTATTATGGTTATTAAAAAATGCAAGGGTTGATTTAAATCTACTAAATAAATATGATCATATTATTATTCCATTTGAAACTATAGATCTATTAAAAAACGAAAATCTTATTAGATCATCATCCCTTAGAGCTTCAAAAATAAATTTAATTTATAATGAATATTCTAAACTATCAGGTGATCAAAAAAAGAAATTTACAAAACTTATTCAATCACAAAATAAAATTGAAGTTTTAAATAATTCAATTTTTACTGAAAAAGAAAAGGATACAATGAAATATCTTCTAAATGAATATTATTATGTATTATTTAAACAATATAGATACTACAAAAAAGATTATTTAGATGTAAAAAACCTAATATATAAACCTAGAGAAAAATTAACAAATATAGAAGATTTTGAACCCAAAAAAGCACAAAAAATAAAAATATCTTATATTAAAACCCAAAAAGACAATTATAGAAGTATCAATTATAGACCTGCACTTTTTGATAAATATGAAAGTTATGATAAGCTAAGTCAAAAAACACTGGAAGTGGGGAATATCTCATTTGACTTAATAAGTGATGATATAAAAATCAATAAATTCACCTATTTGAATTTAGAATCATATAATAAAGATTTTCCTTTTTATATACCAAAGACATGGAAACTTACAATTGAATCCAATAAAGAATTAGAAAATAAATTCCAACTTATGTTTCATGGATCATATGGGAAATCATATGGTGGGGAAAACAGTTTATTTTATATTATGTTAGGAACAAGCATATTCCCATCATCTGAGGAAATTACATTAGATACATTATCTGGTTTATCTTATTATTATAAAGATTTCATTATATCATTGGATATAATGAAATCTATTGAATATATAAAATATAGACCCAAATCAAAAGAGAAATTATCAATAAGAAAACAAATTGACAAAAATATTGATATATTTTATACTTTTGATAAAGTATCAACCTACCATACCTTCTCCTTAGGTTTATTTTTTTAAAATAAAAAGCTAAAAAATAGTTCTAAATTCCTATTTGTTTTAAGATTTATAATAATCAATATTTAAATTATTTTCTTTGCAACTAAATAGTTAATAAATTTATCTATAATTTCATCCAAAATAAACAAATTTTTATAAAAATTATTTTTATTTTTATAAATTACTAAAATACCAGCCTGCAGTCTCTTATAGCTATTAATTCAAGAATTTTGTTAGTTATTTTTTATCAAAAATTTGTGATGACACTTTTGGGCACTTTTGTTAAATAGGATTCCAAAAAAAATAATATAATTATATATTAATAACTTAATATATTTAATTATGATTATTTCTAGAAATATAATTTCTAAAGAAAAGGGTAAATCTATGACGAAAAACTTGAGTATTAAATTTAAACTAGTGGTACTTTTAACTTTACCATTGATTGGACTTTTAGTAGTCTCGCTAAGGGCATTATTTATGGATTATAATAATGTTCAAACATTAGAAAAATTAAATGTAAGTGTAGAATTATCTACAAAGCTTTCTTTACTTGTACATGAAACACAAAAAGAAAGGGGTGCAACTGCTGGATTTATAGGAAGTAAAGGTGTAAAATTCAAAGATACTTTGCCAAAGCAAAGAACTCTTACAAATAATAGATTAAATGAATTAAAAAAGTTTTTAAGTACTCATGATTTTACTAAAATAGATAAAAATATGTCAAATAACTTAAATCAACTCCTAGATAAACTCTCACAACTAAATAATATCAGAAGCCAAGTAGATAGCCTAAATATTAAACTTTCAGATGCTCTTAAATATTATACAGGAGTAAATGCAAAGATTTTAAATTGTGTATCAGATATTATAAAAATATCAAATGATAAAGAGATTACAAATTCTTTAATAACATACTCAAACTTTTTATTATCAAAAGAAAGAGCTGGTATAGAAAGAGCAGTAGGAACTAGTGTAATAGTAAAAGATAAATTTAGCTCAGCTCTTAAAACAAAATTTATAAAACTTATCTCAGCACAAGATAGCTTTATGTCAAACTTTTTACACTTTGCAAGTCCTAATATAAAAGAGTTTTATTTAGATACTTTAAAAGGTAATGATATAGATGAAGTAAATAGAATGAGAAATATTTTATTTTCAAAAAATGAAAACTTTAATCTAGATGGATCTTACTGGTTTAAAACAATCACTTCTAAAATAAATAAACTTAAAAAAATAGATGATCATATTGCAAAAAATCTTTTAGAGCAAATAAACAAAAACCTAAATGAAACTAATAATAGTATGATATTTTTTCTAATACTAAATACTGCAGGTATAATTGTAGTAATAATCATAGCTATATTGATTTTAAGAGATATATTCAAAAAACTACATACTTTAGATAGTGCAGTTGAAAACCTTTTAAACTCAAAAGATGTAAGCTCTAGGATAAATGTAAGCTCAAATGATGAGCTAGGTAAAATCTCTACTAATTTTAATAGCTATTTACAATCTATTGAAGATGGAATAGTTGAAGATAATAAACTAATTGATGAAGCGAAAATCACCATGGATAAGGTGATAAAAGGATGGTACAATGAAACCATTCAAGCACACACATCAAATAAATCCCTTGAAGAGTTTAAAGATACTGTAAACCATATGATTAATGCAACAAGAAAACACTTTATGGAATTAAACACAATCTTAGAGCAATACTCAAACTATAATTATACAAATGAGTTAATACTTAATAATATTGAAAAAAATGGAGTGTTTGATCATTTAGTAATAGATATCAATAAATTAAGAGATGCAATTACTGAGATGCTAATAGAAAATAAATCAAATGGTCTTACACTAGATAATAGTTCAAACATATTATTAGAAAATGTAGATACATTAAATACAAACTCAAATCAAGCAGCTGCAGCATTAGAACAAACAGCAGCTGCGCTAGAGGAAATAACTTCAAATATCTCACACAATACAGATAATGTGGTTAAAATGTCAGACTTTGCAGAAGAGTTAACAAAATCAGCAAATGAAGGGCAAGAGCTTGCTAGAAAAACTACCCTATCTATGGACGAAATAAATTCACAAGTAACAGCCATAAATGAAGCAATTACTGTAATTGATAAAATAGCATTCCAGACAAATATCTTATCACTAAATGCAGCAGTAGAAGCAGCAACAGCTGGTGAAGCAGGGAAAGGTTTTGCAGTAGTTGCACAAGAGGTTAGAAATCTAGCAGCAAGATCAGCAGAAGCAGCAAAAGAGATCAAAGATCTAGTGGGAAGTGCTACAGAAAAAGCAAATGATGGTAAAAATATTGCAGATACTATGATTGATGGATATGGTGGACTAAATGAAAATATCTCTAAAACCCTAGATCTAATAAAAGATGTTGAGATGGCTAGTAAAGAGCAATTAAGTGGTATCAATCAAATAAATGATGCCATAGCAAGCCTAGATCAACAAACACAACAAAATGCGGTAATAGCTACACAAACACAAAATGTGGCAGTTGAGACAGATAAGATATCTAAACTTGTAGTATCAAATGCAAATGAAAAACAATTTAATGGAAAAAATGAAGTAAAAGCAAAAAGCTTTGATACAAATATATCATCGGCAAAAAAAGATATTGAGATGATAAATAAAATCCAAGAAAATAAACCTAAAAAAATACAAAACCATCCTGAGGATGGAGAGTGGGAAAACTTTTAATAAAACAAAAATCTTTTAGATATATATTATCTAAAAGGTTTCTTGATTTTTAACTATCTCACTTTAAAATATTACAAAAAAACTACTTTTTCCCAAAAAGAAACTTTTTTGCAACTTTTTTCCATTAAAATTTTACTAAATACTAAAAAAGAAATATTATGGGAAAAAGATTTACATATTTTATTTTATTTACTTCAACAATACTTTTAAGTGGATGCAGCAATACAAATGTACAAACTAATATCCAAAATAAGCCTATTTCCAATAAAATATGGAAAGCTGATAAAGATTTTATAATATATAAGATTGGACATGAAAAGAAAAAATACACAGCATCCAATAAATTTATAGAAGTTTCAAAAATAAGAGATTTTCAAATAGTTAAATCCATTAATAGTGAATTACACCTTGCAATAGATAAAGAGGGAATATTATCCCATAGGATAATTGAGCATAATAATACTAACTTTACAATATCTCCATATAGTTATATTATCAGCCCTTATACTATTAAATTTGAATAAATAATTTAAATAATCTAACTTTTATCAACAAAACAACTTTTCAGAGACTTTTTTTTATTATTATTTCACGAACTTTAAATATTAAAAGGAATTTTGGTGAAAAAATCAATAGTATTAGCAGGAATGCTTTTAGGTAATAGTTTATTTGCAGTAGATTATTCTACAATTAATTATACAAAAAGTAAAGCAAATATGACTTATGTTAAATCTAGTGGGAAAAGCATAGATGCAAGTTATGATGCAAATTATATTACTTATAAAAAACATACAGATAATTATATTGGATCATTTTCATATCTATATGCAGATGACCAAACACTATATACAACAACAGTAAATTCTTCAACTAGCGTTACATATGATAGTAAAAGAGAAGTAAAAGGATATAGATTATCTTACTTTGCAAATGCTTATACAATAGGAAATACTTCAATTGGTCCCCACTTTAGTTTATCTAGAGTAGAAAGAACTTCATACAATTTGATACAAGATGGGTATATATGGACAAGTACAGGAAATCGTAAATCAACAAGCACAGATAGAACAGATAATGATTTATCTTTATCTTTAAGTGCCATCAATAGATATAGTGAAAATTCATTTATATATGGGACACTTTCATTGATTGATGATTTATTATTTAAAAATGAGGGTGATGATGAAAGAAGTAACTTCGCTTTAGAACTTGGTGCTGAACATCATATAGGAGCAAATATAACACTAAATGCATCTTACTCTACATATATTACAAAAAGAGAAAGGAATGCTGATTTCTCTGAAACATCAGATTTATCTACTCTTGATATTGGAATAGGATATATTTTTTAAATAGTAAAATATTATTAACTTCATAATAATTAAAATTTTAATTATTATGGAGACTAATCTAATATAAAAATTATTCTACATTTCTGATACACCCTAAAGTAAATTTTCAATATAATACCCCACTATGAAAAACTCAAATATTACAGATGTATTTAATATTACCAAAGATCTTAATGTATTATATGTGGAAGATGATATTGCCCTGAATGACTCCATAACAGAAATACTTGAAGATTTATTCTCTAGTGTTACTAGTAAATTTAATGGTGTTGAAGCACTTGAAGCATATAAAAAATACCATGAAAAGCACAATAAATACTTTGATCTTATAATATCTGATATTAAGATGCCCCAAATGGATGGGGTTACACTTACAAAAGAGATATATAAACTAAATAACTCCCAATCAGTTATCATAGTATCTGCACATAATGAAACTCAATTTTTAATAGATCTTATAAATATTGGGGTGGAAAGATTTTTACAAAAACCTTTTACTCAAATGCAACTAGTGGATAGTTTATATTCTATTTTTAATAAAAAAACTAAATATAGTTCAATAATAAAACTAGATTCAACTCTACTTTGGGATACAAATGAAGAGAGTTTAAGCCTTGAAGGTAAAGAGGTTAGTTTAACAAAAAAAGAAAGAGCTCTTTTAAAGCTTTTCATTAAAAATGGTACTAAGATCACCACTACTGATGAAATGTTTCATTATCTTTGGGATGAGGATATCTCAAATGCCTCCATAGATTCACTAAAAATGCATATCTCAAGACTTAGAAAAAAGCTAAATGGCTTAGAGATAGAAACACTATACAATATTGGATATAGGCTAAATTTTTAAAATTTTACAATCTTAACACTTTTCGTTATATTTTCGTTACCAATTCCTTATACAATTTCAAAGACTAGAAAATTATTTAATTAACTTTCTATTATAAATTAAAATATTATTTAAGGATCAGTAATTAATGAAAAACGAATATAAACTGATGATCGTATCAGTTTTACTTTTAGTTTTTACACTAATAATAACTTTTGTAAATCACTATAAAACAAAATCACTACATGAAAATTTTGTAGAATCAACTATTAAAGAAACTATCAAAAAAGTTAAATTTGACATAGATAAAGCTGATAATACTATAAATCTTATCATTAAATATAAAAAAGATTATTTTAGATCAATTCATAATGATGCAATAAAAATGTTAAAAAATAATCCAAAATTAACAATCAAAGAATTAAGAGATATATTAAATAAAAAATTAAAACATATGGGTATAAAAACCCACTTATATTTAATTGATAAAAATTATATTGTGTATGATACTACCAACAAAAAAGATAAAAATCTAGATATGAAACTTTTTCAAGGAGCTAAGGACAATCTTGATCTAGCATTTAATAATCCATCAGATATTGTTGTAGCTACTCCTACTATTGATATTCTTACAAAAAAATATACTACATATAGTTATGGAATGTTGGATAAAAAAACAAATAATCTCTTAGAGATAGGTTTTTTTGATGGGGAGCTTAGTATTTTAAAAGAGGAGATGTATAAATATCATATAAAAAACTCTTTAGTTGAAAATATAGAGATATATGCTGATTATAAAAACTATATTATCAATCTTACAAAAAATACCACTGAATTAAACATCACAAAAGAAGAGTTTATTAAAAAACTAACATCACAGCTTAATTCAGAGCAAAATAAGATGCTAATAGAGATTGTAAAAAGTGGTAAACAAAGTAGCAAAGTTATAAAAGAGAATGGAAAAACATATAAAATAGTTTATACACCAATAAAAGATATAAAACTTTCCCATAATTCTTATAAAAACTACATAATCAAATTAAAAATTGATATTACAGAATTTGAAGAAAACATTCAACTTATTGAGCTTATTTTTATGGCTTCAATTATTTTATTTTTTATATTTTTCGCCCTATTTTTATTTTATCTAAGTAGATCAGTTATTAGTCCTATGCATAATAAGATACTTGAACAATATGATGAACTAAGAAAGCAACACAACTTTACAAATACCTTGATCCAAAATGCCCCTACTTCCATATATTATCAAGATAAAAATGCAGAATTTACAGCTTGTAATAGTGTGTTTGAACAACTTGTAGGTTTAGATAAAAAATATATCATAGGAAAAACTATTCTAGATATCTTACCAAAAGATGATGCCATAAATTTTACAACAAATGATTCAAACCTATTTCATCAAAATTCAAAAATAGAAGTATATGAATCAAAGGTTCTAAACTTTAGAACCCACGAGATAAAAGATGTGATCTTTTACAAAAGTGCTATTATCAATAATTTTGGTGAAGTAGAAGGTATCATTGGGGTTATATTAGATGTAACGGATCAAAAACTAAAAGATAAACAACTTGAAGAGTTAAACAGAGGTCTAGAGAAAAAAGTACAAGAGCAAATTGAAAAGATTCAAACAATTAATGAAAACTTCGAATCAGTATTTAATACATCTAGAGATGGTATGATGGTTTTAGATAAGGACTACAACTATATAGTAGCAAACAATTCATTTCATAGAATTCTCTCTGTAAATAAAAATATCTTTCAAAATAAAAACTGTAAAGATTTTGCAATCAAAACAAAAAACCATGCCCTTCAAAGTGTAATTAATCTTTTTGAAGAGAGAAATTATGTAAGTAGAGAAGAGATTAAATTTAAAGATGGAAATAGAAATATCAAACATGTACTTATCACCATAGAATATATGAAAAATCTAGAAAATATCTTAATGGTGATCACAGATATCACAAGTGATAAAATAAAAGATGAAGAGGAAAAACAAAAAGAGAAAAAAATGATTGAGCAATCAAAATTAGCCCAAATGGGAGAGATGATATCTATGATTGCTCACCAATGGAGACAACCTCTTACCTCCATATCAAGCACCTTAATAAGTATCGAAAATAAACTTATGTTAAAAAAATTTGAGATACTTAAAGATGAAAGGGCTAAAGAGTTTGAACTATTTTTACTAAATAAAATGTCAGATATTTCAAATCTTACCATTCACCTATCTGATACTATTGATGATTTTAGGAACTTCTATAGAAAAGATGTATCTTTAGAACATAGTACATCTCAAAAAATCATAGAGGATACCCTAAGAATCATAGGACACTCAATAGAATCAGATGGTATCACAATAAATATAGATAGCAATGATACAGTAAATCTAAAGTGTTATAAAAACCAATTGATGCAAGTATTTTTAAATATCTTAAAAAATTGTCAAGATAACTTTAATGAGAGAAAAACACCAAATAAAACTATTTGGATAAACTCACATTTTATTGATGGCAAGCATATTATTATTTTAAGAGATAATGGTGGTGGGATAAATGAGGATATTTTATCAAAAATCTTTGAACCATATTTTTCTACAAAACTAAAGAAAAATGGTACAGGTTTAGGTTTATATATGTCAAAAATGATTGTTGAACAAACACACAATGGATCATTAGAGGTGGCAAATACCAGTGATGGTGTTGAATTTGTTATTACATTAAATAAGGAAATATAGATGGTCAATATATATGAAAGGCTCTATGAAAAATCATCAAAACTAAGTGTTTTATATGTTGAAGATGATAGACTAGTACAAGCTAGTACCCAAGAGCTATTAAATGACTTTTTTGAGAGGGTAGATACAGCTTATAATGGGCTAGAAGGTTTGGAGAGATATAATGAATATAAGGAGAAAACAGGTAACTTTTATGACCTTGTAATCACAGATATAAATATGCCACAAATGAATGGCGTAGAGATGATTGAAAAAATGAAACCTATAAATGAAAAACAAGAATTTATAGTAATATCTGCCCACAATGAATCAAACTATCTTATGGATTTGATTGAGCTAAATGTAAACTCCTTTGTTTTAAAACCTATCCAAAGCAATTCCCTTATAAACAAACTATATGCCATAGCAAATAAACTCTGTATAGAAAAAAATAAAGAGCAATACCTTATAAAACAAAATAAATTAGCAAGAATGGGAGATATGATAGATATGATTGCCCACCAATGGCTAAATCAACTTGGTGTATTAAAGATGCGTTTACAAGCAGCAGAGTTTGAAATAGAACTTGCTACAGATGTAAATGAATATGTAAGTGAATGTATAAAACAACAACATGAAGGGCAAGATTTCCTAGAAGAAACATTAAAAGAGTTTAGAAGCTTCTTTGAAAATTCATCACTTAGAACTATAGTCTCTTCAAACGATCTTATTCAAAGTGCTCAGTTTTTAATGAAAGGTACACTTACAAAAAATTGTATAAGCCTTGTAAATAAATCAAAAGAGGATATACAGTTATCTTTAAATAAAAACGAATTTAAACATATATTTATAAACCTGATCCAAAACTCAATAGATGCATTTAAAGATAATAATGTAGATACAGAAGATAGAGTTATTACAATTGATTGCTCTAGAGTGGATAATTATGTGGTTTTTGATTATAGAGACAAAGCTGGAGGAATACCAGAACATATGATAGAAGATATTTTTGAGCCTAGGGTTACAACAAAATCTTATGGTACAGGTATGGGTACTTATTTAGCAAAACTTATTATTGATAAACATGAAGGAAAGATCAGCGTTTCAAATACTCAAGATGGCGCAAATTTTAGAATTTTACTTAAAGGGGATATTTAAAATGAGTAGAGAGAGAACTAGCAAAATAGTTGAAAAATTAAAAGTATTAAATATTTTAATTGTTGAAGATGATGAACAAGTAAAAACTACCCTAACAACATTTTTTTCTGGTAAATGTAAAAGCTTACATGTGGCAAGTGATGGTTTAGAAGGATTAGAGATTTTAGCACAAAATCCAAATATCAATGTGATCATAAGTGATATAAATATGCCAAAACTAAGTGGGCTAAATATGCTCTCTAGGATAAGGGAAACTGGAAAATTTAAAGGGGAAGTTATCTTCTTAACTGCATATTCTGATTCAAAAAATATCTTAGATGCTATAAAGTTAAATATCTCCAATTATCTAACAAAACCTCTAGATCTTAAAACCCTACTTTTGCAACTAGATAAAATTGGACAAACCATAATAGATAGGGCAAATATAGAAAATAAAAACAAAGAGATCCAAGAATATGTAAATATGTTAAATCAAGTTGCCATAGTTTCAAAAACCAATCTAAAGGGTAAAATAACCTATGCAAATGATATCTTTTGTGATATATCAGGATATACACAAGAAGAACTTATGGGAAAACCACACAATATAGTAAGACACCCAGATGTACCAAAGGAGATATTTAAAAACCTTTGGGATACAGTAAAAAGTGGAAATACTTGGAGAGGAAAAGTAAAAAACCTTTGTAAAGATAAAAGTTCATACTATACAGATACTACTATCTATCCCATTTTTGATAATATTACTGGTGAAACCAAAGAGTACATGAGTATCAGATTTTTAATCACAGAAGAAGAGAATGAAAAAAGAGAATTCAAAAAAAATGTGATGAATACCATTAAAGAAAATAGAAGAAAAGATTTTGTTACAAGACAAAAAATAGATGATCTTCAAGCCCTAGTAAAAGAAAAAGAGATGGAGGCAAATAGACATAAACAATCAGCAGAAATAGAACAAAATAAAATAGGAAAACTAAACCATCAAATTGATTGTTATGAAGATGAGATCAAAAAAATTAATAATGACTTTGATCTTTTTAAAATCAATACAAAAAACAAACTTCAAGAAGAATCAAATAGAACAAATGAGATGAAGAAAAAAAATGATGTTCTTAATGCAAAAATTGAAGAGCTTAAAGATGCAAATGAAGATGCACAAAGTCAAATTTTAACACTAAATAATAGACATGATGAAAATCTTAAAATCATCAGAGATTTAAGGGATGTGATAGCACACTCTTAAATCTTAGAGTCTAAAAACTCATAGTAAAAATATTTTTCTTTAATAACTTTCAAATAATATTTTAAACTCCCCCTAAGTAAAGTTTACAAAAATATTACACTTTATACATAATTTATACATATTCTTGACATAGATCAATTTTAAAACGTCTCATATTAGTTACACTTCCAAATTATTTAAAACTGTGTGAAGATTTTAAATAGCTTGATTTATGGTTTTATTGTAAATATTTATTCAATTATTTTATGATTTATCTTAAATAATCTTTACAAATAAATACAAACCATCATATATTTATAACAAGGGAGTTAGATAATGTTAAGTAAATTATCTATAAAACAAAAACTAATCTTAATCATGATGATACCACTTACTGTGGTTATTTTGCTCTCAGCAAAACTTGCTTATGATTCATATCAAAAAAAGGTATCTTTAGAGAAGATTGAAAAGATTGTTTTATTATCTACAAAAATAAGTGCTTTAGTTCATGAAACCCAAAAAGAAAGGGGTATGACAGCAGGATTTTTAGGAAGTAAAGGTAAAAAATTCACAAGTGCTTTACCAAATCAAAGAACAAATGTAGATAGGAGAAAAAATACTCTATTAGAATACCTAAAGAGTTTTGATAAGGGTGATTATAATAAAGAGTTTCAAAACTCTCTACAAATGGGATTGGCACAATTAAATGGCTTAGAAAATATTAGATCAAATGTAAGTTCACAATCTATTAGCACAGCTAAGGCAATAGCATTTTATACAAAACTAAATGGTTTATTTTTAAATATTATAGGCTCATCCATACAACTATCACAAAACTCAGTATTAACCCAAGAACTTACAGCATATACAAATTTTCTATTATCAAAAGAGCGTGCTGGAATTGAAAGAGCTGTAGGAGCAAATACTTTTGGAAGAGATAATTTTGGAGCTGGAATGAAAGTGAAATTTAATAGCCTTGTAGCAAAACAAGATGCTTATATGGATTCATTTTTAAAGGTTGCTTCTTCTGATGCTAAAGAGTTTTATACAAATACCCTAAGGGGAGATGATATAGATGAAGTAAATAGAATGAGAAATGTTCTATTTTCAAAAAATGAAAACTTCAATATGGACTCAAAATATTGGTTTGATACAATAAGTAAAAAAATAAATAAACTAAAACAAGTGGAAGATTTTTTATCAAAAGAGGTAATAGAATCTGCAAATGAAATCAAAGAAAAAACCTTTATAGAGACAATGATCTTTGCTATACTTAGTGGATTTGGTGTTGCCATTACACTTATTTTGGCTAGAACTATTGCATTTACAATTTTAATCGATGTAAATGATGTAAAAAAAGGTCTTGATGACTTTTTTGCATTTATTAATTTTGAAAAAGATGATCTTGCACTAATAGAGATCGATTCAGAAGATGAGCTGGGACAAATGTCAAAAATCATCAATAAAAATATACAAAATACTAAAGATAATATCCAAACAGATAAAGATCTTATATCAGAGACTATCCAAGTGGCTGATAGAATCTCAAGGGGACATTTAAGCTCAAGAATAGAAAAACACTCAAATAACCCTCAACTTAATGACCTAAAAGATATTATCAATGAGATGTTAAACACTATGCAAAATAATATTGAAAAGGTGATGAAAGTATTGACATCATACTCCCAATTAGATTATAGAGCACATGTTGATAAGGGTGATTTAGAAGGAACATTATCAAGATTATGTGATGATGTAAATATTATGGGTGAAGCTATCACTAAAACATTAGTGGAAAATAAAAGAAATGGTATGATCCTAACTCAAAACTCCCAAACCCTAACATCAAGTCTAGCAGAACTATCTGAAGCCTCAACTACCCAAGCTGCTTCCCTAGAAGAAACAGCAGCATCCTTAGAAGAATTAACCTCAAATCTACAACAAAATACCCAAGCTACTGTTAAGATGGAAAACTATGGAACAAAAGTTAAAGAATCTGTAAAAACAGGTCATGATCTTGCAAGTAAAACAGTTAGTGCCATGGAAGAGATAAATACTCAAACTACAGCAATCACAGAAGCGATCACAGTGATTGATCAAATCGCTTTCCAAACAAATATCCTATCATTAAATGCAGCAGTAGAAGCAGCAACAGCAGGTGAAGCAGGAAAAGGCTTTGCAGTAGTAGCACAAGAAGTAAGAAACTTAGCGGCAAGATCAGCAGAAGCAGCAAAAGAGATAAAAGATCTAGTAGGAACAGCCCAATCTAAAACTGATTATGGTAAAAATATCGCTGCAGATATGATCCAAGGATATGATGAACTAAATGATAATATCTCAAAAACAATAGAACTTATTGAAAAAGTGACTGTAGCAAGTAAAGAGCAAGAATCAGGAATAGTTCAAATAAATGATGCAGTAAATCAGCTTGATAGCCTAACCCAACAAAATGCACAAAATACATCTGTAGCAAATAATATAGCAATAAAAACAAAATCTATCTCAAGTATAATTATTGAAGATGCCGATGCAAAAGAGTTTGAGGGTAAAAATAGTATAAAACTTAGAGATGAAACTTTAAATATGAACTATCAGGGAACTGAAAAAAGAGCTGTTGAGAGAAACATAAAAAAAGATCTTCCAAAAACTTCGCAAAAAGATGAATGGAAAAGTTTTTAAACTTTTCCATCTCTCTAAACAATTTAACTGTACTCTGTATAAATTTGTTTGGATTTTCTCTCTAAAGGGAAGATAGAAGAGCTAGGGGAAGGGGAAGAAACATGAATGTTTTTAGCTCCTCTATCTTTTGGAGTAATAAAATTGTAACAATACCATATAACAATCGAATAACAAAAACTACACAAAATAAAAAATTTACAAAATTTTGACAAAAAATGTTTATAATCAAAATTATATTAATATACTACTTTAATTCTTCAAGGAGTTACCATGAAAGCACAAGTTTGCAATATGAGTTCAATTGAAAGTTATATTAGAATAACAATGGCATTTATATTTTTAGCTGCAGCTATGTATTTCTCATCATATTTTTTATTGATATTTGTTTTTACCTTTGCCTATACAGGATTATCAAAACACTGCTTTTTATATAATATATTTGATATAAATAAACAAATAGTTCTTGAGACTCTATATCTTAGATATCTTCCCAAAAATAACCCTGATCCAGTTTTGATACTAAATAATGAAGCAACTATAGTATTTAAAAATGAGCCAGCAAAAGAGCATCTAAATATAGATAGTTTTAAAGATGTGTTAGAAGAAGATCCAAAAGAGATAATAGAACAAGAAAAAATAATACCTATAAAATATAAATGCTCTGAGAACAAAACCTACCTTATAAACTTTAAGGGTGTGAAAAAGATAAACCATATCTTAGCCTATACCACAAATATCACAGATGTACTAAAAGCAGAAGAGGAAATTATAAATACCCAAAAAGATATAGTTTATACTATGGGAGCAATTGGAGAGACTAGAAGTAAAGAGACAGGAAACCATGTAAAAAGAGTAGCTATCTACTCTGAGATTTTAGCTTTAAAATATGGACTCTCACCTGAACAAGCAGAACTTTTAAAACTAGCAAGTCCTATGCATGATATTGGTAAGGTTGGTATCAAAGATGAGATATTAAATAAACCAGGGAAACATACAAAAGAAGAGTTTGAGATTATGAAAACCCACGCGGAACTTGGATATGAGATGCTTAAAAACTCAAATAAAGAGATACTAAAAGCTGCAGCCATAGTAGCATATGAGCACCATGAAAAATGGGATGGATCAGGATATCCTAGAGGTCTTAAGGGTGAAGATATACATATCTTTGGTAGAATCACTGCAGTTGCTGATGTATTTGACGCACTTGGCTCAGAGCGTGTTTATAAAAAAGCTTGGGAGCTAGATAGAATTTTTGAGCTATTTAAAGAACAGCGTGGTATACATTTTGATCCAAAACTAATAGATCTATTTTTTGAACACTTTGATGAGTTTGATGAAATAAGGAAAAAATATCAAGATAAATAAAGTTTTTACTTTATTTATCTATTTAATTACCTTTGCCTATTTTTGTAAGTTTCCAACTAGAGTCTCCCCTAGCCCAATATTTGTAGAAGATCCTTCTATAGCTTTTTTTGTATCTTCAATTAATTTTGTAATCTTATCTTTAATAGTATCTGAGTTTTTTAATTGTCTACATACATTTGATGAAATATTATCAGAGTTTTGTGAATTTTGCTGAGCAACTGATATAAGAGTTTGAAGTTTCTCAATAGCATCTTTTGATACCTTTACACTATTTCCTACAAGCTCTTGTACTGTTTCATTTTTCTTAATAACCTCAGATGTCATCTCTGTGATTCTATCCACTTCATTTCCAATATCTGCTGTAGATTGTTTTGATGCAGCTGCCAACTTTTTAACTTCACCTGCAACAATAGCAAATCCCCTACCATACTCTTTTGCTTTTGATGCTTCAATTGCAGCATTTATAGCAAGTAGATTTGTTTGCATTGATATTTTACCATTTACTTGAACTAAATCAGTGATAGATTGGTTTTTTTCATTTAAATCTTCTATAATTTTAGCAAACTCTTCTATTGAACTTGACATATGATTTATAAGCTCAAATAACTCTTCAACAAGTTTTATAGTCTCTCCACTCTCATTTGAAGTAAGTTTTGCAGACTCTAAAGAATCAGATGACATAGTTCTTATATCATTTGATTCATTTATAAAATCATTTACAAGCTGTTCAATATTTTCAATCTCACCTAGTCTTGTTTTTGATGCACTATTTACATTTTTAGCATTGTTTGTGATATTTTGAGCGATAGATAAAGACTCACTTAGATTCATTCTATCATAAAGTTCAGCTTTTCTTTTTAGCTCTTCAAGTTCTCTAGTATCTATTTGTGTTGTTGACATTTTTTATCCTTATAAGTGCAACTCTTAAAATTATAGTGTTCAGAAACAATATAGGAGGATTCAGATTTTAAAAAACTTTGATGAAGGACTAGCCATAGCTAATTCGAATCAAAGTTTTTTGAAATATGGGTTCTCCTATATTGCCCTTCGGGTAGCACATAGAGGTACAATCTTTCAAAAAATAAATTCTCGAATTAGCCCTGCTAGTTCTTCAAATTTATTTTTTAAAACCTTGCATCTCTATGAGCTATTTATGAATACTCTAATTTTTAGAGGGGCACTTTGAAACTAAACTCCATTTAGTTTTATCTTCACATTTTTTACAAAAAGGAATAATATCTTGTTTTTGTAAAGAGATACATGAATTACACCCTTTACATTTTAAGGTCACAGAATCTATTACTTTTTCACCCACGTGAAATTTTAATTTCATAGAGATAGCTGTATACATTGAAACACAAAATGGTACACAAAAAGTAAGTCCCATTTTAAAAAAACTGATATTTTCAACATCAAAGGCAAATATACGATCCCCTTGATTTATCATATTTAAAATGATACCAACAACTATTGCAATTTTTAATGCCCTAGTTAAAAGCTGTTTTGATGACGCGATTGTTAAGATTAGTTCTAAATTATGCATAGAAAAATTATATCATAGAAATTGTTTAACAAATGTTGGATATGTTAAGTTAGGAACCTAAATTCTGAAGTAAAAATTTATATAATAGTGCTTATGCTTGGGATATAGGAGTTTGATAAAATTTCGAAGGACTACCCATAGGTAATTCGAGAAGTTTTATCAAAGTCCTATGTTGCAATGATAAGTACTAGGATGTGAATTTTTATCTCAGAATTTAGGTTAGTATAAATGAAGACAGGATGTTATCTTTAGGAGATATTCTTCATTTATACAATTTGGAGCCTGAAAGCATTAGAACTTTACTAAAAATTGAATAAGTATTCACTTAAATATTGAATAGTTATTCATTTTTTACAAAAATTACAATATTTTTCCCTTTTTAATTTTTGCTTAATTACTTTTAAGTTACTTAAAAATAAATAAAAAATTGACTTATAAGCATAAATACACGATAATAACACTATACATTAGGGAAAATAAATCAACGGGGAATCAATGAATTCATTATCAATTAAAACAAAAACATTAGTAATGATCACTAGTATTATTGTAACTATGTCGATTATTATAGCAAGTATCTCTATTTATGAGATGAAAGCCTTATCTGAGGTTGAAGTAAAAGAGTTCAAAAAAAGTGCATACTCTTCAAAAGAGGCTGAACTTAGAAACTATGTACAAATTGTAAAAAATATTGCAGTAGATTACTATAAAGAGTATGGTGATAAGGGTAAAGAAAAAGCTCTTCAAAAAATACAAAATGTAAGATATGGGAAAAGTGGATATTATTGGATACATGATCAGAATGGTGTAATGATAATGCACCCAATAAAACCAGCACTAAATGGAAAAAATCTACTAAAAATACAAGATAAACAAGGAAAATACTTTTTCCAAGAGATGAATGATGTGGTTAGGGATAAAGGTAAAGGTAAGGTTTCATATATGTGGCCAAAACCAAATGAGCCAGAACCAAAAGAGAAGTTTTCACATGTTGAATTATTTGAGCCTTGGGGTTGGATAATTGGAACAGGTGCATATGTGGATGAAATTGAAAAAACAGTTGATATTATGCATAAAGATGCTGCCCAATATATTAGTGATACTATTTTCTTCATTGCAGGACTTACTTTAGCTATTATTATCTTATCATATATCATTGTATCTTATGCCTTCAATTATGTTATCAAAAAACCAATTGAAGAGTTTAAATCATATTTTCAAAATTTCTTAGAGTTTATATCATTGAAATCAAATAGATTTGAATTTAGAGAGATTGAAAAATCAGATGAACTTTCAGATCTTCAAAAGATGATTAATACAACAGCAGAGGCTTTTGATAAAAAACTAAAATCAGATATGAAAGTTATGGGAGAGGTTGTACTTACAGCAGATAAAGTTGAACAAGGTATCTATAAATGTAGAATCAGATCAACTACAGAAAACCCAATGATTATGACCCTTAGAAATACTCTTAATAAAATGTTAGATGTATTAGAAAATAATATGGTAAGTATCCAAACAACTTTAGATGAGTATGTGCATAGTGATTATAGAAGAAGAGTTGAAATAAGCTCAAAACTTAAAGCTGAAATGTTAGCAGTGATGAATGGAGTAAACGCTCTTGGTGAGGCCTTAGGTGAATCAGCAAAAACAAACCTTGAAAATGGTCAAATCCTTGAATCAAATTCAAATACTATGACAACATCAATGGATAACCTATCAGCAAAAGCAAATGAACAAGCAGCATCTCTAGAAGAAACAGCTGCAGCTGTTGAAGAGATCACCTCTATTACAAGAAACAATGCAGCAAATGCCACAAAAATGGCAGATTTAGGAACTACAGTAAAATCAGCTGTAAGTACAGGACAAGAACTAGCAAGTAAAACAGCTTCATCTATGGATGAAATAAACACAGAAGTAAATGCAATCAATGAATCTATCACTATTATTGATCAAATTGCATTCCAAACAAATATCCTATCACTAAATGCAGCAGTTGAAGCGGCAACAGCTGGTGAAGCAGGTAAAGGTTTTGCAGTTGTTGCCCAAGAAGTAAGAAATCTTGCATCTAGATCAGCTGAAGCAGCTAAAGAGATCAAAGATATAGTTGAAAGTGCTAAAGATAAAGCAAATGAAGGTAAAAATATCTCTGATGAGATGATCAAAGGTTATGAGCAATTAAACTCTCATATCACTGAGACTATCACAATCATTGGAGATGTAAGCGCTGCATCAAAAGAGCAAATGACAGGAATTGAGCAGATCAATGATACTGTAACTATGCTTGATCGTGTAACCCAAGAAAATGCAAGTGAAGCTGGACAAGTAAATGAAATAGCTGTACAAGTTGCAGATTTAGCAAAAGATCTTGTTGATGATGCAAAAGCAAAAGAGTTTATTGGTAAAAATGAAGTGACTCAAAAAAGAGTTGAAATCAGTAAAAGCCAAACAAATTATACACAAAAAAACACCCCTAAAAAAGTGCAACAAAAAGCAGTAAAAACTGAGCCAAGAAAAACAGCACCAACTAGGTCACATTCTAGTGATGATGAATGGGAAAGTTTTTAAAAAAAACTCAAGAAAACTTAAAAAGGTTCATCTTCTTTGGATGAACCTTTTTTATTAACTATTTAATTATTATATTCCCCATTTTACCCCACCATATAACATTTGTGTAACAATTCAGCAATAAAATAACTATAAGAATTTTTTATATTAAGTATACATCTTAGCTATTACTTAAAATATTATTTATATTTATATTTAAAACTTGCTTTTAAAAATTACAATTTAGTATAAAAAAACAAGGAAATTTTAAGAATAATTTAAAAGGAAAGCAGATAAACTGAAGCCAACATTTCTGACATATTATGATAAGTTTTAATTATCATTAAAAAGGAGGTTGAGGAATGGAGAGTAACCAGATTCTGGCTTTAGTTATCATTTTTGCATTGGTATTAATTCTTCCTGCAGTTATATCATTGTCAAAGCACCTAGGTGCAAAGAGTGATAATGAGAGAAAGAAAGAACCATACGAGAGTGGTGTAAGGCTAACACATAAAGATCCTTACGATACTTTTAACGTTAAATTCTTCCTTGTTGGACTAATATTTTTATTATTCGACATCGAGATTTTATTTATGTTACCGTGGGCTATAAACCTTGAAGAACTTGGTTTTTATGGTTTAATTAAGATGTTCATTTTTATGGGACTATTAATTGCCGGACTTGTTCAAGTTTATAAATCGGGAGTATTAAAATGGACTTAAGTAATAACAATCTACAAGCTGGGGCTGTAGATTTAACTAAGAACGATATACTAGAAGGTGCGGTAGTTACTACTAAAGTAGATGCTGTTATCAACTGGGGTAGACAATCTTCACTGTGGCCTTTCGTATTTGGAACAGCCTGTTGTGCCATCGAGTTCATGGCAGCTGCTGCGAGTAAATATGATGTTTCAAGATTTGGTGCAGAGGTGGTAAGATTTTCACCTAGACATGCTGACTTGATGCTTGTTGCTGGAACTATCAGCTACAAACAAGCTCCAATTTTAAAACAAATTTATGATCAAATGCCTGAGCCTAAGTGGGTAATTGCTATGGGTGCATGTGCAAGTAGTGGTGGTTTTTATGACAACTACTGTACGCTACAAGGTATTGATGAGATTATTCCAGTTGATTATTATATTGCTGGTTGTCCACCTAGACCTGAAGCAGTTTTTGATACTATTATTGGTATTCAAGAACAAATGTGGAGAGAACCTACTATGGAAGTTAGAAATACTGATTTCAAAGGTAAGCTAGATGATTGAACAAGCTAAAAAATTAAAAGAAGAATACCCATTTTTACTTGATATTGTGGGGATTGATTATTTAGAAAACCCTAGTGCAAATGAATCAAGATATGCATTAGTATATATTTTTAGAAGTAAAGATTTTAAAGAAAGAAAAGAGATTAGAGTAAATGTTGATGATCCTAAAGAGGGAGTTGAGTCAATTAGCTCTGTTTATAAAAGTGCAAACTGGGCTGAGAGAGAAGTTTACGATCAATTTGGTATTAACTTTAAAAATCACCCAAATCTAAAAAGAGTATTAAATCATGAACAATTTGTTGGACATCCTCTAAGACGTGATTATGAGATCACTAAGGGTCAGTATTGTACTGAAACACAAGATCTTATGGATGAGCTTAAGCCTATATTAGATTCAAAAAATCTTGATATAGAAAAAGATGACCTGATGGTTTTAAATATGGGACCATCTCACCCTGCTACTCACGGTACTATTAGAACTATTGTAGCACTTGATAATGAAAGAATTAAAGCTGCGGTTACTGAGATTGGATACCTACATAGAGGTTTTGAAAAATCTTGTGAAAACCATAACTATAACCAAATCATCCCTTATACTGATAGATTAAACTACTGTTCAGCTATTATGAACAATATCGCTTTTTCAAAAACAGTTGAAGAGATGTTAGGAATTGATATACCTGAAAGGGGTATCTTTATCAGAGTTATCCTTGGTGAGCTTTCAAGAATTATTGACCACATCGTATGTTTAGCTGCCCTACTTGTTGATATGGGTGCTCAAACAAACTACTGGTATATGTTCAACGCAAGGGAAAAAGCTTATGATTTCCTAAGTAAATTAACTGGTGCTAGACTTACAAACTCTTATACAAGAGTTGGTGGACACACTCATGATTTTTATGAGGGTTGGGAAGCTGATCTTGAATTTGTATTAAAAGAGATTGAAGGTGGATTACACACTACTTTAGCAATGGTTGAGAGAAATAGAATCTTCCAAGAAAGAGTTGAGGATATTTCACCAATGAGTGCTGAAGATGCTATTAGCTTTGGATATACTGGACCAAACCTTAGAGCTTGTGGTGTTCCATACGATTTAAGATTTGATAAGCCTTACTACTTCTATGATCAATTTGATTTTGATATGGTTGTGGGAACTAAGGGTGATAACTCAGATAGAATGATGGTTAGATTCTATGAGATGATTGAATCTATGAAAATCATCAGACAAGCTGTAAAAAATATTCCTGGTGGAGCTATATCTGTACCAGATAAAAATATTATGATGCCAAGTAAAGAGAATGTATATGGTTCTATTGAAGGTGTTATGAATCAATTTAAACTTGTAATGGAAGGTGTAAAAGTTCCAGCACAAGAATATTATGGACAATATGAAGCAGCAAATGGTGAGCTTGGATTCTATATCGTAAGTGATGGAACTGGAACTCCATATAGAGTTAAAGTTAGACCACCAAGTTTTTATCATATGGCAGCGTATCCAGATATGATTACAGAGATGCAACTGGGTGACTCTGTTTTATCTCTTGGTACTATTAATATTATCGCAGGGGAGCTTGATAGATGAGTTTTAAATTCACAGACGAAAATCTAGAAAAGATTGAAAAACTAAAGAAACAATACCCTTCTCCAAAAGCTTTATCGCTACCACTTTTATGGATGGTTCAATACCAAGATGGGTATGTATCTATTGATGCTATGGATGAAGTTGCAAGAATCACTACAAGATCTACTATGGAGATCTATGGTGTGGCAACATTCTATACAATGTTTAACCTAAAACCAATAGGTACTTATAAAATCCAACTATGTAAAACATTATCTTGTATGTTATGTGGAGAGCAAGAGCTTTTAGAGCATCTTGATAAGAAACATGGTATCAGACCAAATGAAACTACAGAAGATGGTTTATTTACTCTAAAAAGAACTGAGTGTATGGGTTCATGTGGTACAGCACCAATGATGGCAGTAAATGATGATTATCATGAAGACCTTACAATTGAAAAGCTTGATGCTATTATAGAGGGGTTAAAAAATGGAAATTAATGAAAACACTAAAATAGTTAGTGCGAAATTTGAAATCCCTAACTCAAACACACTAGAAGTAGCAAAAGCTCATGGAGCTTATGATGCTATAGATAAAGCATTTGAGATGAACTCTGAAGAGATCATTAAGATTGTTGGAGATGCTAACCTAAGAGGTAAAGGTGGAGGTGGTGGACACGCCGGTACTAAATGGGCACTTATGCCTTGTACAGAAGAGTCTGAAAGTGTTGTTGTAATCAACTCAGATGAGAGTGAGCCAGGAACATTTAAAGATAGACAAATCATCTCAAAAGATCCACACTTACTAATTGAAGGTATTATTATTGCTTGTTGGACTGTAAAAGCTCACGATGCATATATCTATATTAGAGGTGAGTATAAGCCATTTATCGACAAACTTCAAGGTGCTATTGATGAAGCATACGAAGCTGGAATCCTTGGTGATAATGCTTGTGGTAAAGGTTTCAGAGTTGATATCACTGCACACAGAGGTGGTGGAGCTTATGTATGTGGTGAAAAATCAGCACTATTAGAGTCACTTGAAGGTAAAAGAGGACATCCAAGACTTAAGCCAAAAGGTAAAGAGCCTGAGTGGTATTTTGGAAGACCTACCCTACTTTCTAATGTTGAGACATTCTCAACTGTACCATTCTTAATCAAACATGGAAGTGAAGGTTACCATAAACTTGGAACTGAAAAATCTCCAGGAACTCTTTTATTCCAAATAAGCGGTCATGTAAATAAGCCAGGTGTTTATGAGATGCCATTTGGTATGAAGATGATCGATTTCATAAACAATATCGCTGGTGGTATGAAAAATGGTAAAAAACTAAAAGCTGTTATCCCTGGTGGGGTTTCAACTGCAGTTCTTACGGCTGAAGAGGCTGAGCAAGTTACACTTGATTATGAAGCGATGTGGGATTTCAACACTGAACTTGGTACAGGTGGTATGATCGTAATGGATGAAGATACTTGTATGGTTAAAGCTTTAAAAAATATTTTAGAGTTTTATGAAGAGGAATCTTGTGGACAATGTACACCATGTAGAGATGGATCTGGATGGGCTGATCTTATGATTGGTAAGATGCTTGCTGGTGAAGGTAAAATGGAAGATTTTGCAAAAATCCAAGAGGTAAGTGATTCTATGAATGGTAAGACAATTTGTCTATTTGGACCTTCTATTTCATCTGGTCTAAACTCTTATATTGGAAAGTTTAGAGATGAATTTGAAGCATATATTAAACAAGGAGAGCAAAAATGAGCCTTGTAACGATTAGCGTTGACGGTAAGCATATGAATGTAGAAGATGGAAAACTTCTAATCGATGCTTTAATTGAAAACCAAATTGATCTTCCTTATTTTTGTTACCACGAAGCTATTGGTGCTGAGGGTAACTGTAGAATGTGTATGGTTGAGATTGAGGGTCAAAAAAGACCTCAAATCGCTTGTGATACATTTGTAAAAGAGGGAATGGAGATCAGAATTGATTCTCCAAAGGTAAATAAAGTAAGACAAGATATCTTAGAGCTTGAGCTTATCAATCACCCAGTAGATTGTCCTACTTGTGACCAAGCTGGTGAGTGTAGTCTTCAAGACTATTATATGGATTATGGTCTATATGATTCACATATTGGAAAATCTGAGAAGAACAAAAAAGGTAAAAAAGTTGATCTTGGTAGAAACGTTATGCTTGACCAAGAGAGATGTGTACTTTGTACTAGATGTGTTAGATTCACTCAAAAAATCACTAAAACTGGTGAGCTTGGTGTAGCACATAGAGGTGATCACTCATATATTACAACTGTTCCAGGTCGTGGTATGGAGAGTGAATACTCTATGAATGTTGTTGATCTATGTCCAGTTGGAGCACTTACAAGTAAAGACTTTAGATTTAATCAAAGGGTTTGGTTCTTAAAACCTGTTGAGTCTATTTGTCATGGTTGTACTAAAGGGTGTAATATCTATGTGGATCACAATAAAGAGAAATACAAAGATGATATGATCTTTAGAATCAGACCAAGAATCAATAAAGAGATCAATGGACACTTTATTTGTGACTATGGAAGATTAAGCTACAAAACAATCCATGAAAATAGATATATGGAAAAAGTTGAAAAAGATGAGATCAAAGAGAAATTTGATTCAATCATAGCAAAAAATAAAACTACTAAAACAGCTGTTTTAGTTGATGCTTCACTTTATCTTGAAGAGATGGCAACAATTTTACAATATGCTGAATCAATTGGTGCAGAATTACTTTGTCCAAGTGAGACTTATCTTGATGAGAGTTTTGAAGATGATATGCTTAGAACTAAATATAAATGTTCAAACTTACAAGGTATCAAAAGCTTTGATATTACAACAGAAGTAAGTGATAAAGAGTATGATCTAGTGATCAACTTCAATCACCCTGATTTTGTAAACTTTAAAGCTAAGCAAAGTATCTCTTTCCAAACACATAACAACTTTGAAGCAGATCTAAAGATCCCAGTTGCAGCGCACGCTGAGACTAGTGGTACATTATTAAATATTGATAATGTAAAACAATATTGTAATAAAATCATTGAGCCAAATGATCCTGTACTTACAATAAATGAGTGGATGGAGTATTTAAGATGACAACAACTGCAATAATTGTTACCGTTTTATGTATTGTTCTAGCTGCTCTTTTAGCCCTGAAGATGATTCCTATCTTAGTATGGCTAGAAAGAAGAGGAGCTGGTTTTATCCAAGATAGACCAGGTCCAAATAGAGCAAATATTTTTGGTTTTAGGTTAGCGGGGATTGTTCAATCTTTTGCAGACGTTATTAAACTTGTTACTAAAGAAGAGTACTATCCAGGACATATCAAAACTGGTAGATGGTTATATGTAATTGCTCCATCTATTGCTTTTGGTGCTGCATTCTTAGCATTTATGGTTGTACCTTTTGCGGATGATCTTACACTTGGTGAAGAGACATTTAAAATCCAAGCACTTCCAGTTGATTGGGGAGCGTTATGGTTTATGGCTGTTGGTTCTGTTGGTATCCTTGGTGTTACTTATGGTGGTTGGTTAAGCCACAATAAATACTCACTACTAGGAAGCTTAAGAGCTGGTTCACAAATGTTAGGTTATGAGATTCCATTAGGATTAAGTATTGTTATTATGATGATCACTTATCAAACAATCGATTTTAATACTATGGTTCAATGGCAAACTGGAACTTACCTAGGATTTTTACCATCATGGGGTGTATTAGTACAACCTTTAGCTTGTATCATCTTTACTGTTGCAATGTTTGCTGAGACAAACAGAGCACCTTTTAACTGTGTTGAGGGTGAAAGTGAGATTGTTGCTGGTCATATGGTTGAGTATTCTGCTATGAAATTTGCTTTATACTTCATGGGTGAGTATATCGCTATGAATACTGCAAGTGCTGTTATCATCACTATGTTCTTTGGTGGATATCAATTACCATATTTAAGTACTACTGATCTTGTAAATAACTTTACAACAGTTGGTTCAATCCTACTAGTTATTATCCCTGTATCACTATTTGTATTTATCAAATGGATGTTAAAGAATAATACTGTTGGTGCAGCTGTTAGCACTGATGGTGGTAGAGGATTTGAGGCTAAAGTATTTATGTGGGTATTTATTTTATTTGGTGTAGTTTTAGAAGGTATCACATTATATCTTGTAACTCAACCAATTTCGCAAGATGGAATGAATATTGCGATCACACTACTTCAAATAGGTATTTTCGTTTTCAAATTAATGTTATTTAACTTATTATTTGTTGTTGTTAGATGGACTCTTCCAAGATTTAGATATGACCAAGTTCAAACTATTGGTTGGTATTATCTGATTCCATTAAGTCTTGCAAATATTTTTATTACAGCAATTATTATAGTGGGAGTTAGCTAATGGGTAAAATTAAAACTATACAAAGATTTTCACACACAACACACGATAGACTGTATTTCCCAGCTATCTTCAAGGGTCTAAAGATCACATTTTCTAGATTTTATAAAAACCTAAAAGATGTAAGAAAATTAGATTCTTTAGAGTATCCAGAGGAGCAACCAAAGGATATCACTGAGAGATATAGAGGTCTTCATAGACTTACTAAAAGGGATGATGGATCGATCAGATGTGTTGCTTGTTATATGTGTGCAACTGCTTGTCCAGCTCAGTGTATTTTCATTGAAGCAGAAGATAGGGAAGATGGTGTTGATGAGAAAGTACCATCAAGATTTGCTATCGATACACTTGAATGTGTATTTTGTGGATATTGTGTAGAGGCTTGTCCTTGTGATGCAATCAGAATGGATACAGGAATCTTTAGTATCATCGCTAAAGAAAGAGAAGATTTCGTTCTTGAAAAAGAAAAGTTACTTTCTCATAGAGGTGTATTTGGTAAGGAGGTGTCAGTTGTTTGAGTCACTATTATTTTATGTACTAGCTGGTTTCACACTTTTTGGTGGAATAGCACTAGTAACATCTAGACAACCTGTTTTTGCTACAGCATACTTTTTACTTGTGATGTTAGCACTAGCTGGTTTATATATTATGCTTCACCTAAGCTTTTTATTTTTAACACAAATTCTAATAGCTGTTGGGGCAATTGTTGCTATCACATTATTGGTAGTAAGTTCAATCAATATCAAAGATGAAGATTTGCCTGAGGAGCCAAATATGGCTAAATGGGCTGTAGCTTCAGCTGCTTTATTATTACCTTTTATTGCAGTAGTTATGATGACTTTAGGGGAGCAAAATTTAACTTTTGCTGATATTGATCAAGGCTTTGGTAGCTTAAAAGTTGTGGGTCTAGAGATATTTACTAAATGGGTTGTTCCATTTGAGATTATCTCAGTTCTTTTAACTGCAATTTTAATCGGAGCAATTGTAATTGTAAAAAAGGCTAAAAGATGACACCTGAACATTATATAGTATTAGCCGTAGTACTTTTTAGTATAGGGCTTGTGGGGACTATAGCTAGAAAAAATCTTTTTGTAGTATATATGTCTATTGAGATGATGTTAAATAGTATCAATTTAGTACTTGCAGCATTTTCAAGAACAAACGGAACAGAAGATGGTGGAATTATCGCAATCTTTATGATCGGTGTGATTGCAGCAGAAGCTGTTGTATTCTTAGCTATGATCATCTCACTATTTAAACTTAAAAAATCAGTTAATAGTGATGACTTTAGCTTACTTAAACAAAGGGGAGCTTAATGGAAAACATGATTTTATGGTTAATCTTACTCCCTTTTATCTCTGCAACAGTAATTGGGCTAATTTACGTTTTCTTTGATAAGTCAAAGAAAGCTACTGGAATCTATACTTTCTTAGGTATTATGTTCCCTGTAGTATCTTGTATCTTGGCTTTTATGGTTGTTTCAAACGTGGGTGAAGATGATAAGATAATTGCTACAGCATTTAATTGGTTAGCTTTAGGGGACTTCCATATTGAGATGTCATTCTTAGTTGATAGATTATCTGCAGTAATGATTTCGTTTATTACATTTATTGGTACACTTATTCATATCTATGCAGCGGGTTATATGAGAGGTGATGAAGGTTTTGGTAAATTCTTCGCATTCTTTAATCTGTTCTTAGGTTCAATGCTTGTACTTGTACTTGCTGCAAATCCAATCATTATGTTTATTGGTTGGGAGCTTGTTGGTCTTGTATCATATTTACTTGTTGGTTTTTACTTCAAAGACCCAGAAAATATGGTTGCGGCAAACAAAGCGTTTATTGCAAATAGAGTTGGTGACTTCGGATTTATAATTGGACTTGGTGTTCTTTTTGTAAGTATGGATGTTACAAGCTTTGACTTTGCAACTATTGAAGCAAACTTTATGCAAATCGATAATGGAACTTTAGCACTTATTGGTATTATGTTATTTGTTGGTGCTATGGGTAAATCTGCACAGATTCCATTATATGTTTGGCTTCCAGATGCGATGGCAGGTCCAACACCAGTATCAGCACTTATCCACGCAGCTACAATGGTAACAGCGGGTGTATATATGGTTGCTAGATTTGGTTTTCTTTATAATGAGATTCCAGATGTTGGTTTATTTATCGCTTCAATTGGTGCAGCTTCTGCATTACTTGCAGCTCTTATTGCTACATATCAAACAGATATTAAGAAAATTCTTGCTTACTCAACTATGAGTCAACTTGGATATATGTTTGTTGCGGTTGGTCTTGGGGCATACTCTTTTGGTATCTTCCACGTATTTACTCACGCATTCTTTAAAGCCCTACTGTTTATGGGTGCAGGTGCGGTTATCATAGCCTTACACCATGAACAAAACATCTTTAAGATGGGTAGAATGAAAGTATTTACACCTTATATTGCAGTAATCATGTTAGTTGGTACATTAGCGATTTCAGGTATTCCACCATTTGCTGGTTTCTTCTCTAAAGATGCGATTCTTATTGAAGCATTTGCAACTGGACACTATGTGATTTGGGCAATTGGATCTGTTACTGCATTCTTAACAGCATTCTATATGTTTAGATTATACTTTATTGTATTCGTAAGTGATATGGGTAATGATATCCATGTACACTATGTGTCAAAATATATGAAAATACCTTTATTCTTCTTAGCTATTGGTTCTGCTTTTGCTGGTTTCTTAAACCTAAATGGAGCATACCACGGTAACTTATTATTTAGTGATTATATCAATCTACCAGATATGATTGGACATGTATCACATGCTCTTGAATATAGTTTAGGTGGATTAAATGTATTAATCGCTTCAGCTGGTATTTACTTTGCTTATAAGAAATTTGTACTTGGTGAGAGACCTACTGAGCCTGTTGGTGATACTCCATGGAGAAAACTAGCAGTTAATAAATTCTTAGTGGATGAGTTCTATGATGCGATCCTTGTTAGACCTGTTGTAGCTTTAAGTGATAACTTAAAGAAAATAGTTGACAAAGGTTTTGTTGATGCGATTATCAATATCTCATCAAGTGGATTAATGATCCTTTCAGAGATGTTTGGAAAACTTCATAATGGTAAAGTTAGATACTATGCCTTTTATATCTTAGTTGGGGTTTCAATGATAAGTCTTACAATTCTTTTTAACGGAGGTGTATAATGGATATGTTATCTTATATTGTATTCCTTCCATTTTTAACGGCTTTATTAGTTTGTATATTTAGAGTAGATACTACTATTATTAAAATGGCAGCGATGTTATCATCTATCATCGTTTTAATTCTGTCATTAATGGTAGTATCAAATTTTGATCCAAATGGTGGTATGCAGTTTGTACAAATCACTCCATGGATTGAGAGTTTTGGTATCACATATCATGTGGGTGTAGATGGTATTTCAATTGTACTTTTAGTAGTGCTTTCAATTATCATGCCAACTATCTACCTATATATGTGGAATAATGAGAAACAAGGTTACTGGTACAATATGATGCTTCTTCAAGCAGCTGTTGGTGGTGCTATTGTTTCACTTAACCTTATCCAGTTCTATCTATTCTGGGAGCTTATGCTTATTCCAGTATTTATTATGATCGGAAGATATGGGGTTGATAACCATAGATTTAATGCTATGAAGATTTTCTTATTCACTGCATTTGGATCACTGGCAATGCTTTATGCTATCTTCTATCTTGGATATGCGTTCTTTGCTGCAAATGGTTACTGGAGTTTCGATCTTTATGATTTATCTAAGCTTCAACTTGATTCAGGAACAGCTACAATCTTAGCTGGTGCATTTTTACTTGCATTTGCTATTAAGATTCCACTTGTTGGTTTCCATACTTGGCTTGCTCCATCATATGGATCATCACCAGTTCCAGCTATTATCATCATGTCAGGTATTATGGCTAAACTTGGTGTATATGGTATCTGGAGATTTATGTACAATACAATCTTTGATAAAGAGATTGAAGTATTTGTACCACTAGTTATCTTCTTATCATTAGCAGGTATGATCTACTTTGCAATCACAGCGATCAAAGAGGACAACTTAAAAAGAATGTTTGCTTACGCTTCAGCGTCTCACATCTCTTTATTAGCTCTTGGTCTTGTATTAGCAAATGCTTATGCTTGGAATGGTTCACTATTCTTTATCGGTGCTCACGCCCTATCAAGTGCAGGTATCTTCTTAATGATTGGATTAATCGCTTCAAGAACAGGGACAGTAAGTATTGCTTCACTTGGAGGTATTGCAACAGTAGCTCCTAAGTTTACATTCTTCTTTATGTTCTTTGCACTTAGTATTGTTGGTCTTCCTGGTACTGGTGGATTTGCTGCTGAGCTTACGATCATCATTGGTGCATTTGAGTATGATTTCTGGATTGGGGTTGTAGCTTCTATGACATTAATCGCAGCTATCACATTTGTATTCTGGATGTTACAAAGGGCAATATTTGGTCCTACCGCTAAAGATGTTGAAGGATTTAAAGACCTTAATGCAAGGGAACTTATTATGATATTACCATTTTTTGTTCTATTATTAGCAACAGGTATATTCCCATCATATTTTATGGATATATTTGAGCCATTAATTAACACACTATTAAGTCAAAGAGGAGGAGCACTATAATGTCACAATTTATATATTTACTTCCTTTACTTACGATTTTAGCTGGTGCAATCACCCTATTCCTTTTAAGTGAATTCTCTAAAATGGATAAGGAACAACTAGGAAATGCAACTGCATTATTTATCTGTGTTGCACTTATTATCCAATTCTTCACACTTGGTGATTTTGAACCATTTTATTTATGGGAAAGCCACTTTGGTACACTATTTGTAGTTGATCAATTTGCCCTTGCATTTTCAATGATGTTCTTACTTGGTACACTTGTAACGGGTGCTGCTGGAGCTAGATACTTTGAAGATAGAGCACACTATAATGGAGAGTTTTTCTCACTATTATTATTTGCCCTATTTGGTATGATGGCTTTAGCTCACTCAAATGAGCTTATCACAGCATTAGTATCACTTGAAACTGCTTCACTTTGTATCTATATGTTAGCTGGATATAAAGATAGCAAACCTGGAAAATCTAGAGAAGCTATGATGAAATATGTGATCCTTGGATCAATCACAAGTGCATTCTTTATCTTTGGTATTGCCCTTGTTTATGGTGGTATCAATACAACATTTATCACTGAAATCTTAGCATTCTACCAAGGTGGTGGAGATAGCACTTTAGTTAATCTTGGTGTTATTATGATCACTATCACTGTACTATTTAAACTTGGTGCAGTACCATTTCATGCTTGGGTTGTGGAAGTATACAAAGGTGCTCCACTACCTGTAACAATGTTTATGGCTGCTGTGTTTAAATTAGCACTATTTACTATCGCTTTAAGATTCTACCTAGTAGATATTAAACTACTTGGAGATGCTTGGGTAGCTGTAATGCAAGTGATGGCTGTACTTACACTTATTGGTGGTACATGGCTTACAATCACACAAGATGATCTAAAAAGATTACTTGCTGGTTCTGGTATAGTTCATAGTGGATATTTACTAATTGCACTTGCTGCTATTGGTAAAGGAAGCGAACTTGCTCCATCAGCTATAGTATTTTATCTGATCTCTTATTTTGTAACATCTATTGGTATCTTTGGGGTACTTTCTTATGTATCATCTGCTGATTCTAAGAAACTATCTTTTGAAGGTTTCAAAGGTTTAGCAAAGACAAGACCATATTTATCTATTATAACTACGATATTTGTATTATCACTTGCAGGTATCCCTTTAACAATTGGTTTCATGGGTAAATTAAATGTATTTATGGCAGGTATTGAATCACAGCAGTACTTCTTAGTTGGACTTGCAATTTTAGCTGCATTTATCTCTATGTACTACTATTTCAAAATCATCGCTGCTATGTATTTTTATGATACAGATGAAGAGCCAAAAGTGGGTATGTTAGGACTTGGTACAGTTCTTCTTACTATCACTGCTATTTACACAGTATGGGGTGGAGTTGGAGTTGATCTATTCTCTATCTTACCAGGTGTAGATGGATTTATGAATATAGCTAAAGACGCTATCTCTTCATTAAAATACTAAAAAAATAAAGTTTTTACCTAGTTAATTCTAGGTAAAACTTTTAAACTCCCTCTCAAAAATAATTATTTAAAGCCTTAAACTGATATACTACTAAACAATTAAAATATATTTTTAAGGGTTTTATATGTTGTCTAAAATAATCAATGTAAAAGAGTTCGCACATTTCCTAAGAATAAATAGAAATACAATTATTGACCATTGGTTAGAAGAAGCCCGTGTTAAAAATATACTTCATAAACACTCTTTAATTATTGAGCACTCAAGTATAAGTATCTTACATGAATTTTGTGATTGTTTTATAAGCATAATTGAATGGGATCTTACAGTTGCAGAGTGTGAAGCTAAACTATCTTTTCTAAGACTTTTAAAAACACACAATATCTCTATAGCTGAGCTATTTACCCTAATACAAAAACTAAAATCTTCAGTTGAATATATTATAGATCAAAATGGATATCTATCAAAAAATATTGGAAATGAGCTTGAAGAGTTATCACTAGATGTGGCAAACTCATTAACTGATTCATATATAGAATTACATGATGATCAGATAAGCGATAAACTTGAACATAACAATCTTCTAAATGAATATAAAAAAGCAGTTGATCTTAGTAATATCGTATCAAAAACAAATCCTAAAGGCATAATCACCTATGTAAATGATAAATTTTGTGAAATTTCTGGATACAAAGAGTATGAGCTTATTGGTAAGCCACACAATATTATTAGACACCCAAGTATGCCAGCTGAAGCATTTAAAGAGCTATGGGATACTATTAAGTCAAAAAAACCATGGCATGGTAGAGTTACAAATATGAAAAAAGATGGTAGAAAATATATTGTAGATACTACTGTTGTACCTATTTTAGATGTGGATGGAGATATCATAGAGTATATTGCTATCAGACATGATATAACAGAGCTAGAAGATACAAAAGAGCAACTAAGAAATATAAATGATGCTATGAAACATAAAGTAAATGAGCTTTATTCTATCACTACAGTTTTAGAAAAACAAGCAACCTATGATAGCCTAACAAATATCTATAATAGAATGAAATTTGAAGAACTATTTAGAGAAGAGCTAAGAACTGCGCACCTTCAAAATAATGATCTAAGTATGGTACTTTTTGATATTGATAGATTTAAAGTGATCAATGATACCTTTGGACATCAAATAGGTGATGATATCTTAGTGGATATTGCAAGCCTTATTTCAAAAAACATAAAGATCCAAGATATCTTTGCAAGATGGGGTGGTGAAGAGTTTGTGATATTACTTCCAGGAACAAATCTAGATGGTGCTATGAGATTTGCTGAAAAAATAAGAGCACTTATTGAGAGATATCCATTTAAAGAGATAGATAGACTAACAGCTAGCTTTGGTGTAGGAGAGTTTGAAAAAGATGAGAGTAAGCAAACATTCTTTGAAAAGGTGGATAAAGCTCTATACTTAGCAAAATCAAATGGAAGAAATAGAGTTGAAAAATCTGTATTTAGTTGTATTTCTTAAGAAAACATATATGTGACATTTTGATATATTAAATAAAAAAAATCATTATGGAGCATGGAGATGTTCAATCAAAACTTTTTAAAAAAACTAAATATACTATACGTAGAAGATGATGATATAGCTAGAGGGAAACTAGCCAAAATCTTTGAGAGATTTTTCAAAAACGTACTAACAGCAGCAAATGGACAAGATGGCTTAAATATCTATAAAAAATCTTTTGAATCAAATATAACAATAGATCTAATAGTAAGTGATATCAATATGCCTATTATGGATGGTATAGAGATGCTTGAAAAAATAAGAGAGTTTGATCAGGATGTACCACTCATCTACACTACAGCTAGAACTGAAACTGAGATGCTTTTAAGAGCCATAGAATTAAATGTAAACTTCTATGCAATAAAACCTGTAAACGTAGAAGAGATATTTAAAAGAATAGAATTAGCTTGTCAAAAAAAATTCTATGAAAACTCAATCAAACAAAAAAATATAGAACTGGAGCAACAACTAAATGCCATAGATACAGTTGCAATGGTTATCCAATTGAATTCACAAAAAAACATCACATCAATAAACTCAATGGTAAGTGAAGTATTTGAATATGAAAAAGAAGAGATGATAGGAAAATCTATAGAAGAGTTTTTCCATAAGGACACAGATAAAAATATGCTAGAGAAACTTTGGTTAGATGTAAGTAAAGGAAAAACATGGCATTCAAATCTAAAATATGCAAATAAAAATGAGGAAGTATTTTATATAAATAGTACTATCTTCCCCGTGATAAATGACAATGGCATAGAGTTTAGATATATAGGTTTCTTATCCACAAAAGATGTAAATGATCAAAGAGAGTTTAGAAAACAAGTGATGAACACTTATTTAGAGTATAGAAAAAAAGAAGACACTCTAAATAAACAAATAGACACCCTTCAATCTGAACTTAAAACTGTACATATTGGGGATGAGTACCATACAAATCTTATAAATGAATTGAAAGAAAAAAATAGACATCTAAAATCTCAACTACTCTCCTATGAAAAAGCAGATTTAAATAAAAAAAATGCAGGAGAGAGAAAATTTGATCAAACAAAACAAAAAATGGATAGATTAGCTGAGATAGCAAAAGAATCAAAGGATAAATCTAATAGTCTAGAAAAAGAACTTAGTGAATTAAAAAAAGATTATGAAAGTAAAAAACTTGAATTTTTAAATCAAGAAACTTTGATTGAAAATCAAAAAGGGATTATAAAAGAATTGAGAGAACTTTTAGAGGATAGTGAGTAGTTTATATTTTAACTCTCACATTATAATGTTCATCAATTATATAATCTACTCCTAACTCTAAAAGCTTTTCAGATAGTAATACTACTTGAGAGATGATCATAGCATTACTATATTTTGATTCAAAAAGGTTTTTATCTTTAATGAATTGATATCCATTTATATTATTATCAATAAGGATATTTTCTAATTTCTTATTCAAAGTAAACCTTTCTTCGTTGATTTTTCACTAAAAAGAATACCTTAGTCCAATACCAAGTTGAAATACCCTATCATGTTTAATATGAACCTCATTAGATCCATTAGTTACTTTAGTATTATGAAAAAACTCTTGATAAAGTAATTGTGTAATAATTGAATAATTTGTATTATATTTATACTCTAGACCTGTTTGTAATCCTATAAAACCTGAAGCTTCAGATTCTGTATCTTTTGTAGAAGAGTTTGTTAAAGGATCACTTTCCCAATCTAAAAAACTCACCCCTGAAGATATTCCTAAATAAGGGTTTAAATAAGTATTAAATTGATAATTTATTGATAAATAATAGTTTTGTAATGTTACATCATCTACTGGTATATAATCATAACTTAATAATACCCTATAGTTTTCATCATATTTTGCACCTATATGTACATTAAATGAATATCCAGATTCATCTAAGGGTGTATTTAATGTGATAGTTCCTGATTTATTTTCAGTATTTACACTTAAAGAGTTTACTCCAATTATAGCTCCTACAAAAAATCTATTTTCATCTTCAGTTTTTTTATCTATTATTTTTTTAGATACTGTGTTCTCTTTAGTATTATTAACTAAAGATCTCTTTTCTTTTTTAACTGGAATATTTTTAGGTTTATTTATCTTAGGCTCTATATTTTCAGTTTTTTTATTTTTATTAGTATTTTCATCAATAGAATTAGTTTTATCTACCATAACCACAGGAATAGAAGCTATTACTTTAGGTTCTTCACAATTTTGTAATAATCCTGGATTATATAGGTATGGTGAACTTATATAACCTTGTTTTGTTTTATACCATGGATAT
>CAYFGQ010000023.1:0-51309 GCA_964342525.1 uncultured Arcobacteraceae bacterium
AAATTTAAATACAATGAAAAAGATCAAACACTAAGTGTTCAATTAAAAGCAAAATTTCCAAAGAAGATGGAAGTTATATCAAAAAATAAAAAACAATTACTAGAAAATGTATATGTGAATAAAAACTATTTTAAAATAGATTCTACAAAAGATATATCTAGTATAAATAAGTTTATCTTTAAAAATATCTCAAAAGATACTTACAAAAAAATTTCCTCTATGAAAGGGGATATAATCATACAAATAGAAGGCTATGTAAAAGGTCTTTTATCAAATAGTGGTAAAATTGCTTTAGATCACAATGGTGACTTTTTAAGAGAGTGTCCTAAAATAAATCAAAAAGATCAAGATATATTTATAAAGTTTATAAATAAAAAAGACGATACAATTTTATCAATATATAAAATAAAGAGAAAAAATGAAACTAATAGATAAAATACTATTTGGATTTGGTATCACTATATTTATAATAGGTATACTTGTATTTGCAAGACTTAGTTATACTCTAATCATAAGCCCATCATATAGCCTAAGTGATCTTACCCCTTATGCTATATTACTTTCTGCTCTTATTGCTGCTGTAGCTATGTATCTATCTACTCGTATAAATATTATCCTAGATACAAAAAATAAAAAACGTGAATCCAAAAATAAACAGTTTGAGTTTATGATGAATCTATACAATTTTTACTATGCCCATGAGGGGATAAGATCAGTTAGATTTGCTATTGAATATGACAACTTTACATACAATCATGAAGAGAAAGGTTCAAATAATGAAAAATATCTTTTTGCTCTATTAAGATATTTTGAAAATGTATGTGCAATGTACCACAATGAAATCCTTACAGATAAAGATATAGTACCAGTCATTTATGATATGAAAAGAGTTTATAGAAATAGTGAAGTTCAAAAATTCATAGAAGAGATTGTATCACGTCATAGAAAACACAATACTACACCACCATATGGTAACTATATAAAGTTTTGTGAAGAAAGGTTTACAGATACAAATAGTTCTAAAACTCTATAGTCACCTCATCCATTTGATCAGGACTTAGGTTATCTTCTGCGTATTGTAGGTGAAGTTTTTTATCCACAAAAAACTTCACTATATCCCCATCCAAAGTTCCATCATCAACCATAAATTTCAGTATTCTCATAGATTGATTTAAAGAATTTGCTTGTTTATATGGTCTATCGTGAGCTGTTAAGGCTTCAAAGATATCCGCTATAGCTAATATCCTAGCTTCAAAACTTATCTCATCCCCTTTTAGTCCATATGGATACCCACCACCTACAATCTTTTCATGGTGACCACCAGCTATTTCAGGAACTCTTTTTAGCTTTTTAGGGAAAGGTAGAGAATCAAGCATCTTGATACTCATAAGAGCATGATTATTGATCACAAATCTTTCATCATCAGTTAGAGTACCTTTTCTTATACAAAGGTTTTCCACCTCATTTTCACTTAAAAGGTTTTGTTCATGTCCATCTATATATACTTTATTTAAAGCTATTTGATGTATACGTTCTACCGCTTCATCCACTAAAAACTCACTTCCCACATTTGTCTTTTCAATAAAAGCAAAATCCTTATCCAGCTCTTTTATTTTTGATTCAAAATCATCTTTTGTGATTCTATTTTTTAGATAATCTAGCTCTAACTGTGTTTTTAGTAATTCAAACTTATATTTAACACTTTCTATTCTATCATGTATAGTTTCTAATTTACGTGCTTTATCTACAACATATTCAGGTGTAGTAATCTTTCCAATATCATGCATCCATGCGGCTATATCTATCTCTTTTAATTCATCTTCTGTGTAGTTTTTATCTTTATATATACCATCTTTATCATCATTTACTGCATTTGCTATGAGTAAAGATATCTCTGCCACACGATTAATATGTCCAACAGTATATTTTGACTTCTCCCCAATAGCTGTCGCAATCGACTTAATAAAAGCGTTTAAAAGCTTTTCCATATCTTGAATAAGAATTCTATTTGTGATAATTACGGCAGCTTGTGATGCCATTGAAAGAATTAGTTTTTCATCATCTTGTGTAAACTTTATAATATCATCATCTGGGCTTGTTTTATTTATAAGTTGAAGGACTCCTATTACATCATTTTCATGATTTTTCATGGGTACTAAAAGCATTGATTGGGTTCTATATCCTGTAGCAGTATCAAAGGCTCTTGCTCCATCAAATTTAAACTCTTTTGCTTTATATACATCTTCAATATTTATAAGCCTATCTTCTAAAGCTGATACAACTGATACATTTATATCATTTGGTGTACCATCATCATAATATAATGGAAGGGATGGCCACTGTACTTGTTCATCTTTGGTTCCTCCAATTTTAAAACGTAAGGAATCGGTTTGTACGATAGTAAATTCTAGAGATTGAGTTTCTTTATTTAAAAGATAAATAGTACCAGCATCGGCACCTGAAATCTTCTTTGCACCTGTAAGTATCTTTTCAATAAGGGCATTAAAATTTTTTTCAGCAGATAAGGCGTAGCCAATATCATAAAGTTCTTCGATATGTTCTTTTATATAATTTGTGGTTTCCATATAAGTACCCCTATTAGAGATACTTATATCTTAGCATGTAATTATTATTTATATTCTTAATTAGATTTATTAATTGAGAATAGTTATCATCCCCTTGGGATTATAGACCTCTTAAAGTCACACCTAAAAATACTGCTACAATTCCAAGTACAGTATTTAAAGGGATCATCCATGATGCAAGTGGTGCTAATTGTGCTTTTGCACTTGGTAAATCACCAGCATCAAAGAATTTTTGAGCTTTATTTCTTTTGATAAAGATGATAGTAAATACTACAGCCATAACCACCCAAATAGCCTCTTTTAAGATCACTGTAGAATAAAGATCAGTTCCTTTAAACCCAAAGCTTATGATCATAATAATAGCTGTGATTAAAAGAATAAGAATAGATGGAATTACCATGTAGAAAAATCTTTTTAAAGACTCTAGAGTACGTCCTAGTTTGATTTTTGGGTCTTCAACCTTAGCCATTGAGTAGTGTACAGCAAATCTAATCGCTATCATACCACCTACCCAAATGATTGCAGAGATTACATGAAGAAATACTATTACGCTTAGCATTAAGCTAAAACCTCTTTTGCAAATGCAAGAGCTTCAACTTTTGCATCTTCTATTTTAGTCACATCTTTTCCACCAGCTTGGGCGAAGTCTGGACGACCTCCACCTCCACCACCTACTACTGGAGCAACTTTTTTGATCCAATCACCAGCTTTAATAGCAGAGTTTTTAGAACCAGCAGCGATCATCACTTTATCACCTTTTTTCTGTAGTAATAAGATTGAGATTTTTTCATTTTGGTTTTTTAGATCATCTACGATTTGTTTAATATCACCATTTGCGATCTCATCAACAATAAGCTTAACATCACCTAGCATTTCTTCTTTGATTGGAGTTTCAACAGAACTTTGCACTGCTACAATCTCTTGCTTAAGCTCTTTGATCTGATTTTTTAGTTTTGTGATACCTTGGATCACATCATTGTTTTTAACTTCCACTTGTGCTTTTTGTACTGTTTGCATAAATGATTTAGCATATTCAATAGCACTAAGTCCACAAACCGCTTCAATTCTTCTAACACCTGCACTTACACCACTCTCTTTTGTGATATAAAAACTTCCAATATGTGCAGAGTCCTCCACGTGTGTTCCACCACAAAATTCAACACTCACATCTCCAAAACTTACAACTCTAACTACATCACCATATTTTTCACCAAACATAGCAATTGCACCAGATTTTTTAGCCTCTTCAATAGGAAGCTCTTCAATCTTACCTTTGATAGAATGAGCTATCATAGAGTTTACTAAATCTTGTACTTCACTAATTTGATCAGCGTTCATAGCCTTTGGATAAGTAAAGTCAAATCTTAATCTTTTACCATCATTTAATGATCCAGCTTGAGCTACAGTCTCACCTAGAACCATTCTAAGTGCACTTTGAAGTAAGTGTGTTGCAGAGTGATGTTTAGCTACTTCTTCTCTATCAACTACTACAGCATCTACCTCTTCACCTACAGAGATATTTGAGCTTTCCACATCCACTTGCGAAAGATTAATTCCAAAGAATTTTTTAGTATCTTTGATGATAGCAATATGTTCAGCATCTTCTAAAGCACCGATATCACCAGCTTGTCCACCTGATTCTGCGTAAAATGGAGTTTGCTCAAGCATTACCCATCCACTCATTCCAGCATCTAGTGATTCTACTTCATTATAATCATTATCTAAAAGAGTTACTATCTTTGTTTTATTTGCTGTTTTTTCATATCCAACAAATTCATTTACACCATATTTTTCAAGTAATTGTTTAAAATCACCATCTTTAGAAGCATCTCCACTACCTTTCCATGAAGCTTTTGAGCTTTCTTTTTGGGCAGTTAATAACTCTTCAAATTTATCAACATCAACACTAAGACCCTTGTCTTTTAACATATCTTCTGTAAGATCTAATGGGAATCCAAATGTATCTGAAAGTTTAAATGCAACTGCACCAGAAAATTTATCTGTAGTATTTTCTAACTCTTCATTAAAAAGACTCATACCATTTTCAATAGTTTTGAAGAATCTTTCCTCTTCTAAAGTGATTTGCTCTTTTAGATATTCTTTTTTCTCAACAAGGTCAGTATAATGATCACCCATAACATCACAAAGAACATCAACAAGCTCAGACATAAATGCTTTTCTTTGCCCTAAAAGATATCCGTGTCTTACAGCACGTCTTAAAATTCTTCTAGCAACATATCCTCTACCTTCATTGGCAAATAAGATACCTTGACTTAACATAAATGAAGTAGCTCTAATATGATCAGCGATTACTCTAAAGCTTCCTATTGTTTCTTCCGTAGTATTTTTCCCTACGATCTCTTCAATCTTTTTGATGATAGGCATAAACATAGAACTATCAAAGTTGTTTAAAACACCCTCTTTGATTGCGATAACTCTTTCAAGTCCCATACCTGTATCGATTGATGGTTTTGGAAGAGGATTTAGATTTCCTTTACTATCCCTCTCATATTGCATAAATACAAGGTTCCAGATTTCAAGGAATCTATCTCCCTCTCCACCCATCTTATCTTCAGGACCATTGAAATTTTCTTCACCTTGATCATAAAAAATCTCAGAACATGGACCACAAGCACCAGTATCACCCATAGACCAGAAATTATCCTTATCTCCAAATCTCATGATTCGCTCAGGACTGATATGTTTACTCCAAAGCTCATATGCTTCATCATCACTATCATGGATAGTTACCCATAGTTTCTCAACAGGTAATGCAAGATTTACAGTAACAAACTCCCACGCATAAGCGATAGCATCCTCTTTAAAGTAATCCCCAAATGAGAAGTTTCCAAGCATCTCAAAAAGTGTGTGGTGTCTAGCTGTATAACCAACATTTTCAAGGTCATTGTGTTTACCACCAGCTCTTACACAAAGCTGACAAGATGTAGCTGTTTTATTTTCAGGAGTTGGAACTGCACCTGTAAATACGTCTTTAAACTGTACCATACCTGCATTTGTAAATAACAGTGTTGGATCATCAGGAACTAAAGGCATACTAGAATAAATCTCATGCCCCTTACTTTTAAAAAATTCTAAATACTCTTTTCTTACATCCATGTTTTCTCTTTAAATTATGTCTTATATTTTAGCCAAATATTTTATCTAAAATAAGCTAAAAAAAAGATATTTCTAGTATAATATCTACTTAATTTAGACTTAATATTAAAAGTCAAGTTTGCCTTAAAATAGGACATATGAATTAATTTAAGAGATAATCACAACATAATTTATACTTAAATGTAAAAGGAACTTCTCACTTAAAAATGATAGTTGTAGTAAAAAAGAAAAATATTAAAAAAGTTGTTACAAAAGCTTTAGTTTTACTATTTTTATTAGCCATGTTTGGGGCTTATTATCTCCATATGAGTGATGTATTTGTGGAGATGGAAGAAGATATTTCCCAAAAACCAAATATTGCTAAAAAGAAAGAATTAACTAAAGAGGAAAAATTAGCACTTAAACTTGAAAAACTATTTTATAAAGAAGCAGAAATTATTGTAGATTTAATTGGACAAAAACATGTTAGAAAAGTTTATGTTTCAAAGAAAAACCTACTTATCCATACAGATAATGAAACAAATATAGAGCCACTACTTATAAAATATGGAACAAATGCAAACTATAAAGCAGGTATTGATTATATGACCATTAGTGTTGATCTTAATTTTATTGTTGAAGAGAATTTTGTAAATGAAGATTAAAAATCTATTTTTATATCTATTAACTTTTATTTTTACACTTATGATTACAGGGTGTATTCCAACAGCAGCTGTTGCACCTGTGGCAAATGAAAAAGTAGAGGTAAAAGAATATAGCGTACAACAGGTACGTAAACCAAAACCAACATTTAAGAAAAAAGGTGCTTTATATTCAAGACAAGGGCCATCTTTATTTGCAGATAAGAAAGATCTTCAAATTGGTGATATTGTAAGAATTAAAGTTGTAGATTCAGTTAAATCATCTTATGCAAATACAAGAAGTACAAGTAAAACAGGATCTAATGCCCTAGATGGAGGAAATCTACAATCACCTCCACCACCTCCACCAAAATTTGATGAAGAGGGTAATGAGATTCCTCAAGAGATAGTTGAACCACCAGTAATTACTCAGATCAAACAATTACTAGGGTATTCATTTTCATCTGAAAACTCCCAAAGTTTTTCAGGAAATGCAAACTCAAAACTTGATGAAAAGTTTGAGGCAAGTATCTCTGCAGTGATTGAGCAAATATATAAAAATGGAAACTATTTTATCAAAGGAGCAAAAATGCTTCTTATAAAAGATCAACAACAAAAGATCCTTATCACAGGTGTAATAAGACCTTATGATATAAGTTCTGATAACACTATAGAATCTGATCAAATTGCTGATTTAAAGATTATATATGTTAAAGAGGGTGATGATGCTCAACAGACAAAAACACCTTGGGGAACAGAGATCTTAAATAAAGGTTGGCCTTTCTAAGCCTCCCTTTAAAAGATTATTTTTTTGATATATTAACTATTTAGTAACTTATCAACTAGTTTTTATTTTTAAAAAGGTATAATCTTGACTAATTATTTTTGGAGTTCAAATTTATGGGTATAGAAGCTTATAATCAACATAGTGCAGTAACTGATGATCCTTACATGCTAATATTAAAGCTGTATGAAGGTTTACTTAGATACTTATCTTTTGTTAGAAATGCAATGGAAGAAGATAACATCGAAGAGAAGTTTCTTTTCATAAATAAATCTATTGCAATATTTGATGAACTTCGTACAGTACTTGACTTTGATGGGGGAGATGTAGCCTACTACCTAGATGGTTTATACCTTTATCAAATAGAAACTCTATTTAGCGCAGGGATTGACAACAATATCAATGCTGTAGATCAAGTAACGCAAGTAGTACAAGGCTTGATTGACGCATGGAAAGACGAAACTGGTCTTTAAAAGCCCTCGAAGAACTTAAACTTATAGACTCAAAAGATGATTTTGAGAGAGCTAGTGCCCTTATCACATGGGTAGAGCGATATATCCCAAACGACCAAGCAATTTTTCAATTTGATTTAAATGAAGATGATGCAAATTTTCTGATGGAACTTTTTTTTAAAAATATTGAATTTATGAAAGAGCATAGAGAAAAAACAAAAGAACAACTCACAGAGATGAGAAACGTGAGGAAATTTATCCCCAACGCTTACCACTAGAGAGTTAAAAAGTAAAATCTAAAAGTTAAGAATTCTCACTCTCTATTTTATCTTCAGTTTTCATCTTAAAACTCATTACGATAGTCATAATTGGAACTACTGAAAGTCCTAGTAAAAATGGTATGGCATCAAATAGCCCGTTATTATTTAAATAAAAGAAAGATATCACTAAAAGTAAATATCCAAGTATTCTATATACTGATGAAAAAGCACCAAAAGAAAACACTGTATTTTTTATACTCTGCGTTGGGCTTCTTAGCTTTTTCTTCTCCTCTTTTATGATCTCCTTGATCTCTTCTTTTGTGAAATCTTCTTGTTCGTTTAGTTCACTATATAGATCATAAGGATCTTCCATCTTATCTATAGTATCAGGTTCATCCACATCTACCTGAGTATTTTCTACCCTTTTTTGGATATTTTTCTTATAACCAAAGTATGAACCTAAAGTGATAACCAAAGAGCTAAAAAAAGCTGCTTGGGTATTCATAAGCCAGATCATTTCACCTTGAACTAAACAAAAAGCAACAACTGCTAGATCTAGGATCAAAAAAAGCTTTAGAAACTTTTTAATCATTCTTTATACCATCTCCGTGCTCTGCTCTATGTTTATATCTTGGATCATCTGCAAGTTCATCAAGATCTTTTTTAGCTCTTTTATATGCCTTATATACATTTAAAATAGCTGCTGCAATTCCATAAAAGATACCAAGCCATAAAAGCCAATCATATCCTGTCCACTCTTTTAAAAGATAACCAAGCCCAGCACCTATTAAAATAGCTGCTGCAATTGAAATACCTAAAGATAAACTATCAAGTGCTTGTAGTTTCCCTTTATGTTTTGGTATCTCTTGAGCATTATTTTCATTGTTTTGTGTATTATCCATTATTTGCCTTGATCTCTTTAAATACTTCATTTGCAGCATCTATACAAGCTTCAATTTGCTCATCAGTGATCTTATCACAAATAAATCCAGCTTCATATTGACTACAAGCAAAATAGAATCCTCTTTTTAACATTTCCCTATGGAAGTATGAGAAAGATTCAAAGTTACACTCTCCAACCTCTTTAAAGTTTACAGGAGCAAAATCACAGAAGAAAAATCCAAACATACTACCTCTAGTATCAACTTGAAGATTTACACCATTTTCACTAGCTTTTTGTTTAAATCCAGCCATTAGTTTATCAGCTTTTTCACCTAGTCTTTCATAGATAGTCTCATCAGCTTTTAACTTTTGTAAAGACTTAAGACCAGCAGCCATTGCTACAGGATTTCCACTTAAAGTACCCGCTTGATAAACTGCACCATCTGGGCTAAGAACTGCCATAATTTCTTTTCTAGCACCAAAAGCACCCACAGGCATACCAGCACCGATAACCTTACCAAAAGTCACAATATCAGGCTTAGTCTCAAGAACCCCTTGTGCACCTTTTAAACTAGCTCTAAATCCACTCATAACCTCATCAAAGATTAATAATGCCCCATGCTCATCACAAAGCTCTCTAGCTCTTGCTAAAAACTCATTTTGTGCTGGAACTAATCCCATATTTCCAGCAATTGGCTCAATGATGATACAAGAGATATCTTTGCTATCAGCAAAACATTTCTCAAGATTTTCAATATTGTTATATTCACAAAGAAGTGTATGTTTTGTAAGATCTGCTGGTACACCTGGAGAACTTGGAGCACCAAATGTAGCCATACCTGATCCAGCTTGAACTAGAAGTGAATCACTATGTCCATGGTAACAACCCTCAAACTTTACAATATCATTTTTACCAGTATATCCACGAGCAAGTCTAATAGCACTCATAACAGCCTCAGTTCCTGAACTTACAAACCTTACCTTATCAATAGTATCAAATAGATCAGTGATCTCTGTAGCAAGTTGTGTTTCAAGTAGTGTTGGTGTACCAAAACTAAGACCTTTTTTTGCAGTTTCAATTACAGCTTCTTCGATATCTTTATCACAGTGACCAAAAATAAGTGGTCCCCAAGATTGTACGAAATCCACATATTTATTTCCATCAATATCTACAAGATAAGCTCCCTCACCCCTATCGATAAATACAGGTGTTCCCCCTACACTTTTAAATGCTCTAACTGGTGAATCAACTCCACCTGGAATTACATTTTGTGCCTCATTATAGGCAATTTCAGAATTTTTAAACATTATATAAAGTCCTATTTAAACCCAAATCCTAAAACAGCAATTTACATTCTAGCACTCATCATTGCAACATAGGGCTTTGATTAAATTTCTTGAATTAGCTATGGCTAGTCCTTCAAAATTTTATCAAATCCCTATATCACAAGCATAAGCACTATACTATAAATCTGTATTTCAGGATTTGGGTTGATTTTTTTAAAAGTCGAATTTACTACTAGTCCAATATTCGCTAGTAGTTGATGGATTTACTTTTTTACTTCCACGAATAGCGACATTTTTATCTTCGCCTGAACCATATTTAGCACCGCTTAGATTAAGTTTCATACCATCACTAAGTGAGATAAAAATAGAAAATACAAATATAGAGATAATTATCCCTATTCTTCCATATTTTCTAGCTAGATAATTTAGTCCCGATTTTTCTTCGTCGTCATAGATATCCATCGTTTTCATAAGAATAGTATACCATATTTAAGTGGTAAAAGATAATATAAAAAAGGAAATATTAAAATTTTGTGATATAAATATCTTTTACGTCTTTACCCATCACATCAAATGTGTATTTAAAATCATAACCATTTTCTTCATAAAAAGTTATATAATATTTTTCACCCTCATTAACACCATAAAATTTAAGTCTTTTTACAAGCCTTGAATTGGTAGAAAATACTTCATCTATATCATCTTGCTTTAATTTCTTTGCTATATCACTTACAAAGTGATACTCATAAGCAAAATGTTTATAGGGGGTATCTAAAAGTAAATAAAGTGGTTTGTTCACATATAAAAGAATAAAATTTAAAATAAGCACAGCAAATACTAGATTTGCTCCAAAATAGTGCTTCTTTCTAAACATAGGAAGTCTTACACGCAAAGAGTGTAGAAAAAGTTTCAACATAATTGGAATTGCAATCACCACAAAAGGTGCAAAATCTTCTATTTGAATCCTTTGCCTAAAAGATAATACAAGAGAGAAAGCAAAGGCTGTAAAAGAGATATACCAATATAGATTTTTCTCCTCTTTTACTGTAATTCTATACATTGCATAGAAAAAATAAAAGAATAAAATAGGTGAAAAAATAGAAGCATATACAAGGATAATATCTACAAAATGCCCCTTTGGAACACCACCAGAATCAAATCCAAAAATCCACATGGATAAAACAAAAAGAGTTACAGATATACCTAAAAGCACATTATCTTTTTTATTTATAGCATAAAAAGCAAAGGCTAAATAAAAAATAGCAAAAGAGTTATCTACAAATAAAAAAAGTACCAAAAGTAGATAGTTTTGCTTAGAAGTAGAATGATAATAAAACAGATATAATAGGGTAAGGAATATCACTATTATAGCTTCATTTGCAATAAGTGCTGCAGAGTTTACCCCAGGTAAAAGCATAAATATAAGAATAGACAAAAGCCTATCCTCTTTTTTTGTAAAATACCATTTTGTAAGCTTATAAAGTAATATGGCTGATGCCAAAAAGAAAAATATAAATGGTAATCTAAGGGCAATATTATTGTGCCCAAAAAGCTCTGTAGAAAAGTAAAGGATATAGTGTAAAACACCACTTCCTTCATATAATATATCAGCTTCTTTATAATGTATATCTAGGGAATTTGCACCCATAAGTAATATTATAAAGTGTATAAATAGTGTAGCTATAAATATAAGATTATATCTATCTACACTCATTTTTATATCTTTAAGAAGTTATTGATCATATCGTGTCCATGTTCACTCATAATTGATTCTGGGTGAAACTGTACTCCATATACCTCTTTATCTTTTATTTTTAAAGACATTATCTCATCATCATCCATTGAATAAGATGTAGCTTCAATAACATCTGGTAAGTTTTCTTTTTTCACTGTAAGTGAATGGTATCTTGTTTGAGTGAACTCTTCTGGAAGACCATTGAAAATCTGATTTTCTTTTGTAACTTTGATCTTTGAAGTTTTTCCATGCATCATATTTGGAGCTTTTATAACTTCTCCTCCAAATACTTGTGCAATTGATTGGTGTCCAAGACAGATACCAAAGATAGGCGTTTTATCAGCGAAGTGTTTGATTACATCAAGACATACTCCAGCATCATCTGGTGTAGCTGGTCCTGGAGAGATTATAATCTTTTCAGGGTTAAGTGCTTCAATTTGCTCAACACTCATCTCATCATTTCTTATAACTTTTAGATCAGCTCCAAGCTCTAAACAATATTGAACAATATTATAAGTGAAACTGTCGTAGTTATCTATCATTAAAATCATATTTAATTTAAAGGGCTCTAGATTAAACTAGATCTACACCCTTTTCCCCTTTTTCAATTTTACCGATTACATATCCATCAGTTTTTTCTAATACAGCATCTACATTTGCTGGGTTTACTACAAAGATCATACCTACACCCATATTAAACGCTCTATACATTTCAGACTCTTCTACATGTTGTCCCATAAGTTCAAAAATAGGTAAAACTTTGATATCAGCTTTATTTACAACAGCTTTCATACCCTCTGGTAAAACTCTTGGTAAGTTTTCAACAATACCACCACCAGTAATATGTGCTAATGCATTGATCTCATCTCTACAAGCTTTAAACTCTTTTACATAGATTCTTGTAGGCTCTAGAAGAGTATCAATTAAAGGTTTACCTTCAAACTCATCTTCAAACTTCATACCAAGTTTTTCAAATAAAAGCTTTCTAACTAGTGAAAAACCATTTGAGTGAACACCCGAACTTGAAAGAGCGATTAATACATCACCCTCTTGTACTTGCTCTACTCTATTCATCTCAGATTTTTCTGCAATACCTACACAAAAACCAGCAAGATCAAAATCACCATCACTATACATACCAGGCATCTCAGCAGTCTCACCACCAATAAGAGCACACTCACTTCTTACACAACCTTCAGCGATACCTTTTACAACATCTGTAGCTTCTTCAACTTCAAGCTTTGCAGTTGCATAATAATCTAGGAAAAATAAAGGCTCTCCAAAGTTACAAATAAGATCGTTTGAACACATAGCAACAAGATCAATACCTACAGTATCAAATTTCTTTGAATCAATTGCAAGTTTTAGTTTTGTACCAACACCATCAGTTCCAGCTAAAATTACTGGCTCTTTATATCCTGCTGGTAATTCAAATGCACCTGCAAATGATCCAATACCACCTAATACACCTGGGATTCTTGTTCTTTTCACATGTGGTTTGATATTTTCAACAAAGCTGTTTCCAGCATCAATATCTACACCAGCATCTTTATACGAAATAGTACTCATGAAATAGTTTTCCTAACCTTATATGACACTAAATTAAAAGTCCGATTGTATTCATTTCTTTTTGAATCTTCTTACAATCTTTTTTTAAATTTGAGTTTAAATTTTTTTGGGTATTATACCCGAAACATTTTATAAAAGGTCTTATGTGGCAAATATAGAAAATAAAAAATATAGTTTAATTGAAATGATGATACATGTACCACTATGTACTCATGCCGAACCAAACAAAGTTTTAGTAGTTGGACAAGTTGATGAAGATTTTAAAGAAGAGATAAATAAACATGATGTTGAAGTAAAATATACAGACTCTTTACAATCTGAAAATGAAAAAGTATATGATGCTATCATCTATCTTGAAAAAGATGTAGATGAAATATTAATGGCAAATGTTGAGAGAATTATCACAGATACTGGTGTATTTGTTGCACAAAGTGTAAAACCACAAAGTGATATGGAGTCTTTAAAAAATGATTTAAATACAGTAGGTAAAAATTTCTGGATCACTATGCCTTATAGATTTGGGCACAATCTTTGTATCTTAGCATCTAAGAAATACCACCCACAAGCTGATATTGTATTACAAAGATCAGACTTATTAGATGGTTTAAATCACTATTCAAGTGAGATGCAAAATGCTTGTTTTGTATTTCCAGCAAATATCCATAGGGAGTTAACTGGAATTGCAAAGAGATAACGATCACCACTTCGCACACGCAATAGCTTTAACCGGTGGTATTGCCACTGGTAAAAGCACCACTTGTTCACTTTTTAAACTTCATGGTTTTCTTACAATAGATGCTGATAAGATAGCCCACAAACTTCTTGATCAAAATTGTGATGGCATTGCTAAACTTTTTGGTGAAGAATATGTGGAAAATGGAAAAGTTCTTAGAAAAAAGCTGGGACCACTTATTTTTGGAAATGTAGAGGAAAAGAAAAAGCTTGAAGCTTTTATCCATCCACTTATAAAAGAAGATATTATAAAAGAAGCAGAGGTATTTGAAAAACAAAAAAAACCTTATTTTATAGATATCCCTTTATTTTTTGAAAGTATGCACTATAATATAGATAGATCATTGGTAATATATGTACCAAAAGAGCTTCAAACTAAGCGTCTAATGAAAAGGGATAATATCTCTGAAGATGAGGCTTTACAAAAGATATCTAATCAAATGGATATAGAAGAGAAAAAAAACTTAGCTACTTTTGTGATAGATAATACAAAAGATCTAATAAACCTACAAGATGAAGTAGAAAGAGTAAAAAAGGAGATTTTAGAATCATGCTAGTAACAAAATACAATGCAAATGGAAATGACTTTGTAATATTTCATACCTTTATAGAAAAAGACTATTCAGACTTAGCTATAAAATTATGTGATAGAAATAGTGGTATAGGTGCAGATGGACTTATAGTACTAGTTCCACATGACGAGCTTGATTTTAAATGGCTTTTTTACAACTCTGATGGCTCAGATGCAGCAATGTGTGGAAACGGTACAAGAGCTTGTGCCCACTACGCCGTATCAAATGCCTTATGTGAAAATGAGCTTGCTTTTATGACAGAGGCTGGAAAAATTGCTTGTGTAGTAAATGATGATATCGTAGAGACTCAGATGACTGCACCTGTTGTAGTTAAAGAAGAGTTTGAAGAAGAAGGACGTACTTGGTATCTTGTGGATACAGGTGTACCTCATCTTGTAACTATTACAGAAGATCTAGAAGAGTTTGATATTGAGCTTTGTGCAAAGATGAGATATAAATACAATGCAAATGTAAACTTCACTAAACCTGATGGTGATAAACTATATGTAAGAACATATGAGCGTGGAGTAGAAAATGAAACTGGTGCTTGTGGTACTGGTATGGTTGCTTGTTTCTTATATTCTCTAAAACAAAATAAAGTAGAAAACTCTGTAAGGGTATACCCTACAAGTAATGATGAACTTTATGTAAAAAATGTAGATGGAACACTATTTTTTAAAGGTGATGTACAAAAAATCTTTGAAACTTCTATCTAATTTTCCTCAAAAGGTGTAATATTTTTCAAATATTATGCCTTTTTTTATGCCTAAAACACCCTATTTTATCCCTACAAATCCCTAAAATAAGCCATTTCATTATTAAAATAATCTATTTTATTATTAGTAAATAATTTTAATAGTTATTTAAGATAGTATAATATATAATTTTATTAGTTATTAAATAGATGACTGCAATCACATTTAATAGCTTTAGTTAGTTTACTTATGTAACCTTTACCATCCTTCACAAACACAAAAAAAGCCCGATAGGAAAAACCTATCGGGCTTATAAAAGAGAGTTTCTGATAAAGTAGAATTATTTAGATTCTAAGATTTCTACTTTTTCTATTTTGTCCCCTTGGTTGATCGCATCAAGTGCTGCAAAACTTGCATCGTCACCATCTTCAATACCACCAAATACAGTATGTCCACCATCTAAGTGTGGGCAAGGTACGAAACAAATAAAGAATTGACTTCCACCTGTATTAGGACCAGCGTGAGCCATAGATAAACTTCCCTTATTGTGAATTTGCTTATCAGCTTTTGTCTCACATTCAATAGCCCAACCTGGACCACCCATACCAGTACCATCTGGACAACCACCTTGTGCCATAAATCCTGGGATAACTCTATGGAAATTTAAACCATTGTAAAAACCATCATTTACTAATGTAGCAAAGTTTGATACCGCTGTAGGCGTAGCCTCTGGATAAAGTTTGATCATAATCTCACCACTTGTAACAGTAAATTTAGCATATTGAAATTTCGCTAACTCTTCTTCAGATAGATCGTATTTTTTTAATTCTCTTCCGAACATTTTTTTCCTTTTTCTTATTGTTTAAGTTTTAAATTACGGGATTATAGCAAATTTTATTTTAGTAAAACTTATTTATAGAAGTTAATAACATATCTGTTACTTCTAACACTTTAAGATAAATAGTGTATACTTCCAAAAAATTTAAGAGAAATATAGTTGAGTAATCTTTATCAAATGTTGTATGCAATTTTAATTGCAGCAATAGGTGCCATAATATTTATTTATTTAAACCTACCCCTACCATGGCTACTAGGTTCACTATTTATCACATCTATTGCCATAAGATTTAAAAACCTTAGAATCAAAAAACCAAATAACTACTTCACAACCCCAGCAAGGGTGATAATAGGGGTAACAATAGGAAGTGCCTTTACGCCAGCTATACTCTCAGAACTAGACAACTACATCTACTCCCTCCTATTTGTGATCCCCTACGTAATCCTAACAGCATTTTTGGGAATCCTATACTACTGGAAACTACAAGGCTTCGATAAAAAAACAGCCTACCTATCAGCAATGCCCGGTGGAGTAATAGAGATGGTACTTCTAGGGGAAGAGCTAAAAGCAAATGTAGCAAAGATAACACTAGTACAAGCCTCAAGACTTTTTTTCCTAGTACTAACCCTACCCTTTATCATCCAATATGTATTTCAAATAGATATAAGTGGAAATAAACTGATTACTGAGCCTATAGGGAATATGAGGATAGCAGATATATTTATCTTAGTTGCAGTAGGTATTATAGGCTTTATCTTTGCAAAAAAGATAAATATGCCTGCAGCAGCCCTAATAGGACCAATGATAATATCAATGATAGCCTTCGCAAGTGGCTGGGTAGAATCAAAACCACCAGATGAACTACTAAAATTTGTACAAGTGATCATAGGAGCATCCATAGGCTTCACCTTCAAAGGTGTAAAAGTAAAAGAGATAGTAAAAACTCTAGTAGGAACATTCGGACACTTTGTGATCTTAGCAATACTCACAGCCATCTTTGTAGCCCTAGTACACTATACACTAGATTTCCCAACTATCTCAATCCTACTAGCATTTATGCCCGGAGGACAAACAGAATCAAATCTGATAGCTATCCTAGTAGCCGCAAATGTACCATATATCACTATGCATCATATTGTAAGACTTATAATTGTGTTTAATCTAGCTCCGTTGTTTGCTAGAAAGTATTTGAAGTAAGACTTGCGGTCGCATTTTGCGACCGCAAATTATCAAGCAATCTTATGCTTTTGCTCCTCTTTTAAACGCTCAGCTATCCAAACCTTTATAATAGACTGTCTAGTTACACCTATACGCTTAGCTTCTGTATCTATTTGCCGTAAAATATCTTCAGGAAAATCAACATTTACCTTTTTAGTCTTCACAATTTTATCAAAATCTTTTAGCTTTGTAGTTTTAGAGCTGTCTAAATACTCACTAATATCATCATTATCAAACTTCTCATCAAACTCTTTAGCTTTTATCGTTTTCATATAAGCCCTCCTCTTTTTTTCTACATCTTCTAACACTAATTATTCTATATTTTTCATCTCTTATGGTAAAAATAGCTACATAACACTTATCATTTAAATGTGCTATCAAAGCATATCGATTCTCATCATCTATATACCTAGCAGGAATAACTACAGCTCCATCATTCCATAAGAACTTAGCTTCCTCAAAATCAATACCATGCTTTTCTTTATTTTTAACACTCTTCTTTTCATCATACTCAAAGTCCATAAAATACTCCAAAAGTATAGAAAAGATATAATAATTATATATTAACTATATCTTTATGTCAAGAATATATCTTTTCTAATTGATTTTATAAATCTTAGCGAGTTTTTTGTGGGGTATTTAAAAATATTACAGATTGTTATATAACTGGTCACAATTTGTGACCGGTTCTAAAGCTAGATTTAAAGGTCGCAAAATGAGACCTTTAATTTAAATATATCTTGAAGTGATATTTTACAACATCAAGTCTATCTCTTAACGTCCAAAAGGAAAAGCTTCCTAAAAAGCCATTTAGCCCTTTTTCTTCTTCGTATCTTTTTAATCTTTAACCATCTTGCGACAACCTCTACATTTCTATCTATAAATCGTTTTTTCATTTAATAGCTTCTAATTCTTTATATTTATTTACTAGTTCTTCATTATTTCCATAAACAGTAAAATGATATGATAAAAATTCATTTTCTAATTCCTGAACAAACTCAAATCCCTCAAAAATAGAGTATTTTTCTAACAATAATTTAAATTCTTGATTTTTAAAGTTTGAACTCACATTTAACAGTAATAATCCAATTTCATATTTAGATAATTGTCCCTTTAATAATCTAATATATCTAACTCTATCTATTTGGATTTTGTTAATAAACTCTAATAAACTAAATACCTGATTGAAATATGTTTTAAAATATTCATTCATATACTCTTCTAAAAATATTTTATTTCTATACCAATTATTACTATTTCCAAAGTTTCTCAATTGCTTATTAAATTCAAAATAAACTTTAAAGGCATCAAATGATTTAAATTCTCCATTATGAATATTAGAAAAGTTACCTTCAAATAAAATACGATTTATATAACATTCATTAAGACGACTATGTTCATATCTAATTTCTAAATTATCTTTTGTATCATTAAGTAATTTGAATAATTGAAAGAAACTATTTTCAATCATTTGTAATTCTGTTGCTTTATTCTGTAATTCTAATGATTTACTTTGTTCTTCTTGTGCTATCCTAGATTTCTCAAGTTCTTCCCTTGTTGCTTCCAATTCTTGTCTTGAAAGTTTTAATTCTTTAGATTGAATAATTATTGTAATTAATAAGAGGATAAAACTAAAAAATGCAATCCAAGGATTAATGCTATCACCTAATTGTGCTAAATCACTTATATTAGAGGGTAATTTTATATTTTCAAGAAATTCGTACATGAAGTCCTCCAAAAGAGATTTAATGATGTCTATTTTTGTCTAGGTCAAGGCGGGATGAAAATTTATTGAGGAGCTTACTGAAGTAAGTGACTCAGTAAATTTGAAATGCCAACGCAAAGATTGGCTTTGTGTTTACACTCTCTTCGAGAAAAAGAGATATTAGTAAATCTCTCTTTTTTAGAAGTCGTCGAAGTCGATGCTCCCCTTGGAGTAGTTTACTACGTTTCCTTCGAAGAAATTAGTCCTCTGATCATTAAAGCTACTATACCCATCAACCCAAGGAATTGGATGTTTTACACCATACTCTGGCTCATATCCTACAGCTTCAAGTCTTCTATCTGCTAGGTACTCAATATATTGTCTAATGATATCTTTTGTAAAACCAAGGATTTGCCCTTGTGTGATATATGCACCCCAACTAGCTTCTAGATCAACTGCTTGTCTAAACATTTGTCTTACTGTTTGCTCTAACTCTGGTGTAAATAGCTCTGGTCTTTCTTTTTTTGTTGAAAGAATAAGGTTTTGGAATAATAGTAAGTGTGTCACTTCATCCCTTTGGATAAACTTGATCATTTGCGAGCTTCCAAGCATCTTTCCAGACTTACCTAGAGCATACATTGCTGCAAATCCTGCGTAGAAGTATAGACCTTCTAAGATTTGATTTGCAAACATTGCTAATACAATCTTTTCATCTGTAATTTGTCCTGCAAGGTTTTTATATGTATTTGCGATGAAGCTATTTTTTTCTTGTAGTTTTGGATCAGTTTTCCACATATCATAAATAAGATCAGTATTATCAGAGATAGACTCAACCATTACCGCGTATGATTTTGAGTGGTTTGCTTCTTCGTATGATTGTCTAGATAAAATAGCATTGATCTCTGGTGCAGTTATATATGGGTTGATATTATCCATTAGGTTATTTGTTTGTAGTGAATCCATAAAGATCAGTTGAGAAAGTACTAGGTCATACATTCTTTTCTCAGCTGGTGTTAGATACTTATAATCCTTTGCATCTTGGGTCATTTGAACCTCTTTTGGGAACCATGTATTTGCTTCCATTGTGTCCCATAGCTTTAATGCCCACTCATATTTACATCTTGTAAAATTGATCATTCCATCTGGATTTCCACCAAAGGTTCTTCTTTCGTTAAAATCTTCTTGTGATGTTGGATTATATATCGTTTTTCTATCCATAACTGTTCCTAAGTTTTTTCTTTATTTTATTTTGTTTTTTATCTTTTTGAAGTGTTCTTTTGTCTTTTTATTGACAACCAGCACACTCCATACTTCTATCTTCCACATCACTGATAGCTTCAGGTGATTGGCTTCTTAGATAATAAGTTGATTTTAAACCCAGTTGCCATGCTAGGGTATAAATCTCATGTAAATATCTACCACTTGCTTTATCTAGGCTCATAAAGATATTTGTAGATTGACCTTGATCTATCCACTTTTGTCTAATTGCAGCAGCTTTGATGATATCTGTTTGTTCAACCTCATAAGCTGGTGTATAGTGTGCCCAAGTCTCTGGTGATAGATTTGGTACTACTACTGGAATTTGACCAGATAAGTTCTCTTCAAACCACTTTCTTTTATAAACAGGCTCAATAGCTTGTGTAGTACCCACTAAGATTGAGATAGATGATGTAGGAGCTACAGCCATAAGATAACCATTTCTCATACCATCTTTTTTCACTTTTTCTCTTAATGCATCCCAATCATATCCAGTATCAAATAGATCTTTTTCTACAAGTGCATTTACAGCTTGAGGAGCGTGATCCATAGGCATGATACCTCTACTCCATTTTGATCCCTCAAATGTCTCATAGATACCTTTTTCTATCCCTAAATCAGATGAAGCTTTGATTGCATTATATGAAATAGCTTCCATAACTGCATCAATCTTTTTAAAGTGATCATTTGTACCCCAGGTAAGACCTTGCTCTGCGATCATTTGAGATTCACCCATTACACCAAGACCAATTGCTCTTGATTTTAAATTTGTAGCTTTTACTTTTCTAAGTGGGTAGAAGTTTAGATCGATAACATTATCAAGCATTCTAATAGCTGTAGGTACTACCCTCTCAATATCCTCTTTTGTATGGATTTTACTTAGGTTTACTGATGCAAGGTTACATACAGCTGTACTTCCATCGATCTTTTCTTTCTCTACGATGAAGATTTTTTTACCATTTAAGCTATCAAGTGCTGTGATCTTATTTGCTTTTTTGATTCTTCCATCATCAATTTTCACCTCATCCTCTTCTTCAAAAGTAAGGATTTCACCATCTTCAAGCTCTATTCTTATAAGATAGTGGTTTGGTTGTGTATTTTGGAAAATCTCTGTACAAAGGTTTGAACTTCTAATAAATCCAGCGTGATCATTTGGATTTGCTTTATTTGCATTGTCTTTAAAACATAAGAATGGACTTCCTGATTCAAAGTATGAAGTTAAAACTTTTTTCCAAAGGTCTTTTGCTTTCATTTGCTCTTTTGTGATATTTGGTTCTCTCTCAAGTTCTTCATATTTTCGCTCAAACTCTTCACCTGTAAGAGTTGATAATTCTCTTACTTCATATGGATCAAATAGTGTCCAGTGAGCATCTTCAAGAACCCTTTTCATGAATAAGTCATTTATCCAAAGTGCTGGGAATAAATCGTGTGCTCTTCTTCTTTCTTCCCCTGAGTTTTTCTTAAGATCAATAAAGTCAAGAACATCTTGATGCCAAGGCTCAAGATAAACAGCGATAGCACCTTTTCTTGTACCTAGCTGATCAACAGCTAAAGCAATATCATTTGTAATTTTTAGGAATGGTACAGTACCACCAGCAGCAGATTTATGTCCATCAATCATACCACCAAGAGATCTGATTTGATTCCAATCCCATCCGATTCCACCACCAAATTTAGATAATAGAGCCATCTCTTTATATGCATCAAAAATACCCTCAATATTATCTGGAGATGATCCAATATAACAAGAGCTTAATTGGTGTCTATTTGTTCTAGCATTTGATAAAGTTGGAGTAGCTACCATAACCTCAAATTTAGAGATTACATCATAAAACTCTTTAGCTCTTTCTTGTTTATTTTCCTCATTTTGTGCAAGGAACATGGCAATTCCCATAAACATTTGTTGAGGAAGTTCGATTGGTTCTTTATCTCCATTTTTTAATAGGTATCTATCATAAAGTGTTTTCATACCTAAGTATGTGAATTGGTAATCTCTTTCTGGTTTAATATAATCTGTTAATTCATCTAAATCATATCCATCTTCAAGACCAGGGATGATTCTCTGTGCATCTTGTCCATGTTGGATATATTCACTTAAGTGAGCATATGTATTTCCTTTAATACCATGAGTTGCTTTACCTACTCTGTGGTATAGGTCATATAAAAATAATCTAGATGCAACATAGGTCCAGTTTGGTGCGTCTATATCGATCTTTTCAACTGCTGTTTTAACCAGTGCATCTTGGATGTCTCTTGAACTCATCCCATCAATAAACTTGATTTGAGCATCGATCTCTAATTCACTTTGAGATACATTTGCTAAACCTTCCGTTGCTGCGCTTGTGTGTTTTTGTATTTTTGATATATCTAAAACTTCTTGTCTACCATTTCTTTTTTGAATCATTAATGCCATTGTAGTATACTCCAGAAAGACTATTACAAAAATAGGATAAGTTATTATAAAAGTTCATAAGTAAAACTAACTATCTTTTTTTCTAAATTTGTAAGAATTTTGTTTGTGTTTGTAAGGGGAAATAGTAGCAAAATAGAGGTAAAATTTTAATGAAAAAATCTATAAATTTTCTAATTTTTTTCTAGGTTTTTTTCTAGCTCCGATATAGCCGTATCTCTAAGCTCATCATCAATATTTTTCTTAGATTTTATATTTGCTTTTTGCTTAAGAAGCTCTACCTGCGCGATAATGTTACCACGCCCAGTTTTTAGCTTGTTGTAGGCATTTTCGTATTTTTCGTTTGCTTTATTTAAAGATTTACCTACTTCGTCTAAGTCATCTATAAAGTTAACAAATTTTGTGTATAAAAGTTCAGCTCTTTTTATCACCTCAGCAGTACTTTTTGCTTGCTTCTCATAACGCCAAGAATTCTCCACCGCACGAAGGGCAACAAGTAGTGTAGTTGGACTCACTAAAATGATATGTTGTCTAAAGGCATTATCGTATAAAGAGGTATCATTTTGCATAGCTAAAAGTAAAGCTCCTTCAATAGGAACAAACATCAGAATAAAATCTAAGGTATTTACCCCTTTTAGATTTTCATAGTTTTTATTCCCTAAAGATTTGATATGCTCTTTTATAGCTGAGATATGTCTAGCTAAATGTAGAGCTTTTTCATCTTCATCTTTGCATGATATATACTCTTCATAAGCACGAAGTGATGTTTTTGCATCTATGATAATATGTCTCTCATTTGGAAGGTTTACTATTACATCTGGTCTAAAGGCTTCATCATCTTCACTTTTTAGATATTTTTCCCTCTCATACTCTATACCCTCACGAAGTCCTGAGCTCTCTAATACTTTTTCAAGTACCATTTCACCCCATACACCTTGCTTCTTAGAATCACCCTTTAGGGCATTTGTAAGATTTATAGCATCAGAGCTTATTTGAAGATTTAGCTCTTTTAACTTATTTATCTCAGCTTGAAGAAGTGTTCTATCTTTTGACTCTTTATCATATACATCTTCAACTTTTTTCTTAAACTCGGATATTTGCATCTTCATAGGATTTAATACTAGATCAAGATTCTCTTTATTTTGTTCACTCATCTTTTTTGAATTTAGATCTAAAATCTCATTTGCTAAAGATTTAAACTCTTTTTTTAACTTCTCTTCGTTTTGTTCATATATACGAAGTTTTTCAGTGTTCGCTTTTTCTTGTTCTTGGAGTTTTGTAGATAGTATTGAATTTAGTGATTTTAGCTCACTTAGTTCTTCATCTTGATTTTGCAATCTTTTATTTGAAGTATAAAGTTCATCTTTTACCTCATCAAGTTGATTTAGTTGAACCTCTTTGCCTGCAAGATCAATTTTTAGTTTTTGATTTAACTCATCAGATAGATTTAAAGCTTCATGGTATTCTTTATTTAGATTATCTTGCTTTTTTATTTTATAAATTAAAAAAGCACAAAGTACAAAAAGTACCACGGCTGAAGCAATAACTATCTCCAACACAAACTATTCCTTATCACAGATAATTACATATGGGCAAAATTGACAAACAGACTTATCATCACATTTAGAGAAATTCACTTCTTTTGTGTGTAATTCATCTAAAATAGAATCAAGCAATTGTAATTTTGGCTCTAAAGCTATCTCTTCAAGTAGCATATTTTTAAATAGGTCGTAATAATAAACTTTCATAGGTTTAGATACTTCACCTTTTAGGGCTAAGAAGTAAAACTCCAATTGAAAGTCATTTGATTTTTCATAGTTTTTGATAGTATCAACTTTTAAGGCACTTGATGTTTTATAATCTAAAATCTCAAATCTATCATCAAACTCATCTATCCTATCAATTTTACCTTTTAGAGTTATGCCTTTATGATTTATATGAAAAGCTTTCTCCACTCCACGAACTATAGCACCACTATTTACTCTTGAGATTTCATTGTTTGCAAAGTTTTTAAGTCTAGCTCTCCAAAGCTCTAACTCTAAAGTAAGATATCTATTCTCTTTTTGTGCTAAGTTTAGTTTTTCATCAAAACTTTCAATATCAAGTTTCCCATCAATAAAAGAGTTTTCAAGAATATCATGGATAATAGTTCCTATAGCACTACCTTTAGGATATGGTAAAAAGTCATGCTCTTTTAGCCCAAGTATTTTTTGGTAGTAATATTTTCTTTTACATTGAAGAAAAGTTTTAAGTGAGCTTGCAGACCATTCATATTTACTCATATCTACAGCTAAGGTGATATCCTTATCAAAATGTTCATATGAAAACTCACTATATAAAATATCCACATAAGATTTATCTGCCACACTTAAATCAAGCCCCTTAAGATCAAAAATCTCATTTGCAAATCTACTTATACTTCTTTGATCATTTGATACATAAGAGATATGAAGCTCTTCACATCCATCAAAAAGTGATTTATAATAAAACTTTTGTAAATCCTCTCTATCTTTATTTGTAGGTAGTCCTGCATGGTATTTTACTTGTGATGATAAAAACTTATCTTTCAAACTTTTCTTAGGTACGATATCATCATTAAAGTCTACCACTATCACTCCACGATAATTCACACCCCTAGTTTCTAAAAGCCCCATAACTGTTACATTACCACTATTTACATCATCTAGAGTAAGTCCTGAAATACGTTGCATCATGATCTTATACACTGTATTTAGTGTCAAAGTTATATGTGTTGAAAAAAGTAGTTTTTCTAAAGAGTATATTTGATCATTGAACTTTTCATATAGTTCATCATCTTCAATCAAATCTTTTAAAAATGTAGTTATTTCTTTAAACTTTTCAAGGGATACCGTATCAGCCCAATTTTTTAAAAAGATATTATCTATAGAGTTTTTATCTAAAGAATTAAAAGCAAGTTTTGCTATCTCTTTTTGCTCTAACGCATTGCAATACTCATAAATAGCATACATAGCTTTAAAAAGACGGGTATTTTTTATATCTATACCCATTGCATAGTTGAAATATCCTTCCTTATCAAAAAGTTTGATCTGAGATACAAAAGTTTCATCGGGAACAATTACTACAATCTGGGAAGCATCAAACCCTTTATTTTGTACCATATCATAGATAGAAGCTTTTATAAATGGGATTTGATAAATACGTGATGAAAAAGATTTTATATCAAAACCATATGAAGGTGTGGCACATGATTGCTCCTCTTTTTCATTTTTACTTAGATTTATAATAGCTTCACAATTCTCTTTTAAATCAAATGCAGAAAACTGCTCAGCTGTTTTTTTATTGAAACTATTTGTTTTTAGTTTGATATTTGTATCAACTACCTTTGATACCTTGTCGATAAGATCAAATTCAAATCTATTAAAAAGACCAAAGTGATGAATGGTGATAGAGTCAAACTCTTTTAAATATTTCTCATTTAGTTTATATTTTTTTGGCAAGATTGATTTATCTATGTAGTTATTCTCTTCAAGTAATCTTACATAGTTTTGGTAAACCTGTTTTAATACATCCAAGTGATCTTTATAAAAAGCATATGTATCAGCAAGATCAATATCATCTATAGATTTCATCTCTAAAGATAGTTCATTAAAAAATGAAAAGATATATTCACTTTGTTTTAAAAAACTTGCAAAATCTTTTTTGATACCCAACATATCAAATTCGCTAAAGTTTATAGACTCTTTTAGATATAAAAATTTTAAATCATTATCTATATATTTTTGATTGTCAATTGTGATTGATCGGGAGAAAAACTCATCTATAGTGATAAGTTTTGGAAGTAGTTGATTTGTCTTTTTTAAAGAATTAACATAAGCTCTAAGAGCCCTTGATGTAGGGAAAACCAAAAGCTCCATAGATATCCTTATTTAGTATTTGTTTTTATATAAAGTGAACCCTTAAGACCATCAACCTCTACAAAACCTGTGATGTTCCAGTTTCCTTCTATTGCTATATCAGCATTTGCAGTATAAAAACCATTTTCTAGAGTAAACTCAGTTAGATCAATATCATTGTAAGTATCGATTGCTCTAATTACTCTAATATTTATATTTGGGTTTTGGATTATATTACCCTCTTTATCTTTTAACTCAACCTTTAGTGAATTTTTACCTAATTGTAAAAGTTTTTTATTTTCTGTTCTTTTTTCAAAAACCCTATATGAGATTTTGATATCATCCATACTTAGTGGAACTTTATTATCGTTTACATAAATAAAAACTTCATATTTATCATTAAATTTTTTTGTAGAGATTACCATATCATTGTAACCTTCATCTACCTCAGCATAAGATTGTAAGAAGCTTTCATCTTTATGAACTGGTGTTTGTGATGCTTTTACAATAGTCCAAATAATCATCGCAAATGTAAATGAAAAAATTGTAAAGAAAAATAGTAACCATAATTTATATTTTTGCAAGGGATATCCTTAATTAAATTTGGTGAATTTTATCTAAAAAAAGCTGAAAGCAAATTGCAATATTAATTTTAGTACTATCACGTATAAGATTATTTTATGGATTAAATATGTTTAATAGCGGATTTATTAGTAGCGCACCACTTTTTATGGATATAGTAACAATTTATTTTTCACTTTTACCTATACTTTTAGTTTTTGCAATCTCTTTAGCAAAACAAAAAAAGTATAACCTTCATATGATCTCACAAATGGGTATTTATATACTTACAATGATTTTTGTTGTAATTTTTGAAGTATGTATCAGAGTATATGGTGGATTTGGGATATTTTTAGAACAAAGTAATACAGATAAAGAGTTTTTTCTTATCGTATTAGCGATACATATACTTATTGCACTTATCTCTTTTATCTCTTGGACAGTTTTAAATATAAAGACTTACTTGGCATATAAAAAAGATGGATTTAAAGCAGAGATATTTAAAAAACATAGATTTAAAGCTATTTTAGTTTTTCTTGGAATGTTTTTAACTTCTTATAGTGGGACTTATATCTATTATCTTTTATTTTTAAATTAGAATTAGATCCCACAACCTCTATTAGCTTGGGAATGTACTTCTTTTAATTCACACTCACTACATCTATACTCAATATCAGATGCACCGCTACAACCATGGTTTTTAAGTAGTCTTGCTTTTATAGGAGTATTTGTAAATTTTGTATTTGTTTCTTTATCTATAAATACTTTTGGTTCAGCTCCACAGTCTGGGCAAATACCATTTTGAAGTTTTTCTAATCTTGAAGTTTTTTGTTTAAGATATAGTAATACTGAGAAGATTACTATTAAAAATAGGATTAGAATTGTAAATATTGTTTGCATAAGGCAGAGTTTTACTCTACCTCAGCGTCGATAACGTCTTCTTCTTCTTTTTTCTTAGACTTATCAGCTTGTCCAGCTCCAGCTCCCGCTTGACCTTCTTGCTCTTTTTTATACATTGCTTCTGCTAACTTGTGGCTAGCTTCTGTTAATGCTTTTAATTTATCTTCGATCTCTTCTTTTGAAGCATCTTCATTTTTAAGAGTTTCTTCTAATGCAGCAGCAGCGTCAACGATTTTGTTTTCTTCTTCTTCACTTACTACACCTTTATTTTCCTCTAAAGATTTTTTAGTTTGGTGAAGCATTGCATCAGCTTGGTTTCTTACTTCTACTACTTCTTTTTTCTTAGCATCAGCTTCTTTGTTTGCTTCTGCTTCTTGTACCATTTTTTCGATCTCATCATCAGATAATCCAGATGAACCAGAGATTGTAATGTTGTTCTCTTTACCAGTTCCTTTATCTTTAGCAGATACGTTAAGTACACCATTTGCATCGATATCAAATGTTACTTCAATTTGAGGTACACCTCTTGGAGCTGCTGGGATATCTGAAAGTTCAAACATACCTAAAGATTTATTATCTTTAGCAAATTCTCTTTCACCTTGATTTACGTGAATAGATACTGCAGGTTGGTTATCTTCAGCTGTTGAGAATACCTGTGATTTCTTAACAGGGATAGTTGTACCTTTTTCAATTAATACAGTTGAAACACCACCAAGAGTCTCAATACCAAGTGATAATGGAGTAACGTCTAGTAAAAGTACATCTTTAACATCACCTTTTAATACACCAGCTTGGATAGCTGCACCAGCTGCAACAACCTCATCAGGGTTTACAGAGTTGTTAAGATCTTTTCCAAAATACTCTCTAACTACTTCTTGAGCTTTAGGGATTCTTGTAGAACCACCAACCATAATAACTTCTTTTACTTCGCTCTTATCAAGATCAGCTTCTCTTAGTGCTACTTTGATGTGCTCTAAAGTTTCAGCTACTAAATCTTCAGTCATAGACTCAAATTTAGCTCTTGTTAAAGATTTAACTAAGTGTTTTGGTCCTGTAGCATCAGCAGTGATAAATGGTAAGTTTACTTCTGTCTCAGTTGAAGAGCTTAACTCTTTTTTAGCATTTTCAGCTGCATCTTTTAATCTTTGAAGAGCCATTTTATCTGATTTAAGATCGATTCCATTCTCAGATTTGAACTCATCATTTAACCAATCAATGATAACATTATCAAAATCATCTCCACCTAGGAATGCATTACCATCTGTTGAAAGTACTTCAAATGTACCATCACCGATCTCTAGTGCAGTAACGTCAAATGTACCACCACCTAAATCGTATACGATAACTTTCTCTTCACCTTTTTTATCAAGACCATAAGCTAAAGAAGCAGCTGTTGGCTCATTGATGATTCTTAGTACGTTAAGTCCTGCGATTGTTCCAGCTTCTTGAGTTGCTTTTCTTTGAGCATCATTGAAGTATGCTGGTACTGTAATAACAGCGTCAGTTACAGGAGCACCAAGATAAGCTTCCGCATCTGTTTTTAACTTTGTAAGGATTTTAGCTGAGATTTCTTGAGGAGTATAAACTTTTCCAGCGATCTCAACAGCAGCTGCACCATTTCTATCAACGATATGGTATCCAACTTTTTCCATTGCATCTTTAGCATTTTTCTCATCCATCATAAGACCCATAATTCTTTTGATAGAATAGATTGTTTTCTCTGGGTTAGTGATCGCTTGTCTTTTTGCCGTCTCACCAACTAATACTTCACCTTTATCAGTAAATGCTACAATTGAAGGAGTTGTGTTTTTCCCTTCTTTGTTTTGGATAACTTTCGCTTCTCCACCTTCATATACTGCCATACAACTGTTTGTAGTACCTAAGTCAATTCCAATAACTCTACTCATTTTATTTCCTTTTTTAATTTCTTTTTTAATTTATAATATATTCTAGTTTTTTGACATTGCGGTCAAATTCATAGTTACTTCTTACAGATAGAAACCATTGCTGGTCTCAATAGTCTCTCTTTGTACATATAACCCTTTTGCATCACTTGAACAATTTGTCCATCTTCATGCTCATCACTTTGTGCTTGCATAATAGCATCGTGAATATTTGGATCAAACTCACCATCAGTTTCAACTGTAGTGATATCATGCTTCTCAAATGCTGTGTTGAAGTTTTTGATTGTAAGTTCAACACCCTCTTTTAGTTTAGATAAAAGCTCTTCCGCTGGTAAATCTGCTGCTTCTTCTGCTGCTAATGCCATTTGTAATGTATCAATTGGAGCAAGTAAATCTTTTGCAAACTTTTCACTTGCATATTCGATTGCTTGATATTTTTCTCTCTCTAGTCTTTTTTTGATATTTTCAAAATCAGCGTGAACTCTTAAATATTTTTCTTCTGCTTCTTTTACTTGTGCTTCAAGTTGCGCTATTTTATCATCAGATGTAGGCTCACTAACTTCTTCAGTAGTTTCTTCTACCATTTCTACTTCTGGAGTCTCTTCTGTTTTAATCTCTTTTTTATTTTCTTCGTTACTCAAAACTATTCCTTAATATTATTGTAAAAATATTCATAATCTTTTGCTAATTCACCAACAACAAATATCTTCACATCTTCATCTTTTATTTTACAATTATGACAAATACCAATGTAACCCATTGGAAGTATATCTTCAAAATATATACCCTCATCCAATTGCTCTAGAATATGTCCACGAAGAAAATTATTTATTATATTTTCATCTAAGTCATACTCTACAGCAATTCTCAAATAATTTTTAATATTCATTATCTCAAATAATGAATTTGATACTTTAGAACTCATCTCTTCATAAAGCTCATAAGCTCCAACTTGTTTTGAGATTTTTAAAATATCATTTAGTTCAAGTCCAACCATATCTCCTAAAAATTTAAATAGGGCTTGATTGTATTTTATATTGATAGAAAACTCATCAAACTCTAAGATCATAAATCTATTTTCTATATTAAAGATATGCTCCAGTTTATTTTGTTTCTCTTGCATCATAAATACAGTAAGATTTAATTGACTAGCAAAAAACTCTAATTTTCTTAAATCAATATTTCCAATATCTGCAGATATTCTATTATTCCAATATTCTTTAAGTGCTTCAACTGTTGGAATTCTTCCACTAGAGATATGTTCTTGTTTTAGATAACCCTCTTCAGCTAGTTTTCTAAAATAACCTCTAATAGTTGCAGGTGAAAATCTAATATCATATAATGATTTTAATTGAGATGATCCTATTGGTTCTAGGTGTTCAATATAAGCTTTTATCATTGATTGTAATAAAAAATCTTTTTTATCGATCATCTGCTTTTTCTCCTTTTAGCACTCTATCTCTTAAACTGCTAAAGGAATTATACACTATTGAGCGATACTTTGTCAAGTAATCTTAAATAAATTAAATTAACTGTCAATTGTGATCTTTTATGACAAGTATATAAATAAGAGAAAGTATTTTTCTTTTTATTTAATTATCGCATACGATAAAATTAGGTATTATCGCATACGATTAGATAAAAAGTATTTTTTAGCTTATATATTATTAAATATCGTATGCAATAAGTTTTATATAACATTTTTTTTGATAACATATTAATTACAAAAAAGGTTATTATATGGCAACGATACAAGCAAAACTTTTAACTGTCAAAGATAAAGTATTTGATCATAACAATAGAAAAGAGTCTCCTGCTTATTATATGGAGAGTAACTATGACAAAAACTTTATATATACAGAATCAAAACTTTTTGAGACTTATAACAACTTTGAACTATTAAAAGCTTTCACCCATAAAAAGAATAATGACTTTATAGAAGCCAATCCAATAGGACCAGATGGTAAAAAAAGAAGAAAGCTAAAAAATAATATAGAACTTTTAACAGAAGTGGTTATAAACTTTGATAAAAAAATATTTGAAAATATAAACAATCCACAAAAGATACATCAAGATGCAGAAAAACTTGCCATAGAGTTTTTTGCAAAAGAGCTTGGTTTTCAAATCTTATCTGTGGCTACTCACCTTGATGAATCATTTAAAGAAGATAAAGAAGACAGAAATTACCATACTCATATAACCCTATTAAACTATAATTTTGAAACCCATAAAACAGTAAAAAGAACCCTATCAAAAAAACACCTTGTAAGTATACAAGATGTTATTGCAAAACAATACTCAAAATATGGCTTTGCTAGAAATGAAAGAAGTGGCGAAGATATATCTATTATGAGTTCAACTCCAAGAGTAGAAAGCTCAACAAATGCAGCAAAAGTTACTGAACTTCAAAATGAAATAGCTCAAAGAAATAACCTAATAAAATCTTTACAAGAAAAATTATTATTTCAATCTAGAGAGATAGAAAAGCTAAAAAATAGAGTCTCTCAAAAACCAAATTTTGATGAAACAAAAATGGCCGGGCTTGAGAAAAAAAATGAAGATCTTAGTACTTTAATTAAACTGATTTTAGAAGAGTTAAATGTATCTGAAGATGATATAAGCAATATGAACTTCCACGCTGTAGATGATATGAAAGAGATCATCTATAAAAAACTTGATATGTTAAAACTATATGAGTTCTTAAACGTAGGTTTTGCTCCAACTGAAGAGGAAGTAAACCTAAATGACTTAGAAGAGAGATTTAGAAACTCTGACTCATCAAAAGATAACCCATCAACTACTATAAATATAACTACAGATGATTTTTAGTATAATCCCAAATCAAATATAAGATAGCTATATTATTTCCATAACTAGTTTATCTTTTTTTTGGTATAATCCACAAAAATATTTAAATATAGAGAAAATAAATGCAAAAAAAAATACCTACAGTAAATACCCTGCTTAATGCTCTTCCTTATATAAAAGAGTTTAACGGAGAGATTGTTGTGATTAAGTATGGTGGTTCAGCACAAACATCACCAGAATTAAAAGAGAAGTTTGCACAAGATATAGTTCTTTTATCTTTAGTTGGAATCAAACCAGTTATTGTGCATGGTGGAGGAAGTAGAATCAATGAACTTCTAGAAGCCTTAGAGATCAAAAGTGAATTTCTAAATGGTCATAGGGTAACAAATAAAGATACTATGAGAGTTGTGGAGATGGTTTTAAGTGGAGAGATCAATAAAAATATCACTTCCCTATTAAATCACCATGGTGCAAAAGCTATTGGTATTAGTGGAAAAGATTCACAACTTATTGAAGCTTCACCTAAAGGTGATGGTGAATTTGGATACACAGGTCATGTGGACAAAGTAAGAGCTGATGTGATTTTAAATCTTATTGAAGAGGGTTTTATCCCAGTTATCGCTCCAATTGCAGATAGTGCAGAACCAAACCACCCAGGATTTAATATCAATGCAGATATCGCTGCATCACAAGTAGCAATCGCTCTAAAAGCTAAAAAAGTACTTTTCTTAACAGATATCGTAGGAGTACTTGATAAGGATAAAAATCTTTTAACATCTCTAGATAAATATGCAGTTCAAGATTATAAAGATGATGGAACTATTAGTGGAGGTATGATCCCTAAAGTTGATGCTTGTCTTGATGCTATTGAAGAAGGTGTTGAAAAAGCACATATTATTGATGGTAGAGTTGAGCACTCTATTTTACTAGAGTTATTCACTAACGATGGTATTGGAACACAAATTTTTAGAAAATAAATAATAAGGAATAGATATGAAATTTACAGGAACAAATGTATTAGTAACAGGTGGAAGTAAAGGTATCGGTGCTGAGATTGCAAAATCTTTAGCTGGATATGGATTAAAAGTATGGATCAACTATAGAAGTAAACCTGAGATCGCTGATGCATTAAAAGAGGAAATCGAAGCTGCTGGTGGAACGGCTGCTGTTATTAAAGGTGATGTATCTATTGAAGAGGATTGGAAAAATATCATCAAAACTATTGTAGATTCTGATGGTGCAATCTCTTACCTAGTAAACAATGCAGGTATCACAAGAGATAAATTAGCACTTAGAATGAGCATCACAGATTTTGATGATGTAATCGATGCAAACCTAAAATCTACATTTATTGGATGTAGAGATGCACTAAAAGCAATGAGTAAGAAAAAATTTGGTGCAGTTGTAAATATCTCTTCAATCGTTGGTGAGATGGGTAACCCAGGTCAAACAAACTACGCTGCATCTAAAGGTGGTGTAAACACAATGACTAAAGCATTTGCTAAAGAGGGTGCAGCTAGAGGAATTAGATTTAATGCTGTAACACCAGGATTTATCAGAACTGATATGACTGATGAGCTTAAACCAGAAGTAAAAGAAAACTATGAGAAAAATATCGCTCTAGGTAGATTTGGTGAAGCAAATGAAGTTGCAGATGCAGTAGCATTTTTATTAAGTGATCACTCTACATATATCACAGGAGATATCCTAAAAGTTAATGGTGGTCTTTATATGTAAGAAGTAGCAAAGCTACTTTTTATAAAAAGCTTGGTACTTTTTGAATCAAGCTTTTTTTATTTTGATGGATTCAATTTTTCGTAAACTTTAATACCAATCATTAAAAGTGTTGCTATTGTAGCAACGATTATACCAAATTCAAGCATTTTCATTTCCTTTATTGATTAGATAATATCCATAGTAATAAAATAGCATTACTCCATATAATGTTAATACTACTCCAAGAAGACTAAAATCTTCCTTTTGCATATAAGTGTTAAATAAAAACAAAACCAATACTAAGTTAGATAAGGTAATTAATCCTTTTCCAATCTCTTTTAATCCCTCATTCATCTATCCCACCTTTTTTATAGAAGAATACTAGAATTTTTGGTTTTATTTTAAAAATATATCAAATTGTAATACTTTAGAGGCTCACTTACTTATTTATCACAATAGTATACATCTCTTCTTCTATACCATTGTTTTGATTTTCAATATATTTAAAACATCCATCAAAAGCTAAAAGTACTAAAGATGCAGCATCTTTTTGAGTTTGTGGTGCATTTTCTAATTGTTTTAACATTGTAGCACTAACATTTTGGGCATTTTGTACAGAATCACCTGTAATCATCTCTGTAAAAAGTGAGGCAGCTACGATCATATCTTTACATCCATTTGAAACAAAAGTGATCTTTTCTACTTTTTGTTCTTCTAATTTTAAATATACAATAACAGCTTCATTATTAAGCCCATTTGTAGCTCTTGAGATAGCTGTAGCATCATCCATCACTCCATAATTTCTTGGATTGTTACTATGATCTAATATCTCTGCTGAAAATTTTTTCAGCTCCTCATCACTTAGTCCTAAGTCTTTTGTATCAACCATTATTTATCTCTCCACTATGATATTTCCACATATTGTCCTCTCTTAAGAACTTTGACTTTTCAGAAAATGATATATCATTTTCTCCACTGCTTAATTTTGCATGAAAAGTAACATATGCTTCATTTTGTGTAATTGTATCAAAAGAGATTATACTTAAAGCTTCAAAATTTGTATTTTTTGAAAAATCTAGAATTGATCTTTTCCAAGAGTCTATATCATCTGTAAAATCTGGGTTTTGTGTATGTGTAGTTTTTATTATATATTTTGCATCATTTACTGCAAAAGCACAATATCTACTTTTCATAAGTTCAAGTGCACTTGCAGGTTTTCCTCCATTATGGAAAACCTGACAACACTTTTTATATTTTTTACCACTGCCACAAGGACAAGGTTTATTTACTGGTAAGCCCATAAACTCTATAAAGCTGCCATCTCTTCAGAATGCTCTTCTACAATCTTTTGAGTAATTTTGTACGAACAAAACTTTGGTCCACACATAGAACAAAATTCTGCTTCTTTAAATACATCTTGAGGTAAAGTCTCATCATGATACTCTTTTGCACGATCAGGATCAAGACATAACTCAAACTGTTTATTCCAATCAAATGTATACCTTGCATCACTTATAGCATCATCTGGAACTCTTGCATCTTTTCTACCTCTAGCAATATCAGCAGTATGTGCAGCGATTTTATAAGCGATAATTCCTTCCCTTACATCTTTTGCATTTGGTAACCCTAAGTGCTCTTTTGGAGTAACATAACAAAGCATAGAAGCACCATGCCATCCACCAACAGCAGCACCAATAGCAGATGAGATATGATCATATCCAGCAGCAATATCTGTAGTAAGAGGTCCTAGGATATAAAAAGGTGCCTCATGACAATATTCTCTTTCTATTTTCATATTTCTCTCAACTTGATTTAAAGGAACATGTCCAGGACCTTCGATCATAACTTGCACATCTTTATCCCAAGCTTTTTTAGTTAATTCACCAAGTACTTTTAACTCACTAAGTTGTGCTTCATCACTTGCATCATATAAACAACCAGGTCTTAAACTATCTCCAAGAGATAAGGAAACATCATATTGTCTACAAATATCTAAAATATCATCATATGCTTCATAAAATGGATTTTCTTTATGATAGTGCATCATCCAAGAAGCCATAAGGGATCCACCTCTACTTACAATCCCCATTTTTCTTTTTGCAACGTGTGGCATAAACTCTAGAAGGAATCCAGCATGAATTGTAAAGTAACTAACCCCTTGAATTGCTTGTTTTTCAATTGTTTTTAGCATCTCGTCAATGCTAAGCTTCATAATATCCCCACCACAATCATGGATGATTTGATACATTGGTACAGTACCAATTGGCACAGTTGAGTGTTCAATTACAGCTTTTCTAATAGCATCTAGGTCACCACCTGTACTCAGATCCATAATTGTATCTGCACCATATTTAAGACATACATCTACTTTTTCAATCTCACCTGCAATATCTGAAGCTAATGCTGAGCTTCCTATATTTGCATTGATTTTACATGTAGATGCCATACCTATTGCCATAGGAGTTTGATGTCTATGATTTACATTTGCTGGGATGATTAATCTTCCCCTTGCAATTTCACTTCTTATCAACTCAGGATCAAGTTTCTCAATTTTTGCAACTTGTTCCATATCTGGAGTTATAATGCCTTGTTTTGCATAATACATTTGTGTTCTTACTTTATCATTACTATGATTATCTAACCAATCTCTCATATTTTTCCTTTACTGTATTTAATTAACTTTCAAATTTTCTATTGTTTGTTTTATATCTTTTGATCTTGTAATAGCAGATATAACAGCTACACCATCACAATTATTTTTTAATATATCTTTTGCTCTAGATTCATCTATTCCACCAATGGCGACTAAAGGCTTTGAAATACTCTTCGCTCTTATGCTTTTTATTAAATCCAAACCAACAGTTTTTTTTGCATCGCTTTTTGAAGTGGTATCATATATTGGGCCCACTCCAAAATAATCAATACCTTTTATATCATTTGCTTTGATTGCTTGGTCTAAAGTATTAATAGATAAACCAAGAAGAAGTTTTCCATCAATAATTTTAATCACTTCTTTTACATCTTTATCATCTTGTCCTATATGAAGACCAGTAGCATTTAATTTTAAAGCCAGTTCAAGATCATCATTTATAAAAAAAGGTACATTATATTTTTTACAAAGTTCCTGAGCTTTTTTTGCTAAATCAAAAATATCCTCTTTATTTTGTAAAGAGTTTTCACCTTTTTCTCTAAATTGAAAACAACTAATACCTTCTTTTAAAGCCTCATCTAAAAGAGATAGCAAATTATTTTGTGGATTATCTCCTAAATGAAGACAATCTTGAGTGCCTGCTATAAAATAGACTTGAAGCATATTTTTAATATCAAACATTTTTTTCACTTTTTGAATAAGCCCAGTGATTTGTTGGTCCATGTCCTGAACCAATATTTAAAGGATTAGAAATAGCTGCACTTATATACTCTTTTGCTAAAACAATACTTTGTTTTATACTATTTCCCTTTGCAAGTTCAGCCGTAATACAAGCACTAAAAGTACAACCTGTTCCATGGGTTTGTGCAGTATTAAATCTAGGGGAATTTAAAGTAAATTCTTCATTTTCAGTAAATACCCAATCTTCACAAGTCTCACTTGTACTATTTGTATCTCCACCTTTTATAATAACCACTTTTGCACCAAGTTCTTGAAGGCTTAAAGCTGCTTGCTTAGCACTTTGTTTATCTTTTATATCAATATTTGTTAAAGCTTTTGCTTCATGTAAATTTGGTGTTATAACATCACAAAGGGGAATTAGCTCATCTTTTATAGCCTTTATGGAACTCTCCTCTAAAAGTGGAACTCCACCTTTTGTTACCATTACTGGGTCTAAAACAAAATATCCAAAGTCATATTTTTTAATATTTTGGGCTACACATTTTATAAGATCAATACTTCCTAACATTCCAACTTTAAATGCCTTGATAGTAAAATCATCAGCAATAGCTTTTATCTGTGATTGTACAGTTTCTAGAGGTATTGCATGTATATCAAAAACACCTGTTGTATTTTGTGCAGTGATAGCAGTGATTGCGGTCGTTCCAAAAACACCTCTTTCTTGAAAGGTTTTTAAATCTGCTTGAATTCCAGCACCCCCGCCACTATCAGAGCCTGCTATACTTAAAGCTTGTATTGTATTACTCATAATTTTACCTTTTACTCAAAACTTACTTTGGCATATTTTTCTGTGATTTCATCATCTACTAATGCTAAAGAATCAAGTAAATTGATATAAAACTGTCCAATTTGATGATCTCTTAGATTCTCCCCAGCAAGTTCCCCTACAATAGCATATGATGTACAAGCATTTACAGTTAGATCAAAAACATCTCCATCTAAAGTTAAAAATGCTCCACAAACCGCACTTAATAGACAACCAGAACCTGTAATTTTTGGGAAAAGTTCTGTTCCATTTTCTATTTTTGCTACTTTAACTCCATCACTTATATAGTCAGTTTCACCACTAATTGAAACGATACAATCATACTTTAAAGCCACATCTTTTGCGATCTTAGCTAAATCACCTTCTCCACTTCCTGCATCTACACCTTTTGCGTTCCAATTAACTTGTGCTAAATATGCTATTTCACCTGCATTTCCTCTTATTAAATCAAATTTTATTTCATTTAAAAGAGTTTTTACAGTCTCTTGTCTAAATGTTGTAGCAGCAACTCCAACTGGGTCTAATACTACAGGTGTGTTGTTTTTATTTGCACTTTTACCTGCTTTTATCATAGCCTCTATTTGAGCACTTGTTAATGTTCCTATATTTATAACTAAAGCTTGACAAATAGCTGGTAATTCATCCATCTCTTCTATGGCATTTGACATAATTGGAGAAGATCCAATACTCAATAGTCCATTTGCCACATAATTTGATACAACTATATTTGTGATATTAAGCACTAAGGGATTTTTTTCTCTTAATTTTTCTAAATTATTTGTTTTCATATTTGTTCTTATTTTATTATCTCTTGAGCATATTCTTCTATACTTGGTAAAGTTTTTACAAGCCCATTTTTTTTCATAAAGGTAGCCATATCTTTATAAACTTTTTTATCAAAAGTAGCAGGCTTAGATGCTAAATAAGGTAAAGTATCACTCCATGCCATACGATTTAACTCATTATCTAGCTCTTTTGGTTTATAACTTACAAAAGCTTCCCAAGATTTTTTAGGGTTTTCTTTTAAATATTTTGTAGCTTCTTGTAGAGATTTTACAAAGTTTTTATATTTATCCGCTGATGCATTTTCTTTATTTGCTACAACTATAAGTTCATCATATTTAGGAACTCCATAATTTTCAGGGAAAAAGGCTCTTCCTTTTTGTTTTTCTATTTGTAATTGATTTAATTCAAAGTTTCTAAAAGCACCTATAACAGCATCAACTTGTTTACTCATAAGTGAAGGAGACAATGACCAGTTTACATTTATAAGCTCCACATCTTTTACTGATAAATTTGCAGTTTTTAACATAGAATCTAATAACGCTGATTCAAAACCACTTACAGAAAATCCTACTTTTTTACCTTTTAAATCTTCTATTTTTTCAATACCACTGTTTTCTAAAACAACTAAACTATTAAGTGGAGAGTTTACAAGTGTAGCTATTCTAACTAATGGTAAACCTTCTGCCACTTGCATTTGAAGCTGTGGTTGATAATCAACTGCTAAATCAGCTTTTTTTGCTGCTACTAATTTTGGTGGCATTGATGGATCAGCTGGTTCTATGATTTCTACTTCAAGGTTATTCTTTTCAAAGAAGCCTTTTTGTTGTGCTATTATAATAGCTGCATGATCTGGATTTATAAACCAGTCTAATAGTAGAGTTACTTTTTCACTTTGTGCCAAAGCACTTGAGCTTAAAAGCATTAAACTTAGTGTTATTTTCGATAATATTTTTTTCATAATGTTCCTTAATTATGTGTTTTTTACGATAGGTCTAGACCCATTTGCCAAAAAGATATTTCCATTCTAGTTGCAGTTGTGAAGATATCTTGTATTTTTTCCATTTGTTTTAAAGAAGAATCTTTACATAATCCTTCAAAAAATTCTGTTGCATTATTTGCAGCATCTTGATATTCTTTTGAAGAGTACATATCTATCCATGATTGATATGGATTATTTTCCACGCTTAAGTTGTTTAAAGTAATATAATCAGCCACTTTAGCATAACCTAAAAAACAAGGTATTATACCTGCGTAAAGTTCACTTAAATTTCCATTCATTCCACAATCAAGTATATATCTAGTATAAGCAATACAAGCAGCAGATTCTTTTTGTTCATAGATTGATTTTTCATCTATTCCAAACTCTTTGCAATAATTTATATGCAATTGAATCTCATCTAATATTGCATTTAAGGCTTGTTGTGAAAAATTCATTTGTTCAAAATTTTCACTTTTGTACATAGCAAGGGCAAAGGCTCTACTATAATGAAAAAGATAAATATAATCTTGCATCAAATAGTGTTGAAAGTTTTCAAGTTCAAGTGTTCCATTTGCTAGTTTTTGTACAAATTCATGTTGGATATAATTATCCCAATGTGGTTGAGAATTTTCAATAAGTTTTTGCGTGATTGTCATAACTCTCCTTTTGTTTTTTATAAGAAGAGAAGTGTTTTAATATAAAGATATACTAAGTTGAAGTATAAAATACATTTGTAAAAACAAATCCCTACGTTAGAATTACCTAAATCAGGTTCAAAGGTCGAAGTTTTTAACTTCCTCTCAGCCTATAATATAAGCTCCCTATATGTATTAAAAGGTGAATTCTATCACAATAAACAATTCAAGTCAATATAAGCAATCTTAATAATTTAATGTAAATGTGAAGCCCAAGGAATAAGCTTTTTTGTTAGAAAATCAGTAAGAAAATAGATACTTAAAGTGAGCACAATTAGTATAAATAATGCAGAGAACATTAAGTCAATTTGCATCCTTGCATTTGCATGAAGCATCAAATAACCAAGTCCTTTGGATGAACCAACCCATTCACCAACAACTGCTCCAATAGGTGCTATACAAACAGCTATTTTAATTCCTGAAGCAAGAGATGGTAAACTTGCTTTGAATCGTACCTTATATAAAATTTGAAAAGCTGATAGTTTATAGGTATGGGCAAGTTGAAGCCACTGTTTTGGAGTATTTTTAAGACCATCATAACAAGCTGTTGTTATTGGGAAATATATGATAATCACAGTCATAGCTATTTTAGAAGCCATACCATAACCAAACCATAAAACTAAAAGTGGTGCTATTGCAAACACAGGAATTGCTTGAGATATTACAAGTATAGGAAGTAAATACTTCTCAATTCTTTTAAAATAAAATAGAGCAAATGCTGAACTAAGACCAAAAAAACAACCAAGAGCTATACCTACAATTATCTCTAAAAGTGTTACTAAAGTATGTTCCCAAAGTAAGTCATAACTATTTATAAGTTTGGAAAACACTTCAAGAGGTTTGGGTAACATATAGTGAGGCAAATCAAAAGCCACAATAACACTCTGCCACAAAATCAATAGAAATAGTATAGGTAGTAATACTTTAAAAGTTTTTTTATACATTGTTTTCTTTCAATTTAGATATCAATTTCTCTTGTAAATCCCATAACTTTTCATTTGATATTTTATGGGGTAAATCACCTTCTAAGGAGGCAACTTTATTTATCTTTACGGGATGATTTTCTAAAATATAAATATGATTTGTCAATTTTATAGCCTCCCCAGGATCATGGGTTACAAGAACTACAGTTTTATTTTTTAGTAATTGACAGGTCAAATCTTGTAATTGTATTTTTGTAATTGCATCAAGTGCTGAAAAAGGTTCATCCATTAAAATTAAATTTGCATCACTCATAAGTGTTCTTGCTAAAGCTACTCTTTGTTTTTGTCCTCCAGAGAGTTCATAAGTCTTTTTATCAATATGATCTAACATATTAACTTGTTCTAAAAGCTCTTTTGCCTTTTTTAAAGTTTGTTTTGTTTTATTTCCTTTTAGATGATTATATAGTTGAACATTATCTAAAATACTAAGCCAAGGGTATAAGGAATTTTCTTGACTAAGCCATGCTATATTTGTATCTTTTTTTAATACCATTTGTCCATTTGTGATATTTTCTTTTTCAAGATCGGCTATACATCTGAGTAAGGTTGATTTTCCAACTCCTGAACTTCCTAATATTGCACTATTTGTATTTTCCAATATATCAAAATTTAAATTTTCAAATAGCTTTTTACCCTTAAAATCAAGTCCCAAATTTTGTATTTTAGCTATATAGTTTTTATTCATGGCTTGAATAATATAATAAAAGAACTAAAAAACAAGGGATTTATTTATAAACTACAATTTAAAAATCACTAAAAAATTACAACAGATAGTTTTTAATATATTTTAGATAAAATATAACTTATGATGTTATATGATGATTCAAAACTTGATAATTTCATGTTCGATATTGAAGATAAAAATTATGAAGTTGAAGACCTTATTGAAAAATACTCCCTAGAGATCAAAAAAAATTCTCTTATTGATTCCAAAGAGAATAGCTTTATTACTGTATTTGATTTCATACAAAAATTATATAACGAAAACACAGATCTACCAGAGGATCTACTAAAACTTATAAATGAAAATATGGAATTTAAAGAGTTTTATGCTGATGAAATAGATAAACTTTTAAAACAATTCACATCAAATAGTTCAACCCTATTTTTTGAACAACTTACAACAATCACAAATCTTCTATCTTTAGGTGTAATATACCATATCTTTGAGGATTATAATAGTTATTCAATGGATGAGCTTTCAAAACTTTTCCGTGAATATGAGATGAAAATGAGTATGATGTTTGAAGAGTCTCCAGAAAACTTTCATCTTACTTTTTCACTTTATACAAAACTATTAGAACTACTTACATCCCTATGTAGTATCAATGCACTTGATATACATAGAAAAAAGACTATCCCTTATATTATTGAACTTGTAACTGAAAGTATTAATATGCTTAAGTTTACTGTTCTTTTAGAAGAGGATAAGATACTTATATTAAACAATATTCAAGGGCAACTAATGTTTAGATTTGCCCATATAAATTTTGTTACAATAGAAAACAAAGAGTTTGAATTTGTACTTGATGAATATGTATATCTTTTTGAGAGACAAATAAGCGGGTTTGAGCTTTGTCAAGATAGTGATTTTGGAAATGTACCTGAGAGAAAAGAAGATTACTTCTTACACTTTTTAACAAATGTTTCATATTTGCTTTTAACTATGTTCTCTAAACTTGAGAGTGGCTTTAGTAATAAACTTGATCTTGAAAATCATAAAATAGAAAATCTAATCCACCTTTATAAAAAATACTGTAGCTTTTTTAATAAAGATTTACATATTGAAAACATTGAACATTTTAGAACACTCTTATTAAACAATTTTGCATATCTTTATACAAAGCCATTTGATGAAGTATCATTCCAATATAAAGCAGATAGTGTAATAAACGACTTTATTCTACAAGGAAATAATCTAAACTATGATAACTTAGAGTTAATCCACCATATTTTGACTTTTAGTAAAAAAATAGCCCAAAAAGATCTTTTAGCAATAGGAGTAATATTAACCGACTCTAAAAAAATAAATAATGATACTTTAGAATTTTTCAAACTAAAAATTATGGATATAATCTTAGGTAGATTTATAAATAAAGAAACAGATCTTAATATGGATGAGTTTATTGTAAAACTTGTAAACTATATTGAAAAAAATAAGTTAGCATCCCACTTAATTAGTATGTATTCTAAACTATACTTATCTATCTCTTTATATTATTCATACTTACATACTCCAAAAACTATAGAGCATAGTAAAAAGTTTTATTATATTTTTGTGGAAACAAATGGTTTAACTATTTTTGAGAAGGATTATAAATTTATCTTTGAAGAGCTTCAATACAACTATGGTAAACACTATATGGAGTCTCTAAAGATATTTAATCACAATATCACCCATAAAGAATACCAATCAATTGGTTTAGCAAATATGCATGAGTATTTTAGATTTAAACATATGGAACAAAAATCAAAGATAAATGCAGAGATATCAAATCTTGTAAATGATATTTTAAATAAAGATGGTTTAGATGATAAACTTATCACCAAACAGATCTCTCACCTATTAAGCCAAAAGCTATTTTTTGGTTTAGCCGTGGCTACCATAAAAAATCTAAATAAAAATACAAAATTATTAAAAGGGTATGAAAAGTTCTCACTACCTCTAATTGAAAACTTTTCCATAGATTTTACATATCCAAAGATATACAAAGAGACATTTAATCATATCTTTAAATCAAATCAAGCCTTTATAGAGCAAAATATCAAAAATATCATTATAGGTTATCTTAAAAATAGAGAGCTTTATATAGATAGTGTAACTAAACTAGAAAATATACATAAACTAAATAAAGATATTCTTCATAAAGGTGATGATCAATTAACCTTTATGGAAATACACCTAGACAATCTACAATATGTAAATAAAAGATTTGGTTTTGCAGCAGGAGATATGTACTTTAAAGCCATATCACAAAAAGTACAACAAAAACTTATGGGTGGAAAGATATATAGACTCTCAGGTGTTAGAATCGGTGTATTATTATCTATAAATGATTCTTACCCAGATATCATAGCCTTTTTAAAGAATCTAACTATCACCATGAACAATGAACAAATAGTGACAACCTTCTCAATTGGTGTGGCAATTGATACTAAAGATAGACTTCTTAAAAAAGCTTCACTTGCCCTAAATGAAGCTATGCAAAATGAAGATAAGTTATCAATAAGAACTTAGGCCTATTTCACACTTAACAGCTTCATAAACAAGTACACGAGAAAGCATCTCGTTTTCATTTGTAAATGATTTAATATCTAAACTCTCAAAATCTTTTCTTTGCTCTTCGTGAGAATACTTTAATATAATATCAATATTTTCATCTATAGAGTGTATAGCTTCACAAATAAGTCTAATCTTCTCATCATTATCAATAGCAATAATAACTGCTGTAGCTTTTTTAATGGATACAGCTTCAAGCAAAGTTTTTGATGCTGCATTTCCAAACATCACACTATCACCCTTATCAAGTCCTTCTTTTACATGATTTCTATCATGTTCTATAGCTACATAAGGTACACCTTTGATCTTTAACTCTTTTACTACCTGCTGACCGAGAAGTGAATATCCACACACAACTATATGTTTATCAAATCCAGCAGACACCATTGGTGCTGGATCAATTGGATCTGGCTCTTTAAATAAATAATCAGTGAATGGTCTTACATATCTAATCACTATAGATGTAAAAATAAGAGAAACTACAACAACTGCAAGTAAAATCTGTAAAAGCTCATCCTCTATAAGCTCATTTGATTTGGCAAGAGCAAATACAGCAAATGAAAACTCACCCACTTGAGCCAATGCTAAAGAGGTTTTAATAGCCCTTTTAAAATATGAAAAACTTACAACTATTAGATAAATTATCACAGCTTTTGCAAAAAGAATACCTGCTGTTAAAGCTGCAATTAGTAGATAATTATCAAGTACCACCTCTAAATTCATCTGCATACCCACAGTGATAAAGAAAAGACCTAAAAGGATATCCCTAAATGGTACAAGGTCAGCTTCTATTTGATGTTTATATTTTGTCTCAGCAATAAGCATACCTGCTATAAAAGCTCCTAAAGAGTATGAAAAACCAAAAGCATGAGCAAGCCATGAAGCAGACAATACTAAAAGTAAAATCCCTATAATAAAAAGCTCCTCAGTTTTTGAATCCACAACATACTCTAAAAACTTTGTTGTAAGATATTTACCCACAACAAAAAGTATAAAGATAACTATAGCACCAGAGAGAAATGTATTGATAAGAAGATCACTTAAAGATGTCTCACCAGATGAGCTAAAAAATGAGATCATAAGTAAGATTGGGATCACTGCTAAATCTTGAAATAACAGTATCCCTAAAGAATATCTTCCATAAGGTCTATGAATATCCCCATTTTCATTTAAAACCTTTAAAACAATAGCTGTTGAAGATAAAGCTAAAGCAAGTCCTATAATAATAGAGGTTTTTAAATCTATGCCAAAAAAATTATTTGCCATTAAGGTAAAAAATACTGCTGTTAAAATAACTTGTAAAGCACCATATACAAAAACCTCTTTTTTCATACTTTTCATATGGTGTAAAGAGAATTCCAATCCAATAGTAAACATTAAAAACACTATACCAAACTCTGCTAGTTCACTTAGAACATGGGGATCTATGTTTTCAGTGTGATTTACCCCAAGGGAAATTAAAAATCCTGTTAAGATATATCCAACAATAGGTGAAATATTAATTCTTTTTAAAATTAAATTTAAAAATAATGAAAGTGCTAAAGTTATTACTATTAGTGTTAAAATGCCCAAAGTATCTCCAATTTATAATTGTTTTACGTACTCCAGATTATGAAATAAGGTATTAAATTGCGAACATTATTACATAATTTGGATTGTATAATTGATAATATTATAAATTAGCTAAGTAGAAACTAAAAAGTCTAAAGCTGAAAGCCTCAGACTTTTTAAGAGAGTTTCTGATAAAATAGGTTGTATTTTGTTTGTTATTGCAATAACAAATTTAATATACAACATTATGAATTTAAGACTACTGCAATAGCCTTAAAACATTTTGCTGTACACTATTCGCTTGGCTGGCTGCATATGTTCCCGCTTGCGAAATTATGTTTTGTTGTGAGAAACTAGCACTCTCTGCTGCATAATCAACATCTCTAATCACAGACTCTGCCGCTTTGATGTTAGTTTCTTGCGTCATCAGATTTCTTGTAGCCGATTCTAATTGAATCTGGCTAGAACCGAATTCTGCTCTTTGGCTATTCAGCGTATTCAACGCCGTATCAACCCCTGACATATAACCTCTTGCCGCTGCTGCTGTTAAACCATCTTCAGCTAGTGAAAGAATTTCACCTAATGTTTCATATCCAGCTCCTGTAGAGTTAGATTGAACACCCGCTTCGATTTTTACTGTTGTACCAGCTTCACCACCAATTTGAAAACTTTGCTCAGCTGCACCACCTTGGCTATTTTGACCTGCTTGAAGTAGGTAAATTCCATTGTAGTTTGTTTGCTCAGCGATATTATCATATTGTTGTGCAAGTTTTGTTATATCTTTTCTAATCGCCTCTCTACCTTCACTACTAGTAGTAGCAGTAGATGCTTGAATTAGTTTTTGTTTGATGATATCTAAAATATTAGATTGTTCACCCATCGCTTTATCTGCTATTTGCATCATTGCAACAGCAGAGTTACTGTTATCAACCGCTTGATTAATTGAACTCGCTTGAGTTCTTAATTTATCAGCAATTGCTAACCCAGAAGCATCATCTGATGCTTTATTAATTCTTAAACCTGAACTTAACTTCTCTAGGGAGCTATTAAGGTTACCATTAACAAATTGAGCCGATTCTTGCGCCTGTAGCGCAGCTACATTTGTGTTAACTCTCATAATGAATCCTTTTTATTTCCCATCATTACCAGAACAATAAATTGTAACATTACATTTCTTATGATTTGCTTAAAAATCATCTAATATAGAGAAATGGAGAGTATTTTTTAAAATTTGCTGAAAGTGCGCTACCGTAGTAGCTGCAGCGCTCTATTTTGATTAGAATTTGCCTGGCTAAGAGCGTATGTACCAGTTTGATTAATAATGTTTTGTTGAGAGAAATTTGAGCTCTCAGAAGCAAAGTCAACGTCACGAATGACCGACTCAGAATCTTGAATATTTGTGGAATTTGTCATCATAGTTCGAGTACTAGATTCCACTTGAAGTTGAACAGATCCAAACTCTGCTCTCCATCCATTTAATTTATCAATAGCATCATCTATTTTTCCCATCATCACCCCTGCAGAATCAGGGGTCAAATCATCAGATGTTCTAAAACCTTTTAAATCTACAAGATCCAAGCCGACGGTATTTGCTTGCACACTTCCACCTACTAAATCTATAGTATTGGTATTTTTTTCACCCAATTGAAAAGAAAATGTTGTTGAAGGGGATTGATCATCACTATTGGCTTGAAGCATATAGTGTTCTTGTTCATCAACATAATTTGCAGATGCTGCAATATTATCAAGCTGTTCTAATAATCTTGATACATCTTTTGCAATAACTTCTCTCCCCTCATCACTAGTGGTGGCGGTTTTTGCTTGAATAAGTTTTTGTTTTATGGTATCTAAAATATTAGATTGTTCGGACATGGCTTTATCTGCGATTTGTAAGAAACTAACTGCAGCATTACCATTTGCGACCGATTGATCCAAGGAGGTGGCTTGGGTCCGAAGTTGATCGGCAATGGTTAATCCTGATGCATTATCACTAGCTTTATTGATTTTTTGTCCAGAGCTTATTTTCTCTAAGGAACTATTCAATCTACTAGAGGTATTTTTTAAAGCTTCTTGTGTAATTAATCCACTTTTATTTGTATTTACAACCATTACCTATCCATTCATCTCTATCATTTCTTCTTTACGTTCTTAATAAATATAAAACATTTTGTGGCATGCTATTAGCTTGACTCATTGCATATCCACCTGTCATAGCTAAAACATGATCATGCACTAAATCAGCATTCTCTTCAGCAAAATCCACATCCCTTATCACCGATTCAGATTCACTTAGATTTGTAACCCCCGTCATCATATTCCTTGTACTAGATTCTATTTGTAACTGGGTGGAACCATATTCTGATCGATACTGATTTAATTTACTTAAAGCACTATCAATCACTTGTAATTGTTCACCTGCACTCTCAGGTGTTAGATCATCTCCATCTCTATACTCTTTTAAGGTGACCAGACGAAGTCCTTCAGTATTTGCCTGAATATCATCTGTATCTATAGAAATAGTACTAGCCCCAGCTTCACCTATATGAAATTTTAATTCATCCACTGCACTAGGATCACCTGTTGATTTTTGCAATAGATTTGTGCCATTATAGGTTGTCTGTGAGGCTATATTATCTAGCTGAAAAAGTAATCTATCTATATCTTTTACTATTGCTGTACGTCCTTCTTTACTTGTTGTGGCTGTTCTTGCTTGAATTAGTTTAGACTTTATTGCATCTAATATATTTGATTGTTCAGCCATCGCCTTATCAGCTATTTGCAACATTGCAACAGCTGAAAGACCATTATCTACAGACTGATTTAATGAAGATACTTGCGTTCTTAATTTATCAGCAATAGATAATGCTGATGCATCATCACCAGCTTTAGATACTTTTTGCCCTGAACTTATATTTTCAATGGAGCCATTCAAGTTGTTTGCATTGTTTGATACTGCTTCATTAATTCGTAATGAAGCAATATTGCTATTTACAATCATCTTTTACTCCTTTTGTCTAATTATTATTAAAACAACACTTGCTTATTACCTTAATAATAATTATTTAAAAAAGTCATTTATAAAAAACGAACCCAGTAAATTAGGAATCCGTTTTTTATAATTATATTTACCAATTTTTTTAAAGATACAGCTCTAATCTTCCTTATGCCTCTTCGAGAAAATAAATTATCCTTTACTAGTGCCTGAATATAGAACTTTCAAAGAAATTTGTAGCTTGGCTACCAACTGGTTACTAAAGTAACCACCTCTTTTACTACTAAAAACTTAATTTTAGCCGATCTCCAAATTTGTAGTAAGCCTACTACTAAAGTAGTAATCTTGCTACATTAGTCCAATTCTATTATCTCAATAGTCTTAGAACATTCTGTTGTGTAGAGTTTGCTTGACTCATAGCATAAGTACCAGCTTGCCCTATAATGTTTTGTTGCGAGAATTCTGCACTCTCATTTGCATAGTCTACATCTCTAATTACTGACTCTGCCGCACTTAGGTTTGTCGCTTCTGTCATTAAATTTCTTGTACTAGACTCGATCTGATTTTGAGTTGAACCGTAATCAGCTCTCCATCCATTCAGTGTATTTAATGCATCATCAACTACCTGCATTTGTGTACCAGCTGCTTCTTGTGTTAACTCAGCACCTGTTTGATAACCTTTAAGAGTATCTAACTGTAATCCAGTTGTATTAGCTTGTACATTTCCTGCAGCCATATCAATTGTATTTCCAGATAACTCACCCATTTGGAACTTCATCTCTTGAACAGCTCCAGTGTCTGTATTACTCCCTTGTAATAGATATTCACCATTGTAGTTCGTTTGAGCCGCAATGTTATCTAATTGAGAAAGTAATTTACTTACATCTTTTGCAATCGCAGTTCTACCCTCTTCAGAGGTTGTCGCTGTTTTTGCTTGGATTAATTTTTGTTTTACAACATCTAAGATATTAGATTGCTCTGCCATAGCTTTATCTGCAATTTGTGTTAATGCTACTGCCGAGTTACCATTATCTACCGATTGATTCAGTGATGTTACTTGAGTTCTTAGTTTATCTGCAATAGCTAAACCAGAAGCGTCATCACTCGCCTTATTTATCTGTAAACCCGTACTTAATTTTTCCAAAGAAGAATTAAGTCTACTGTTTGTACCTGATGCTGCCTCTTGCGCTTGAAGAGCAGCGACATTTGTATTTACTACCATCTTTCATCCTTTGTGCTTGTTTATACCTCGAAGAGCATAGCTATGTTTTCAAAAAAAGCATAGCTATGCTTTCAAAAGATAAAAATTATCACCAAAAACTCAAGAACATAGACCAATTGACTGCAATTAGCCTTACAGATAAGCACATAAATAATAGATTGAAATTAATTAAAGGAATTGTT
>CAYFGQ010000024.1:0-50296 GCA_964342525.1 uncultured Arcobacteraceae bacterium
CAGAGTGGAACCAATCACCATAACCAGAAACTAAACCAGTTGGGATTGCCATAGAGTTAAATAAGTGTAACATTGCAACAGCTAAGAAACCAGCAATGAAATACCAAATAGAAATATATAGAGTTCTTTCTCTTCTAATTCCTATAAGTCCAAAAATAGATACCCCATAAAGTACCCACCAAACTGTAATTAAAATATCTAAAGGCCACTCTAATTCAGCATATTCTTTTGAAGTTGTGATACCCATGAATAGAGTAACAACTGCTAAAAGAATTGTAATGAAGTATAAAACAAAATGTAACTTCGCTACTGCCATTAAGAATGGAGATTCTTTTAAAGAAACCTTTAAAACTCTTTGCCCGATATAATACCACGAAGCAAAGATACCACTTAGCGCAAAACCAAAAGCAACACCATTAGTGTGCAGAGGTCTCAGCCTACTGAAAGTACCATATTCCCCAGCTAAATAGTTTAGCTCAGGATACGCCAATTGAAACGCAAGTACAACACCAATTGTCATACCTATGATACCAAACAGAATTGTTGCAAACGTAAACGCTTTTGCAACTGAGTAATCATACTCAATTTGTGCACCGTTTTGCATCAATCTCCTCCTAAAATTTTCTAAGATACAAGCCACTATTACGTCACTTATCGTACTAATAATATCAAACAAGCTATAAAATAAAGCTTAATTTCTAAACTATAAATTTAATAAAACTCTAAGCTTGCAAGCAGATGCTAAAGATTTAAAATATTATTTTTTAACTTTTTATGGTATAATCTTTCTCAAATGACTATAAAGGTTAAAAAAATGAAAAAATCATTACTTTCAATTGCAGTTGCTTCATCACTATTAGCTAGTGCTGCAAATGCAGATTTCTTAGGTGTTGAAATAGGTGCTGCAGGATGGTCACCAGAGATGACTGGTAAATTCCAATATGGATCAGGAACTCCAACAAATATGGATCTTAAGGATGACTTAGGTTTTGGTGATACAGAAAGCACAAATTATATGTGGTTATCTTTTGAACACCCAGTTCCAATTATTCCTAATGCTAAAATTATTCAAACAAGTTTAGAACTTGATGCATCAAAAGTTGATGCGGTATCATTTGCTGGTAAAAACTTTACTGGTACTATTACAACTAATATGACATTAAATCAAACAGATTATATTTTATATTATGAATTTTCAGAAGGTATTTTAATTCCTTTCGTTCATCTTGATGGTGGTATTGCCATTAAAAACTTAGATGGTTCAATCAAATTAGCGGGTACTGTAAATGGTGCGGCGGATAGTTCAGAAAAAGATTTTAGTGTTCCTGTTCCTATGGGATATGCGAAGATTAAATTATCAACTTCTGTTATTCCATTTCTTCCAGATGTAGAATATGAAACATTAAGACTAAGTATTGGTGATAATAGTTTTGAAGATACAAAGATAGGTATTGTATATAACTTTGAACTTGGAGTAGGTTTTGATGCTGGTTTAGTTGCTGGTATTAGAAAAGAAAATTTAGAAATTGATGAATCTAGTGTAAAAGCAAATATCGATATTGAAGGTTACTACTATGGAGCTTATTTTAACTGGTAATAGGGGTTAGTAAGTTCATAGGTTGATAAGTTAGTAGGTTATTTAAAACTGCCGTAAGGCAACCTACTAACATACCAACTTTATCAAGCTACAAACTAATTTATCTATTCCAAGCCTTTAATATTCTTTGAGTATCGCGCTCCTGATCTTTTTTCTTTAGATCTTCACGTTTATCATAATTCTTTTTACCTTTTGCAAGGCCTATTTGTATTTTTAAGATATTGTATTTATTAAAATATAGTTTTAATGGAACTATTGTAAATCCATCTTTTGATACTTTTGTAAAAAGTTTATCTATCTCTTTTCTATTAAGTAGAAGTTTTCTATCTCTTGTTTCATTTGGTCTATATGTACTATGTGCTGTTTCAAGATGTGAGATATGAGCATGTAGTAAAAATACTTCATTTTTAATGATACGTATAAAACTCTCTTTTATATTTACTCTTCCTGCACGTATAGCTTTTACTTCACTCCCTTCTAAAACAATACCTGCTTCAAAGGTAGCTTCTATGGTATAGTCATGGTATGCTTTTTTATTTAAAAAAGACTTTGGTGAATTATTATTTTCTTTTTTTGCCATTTTATCCTCTATTTTTCTTCGATCCAAAATAGTGAGCTACCACTACCACTAAAGAATGTTTTATTGTTTTTTATATATTGTTTTATCTCTGGATATAACTCTTTTACTGGTAAAAATAGGTCATTTGCTTCATCAATTAAAAAATTATTTATTATACTTTTGCTATCTATCTTTAGTAATTTCTTAGCTTCTTTATCAGAAATTTCTTTGTAATATTTTTCCCTAAAAAGTGTGAAAATATTACCCGTATGACATTTTATCTTTGGTGTGAAGGTTTTTATATCTAAAACTTCCTCTTTAAACTCTTCTACAATCTCTCCAATACCTGTCACATTTGCACTATCATACTCATATACAAAAAATGGTACATCTGCACCAATTTTTACTCCTATTTGTGATAATTGATCTTTTGATAGATTTAGTTCACATTTTTCATTTATTATATTTAGTAAACAAGCAGCGTTTGAGCTACCTCCACCAAGACCTGCAAATTCTGGAATAGTTTTATCTACTTTTACAGAATATTTAGAAAATAGCTCATTTACTTTTGGAGATAATTCTTCTAGATGTTTATAAGCTTTATACATGGTGTTTTTTTCTAATTCACAACCAAATTTGCCAATTAGATTGAATTTATTTGGATTATCTTCAATTAACTCTATAGTATCATATAGATTTTTTACTCTCATAAATCTAGATACTAAAGTATGGTAGTTATCTCTTTTTCCTGAGATTTTTAAAAATATATTTACTTTGGCATAGGATTTGTATTTGTTCATAGTTCTATCTTATTTATTACATATTTTGGTTCATTATCAATTATTTTGATTATACTAAAGAAGTTATCAAATATTATTAAATATTCCCCATCATTTTTATTTTCAAAGAAGTTGATATTTAATTTACGTCCAAGCTCAAACCACTCTTTATCACCAGTATAAGTGTTTCTAGGAAGATTTAAATATTCTAGAGGATTTAGTGCCTTTTCATTATCAAATCTAAATTGACCTTCGTTTAATCTTTTAAGATATGAAAGGGTTCCTTTTATTTCTAGTTTTTCACAAAGTATTTGGGCTAAACTTCTAATATAAGAGCCTTCACTTACTGTAGCTTCAAAGGTAATAAATGGATGAGAATAAGAGATAAGTTTTATATCAAAAATATTCATCTTTGACTTTTTTAGTTCAACTTCTTTACCATCACGAGCTAATTCATAGGCTCTTTTCCCATCAATCTTTTTAGCAGAAAATTTAGGAGGAATATACTCTATTTCTCCTAGTAAATTTTTTAAATTTTCTTCAATTTTTTCTTTAGAGACTTGCTTTTTTATAATCTGAACTGAATTTACATTTTCAATATCTAAAGATTCACTCTGAACTCCTAACCAAAGAGTGGCTCTATAAGTTTTTGGTGTTTTATTTAGATAGTTAAAAAGACGAGTGTATTTTCCAAATGCAACTATCAAACAACCACTTGCAAAGGGATCAAGAGTACCAGAAAAACCAGCTTTTTTCACTTTATATTTTCTTTTTATTTTACCAAGATAAGAGTTCGAACCCTTAAAGATTGGTTTATTTACTACAAAAAGTCTGTTCATGATTTCCTATTCTTTTTAATTTAATGAAGTTTGTTAGAATAATTTATTTTAATGAAGATATAAAAGCTAATAAATAGCTTTTATATCTTTTCAACAAAAGAGGATAATATATCTCTTTTACTACCACCAAAATTAATTTTTAGTTTTAAATCTTTTCCTGCTTTATTTACACTAATGATTCTTCCCATACCAAATACTTTATGGTTTACTAAATCACCTTTTGAAAATGAGTTGTTTGTTTTCTCTAGGATTAGTGATCCTTTTATAAGCCCAGATTCTGTTAAAAATCTACTCTTTAATAAGTTTGCCCTTTTACCTTTATAAAATCTACTATGTACAAAACTAAGGGTTAGTTCATCTTTTGCTCTTGTGAATGATACATATCCAAGACGACGTTCTTCTTCTATATCACTTCCATCTCCAATTATTGGAAAGAATCCTTCTTCCATTCCTATGATAAATAGATGTTTATATTCTAGTCCTTTTGAAGCATGGATACTCATTAATGAGATTGATTCATTTACTATGGCATCTTGATCACTCTCCAGTGAGATCTCATTTAAAAAGTCTTCTAATTTTAAATCAGGATGTTCTAAAAAGTAATCCCTTACTAGACCATAAAACTCATCAATATTCGCTTTTCTATCAAGTCCATCTACTGCTGTATCAAAGGAGGTTTTAAAATCAAAAGTCTCCTCAAAGGCATCAATAAATCTCATAGGTGAGTTTTCAAGTATCTCTTGAAGATCAAAGATTGATGCCGCAAATACTTTTAGTGTTCTAGAGTTCTTTTTCCCTACTATTGCTGTAAGATCATCGGGAGATAATTTATCTATCACATTAAACATAGATATTTTATTATCTACACTATATAGTTCAAGCTTATCAATTGTAGTCTTTCCTATACCACGTTTAGGTTTATTTACAATTCTTTTAAATGAAAAATCATCATTAGCATTTGTGATAACTCTAAAATAAGCAATAAGATCTTTTATCTCTGCCCTTTCATAGAATTTCATACCACCAATAAGTTGGTAGTTGATCCCATTTCTATTTAGACCCTCTTCAAGGGAACGAGATAGTGCATTTACTCTAAATAGCACTGCAATTTCTCTCGGGTTTTCACCAGCTAAAATAAGTGCTTTAATATCATCAGCTATTTTTCTTGTCTCTTCATTTTCATCTGAAGATTCATAGATTTTGATACTATTTCCCTCAGATCTTGTACCTATTAGTTTTTTCCCAACTCTATCACGGTTGTGCTCAATTAGATTGTTTGCATATTTTAAAATTGTATCGGTTGATCTATAGTTTTCTTCTAGTTTTACAACTTTTGTATTTTCAAATTGATCAGCAAAGTTTAGAATATTTTTAATTGTAGCTCCACGCCATCCATAAATTGATTGATCGTCATCACCAACTACACAAAGGTTTGTATGGGTTGAGCATAATTTTCGTAGTAGCTTGTATTGTAGTTCATTTGTATCTTGATACTCATCTACCATAATATATTGGTATCTACTACTTGTTTGTTCACAAATCTCTTTATTTTCATTAAGAATTTTATATGTAAGAAGTAATAGGTCATCAAAATCTACAAGGTTATTATCTTCTAAATAGTTTTCATACTTTTCATAAACATCTGCTATTTTTGCAAATTGCTTATCCTGTGCTGTTTGTTTGGCTACTTCTGATGTAACTAAAGAGTTTTTATATTTTGAAATCTCTGCCGCTAGTAGTGATGTAGTGATCTCTTTATCTATATTTTTTAAGATACGTTTTTTATCATCCGTATCAATTATTACAAAATTGTTTTTTCTTCCAATCGTATGTATGTGAAATTTTAAGAATAATAAGCCAAACTTATGGAAGGTACAAAGTAATGGTGGGTAAGTATTATTTTGGATTAGGGATAAAGCACGTTCTCGCATCTCATTTGCGGCTTTATTTGTAAATGTTAATGTCAGTATGGATGATGGATCTATCCCTATAGAGATAAGATATGCAACACGACTAGTAATAGTCTTAGTTTTCCCACTACCAGCACCTGCTAGGATAAGTAGTGAACCATCAATATGTTTTGCCGCCTCCAGTTGTGAAGGATTAAGAGATGATAGAATTTCTGACATTTTTTTCCTAAATTTTCTTATATGTTACTTATTATACCATAATTTAAATAATATTATACAAATTACTTATACTTGTTGCTTTTTTTATAAATAAATGTTATTATTCGCATAATTAAATATAAACATTGATTATAAAAGGATTATAATGGTTTCGGATTTTTCTAAACTTCACACGTTTCTTATCGTAGTGAGGGAAAAGTCATTTTCAAAGGCATCAGCCAAGCTTGGTATATCTCAACCAGCAGTAACTCAACAGATAAAATATATAGAAGATTATTTAGATACAAAGATCGTTGATAGAAGAAAAAATGGTATTAGACTTACAAAAGAGGGTGAACAACTTTTAAATATTGCACAAAAACTTGAAAAAGCAGTTATAAATGCGGAAAAAGAAGTATTAAAGATTATGGATAAAGATATCACTTTTGTATTTTGTGCTTCATTTACTATAGGAAACTATATCTTACCAAAGTTTTTAAATGATATTAAATCAAAAATTAATAATGATGTATCAGTAAGAGTAGCAGTTTCAAAAGAAGGGATTGAAGCTCTAAAAGATAAAAAAGTAGATATGGCACTTATTGAGAGTCCTGTATTTGAAGATGGGATTATTTATAGAGAATGGATTGAAGATGAGATTGTGATTTTCTCAAATCAAAAGATTCCAAAACGTGTAAAAGATGAAAATACATTATCATATAAATGGGTATGTAGAAATAGAGACTCATATACAAGACAACTATTTAGAGAGTCATTAGATGCAGCTGGTATGGCTGATTGTGATAGTTTTAATATGATTAGTGAGTCAACATCACCTACAGCTATCATTCAAACAGTACTTCATAGTTCAAAAGATGACGTACCTACTTGTTCAATTGTATCAAAAAATTCTATTGAGGATTTTGTAAAGGCTGGAATCTTATATGAATCAAGACTGCCAAATGTGCAAATGAAAAGAAAACTTTATATCGCTTATTTAAAAGATAGAAAACATGATGCATTTATTGAAAATGTTGTTAACTATCTTATCTCTCAAAATAAACCAAAAATATAATTGGTAAAAATAAAAAGAGTAAAACTCTTTTTATTTTGAAATAAATTTAACTATTTCCTCTTCAATATTTTCTTTTTCTACTACAGTAGAGTGTTTTACTTCTTTTGTAAATAGCTCATCAATCACTGCAGGGATTTCAATATTTAGTTTTTTAGATATCTCATCTAAAGCTACTCTATCAGGATGTTTTTCATCATTTTCATTTAGAGCATCTAATACTGTTGGTGAAAATTTTGTCCACTCTGCTGTTGAGTACATTACAGATTTAAGATTCTTTTCTTTTAACTCTTCATATGCTTTTAGACAAGTTGCTGTGTGTGGATCCATTAGATATCCATTATCACAAAAATCTTTGATAACTTTTTTACCAAAACTATCATCAGAGAATGTAGCTGAGAACACCTCTTTAAGTTGTGTTTTTTCATCAGCTGTAAGTTCAAAGTATTTATTATTGTTTAGATCATCCATAAGCTCTTTTGTTCTAGATGCTCCAAACATATCATAAATAACTCTTTCTATATTTGATGATTTTAAGATATCCATTGCAGGTGATGCTGTTAAGATAAGCTCTTTATCTCTGATATCATAGATACCAGTTTCAATCCATTCTGTTAAGATATTGTTTTGGTTTGAAGCGATTAAAATTTTCTCAATTGCTAGACCCATTTTTTTAGCATAATATCCACCAAGAGCATTTCCAAAGTTTCCACTTGGAACGATTAGATAGATAGATTCACCAAATGTAATCTCATTTTGTTTTACTAGCTCAATGTATGAGCTTACATGGTAGATGATTTGAAAAATGATTCTACCAAAGTTTACAGAGTTTGCAGCACTTAAGCTGATACCATCTTTGATAAGTTCATCTTTAAATGTTTGTGAAGCAAGTAGGTTTTTTAATGCAGATTGTGCATCATCAAAGTTTCCTTTGATACCTATTACTTTTAGGTTTTCACCATCTTCACATACCATTTGAAGTCTTTGAACATCAGATGTACCACCACTTGGATACATACAAGCTACTTTGATACCTTCTTTATTTTTAAAAGTATTAAGTGCAGCTGGTCCTGTATCTCCTGAAGTAGCAGCTAAGATAAGATACTCTTCCCCTCTTTTTTTTGCCAGTGTACTTAAAATAGATCCAAATGGTTGAAGTGCCATATCTTTAAAGGCACGTGTTGGTCCATGGTATTGTTCATTTACAAATAGATCATCTTTTATTTTTACTACTGGTGCAGGGTTTGAAGCATCATCAAAGTTATCATAAAGTGCTAAAGCATTATTTAAATCTTCATCTTCAATATCAATAGAAAATAGTTTTAAAATATCATATGCAAGCTCTTTATAGCTTGTATTTTTATGTTTGTTTATAAACTCTTCATCTAATGTTGGAAGTGCCTCTGGTACATAAAGTCCACCAAAAGATGCACTAGGATTTAAGATAGCTTCACTAAATGTTACACTTGATGGCATTGAACCATCATTTCCTCTTGTTTCTATAAAATTCATTTCTTCTCTTTATATATGTTTATTAATTTCTCGCGATTTTATCATAAAATAGGTTATATTACCAAAAGGATAAGACAACCAAATATAATACGATAGATACCAAATGCTACAAAAGTAAATCTTTGTAAAAATGCTAAAAATAGTTTAATCGTAAGATACGCCACTAAAAATGCAGTTACAAATCCTACTCCTAAAACTAAAAGATTTGCATCTGTAAAATCTTTATAATGTTTTAAAAGATCATATCCTGTTGTGGCACACATAACAGGAAAAGCTAATAGAAAAGAAAACTCTGCACTCGCTTTTCTATTTAACCCCACTAGCATAGCTCCTATAATAGTTGCTCCAGCTCTACTTGTCCCTGGGATCAAAGCAGCTATTTGAGCAAGTCCAATCCAAATAGCTTGTTTATAAGTTACTTTTTCCACATCATCTATAAAGTGCTCTTTCTCTTCATAAAAGCGTTCTACTATTAAAAATATCACCCCTCCGACTATAAACATCCATGCGACAACTTCCACCGAAAATAGAGCTTTGATTTGATCAGCAAAAACGAAACCAACCGCAGCAATTGGTAAAAATGAGATAAATAGTTTAGTCCATAGATCAATTTTTTTAGGAGAAAATTTATCACTATAGTTTATCACTACTGCTAAAATAGCGGCAAATTGAATGATCACTTCATATGCTTTTGTTACAGCTGTTTGATCTATATTTAAAAATTCACTTGTAACAATTAGATGCCCAGTAGAACTAATAGGCAAAAACTCTGTAAAACCTTCAATGATACCCAGTATGATCGATTCAAATATTCCCAAGCTATATCTCCTTAGATAGTTTTAAAAATAATTTTAAACTCTGTTTCTCTTTTTTTTCTATTTTATAATTGATTTTAGTAAGATAATTTAGTATTTGTTTCTTACTTATGCCACTTTTTTTAGAATATTTTTCTAAAATATATTGTGGAATATATACCTTTGTATTTAAAAATTTATTTGATAGTTTATTTAGATATTTATCGTGTTTATTTACACAAAGTCTAGCAAATACAAAAGGAAGATTTGTTTTATTTTTCCATTCTAATGCTAAGTCAATTAGCTCCTCATTACCATAATGGAATTTTTGTAAAGCTTTATCTCCAATCACCACTTCACCCTCTATACCTAACACTTTTGCTAGGGTATTTGAAGTGTCTGACTGGTAGTCTTTCTTATATGATCCTGGTATTACAAATACAGAATCAACTGCTCCATTTGCTACTATTCCAATATCTAAACAAGTTTTACAATTTCTTGATGCAATTGAGCTTATAAATGCTGCATCAACTTTTCTTTTTTTAAATTTTTTATTGATATCTGAGGGATAAGATTTTTTATATTGGATAATAGCTTTGTATTGATTTGATCTTATATATTTTTTTGAAAATACGTGAAAAGGTAGTAGATTTATGAAATCTATTTTAGCGAAAATCATTTTTTTAAAAAGTGTCCTTAAAATTAGTTTGGTATAATAACCAATATTTCATAACAAGAGGGTTAACAATGATAAAAGTAGAATTTCTAGGACCAATAGGTAAAGAGCCATTAGAGTTAGATGTAAAAAGTTTAGCTGAGCTTAGTGAAGAACTAAAAAAAGATGAAAGCCTAAATGAATGGACGCAAAATAGTGCAGTTGCTGTAAATGATGTACTTGTTCAAGATAAATCAATGGCACTAAATGATGGTGATAAAGTATCATTACTTCCTCCTGTGTGTGGTGGATGATGCAATACTTAGAATTACATGAGGGTGATCTTCCTGTAGAGGAGATCACCAATAAATGGTATGCTGATCAAAGGCTTAACAATTATGGTGCTATCATCACTTTTGTTGGGGTTATAAGAGACGAAGGTGGTATAGAGGGACTTAGTTTTGATATCTATGAGCCTATTTTAGCCTCATGGTTTGAAGCTTGGCAAAAAAAAGCTAGTGAAAAAAATGCTGTGGTTTTAATGGCTCATAGTAAAGGAGATGTTCCTAATCATACAAGCTCATACATTGCAGCTGTTTGTTCTCCAAAAAGAAGAGTAGCCTTAGAGATGATTGATGAGTTTGTAGAAGATTTTAAAGCAAATGCTCCAATTTGGAAATATGATCTTAAAGATGGTGAGAGAATCTATGCTTTAGATAGAAGTACAGCAATTAATGGAGCAGGTTTACTTAAGTAATGAGAGTAGACTTACACAATCATACTTATTTATGTAATCATGCTGAGGGTGAGATTGAGGATTATGTTAAAAGGGCTATAGAATTAGGAATTGATGTATATGGTTTCTCTGAGCATGCTCCTATGAAAAACTTTGAGGATGGTTATAGACTTACTATGGATAAAAAAGAGTTTTATGAAAACTCTATCCTAAATCTAAAAGAAAAATATAAAGATGATATTGAGATCCTTTTAGGATATGAGGTTGACTTTATAGAGGGGGATTTTCTTTTAGATGAGATTACTGATGCTAAAGTAGATTATTTAATAGGTTCAGTTCATTATCTAGGCAAGTGGGGATTTGACAATCCTGAATTTATAGGTGAATATAAAAATAGAGATATAGATCAAATCTGGGCTGAGTATTTTAGAGCAATAGAACTTATGGCTAAAACTGGTAAATTCGATATAGTAGGACATCTTGATCTTATAAAAGTGTTTAAATATTTACCAAATAAAGATATAAGGCTAATCGCAAAAGATGCATTAAAAGCCATAAAACAATCAAATATGGTGATCGAACTCAATGCTGCAGGTTATAGAAAACCAATTGAAGAACAATATCCAAGTCAAGAATTACTAGAGCTTTCATATGAGCTTGATATACCTATTACATTCTCTAGCGATGCCCATAGTGTGGAGCAGATAGGCTATGAGTATATAAAAAATACAACACTTGCTAAACAAATAGGTTATAAAAAATGCACAACTTTTTTTGCAAGAGATAAAAAATTGGTTACTTTTTAACCAGTTTTTTTATCTCAAATAAATTTTTTTACGATACAATTGTCCTATCTAAAATTTTAAACGGGAGATTTTCATGGGAAAATTTGTTAACAGTATAGAAGAATTCTTTACGTTTTGTAACGAAAATGAAGTAGAATTTGTAGATCTTAGATTTACAGATATTAAAGGTGCATGGCATCACCTAACATATAGATATTCAGCAATCAATGAAGAAAACTTAGAAAATGGTATGCCTTTTGATGGTTCATCAGTAGATGCATGGCAACCAATTAATAAATCAGATATGATCTTAAAGCCAGAAGTAGGAACTGCATTCTTAGATCCATTTACAGCTGATTCAACAGTAATCTTATTCTGTGATGTATATGATATTTATGAAGGTAAATTATACGAAAAATGTCCAAGATCAATCGCTAAAGCTGCATTAAAACATGCTGAGTCTTTAGGTATTGCTGATGCTGCTTATTTCGGACCAGAAAACGAATTCTTCATCTTTGATGATGTAAAAATCGTAGACAACATCAATGAAGCTGGTTATAAAGTTTCTTCAGATGAAGGTGAGTGGGCAGATAACTTAGATATCGAAGGTGGAAACATCGGTCATAGACCAAGAACTAAAGGTGGATACTTCCCAGTACAACCAACAGATTCTATGGTAGATTTAAGAGCTGAAATGATGCAAGTACTAGAGCAAGTTGGTTTAGAAGTTGTATTAGGACACCACGAAGTTGCTCAAGCTCAAGGTGAAATCGGAGTAGTATTCTCAGATATCATTGGTGCAGCTGATAACGTTCAAAAATATAAATATGTTTGTAAAATGGTAGCACACCTAAATGGTAAAACTTGTACATTTATGCCAAAACCACTATTTGGTGATAATGGTAACGGTATGCACGTACACCAATCATTATGGAAAGATGGTAAAAACTTATTCTACAAAGAAGGTAACTACGGAAACCTTTCTGAGATGGCACTTAACTATGTTGGTGGTATCTTCAAACATGCTAGAGCAGTTGCAGCGTTTACTAACCCTACAACTAACTCATATAAGAGACTTATCCCAGGATTCGAAGCTCCTTCAATCTTAACTTACTCTTCTCAAAATAGATCTGCTTCTTGTAGAATCCCATATGGTGCTGGTGAAAAAGCAACTAGAGTTGAGATGAGATTCCCAGATTCAACTTCATGCCCATACTTAGCGTTTGCTGCTATGATGATGGCTGGTCTTGATGGTATCAAAAATGGTTATGAGCCTGTTGGTCCAATGGATGAGGATTTATTCGAATTATCTCTAGATGAGATTAGAGAAAAAGGTATCCCTCAATTACCTCATACTTTAAGAGGTTCTTTAGAGGCTTTAATTAGAGATAATGATTTCTTAAAACCTGTTTTCTCTCAATTATTTATTGATACTTACCAACAATACAAATTCGAAACTCAAGTTTGGCCAGATGAGGCTAGACCTACTGCATTCGAATTCAAAACTACTTACTCTTGTTAGTAACTGGTTTCTAGATTTAAAAAGGGTTGTGCTTTTTGGCACAGCCTTTTTTTTTGCTTGATTTTTTGATTTAGTATATTTGGTATTATTATGAGGGTTTGTTTTGATTGAAGATACTAAATATAAATATTGTATTTTTATTTAAATCTATTTCATAATTTATTGTATATTTCTTAAATATCATATCTCTTATATTTTCATCATCAAAATAAATTGATTTTCTATATTTATATGGAAAATTAGGGATTTGTGCAATTTGTTCGTTTAGATCTTGTTTAAATTTTTTACTAGCGGTTATTTTATCATTAGCAATATATTTTAAAATTGCTAATAATTCTTTTTGATATTTTTCTGTTCTTTTAATAATCATAAATTATTTTCAAGTTCTTTAAAAAATGATTCAATTTCTTTATCTGATTCTTCTTGGGACAATAGTTTCATATTGCCATTTTTTACTTCATCTCTAATTTGATGTAGTTTTTTCTGTCTTTCATAAAAGTATGGATCAAGTTTTAGATTCTCATCTTCTTGAATGTGTACTTTATTTTTAAATTGTTTTAAATAATCTAATAAATCTGGAACAAAACTATCTTGTACCTCTAGGGTTAAAGTTTGCATTATTAAATTCCTTTGTTTAAAGTATCCTTATTTTAACAAAATTTACGTGAATTCCACTTAAGTTTTATTTTTACTTTTTATTGCTTGATTTTTTGATTCTTTTATTTGGAGAATTGAATTATATTATATAGAGAATTGTTAGTTTGTTTGGAGATTTTGATGTATTTTGCTATTATAAATTATTACCAAGACAAGATTATTTGAGAGTTAGTGATCAACATTTTACTTTGATTCCTTCTCACTTTTTCCCGGTCGAAAAAGTATGAGGAATCAAAGTGATGTAACTATACGCACTCTCAATTTATTTTGTCTTGGAAGAATCTTTACTAATATTTTTTAGTTATGTCTAGTTTCCTATGTGCAAAAGATATTGTTGATAATATATCTAATGCATCTTGTTCAGATAAAGGCCAATAGCTCTTAGGAGTATGAGCTATAGGATTTCTAATTGCTCCAAATAAGCCTACTAACATATTACTAAAACCTTTTTGTTCACTTTTATCTGTTTCTGTTTCTAATTCATTTATACCTAGAATAGGGTTTTTTATAGAAAATGCTTTATTAATAAGGTCTGCACCATCTAAAGATAATTCAGATAAATCTCTTATTCTTTGAGCCAAACCTTTTATTGCTTCTAAAACTGCATGAAAATAGTTTTCATCTAATAATTCTGCTTTACAATAATTATAAATCTCTATATGTGCATTTCTATCTTCTAATTTTGACTTAAGAGCTCCAGCCCTTTCTCTTGCACCTCTTAATGTTGTTTCTTTTGTGATTCTACGAACTCTTCCATCTTCTCCAACTTCAAAACCTGAAAAAGATAAAACTATATTTAATTCTGTTCTACGCCAATTAAATTTTTCTCTTTCCCTTGAGTAGCTTACAGGATTCATTGCTCTATTAATAAACATTATTAAGAAGTTTCCAATTTGACGCTCGTTTTGTTTATGTGCCATTGCATCATATAAACGTTTCCATTTAGTTGCAGATGGATCTGTATCTTGTACTTTGCAATCCTGTAAAATATATCCTATTTGTGAACCAGATAGACCTTTTTCTGTATCAGCTAAAACTTTACAAATTGCTTCTAGATTTTGTGCATTAAATGGATTGATATGATCTGCCAATTGTTCTCCTAGACTAAGTATTTGTCATTTATATTATACATATCAGTGACTTAAATGTCTTAATGAAATTTAACAGATATATTGTTATTTAGTAAGGGAATATTTATTTAGAATATCACACCAAAGAAGAAACAAAATGCGGAAGTTGTTCGCTAAACTTTACTACTTCCCCAAAAATAATAATACTAGGCTGCCTGTCCTTAGGTGCAATCTCATCTATAGTACCCACAGTACCAATATAAACCCTCTGATTTGCTCTAGAAGCATTAGAAATAATAGCACAAGGTAAATCCATATCACAACCAATATCTTTAGCAGCATCTTGAATTAAAGTAGCCCTAGACACACCCATAAGCACTACAGTAGTATGCTGTTTTCGCTTTAATAAATCTATCCAGTCTAGATTTATATTATTATCTTTTAAGTGTGCAGTTACTACTGAGAAGGATTTTGCCACACCTCTGTGGGTTACAGGGATACCTGAGCTGGTACATCCACTCAGGGCAGAGGTTACACCCGGTACTACCTCTATATTGTTTATACCATTTTCTAGTAAATAGATAGCCTCTTCTGCACCTCTACCATATAGGTATGGATCGCCACTTTTTAGTCTACCTACACTTTTACCAGTTTTTAGCTCTTCATAAAATATTTCATTGATCTCATCTTGATTTTTTTTGTGGAAACCTTTTCTTTTTCCTACGTCTATTATCTTACAATCTTTTGGGATAAGCTCTTTTATCTCTTCACTTATAAGTGCATCCACTAGGGCTACTTCTAGAGATTGGATAGCTTTATATGCTCTTATGGTTAGAAGCTCCACATCACCTGTACCACATCCTATGATGTAAGCTTTAGATAGGGCTTTTTTGGTATCTTCTTTTATTTGCTTTTTATTTATAATACCCTCAAGTCTTTTTGCCATTGAGTCTTCTAGGATATCTTCTATCTCTTTTGGTATAGTTTTTTTTATTTTCTCCCTTATTAGTTTTGATACTATTGGGGAGGCTCCATTTGTGGAGATTGAGATTTGTAGTTTTCCTATCTTTAGTAGGGCAGAAAAGTAGAAGTCGCAAAGCTCTGGAGCATCTACAACATTTAGAAGAAAAAATCTTTTTGTTTTCTCTTGTAAAAGTTGATCTGTGATGTTTTTATTTCCTGTTGCATTGATGATATAATCATATCCTTCTATATCACTTATTTCGAAATCTTTTTGTTTGTATTCTTTCGTGTATTTATAAATCTCTTCTATAAAAGTATCTGATATTGTAAAAAAATCTATTTCATTCTCTGATAATACTTTTGCTTTTTGTAGGGCAACATTTCCAGCTCCTATTAGAAGTATCTTTGGATTTTTAAGTAGTACGGGTAGTCCCATTTTTTACCTTTATTTGTTTTTATAATTATACTATAAAATATGTAGAACGTTTTGTTTGCTAGGTATATTTTTTATTCATTTTAGATATAAGCTTAGTGTATATAAACTAAGCTTATAAATATTGGATATCTACTGAGTATATATAATTGTAGGTTTTAAAGGTTTTTATTCATCATCTTTTGCAAACTTCTTATATAAGAAGTCTAAGATAGCCTCTCTACATCTTGTATATTCTTTATCTTGTTGTAGGGCAACTCTATCTCTTGGTCTCTCTAAATTTACTTCTAAGATTTCACCAATAGTAGCTGATGGACCATTTGTCATCATTACAACCCTATCACTTAAAAGTACGGCCTCATCCACATCATGGGTAATGATGATAACTGTATTTTGTACCTTTTGTTGGATTCTCATAAGGTGTTCTTGGAGATTTGCTCTAGTTAATGAATCAAGTGCACCAAAAGGCTCATCCATAAGTAATACATCTGGTTTAATTGATAATGCTCTTGCAATACCAACCCTTTGTTTCATACCACCTGAAATCTCACCAGGGTATTTATCTCTTGCATGGTCAAGATTTACCATAGATACAAACTTCTCAACTCTCTCTTTTAGATCACCCTTACCAAGTTCAGGCATAACTTTTTTTACAGCCATCTCAATATTTTGATAAACTGTAAGCCATGGAAGAAGTGAGTGGTTTTGAAAAACAACCGCACGCTCTGGTCCTGGTCCCGTGATCTCTTTATTATTTAAGAAGATTCCACCAGCAGTATTTAGATCAAGTCCTGCTATCATATTTAGCAGTGTAGATTTACCACAACCACTATGTCCAATGATAGAGATGATCTCATTTTTTTTGATATCAAGATTTACATCTTGAACCGCCACATACTCTTTTCCTCCACCTAGAGGAAACACTTTATCTACTTGTTCTAAACTTAAGAATTTATTTGCCATTTTTATCTCCTCTTATATTTTCTTTCTATAGTCAAAAAAGTCTGCGATATATCCCATGATAACATCAAGAATAAATCCTACAAGACCAACTATGATAATACCAATGATAATGTTATAGTAGTTTAGGTTGTTATACTCATCCCAAATCCAAAATCCAATACCAATACCACCTGTTAACATCTCTGCTGCAACAATTACAAGCCAAGCAATACCAAGAGATAATCTCATACCTGTAAAGATATAAGGGATAGCAACTGGTAAAATGATTTTAGTAACTTTCTCTAAAGGTGTAAATCTTAATACCTTTGCAACATTCATATAATCATCACTTACGCTATTTACCCCAAGTGAAGTATTGATAATAATAGGCCAAATAGATGTTACGAAAATCGTAGAGATCGCTGTAGCATCAATATCTTGAAAAACAAATAGTAATAATGGAAGCCAAGCTAGTGGTGATACAGGCTTAAATATCTGAATATATGGATTTAATGCATACATAAAGTTCTTACTCATACCAACCATAAGTCCAATAGGTACACCCACTAAGATAGCTGCACCAAATCCCATAAATACTCTTTGAAGAGAATTCATTACTTGCCAAAAAAGACCTTTGTCATCTTCATTTTCAATATAGAATGGGTTTTCTAATACACCCTCTATCTCATCCCCATCTTCATCAACTCCACCAAATGCATGTTTATATGTATCTACTGGTGTTGGAAAATCCTCAACCACACTTGCAATTGTATTCCACACTGCAATGATAAAAAATAGTACTACTAAAGGTAATAGTATTTTCTTTAATAACTCTTTATTCATCTCAAATATCCTTTTTTTAATTATCCTTATAAATACCTAGTCTTCTATTTTATTAAGGAGAAGATACGATTAAGTCGACTAGATATTTATAAGGATAAAATTTTTATTTTCTTATCTATAACGGTTGAGAGAAAACCGCTATAGATTTACGATTATTTAGTTCCGCCCTACGGTGGTGCTAAAGCACATCACCTTCGAGTTCCATCAGGATAAACGACAAGAAATTGTCGTTTATTTTCCTGCTGTCACATACTTCGGATCAGCACATCCCGCAGGTCCATATGGACATACATATTTAGGTTGTTTAGTTACAACTTGCCAGTTGTTTACTTTCATTAATTCCTCTTTAGAAACTTTTGATGAATGGATACCTGTAGAGAAGATATAATCAACAGCTTTGTTTGGATCCCAAACTTTTCCATCCATAAACATATTGTATTTGTCTACACCATCTTTTTTCCAAGCACTTGGTGGTAAGCTATATCCAACTTCTTTTGCAACTTCAGCAAATAAGTCTGGTCTATAAACTTTTTCAATAGTTTCTTTCATATCAACTGGCTTGTCAAGTTGTCCCCATCTATACATTTGAGTGATAAACCACATACCGTGTGAGTAGTATGGATATGCTGCATAGTAGTTAGCAAATACGTTGAACATTGGGTTATCTTCAGCTTTTTGACCTTTTAGGTATTGGAATGTTCCAGTCATAGACTTCTTTAATACTTTTTTAGGAGCATTTACATATTGTTTTTTACTTAAGATTTTTACAGCTTCTTCTCTATTTTCCCAAGATGCATCTAGCCATTTTTGAGCTTCGATTACAGCTTTCATTACAGCTTTTGTAGTCTCTGGGTTTTTATCGATAAAGTCTGCTCTTGTTTGAAGTACTTTTTCTGGGTTGTTGTTCCAGATATCATAGTTTGTTACTAGAGCTGAACCTTTTTTCTTTTGAACGATTCTTGTATTCCAAGGCTCACCAACACAGTAACCCTCAATATTACCAGCGATTAAGTTTGATGGCATTGTTGGTGGTGGGAAAGGTTTGATAGTTGAATCTCTATCAGGCTCAATACCTGCAGAAGCCATCCAGTATCTTAACTCATAGTTGTGAGTTGAAACAGGGTGAACCATACCAAAATCTAGTGGTTGGTATTTGTTACCTTCTGCGGCTCTTTTTGCATCAATATATTTCTTTAAACTTTCAGCAGATACAGGTCTTTCTTTTTTGTCTAGACCATATTTCTCCATATTTTTAATGATATCATTACCAAATGTGATACCATTACCATTAAAGTCAAGGCTTAGTACAGCTTGTAGGTTTGCGTTTCCATTGATCCCTAATGTAGCAGCGATTGGCATACCAGCTAAAGCATGTGAAAAGTCATATTCCCCAGAGATAACTTTTTGTTGGATACCTGGCCAACCACCACCTTCTTTAGTTACTTTTACATCTAGACCATATTTCTTAAAGAAACCTTTTTCTTTTGCAATTACAATTGGAGCACAGTCAGTAAGAGCAATAAAACCAATATTTAATTTCTTCTTTTCTAGTTCAGCTAATAGTGAACTAGCTGCTACAGAAACACCTAAACCTGCGATTACTAGTTTTTTCATAAAACTTGTATTTTTCATCCTAAATCCTTAATTTTGTTTAAGAAATAAATTCTATGTGAGAAGTATAACATGGATTGAGATAAATTAGACATATTAATTGTATAAAAAATATACAGTTTAAACTTAAGTTTTCATTAGAATTAATATACAATACAAATATAAGATATGAAAGGTAGCTTTTAAGCTTAAACTTTCATTAGAGTATGTTTTATATAGATATAGTAGTATTTTGCTCCTATTATTATAATATAATTGTTTAGCATTTTATATTATAATTGTGAGCTTATATATAATAAGGTTAGGAATAAATTTAATATGATACGTTCAGTTTGTGGTTATTGTGGTGTTGGTTGTGGTTTAGAATTTGATACTAAACAACTTATAGGGGATGTTGTTCATCCTATAAATGAAGGATCTGTCTGCTCAAAGGGTATCTCCGAACTTATAAGTATACAAACAAATACCAGACTTCTACGACCACAAGTAAGAGATAATATAGATCTACCTTATAATAACTCCACTTGGGAAAATGCATTAAGCATAGTAGCAAATAAGATTAAAAGCTCCCCAAAACAAAAAGTAGGATTTTATCTATCTGGTCAATTATTGACTGAGGATTATTATGTTGCCAATAAATTAGTAAAAGGCTTTATCGGTACTAATAATATAGATACAAATAGTAGAACTTGTATGGCAAGTGCAATTGTTGCATATAAAAAAGCTTTTGGGGTTGATTATGTTCCTGTAAGAATGAAAGATGTTTTTAAATCAGATCTTTTGATCTTAGTTGGTGCAAATACTTCTGAAGCTCATGTGGTATTTCATAATAGAATAAAAAAAGCACAACAAGAGGGATTAAAGGTAATAGTACTTGATCCAAGAAACACAGATACAGCTAAAATTGCAGATATGCACTTAGCAATTAAACCAGGGAGTGATATAGACTTTTTTAATCTTATCATTAAAAGATTATTGGATGAGGATCTAATAGATCATAAATTTATAGAAGATAAAGTAAACAATTTTGATCTTTTAAAAAATAAATTTAAAAGAGTAGCCGTTACAAAGATGTTAAAAAGGACAGGTTTATCTAAAAAAGAGTTTGATGATTTTTGGACAATATATAAAAATAGTGAAAATATAATAACCGCATGGACAATGGGTGTAAACCAATCAGCCCAAGGGGTGGATAAAAATTTGGCAATTATAAATACCCACTTACTTACAGGAAAAATCTTTAAAGAGGGCTCTGGTCCCTTCTCCTTAACTGGTCAGCCAAATGCTATGGGTGGTAGGGAAGTTGGTGGGCTTGCCACAATGCTTGCTGTTCATATGGATTTTGATTCTGAGAGTATAAAAAAGGTTTCAGAGTTTTGGAATACCAAAAATATAGATCCTAAAGAGGGACTAAGTGCCACACAGATGCTTGAGTCTGATCTTGATGTACTTATTATATGTCATACGGATCCTGTTTATCATCTTCCAAATAGACAAAAGAATGAAAAGCTTATAAAAAAGATACCTTTAGTAGTGGAGATAAATGCTTACGATAATTCTGAAACTTCAGAATTTGCCCATATAAAACTACCCGCAGCACCTTGGGGAGAAAAGGAAGGAACTCAAACAAATCTAGATAGAACAATCACAAAACAAGAAAAACTTACCCGTACTTCTATTGATTGTAAGCCAGATTGGGAGATATTTAAACTTTTAGCTTTTCAACTTGGTTTTGGTGAGGATTTTAATTTTAATTCTCCAAAAGAGATATTTACTGAATATCAAGAGATGACAAAACTAAATCCTCACCTTAATATATATGATGCATCTTATGATGAGCTATCTACTAAACCATTTGTTTGGGGAGAAGATATTTTTAAAAATCGAGAGTTTTTTACCCCAAATAAAAAAGCAAATCTATTTTTTGTGGAAAATAAACTACTAAGTGAAAAAACAAATCTAAAATACCCCTTTGTACTTTTAACAGGACGTACAAGGGATCAATGGCATAGTGGAACAAAAACAAATCTTCCAAGAACCCTATTAAAATTTAAACCCTTAAACTTTTGTGAGATAAATTCGAAAGATGCAAAAGCTTTAGGAATAGAAGATAATGATAGGGTAGAGATCACTTCAGTAAGGGGGAGTATAATCTCAAGAGCTCTTGTAACAGATGATATAAGGGAAAAAACTCTATTTATGCCTGTAAGTGATAGAAAGATAAATTATCTTACAAATGATCTACTTGATAAAGAATCCTTAGAGCCAGATTATAATCATAATTCAGTGAAGATAGTGAAGTTATAAAATCAAAATCTATCTTATAGCTTAAAATTACATTAAATATATCTAGGTGTGCCTTTAAAACTAAAATTATATAAAATATAAACTTCTAAATTGTATATTAAATATACAATAAATATTAAAACTACATTAAAATACTCTGTATAATATAAAATCGAATACTTAAATTATAATTAAAATATAAATCCCTTTTAAGCAAAGGGTAGAAGTAAATAAAGGTATAAAATGAGTGAAGTAAAAACACCTCTACAAAGTTTTATAGATCACAAGGCTGAAACATCAATGCAATGTGGAAACTATAGTATTGATGTGCCTGAGCTTAAAGAGGGGGAGCAGTATAGATTCCACTTTGATGCAACAGCCTGTATTGGTTGTCATTGTTGTGAAGCTGCTTGTAATGAACAAAATGGAAATGACTCTGATATTAAATGGAGAAGAGTTGGTGAGATGGAAGGGGGAACTTTCCCTAATGTAACACAGTTTTTTAATTCAATGAGCTGTAACCATTGTATCGATCCAGCCTGTTTAAATGGATGTCCAACAGAATCATATATAAAACTAGATAATGGAATAGTATTCCATGAAGATGAATCTTGTATCGGATGTCAATATTGTACATGGAACTGTCCATATGAAGTACCAGTATTCAATGCTGATCGTGGAATAGTGACAAAATGTCATATGTGTGTAGACAAACTAGAAGCAGGACAAACCCCAGCATGTGTGCAAGCCTGTCCATCTGGTGCTATTGAAATAGAAGTGGTAAATAAAGATGAGTGGATTAAAAATGATATGGCAGAGCAGGGAGTTGCTCCACATCTTCCAGATATTGAAGTAACAAAACCAACTACTAGATATACATTACCAGAAAATATGCCAGAAGTTAAACCAGCAGATGAGCATATAGTAAAACCAGCTCATTCTGAGTTACCTTTAGTATTTATGACAGTACTTACACAAATGAGTATGGGTGCTATGGTAGCTTTATTTTTAGGTGAACTTGTATCATCATTTGGATTATCAAATCTTGCTACTGGTGGATTTATGATCTCTTTATTTGTGATCATCCCAGCATTAATTGGACTTCCTTTGTCTGCTCTTCACTTAGGTAGACCAATGATGGCAATGACTGCTATGAAAAACTATAAAAAATCGTGGTTATCTCGTGAAGCTTTAGCATTAGGAGTATTTGCAGGTATTGGTTCCCTCTCATCTTTATTTTATATAGGTGGTACTTCTGGACTTACTTTCCTTTTAACTCTTATAGCTGCACTTGTAGGTATATATGGAATCTATGCCCAATCAATGATCTATAGAATAGAAGCTAGACCATCATGGAACAGAGAATCAACCACAAAAAGATTTTTTGCAACTGGATATTTAGGACTTATTTTAGTGGCATTTGTTTTATCTTTACAAGGATATGCAACAAGTGCTATGAGTGTACTTTCTTTAGCATTACTTGTTTCAGGATACCAAGTACTTGTTATAAATGAAGAGAAGAGTTTTTATAAATATTTATCAGAGGATGAAAAGAACTTTTATCAATTAAATAAAACAAAAACACTTTTAAATAAAAACTTTGCAAAACATCTAAAAGCTAGATATGTAATGCTTATAGCTTTTGGTGTAGTGCTACCTTTTGTTTCAATAGTATTTTTAGCAAATGGAAGTTTTGGCACTGCTAATTTCTTCTTATTTGTATCTTTACTTGGAGCAACTGCTAGTGAACTTATAGGAAGATACTTATTTTATGTATCTACAGTTCCTTTAGGACTTGCAGGTAACTTTTTCGCTGGAAATCAAAGGGGGTAATGATGATAAAAAAGTTTGTAAATAAAATATTAAACAATGATATAAAAGAGGAAAAATACTCCCTAAGTGATGATGCTACATTTGGAAAAATAGCAACAGTAAAAAAAGTTGATAAATGGGTAAAGAGTACTTGTGGATATTGTGGTGTTGGTTGTGGTCTTTATATTGGTGTACAAGGTGATAAACCTGTATACACAAAAGGTGATCCAGCTCACGCAGTATCTAAAGGGACACTTTGTCCTAAAGGTCTTACAGAACATGAGATGGTAACATCTAAAACCAGAGTAACTACTCCTATGCTTAAAAAGAATGGAAAACTTACAGGTGTAGAGTGGGATGAGGCCTTTAAATACACAAGTGATAAATTTAAAGAGGTTCAAGCTAAATATGGAAAAGGTGCAGTTGCTTGTATCTCAACTGGACAGTTTTTAACTGAAGATTTTTATACACTTGGAAAGTTTGTTCAACTTGGGCTAGAGACAAATAACTACGATGGAAATACAACACTTTGTATGGCAAGTGCAGTTATGGGATATAAACAAACCTTTGGAAGTGATGGACCACCAGCATCTTATGAAGATTTTTCACACGCTGATGTGATTATGCTTATTGGTGCAAATATAGCAGATAATCACCCAATCTTAAAACTACATATTGCAAAAAATAAAGCTGTAACTGGTAAAAAACCAACTATTATAGTTGTTGATCCAAGACACTCTAAAACAGCAAATATGGCTGATATCTTTGTACCTATTAAACCAAGATCTGATCTTGCTTTAATGAATGGTCTTTGTTATATCATTATGGAGCAAGGTTGGGAAGATGAGAAGTTTATCAAATCTAGAACAACTGGGTATAAAGAGTTTAAAAAACATATCATGGAAAACTATGCTCCACAAGATGTAGCAAATATCACTGGTATAGATGTAAAAACTTTATATGAATTAGCTAGAGTTTATGCTGGTGCAGACAAAGCATTAAGTGCATGGACAATGGGAGTAAATCAAAGTGCAATAGGAACTGATACAGTATCTTCTATCAATAATTTAGCACTTATCACCGGAAATCTAGGACGTGAGGGTGCTGCACCATTTAGTATCACAGGTCAATGTAATGCAATGGGAACTAGAGAGTTTGGATTTACAAGCTCAATCCCAGGGTATAGAAACTTTGCAAATCTTCAAGATAGATTGGAGTTTTCACAACTTATAGATGTACCAGTTGATCTAATCCCTACAAAAAGAGGATATTCATATCCACAAATTATAGAAGCTATTGAGCGTGATGAGGTGAAAGCTTTATGGATCACAGCTACAAATCCACTTGTAAGTTTTGTGGATCAAAAAAGACTCCGAGCTGCCTTTGCTAAGCTTGAAATCTTAGTGGTTCAAGATGCCTTTATGTCTGAGACGGCTGAAACTGCTGATGTGATTTTTTCAGCTGCAACATGGAGTGAAAAAGATGGGGTTTATACAAATTCTGAGAGACGTTGTAATATAGCAAAAAAAGCAGTAGAGCCTTTAGGTAAAACTATGAGTGATGCAAATATTGTGATGGAGTTTTCAAAATATTTCGAGGGTAAATATGAGCTTTTATTTAAAGGTATAAACTCCACAAAAGATATATTTGAAGAGATCAAAAAAGTGAGTGAAGGTAGGCTTTGTGATTATTCTGGTATGAGTTATGAGCTTATTGAAGAGCTTGGTGGAATCCAATGGCCATGTAACGAAGCTAACCCAAAAGGTACAAAAAGACTTTATGGCGAAGGTTTTGATTTTAATACTGATGATGGAAAAGCAAAACTTTTACCACTTGATTGGAAACCACTTAGTGAAAATAAAAACGATAAGTTTCCTCTTATTTTAAATACTGGTAGAACAGTAGAGCAATGGCACACAAGAACTAAGACTAAAACTATTGATATCTTAAATGATCTTGCACCTGAGGCTTGGGTTGAGATCAATCCTATTGATGCAGAGCGTCTAAAAGTATCAAGTGGTGATAGGATCACTATTGGTGGTAAAAGAGGAAGAGTGAGTAATATCATTGTAAGGGTAACTGAAAGTGTTAGGGATGGAAGTGTATTTGTTCCTTTTCACTTTTCAGAACAACTTATAAATGAGCTTACAATCTCTGAGTTTGATCCAAAATCTTTTGAGCCAAACTTTAAACAGTGTGCTGTGAATCTTTATAGTGTAAAAGTTCCACAAGGTTTAAAGTTTAAAGAAGAGGAGATCAGAGGTGAACTTACTTATGAGACAAATGAGCAAAGTGATACGGTTGGTATAAAAAATAAACAAGAGGTGAATAAATAAATAGGATTTTCCTATTTTTTTCCTCACTTATTTTGATTTAATTCAAACAATAAAATATAAAAAATTTATCTAAGGATATAAAATGAACAAAGAAAAGTTAGTTGTAATTGGAAATGGGATGAGTGGTCTTAGAACCATCGAAGATCTACTAGAACATAATAGTGAAAAATATGAGATCACTATTTTTGGTGAAGAGCCACACTTTAACTATAATAGAATCATGCTTTCTTACCTACTAAGTGGTGAGAAGAGTTTTGAAGATACGATTATCAATCATCAAACTTGGTATGATGAAAATGATGTAACACTACACAAGGGTGATAAGATCGTAAAGATTGACAAAGAAGCTAAAAAAGTTATTAGTGAGTCTGGTGTAGAGTGTGAGTATGATAAGCTATTAATTGCAACAGGATCAAATGCATTTATCCCACCTACAAAAGGTAGTGATTTAGAAAATGTTATTGGGTTTAGAACAAAAGCTGATAGTGATAAAATCTTAGAGTTAATTACTACTGATAAAAAAGCTGTAGTTGTTGGTGGGGGTCTTTTAGGACTTGAAGCTGCTTATGGTATAGCTATGCATGGTATCAAAACTATCTTAGTTCATAGATCTGGATCGATCCTTTCTCAACAATTAGATACAACAGCTGGTAAAATCTTACAAGCTCACCTTGAGACATATGATATTGAGTTTAAATTAAATACTACAGTTGAAGAGATCGCTGGAGATGGAAAAGTTGAAAAGGTAACTTTCTCTGATGCTACATCAGTAGATTCAAATATCGTAGTATTTGCTACAGGTATTAAACCAAATACGGCTTTAGCCGACGCGGCTGGACTAGAGTGTAAAAAAGGGATTATCGTAGATGATTATCTAAAAACTAGTGATGATTCAATCTTTGCTATTGGTGAGTGTGTTGAGCATAAGGGAAATACTTATGGTCTTGTGGCTCCACTTTATGAGCAAGCAAAGGTATTAGCTAAGTCTTTAACAGACGTTGAAACTGGTCCATATGGTGGATCAACATTATCTACAAGATTAAAAATCTCTGGTGTAGATCTATTTTCTGCTGGTGATTATCTTGGAGATGAGACTACTGAAGAGCTTATCTTACTTGATGAAAAAGTTGGTATTTATAAAAAACTTGTGATCTATGATAATAAAATTATCGGTACTGTTTTATATGGTGATACAGCAGATGCTTCATGGTATTTAAAACTATTAAAAGAGCAAACAGATATATCTGATCTTAGAACTAAAATCTTATTTGGAAAGTCTGCACTTTCTGGTGATGGTGGTCATGGTGGTGATGATGTAAATGCTATGGCAGATGATGAAGAGGTTTGTGGATGTAATGGTGTTTGTAAAGGTGATGTTGTAAATGCTATTAAAGATAAAGATCTTAAATCGTTAAATGATGTAAAAGCATGTACAAAAGCTGGAGCTTCTTGTGGATCATGTTTAGGTTTGGTTGAGCAAATCTTAGTAAATACTTTAGGTGATGAGTATGATTCTACACCTGAGGGTATTTGTGATTGTACACACTTAGGGCATAAAGAGATTAAAGCTGAGATCGATGCTGGTGAATTTGATAGTGTATATGATGTATTTGAAAAACTAAAATGGAAAACTGAGGATGGTTGTGCTAAATGTAGACCAGCAGTTAACTATTACCTACTAGTAAAATATAATGATGATAAATACCAAAACGATAAAAGATCAGCTCTTATCAATGATAGGGTATCAGCAAATATCCAAAAAGATGGTACTTACTCAGTAGTACCAAGAATCTGGGGTGGGGTTACATCTCCAAAAGAGCTTAAAGATATCGCTGATGTGGCTGTAAAATATGATGTACCACTTATTAAATTTACTGGTGGTCAAAGACTAGATATGTTTGGTGTAGAAAAAGAGCAGTTAGAGCCTATGTGGAAAGATTTAAATGATGCTGGTTTTGTATCTGGACAAGCATATGCTAAAGGTCTTAGAACTGTTAAAACTTGTGTAGGTAATACATACTGTAGATTTGGTACACAAGATTCTATGAATATGGGTGTGGAGTTAGAGAAACTTACATGGGGATCATGGACACCACATAAATATAAGATTGCAGTATCAGGATGTCCAAGAAACTGTGCGGAAGCTACTATCAAAGACTTTGGTGTGATTGGTGTTGATTCAGGATGGGAAATACATATCGCAGGTAATGGTGGTATCAAAGTTAGAGTAACTGATCTATTATGTAAGGTTGAGACTGATGAGGAGCTATTTGAGTATACAAAAGCTTATATGCAATTTTACAGAGAAGATGCATATTATCTAGAGAGAACTGCACACTGGATTGAGAGAGTTGGATTACAGTATGTTAAAGATGTGATGTTTGATGAAGAGAAGAGAAAATACTATGCGGATAGATTTGATGAATCTCAAAAATCAGCACAAGTTGATCCATGGGCAAAAGCTATTGATGAAGGGTTTACTAAAGAGTTTAATCCTATTGTTATTGATACAAAAGATTTAGAAAATTACGAAGCGAAGGAGATATAAGATGGGCAAATGGATAAAAATTACAGAGTTTAAAGATGTTCCAGCTATGGGTTCAAGAAAAGTAGTGATTGGTGATATTGAGATCGCTTTATTTAAAACAAAAGATGGTTCAATCTTTGCTATAGAAAATGAGTGTCCTCACAAACAAGGGAAACTAAGTGAAGGTCTAGTACATGATCATATGGTAACTTGCCCTCTACATAATGCTGATATAGTATTAAGTTCTGGTGAGACTATAGGTGAAGATTATACTTGTGCTAAAACATATAAAAGTAAGATTGAAAACGATTTTATATATTTAGAACTGTAAGCAAAATAGGATTCTTTTTGAATCCTATTAAATAAGGATAAGTAATGCAAAGTTTTTTAAATACCATTTCAATAAAAACAAAAATATTGATATTGATCGCAATCCCTTTTTTAGGGTTTATATTTATGTCTGTGATGTATTTCTCAAAAGTGGAAAATTTCTCAACTATAGAGATTGTAGTACCTATAGTGTTTTTTATATTAACAATTCTTTTTTCATATTGTATACAAAAAAATATTTTAGATGCTATTTCAAAAATCAAAGGTGGGATGGAGAGGTTCTTTAACTATCTTACATCAACAGAAAAACATCTTGATCTTATTGATCTTGACTCTTCTGATGATCTTGGGGTGATGGCAAAGGAATTAAATACAAATATCACTAAGATAAAAGATGGACTTGCCCATGATAATGAAGTGATAAATGAAGCTAAGTTTGTATCAAAAATGGTTGGGAAAGGTTTCTTGGTTTATAGAATAAACTCTGAGGCTGATAATGTTTATATAAATGAACTTAGGGATACCGTAAATGATATGATTGATAACTTAAGAGTTAATATTGTTACTTCTTTTCAAACTTCACTACAATATGCAAATAGAGACTTTACAACTAAAGCGCAAAAAAGTGAAGTGGGTGGAATTGTAAATACACTTCTTAGATGTTTAAATATGATAGGTATCAATATCTCCGAGTTTTTAGCTATGGTAAATCAAAATGGTAAACTTCTTGATTCTAAATCAAATGAACTTTTAGAGTATGTAAATACTCTGCACACTTCAACTCTAAATCAAGCAAGTTCTTTAGAGCAAACAGCAGCAGCTATAAATGAGATCACAAATAGTATCTCAGATACTTCAAATAAAGCTACCACAATGTCTGATATCTCAAATAAAACAAAAGGGTATGCAAGTAGCGGAATTGAGCTTGTAACAGATACTCAAAACTCGATGTCTGAGATAAGTGAATCTACAAAGGCAATTTCAGAAGCTATTACCGTGATTGACCAAATTGCATTTCAAACAAATATCTTATCTTTAAATGCAGCAGTAGAAGCAGCAACTGCAGGTGAGGCTGGTAAAGGTTTTGCTGTAGTTGCTCAAGAGGTTAGAAACTTAGCAGGAAGATCAGCAGAAGCAGCAAAAGAGATAAAAGATCTTGTGGAAAATGCAAATGAAAAAGCAGATGAGGGAGCAAAATTATCCCAAAAAATGTATGAGAGTTTTAATGAATTAAATAAGTCAATAGAAGAAAACACAGTCTTAATTGATGATGTTGCAAACTCAAATAAAAACCAGATGTTAAGCCTTACTCAAATAAATGAAGCTATGAACAATCTAGATGCTATCACCCAAGAAAATGCTTCAATTGCATCCCAAACAAAAGATGTGGCAATACAAACAAATAATGTAGCCTCAGAGATGATAAAAGCAGCAGCAAACAATGAATATAGCCCAGAGGTTGAGAAAAGAATAGGGGACTTTAGCTTTACTCAAGAGCTGAATAATCTAAAAATAGAGTTTGCAAAATCTAAACAAGCGATTTTAAATCAAGTAAATAATAATTCTTCATCTATTGATCTAAATAGTGAACATAAAACAAATATAGATGGCTTTATAAAAGAGCATGAAGCGAATAGTTTCAGCACAGCTGATGAGTGGGCAAGATTTAAAACTTATTATGGTGAGTTACAAAATCAGTTTATCTCTTATGGTGAAGGTATGAAAGCTAGAGATGACGAGAAGACATTAATTTCATCTGAGAATATAGAAAAAACTCTTGATGAGGTATTTATCCTGATCAATAAATTTAAAGAGCAATAATATAGGTACTAGGGGTTAAATCTATACCCCGTACCTGATACATTTACCACATAGTTTTTACCAAGTTTTTTTCTTAGGTCTCTTACTACACTTCTAATCGCAGAAGTACTCATTACGTCTGCTCCCCATACATTGTTTTCTATCTCCTCATAAGAGTAAGTTTTATCTGGACTTTTTGTGATAAGTTTTAAAAGTAGAGTTTCTTTTTTATTTAGGTGTATCTCTTCATCATCCCTTAGTACTTTAGAGTTTTCAAGATCAAGGCTGGTACTTTCATCTATATTTATTGTTTGTGGAGTTTCCTTATCTATCTTTTCAAAGTATGCTTTAAAGGATTCAAATAGGGCATCTTCGTTGATCGGTTTGATGATATATCTATCCACTTCACTATGGATTGCATTTATTAAAAGATCGGTATCTGTGTGGGCTGATACTATTATGGTAAAAACATCATCTGCTTTTTTATTTATCTCTTTTAACATCTCATATCCACCCATGTGGGGCATTTTAAGATCGGTGATTATGATATCTGGTAGGTATTGCTCATATTGATCTAATCCATCTTCTCCATTTATAGCGGTATATACTTTTTTGAAAAATATACTAAGCATTGAGGCTAAATTATCACGTATAACCTTTTCATCTTCAACCACTAAGATGGTTTTATTTTTTAATCTATCAAACATTTTAATCCTTTACTGCTGGCACGCAGATTATAAACTTTGCACCTATATCTGTATTTTCTATTGTTAATTGTCCACTCATATGTTTTTCTATGATCTCTTTTGCAATATATAGACCTATACCTGTACCATGGCTTTCTTTTGTAGTAAAGTATGGATCAAATATCTTTTCAATATTTTCCTTATCAATCCCACCAGCATTATCGCTAATCTCACAATATATATGATCCTCTTTTTGATATAGATTTACTTCTATTCTTGGCTCTTCAATTTGCCTTTCCATAATTACATCTTTTGCATTTGATAGAATATTTAGTATTACTTGGGAGAACTCATTTGGATATCCATATACATCATAGGTGGAGGAGGTAAATATTTGTAGATTTATCTCTGAGTTTTTTAGGGTGGCTTCTAAAATCTTATATGCTTTTTGAACCTCTATTTTTATATCAAAGTTTTCTTTTTCCTTATCTGGTTTAAAAAAGCTTCTAAAGTCATCTATGGTTTGGGACATATAGTTTAGTTGTGAATTTGCTTCTTTGATTTTATCATTTATAAAATCTTCTGGCACACCTTTTGAGATAGCTGTCCATTTGATATTCATCATAATAGTACTTACTGCACTTATTGGTTGTCTCCATTGGTGGGCGATATTTCCTATCATCTCACCTAGGGCTGCTAGTTTGGATTGTTGGATGAGGAGGTTTTCTTTCTCCCTTTGTTTTTCAACCTCTATTTTTACTTTATTGTGTAGGGTTTTATTAAATTCATCTAGCTCATTTATTTTCTCTTGCAAAGAGATATTAAGATTAGAGATCTCTTTTTCTTTTTTTCTTTGGGATAACTCATGCATCAATAGGGTGATAATAGCACCAATAGCAGCAATGATCAGATAGTATAGGGTTTGTTTATAGTCCTTATATAATGCTTCAAGCTGATTATATTCATCTGTGATATCAAAAGATACACTAATACCACCACGAATATCACCCACTACATATCCTTGGTGGGCATGACACTTTAAACAAGCCTCCTCAGTTTTTAATGCACCCATAAATTTAAAAGTATCATCTTTTATACTCCAAGAGTATGGTATGCTTGGATCTTTCTCAAATTGATCAAGGATCTTTTTTTCATCTTCATCTGGAGCATTGTGTTTATTTATAAGTTTATTACTAGTGATTTTTAGACTAAAACCATCCCTTTCACTTGCTATATCAGAGATCATTCTAGTCATAAATGCTGGGTTTACCCATACTAGGGTTTCATTGTTTTCTGATTTTATATAGTTTGGATTTAAGTATGGATTTGGCTCTAACTCTTCAGTTTTTACATATACCCCATCAAACTCTGCATTCCAATGTCTCATATCAACTATAAGGTTAAATATACTTATTGCTTTATTTTTTAGGGATTCATTAAATAGATTCTCTTGGGCTTTATATGTTTCTTTTACTGTTATGGCAATGATAAAAAATAAAGAGAGAAGAAAAAATATAAATAGATATATAAGCGACTTTTTCAGAATACAACCTTTTAAAGTATTTTTACAATTATAAATATATTTTATGTTGAATTGAAAAAAAAGGTGTATAAATTCTATACAGAATATCAATAAAAATCACAGTTGTATAAAAAATATACAACAAATTTTCAAATCCTTTTTTCTTCCTATTTTTTTCCTCACATTTATTGGTTTAATTCTTTCATACAAAAAAAAGGAGTTACGATGGCTTACATTAATCCATCCGAGTTTGCAACCAAAATGGTTGATGCTGGTGAAGAAAAAGTTTATATGTCTACAAAAGATACGCTGATCAGAGCGTATATGGCTGGTGCGATTTTAGCACTTGCTGCAGTTTTTGCGATCACTGTTATTATTAAAACAGGGTCTCCAATATTAGGATCTTGTTTATTCCCTGTTGGTTTTATCATGTTATATTTCATGAAATTTGACCTTCTAACTGGAGTGTTTACACTTGTGCCTTTAGCTTGGCTTGATAAAAGACCTGGTGTTACATGGGGACAGATTTTAAGAAACTGGGGATTAGTTGCTTTAGGTAACTTTGGTGGTGCTTTTACTGTTGCTTGTATGATGGCTTTTATCTTTACTTATGGATTTAACACTGATGGTGGTGCTATTGCTTCAAAGGTTTCTGCAATTGGTGAGGCTAGAACTTTAGGTTACGCTGCACATGGTGGTGATGGATGGTTAACTGTATTTATTAGAGGTATGTTATGTAACTGGATGGTATCTATGGGTGTTGTTGGGGCAATGATCTCTACATCTGTTTCTGGTAAATGGCTTGCAATGTGGATGCCAATTATGCTTTTCTTCTTTATGGGATTTGAGCACTCAATTGTTAATATGTTTTTATTCCCATTCTCTTTAATCATGGGTGGAGATTTTACAATTGCTGATTACTTATTATGGAATGAACTTCCAGTTGCACTTGGTAACTTAGTTGGTGGTTTAGTATTTGTTGGTATGATGATTTATTATACACATTATAAACAAAGTCCTAAAAGAAAATTAGTTTAGTAAAAAAGGGAGTGAAATCACTTCCTTTTTTAATTTTAAAAGTTCTAAAAGTAGAATTTCTAAAATTAAAAAATAAACAAGAAAAAGGATTTATCGTGACTAAACTAGAAATGACAGAAGAGATTATTGTTGCTAAAAAAGCTATTGGATTATCTTGGGAAGAGATTGCTGATAAAGTTGCTCTAGGAAGTGTATTTTTAACTTCTGCTTGTTTAGGGAAGAATAGTTTAAAGCCAGAATATGCGGATAAACTATGTGAGGTATTAAGTTTACCCCTTGAAGTATCAAGAACTCTACAAGAGTTTCCAATGAAAACTTGGGATTTTGATATTCCTCAAGATCCAGTTGTTTATAGATTTTATGAGATTGTTGGTGTATATGGTGAAACAATCAAAGAGATTATAGGTGAAAAATTTGGTGATGGTATTATGAGTGCTATTGATTTTACTATGGATATAGATAAAGAGGAAAACCCAGCTGGTGATAGGGTAAAGATCACTATGAATGGAAAGTTTTTACCTTATAAATCTTGGTAATAAAATATGCAAAATACACTTCAAGTTTCAGTTGGACAATACTCAAATAAGGGTAGAAAAGAGATCAATCAAGATTTCCATGATCTTTTAATCCCTTCAAATCATCTTCTTACTACAAAAGGTATAGCCATAGCTATAGCTGATGGTATAAGTAGTAGTAAAGTATCTCAGGAAGCTAGTAAACTCTCAGTGGTAAATTTCCTAAATGATTATTTTGCCACATCTGAATCTTGGAGTGTGGATCGTTCAGTCACTTCAGTGATAAACTCTATAAATTCATGGCTTTATTCACAAAATAGAAAAGATCTATATCACCTTGAAAAAGATAAGGGTTATGTTTGTACCTTTAGCTCACTTATTTTGAAATCTTCCACAGCACATATTTTTCATGTGGGTGATGCAAGGGTTTTTAGAATAAGAGGTGAAGAGTTTGAACAGTTAACTACAGATCATAGGGTATGGGTATCTGAAGATAAAAGTTATCTTGGTCGTGCTTTAGGTATTGATTCAAAGTTAAATATTGATTATGAAAAGATACCAGTAATAGAAGACGATATTTTTATCCTTGCAACTGATGGGGTGTATGAATCGGTAGATCAAACCTTTATAAAAGATAGTATTAAAAGATATGACAATGATCTTGATACGGTTGCAAAGATTATCATAGAAAAAGCATATGATAATGGCAGTGATGATAACTTAACCATCCAACTTATAAAGGTGGACAAACTACCAAATAAAGATATAAAAGAGATACATCAACATTTACACGATAGACCAATACCTCCCTATCTAGAAGATAATGAAGAGTTTGATGGATATAAGATACTTAGAAAACTAAGCTCATCTCCTAGAAGTCATGTGTATCTAGCTTTAGATATCCAAAGTGATACCAAGGTGGTGATAAAAATCCCATCTACAGAGATGCAAGAGGATGAAGCATATCTAGAAAATTTCTTACTTGAAGAGTGGGTAGCAAAAAGGATAAATAATACAAATGTATTAAAACCTTTTAATGCAAATAGAAAGTCAAACTTTTTATATATAGTATCAGAATATATAGAGGGTAAAACTTTAGCTCAATGGATGATAGATAATCCTAATCCAACACTTGAAGAGGTGCGTGATATTGCTGAGCAAATCTCAAAAGCTCTTTTATCTTTTCATAGATTAGAGATGGTTTATAATGATCTTAGACCAGCAAATATTATGATAGATAAAAGTGGCACAGTAAAGATCATAGATTTTGGTGCAGTTAGTGTTAAAGCTCTGAATGAAATAGATACTTATATAGAACAATTTCATATAAGAGGTACTGCCCAATATTCAGCACCTGAGGTTTTCTTAGGGGAAGAGGGGAGTTATCGCTCTGATCTTTTCTCCTTGGGTGTAATAGTTTATGAGATGTTATCAAATAAACTCCCTTATGGTGTTGAAATAGCTAAATCTACCACAAGATCCGCACAAAATAAACTTGTCTATAACTCCTTATATCCCAAGCAGCCCCTTTGGATAGATGAGAGTTTAAAAAAAGCACTTAGTATCGATCCAAATAAAAGGTATGGTGAAATATCTGAGTTTTTATTTGATTTAAAAACTCCTAATAAAAAATTTTTGAACAAAAGCAAACCACCCTTTATAAAAAGGGAGCCTGAAAAGTTTTGGAAAAGTGTGAGTTTTATTTTGATGTTAGTTATTGTGGGGTTACTTATGAGAGATAGCTTTTAAAAAGCTATCTCGTCATTTAATATCTCTTCTGTTTTAGTTTTAACTTTCACTTCTGATAGTTTTGAAGTTGTGGTAAAATACTCAGTTTTACCATTTATTTTACCCTTCATTACACCCTCTGGCATCACAAATTTTCTTTGTAATTCAGGATGTTTTTTTAGATAATGTTTATAAAAATATGAAAAAGCTGGTCCAGCACTTCTACCACCTGTTTCAGATTTTTGCATAGGTTTATTATCATCATTACCATACCATACTAAAGTTTGTAGGGTTGGTGAATATCCACAAAACCATGCATCGATATTGTTATTTGTAGTTCCTGTTTTACCAGCTATATCAAGTCCCTTAACCCTTGCTCTTTTACCTGTACCACGATCAACTGTTTCTTTTAAGATAGTTGTCATAAGATAACTTTGCTCTGGCTCAAAAAGCATGGTTTCATCTTTTTCAAAACCAAGTATTTGACCATCTTTATTTGTGATCTTGCTTATCATATATGGCTCTACCTGAACCCCTTGGTTTGAGAAGATTGTATATATTTTACTAAGCTCTAATGGAGATATTCCAATACTCCCTAGGGTAATAGATAGATCATAAGGGATATCTCTAGAAAATCCATACTCTAAAAGTTTTTTATAGGTTACATCGATACCTATATCTGTTACAAGATTAATTGTTGCAAGGTTTCTAGAGTGAACTAGAGCTTCTCTAAGTGGGATTAGTCCTTTGAAGTTTTCTTCATAGTTTTTAGGTTGCCATACTTTTTTCTCATCTGTATCACTTCTATATTGGTATGTACGGCTGATATCCACAAGATTTGTATTTGTAGCATATCCAAGGTTTAGTGCTATTTGGTATAAAAATGGTTTGATGGAACTCCCCGGTTGTCTTTGACTTTGGGTTGCTCTATTAAAAGATGATTCTCTGTAGTTTACTCCACCTACCATTGCTTGGATTTTACCAGTATTGTTTTCTAAAACTACTATGGCACCATTTAGAGTTTTTGCTTTTGAATCTGTAGTAAGATTTTGATCATATCTTTTTACAAGAGATTCATCCCTTTTTTTAATAAGATCATATCCATGTTTTAATGCATCCCTAGCTATTTTTTGTGCATCAAGGTCGATTGTAAGATCGATTCTATATCCACCAGATTTGATATCTTTTATATCTGAGCCTAACTCTTTTAAAACATGATCCACAATATATGGAGCTTTATTTTGTGTAAGGGTTTGATCATAAATTTTTGGAGTATGGTTTATAGCTTCGTGGTATTCCTCTTGGTTTATCCACCCAAGAGTATACATTCTTTGGATTACTTGATTTGCTCTAGTCATAGAAAAATCAGGATTTCTAGTTGGATCATAAAAGCTTGGAGCTCTTGGGATACCCACAAGTATAGCCATCTCTTTTAGGTTTAACTCTTGAATATCTTTATTGAAATACCCTAAGCTGGCAGTTTGAATACCATAATATCCATGACCAAAAAAGATATGATTTAGATATCTCTCTAAAATTTCTTCTTTTGATAGGATAGTCTCAAGTCTTAAGGATAAAAGTATCTCTTTCACTTTTCTTATGATCTTTTTATCCCTAGTTAAAACCATAGTTTTTACTAACTGTTGTGTTAGGGTACTTGCTCCTTCAACTAGTTTTCTTGCTTTTATATCTTTTATAATAGCACGGCTAATAGCATCAGGATTTATACCATTGTGTTCAAAAAATTGTGTATCTTCTATGGCTACAAGTGCTTCAACAACACGTGGTGGGATATCATTATATTTAACATAAACACGATTTTCTTTATCAAAGATATTTGCCACAAGTTTTCCATTTTGATCATAAAATCTTGTGCTTAGTTTTGGTTTATAGTTTATAATCGTATCAATATCAAATCTAATTTGTGAATATAGGATAATCAACCATCCAAATACACCTAAGGTGAGGGCTATAATAATCCCAATAAAATATTTTAACATCTATATTTCCTATTATTAAATCCTGAGCTGATTAAATCTTTTGTATATTGCTCTTTTGGATTTATCAATAATTCTTTTGTAAAACCTTTTTCAATCACTTGCCCATTTTTTATGATCACTATCTCATCAGTGATATCTTCTATAGATTTTATATCATGGGTTACAAAAAGGATTAAAAGGTTTAACTCTTTTTTTAGTTTATTTAATAAAGTAAGTATATTTTTTTTACTATCAGTATCAAGTGCTGTTGTCGGCTCATCTAGTAATAATATCTTTGGATTTGAGCTAATTGCCATAGCTATTACAACCCTTTGAAGTTGTCCTCCACTTAACTCCATTGGAAATCTATTTAGTAAGGAGCTATCTAATCCTACTAATTCTAAAAGTTCTATTTTTCTTTTTTCATCTAAAGTTTTATTATTTAGCAGAAATTGTTTTCCTATTTTTGTAAGAGGGGATAGTGAGGTAAAAGGGTTTTGGGGTACAAAACCAATATTCTCTTTTTTTAGTTCAAAGTTTGCATCAATATCTATCTTTGAGCTTAAATTTGATGGAAGCATATCTAGTAATGATTTTATTGTGAGTGATTTTCCACTACCACTTTGACCAATCAAAGCAGTAGAGGAGTTTATTTTAAAATCAATATCAACAAGCTTTTTATCATTATCTGTAATTAAAAGTTGTTTAATATCTAAAAAATGCATCTATACCTGTTTATATTAATCTTTTGAGATAAGCTCATCAATTTTTAATAAAAGCTTTTTAAAATCGATTGGTTTTTCATAGATATAACTTGGTAAAGATTGATCTTCAAGTTCATGAATATATGCACTAATTACAATGATTGGTATTTCACTATCAATCTCTCTGATTTGTTTCATCATCTCTTCACCATTACAATGTGGCATTCTAAGATCTGTTAGGATGATATCTGGTTTAGCTTCTTTAAAGGCATTTAACCCTTCAACACCATCTTTTGCACAAGTGATATCTTTTACTAACATCTTAAAAGTATTATCAATAAGTTTGATAATATCTTCATTATCTTCAACAATTAATAGTGATACTTTTCTCATATCTGATAAAATCTTTTCGTTTATCATTTTCTCTCCTTAAAATAGGGAACCTATTTTAAGGTACCCTAACAATAACTTTTTATATTAAAATAAAGCCTCATCCATTTCAGCAGGAATCTCTAATCCCATAAGTTTAAGTACAGTTGGAGCAATATTATTTAATCCACCATTCTTAATCTCACTAACTTTATCTGAGATCACAAAACAAAATACATCCCCAACAGTGTGATTTGTAAGTGTATTTCCATTTTCATCTTTCATCATCTCACAGTTACCATGATCTGATGTAAGTACAATATTGTAATCTTTTTCTTTTGCTTTTTCAATTATAAGACCAAGTTCCTTATCAACTGCTTCAACAGCTTTGATACCTGCATCATATACACCAGTATGTCCAACCATATCACCATTTGCAAAGTTTACTACGATAAAGTCATTCTCTTCATCCATTGAGTCTCTTACAATTGTACCAACTTCTGGTGCACTCATCTCAGGTTGCATATCATATGTAGCTACTTTTGGAGATGCCACAAGTACTCTTTTCTCACCCTCATACTCTTGCTCAATTCCACCATTTAAGAAGAATGTTACATGGGCATATTTTTCAGTTTCTGCTGTATGGATCTGTTTTAATCCTGCATTTGAAATAACTTCTGCAAGCGTATTTTTTGGTGCTTCTTTAGGAAAAAGTACTGGAAGTGGAAAGTTTTTATCATACTCCGTCATTGTTGCAACTTTTAGATTAAGCTCTGGTGTAGTAAACTCAGAGAAATCTTTTGATGCTACAGCTTTACTTAATTGTCTAGCTCTATCACTTCTAAAGTTACAAAAAACTACAGAGTCTCCATCTTTAAAACCAGCATAATTAAAAGTTGCTGGCTCAATAAACTCATCAAATATATCTTTTGCATATTGTGAGTCTATATAGTCACTTGCACTTAGCTCAGTTTTATTTCCAGCTTCTACGATTGATCTATAAGCTTTTTCAACCCTATCAAAGTTATTATCCCTATCCATTGCATAATATCTTCCACCAATTGTAGCAAGAGAAATATCCTCATCACAAATCTCTTCAATTTGTGCTATATATTTTTTAGCACAATCTGGTGCTACATCTCTACCATCTGTGATAGCATGGATATTTACTTTTTTACCCTCTGATTTAGCAAGTTTAGCTAGTCCTATGATATGATTGATATGTGAGTGAACTCCACCATCGCTTAAAAGACCTAAAAGGTGAACTGTACTTGATCCTTCAAAGTTTTCTTGTAAGATTTTATTATCTTTGATAGATCCATCTTCAATTGCCATATTTACTTTTACAAGATCTTGGTAAAGGATTCTACCACTACCAATAGTCATATGACCAACTTCACTATTTCCCATTTGTCCCTCAGGTAATCCAACTGAAAGACCATATGTGTGAATTAAAGAGTTTGGAGCATTTTCAAAAAGATAATCATATGTTGGTTTTGTAGCATTACAAAATGCATTGTAATTGCATGATTTATTAAAACCAATACCATCTGTGATTATTAAAAGTGTTTTATTTGCCATTTATATACCTGTTTATTTAATTAAAGGTATATTTTATCTAAATATCTATTAAGGATTGTTGTTAGAATATGTAACTAGGATTATGACCTAGTTACATATGGAGGATTAAGACATGATCCCTTTGATCATGAAGAAGATTCCAGCACTTAACATAGCTGCTGCTGGTACAGTGATGATCCATGCTGCGATGATTTTCTTAACAGCATCTCTTTTTACATATTTGATTTTCTTAGCATCTTTAAAATCTTTTTTCTCTTCTTTTACAAGTTCTTGTTTATTTTCAATTAATTGGTGAAGTTCAACAATTCTTGCATATTCTTTTTTAGATTTTTTCTCGATCTCTTCTAAAGATTTTAATTCATCTTCAAATGCCTCAAGCTCTTTTTTATCAGCTTTAAATCTTTCTCTAGTTTCTCTTAGATAGTTTTCTTCTGATGAATCTAACCATTCTCTTAGGAAACCAACACCAAATACCCCACCAACTGCAATGTGAGTTGAAGATACAGGTAATCCAAGTTGAGAAGCGATGATAACTGTAATAGCTGCAGCCATTGCAATAGAGAATGCTCTCATTTGATCTAGCTCAGTGATTTCAGAACCTACTGTTTTAATAAGTTTTGGACCATATAAAGCAAGTCCGATAGCAATACCTATCGCACCAACAGCCATAACCCAAAATGGAATATCAACTTTTTTACTAATCTCATTACTCATAATAGCATCATTAATAGCTGCTAATGGTCCAATTGCATTTGCAACATCATTTGCACCATGAGCAAATGAAAGTAGGGCTGCAGCAAAAATTAAAGGAATAGTAAATAGTGTATTTACACTTGCTCTTGAGTTCTCTAAAGCATCTGCTGCTTTAGCAATCATTGGTTTTACTATAAAATAGATAGCTGTTGCAATAGCTAGTCCAATAATAGCAGCAGTGATAAAATCAACCTTTACTAGTTTTTTAACACCCTTTAGCATTAAATATGTACCAAATGCCCAAGCCATTACACCAATAAGAATAGGTACAAATTTTTTGGCACTTTCAACCATATTATCTTTATAGACAATCTTCTTCTTTATAAAGAAAAGGAAACTGGCCGCAATCACCCCACCTAATACTGGTGATATTACCCATGAAGCAGCAATTTTACCCATAGTTCCCCATGATACAATAGCAAATCCAGCAGCAGCTATACCACCACCCATAACACCACCAACAATAGAGTGTGTCGTTGATACAGGTGCACCAACACTTGTCGCAAAATTAAGCCACAATGCTGCAGCAAGTAAAGCTGCTGTCATAGCCCAAATGAAAATATCAGGATTTGTAATTAAAGCAGGATCAATAATCCCTTTTTTAATAGTTTTTACAACATCACCACCAGCAATAAATGCCCCTAATGCCTCAAATATTGCTGCAATTACAATCGCCCAAAAAATTGTAAGTGCCTTAGAACCAACAGCTGGACCAACATTATTTGCAACATCGTTGGCTCCAATATTCATAGCCATATAAGCACCAAATACTGCACCTATAATTAGAAAAGTATTATTTGGAACATCTCCATGAGATAGGTAACTCCATAAAAATACAATTACTACGAATAATAATGCAAGTGTAAGTCTTGCAAAACTAACTTGGTTTTTTTCGTTGAATTTATTTACTTTATCAACGGTTTTGATGTCCATTTTTTTCCTTTTTATAAGTCCCTTATAAATAGGGAACCTTAAATTTTATAATTTCTTTTAACGTGATTTGTAAAAAATCACTAAAGAAACAAATCTAAAGAGAACAACGAGTTGTTCTTGCTCTGTAACCAAACTGAAATTGGTTTGTAATTTAAATATGAGATAATTTTAGCGTAGCGTTATTTATGCTTAACTAAAACTTAAAAAGGGAGTTTAGATATGTTTTATTAAATTAATATATAAAATATTACTAATTTTTCAAAAAGAAATTTTGAAATTTGTAAAATATGCCCATCTAATCGAAAACTCATCAACTATTTAATATAATTCCCGTTTATTAAAAATATACATTATTAATATATTTTATTAATTTATTTGGAGAATTTTTTGTTTTATTGGTTTTATAGACACATGGATATAAATCTATTTCAGTATATATCCATAAGAGCGGGGATCGCTTTTTTTATTTCATTTGTATTAACTTTATATCTAATGCCCAAATTTATAAGATGGGCAAAGTCTAAAAAGGCAAGTCAGCCTATATATGAACATGCTCCTGATTCACATCAGCAAAAAGCAGGTACCCCAACAATGGGTGGGGTTGTATTTATATTTTCAACTATAATAGCTATACTTTTTACAGCAAAACTAAATAACCCTTATGTGGTAGGGGGTATTTTAACTTTAGGTTTATTTTGTCTTATTGGTATAAAAGATGATCTTTCAAAGATAGTGAATAGCTCAAATAGCTCAGGTTTATCTAGTAGGATGAAACTATTTTATCAAATGATTGCTGGGGCTTTAGTGGTTGGGGCTTTATTTTATGCTAATCATACCACAGAGCTTTTTGTACCCTTTTATAAATACCCTTTATTTGATATAGGTTGGTTTATAGGTATCTTTTGGATATTAGTAATGATTGCAGCTTCAAATGCTGTAAATCTTACAGATGGACTTGATGGTCTTGCTGTAGTTCCTTCTATTGTATCTTTTTTTACTCTTACTATAATAGTATATGTAACGGGACACTCAATAATAAGTGGATATCTTCTTATGCCAAATATTAGTCTAACTGGAGAGGTTGCAATCTTAGGTGCAGCGATGGTTGGATCATTGATATCTTTTCTTTGGTATAATTCCCATCCAGCAGAAGTATTTATGGGTGATAGTGGTTCTTTAGCTATAGGTGGATTTATGGGTTATATGGCTATTGTAGGAAAAAGTGAGATACTACTTATATTGATAGGTTTCTTATTTGTTATGGAGACAGTATCCGTAATACTACAAGTGGGATCATATAAGATACGTCAAAAAAGAGTATTTTTAATGGCTCCTATACATCACCACTTTGAAGAGAAGGGATGGGCTGAAAATAAGATTATCGTACGTTTTTGGATAATTGCGTTTATGACAAATCTTCTTGCACTTCTAACACTTAAAATTAGATAATCATATATAGAAATAGTATTTATTACTTTTTCTATATAATTCAAACATACTTAATAATACAATTCAACAAGGTAAATATATGAGAGTACTTGGTAAGGGAAAAACAGCACAAGCTATAAAAGAGGTTTATCCGCAAGCAAAACTATTTGATGATGCAGATAAAGATATTTATGATATAAATAGTAGTGAACAAACAGTTGTAAGTCCAGGAATACCTCCTCATAATTATCTAGTAGAAAATACAAAAACACCCATAAGTGATTATGATCTATTTTTAGATAAAGATAAATTTACCATTTGGATAAGTGGTACAAATGGTAAAACCACAACAACACAAATGATTCATCATCTTTTAGAAGAGGACGGATTTTATTGTGGAGGTAATATAGGTACACCTTTAGCTGAAATTTCAAAAGAAGGTAAACTTATACTAGAGACATCTTCTTTTACTCTACACTATACAAATATTGTAAAGCCAAATATTTATATCCTATTACCTATCTCTGATGATCATCTTTCATGGCATGGTACATTTGAAGAGTATGAACAATCTAAATTAAAACCTCTTTTAATGATGGATGAAAATGATATAGCTATTATCCCAGCTAAATATAAAGATATATTAACAAAAGCAAAACTATTTACCTATGAAGATTCAGATGAATTATGTTCTTTATTTAATATAGAAAAAGAAAAGATAAAATTTAATGAACCTTTTTTATTGGATTCTCTTTTAGCATTAAGTGTTGCAAAGATTGTGAATCTAAATTTAGACTATGAAAAGATAAATACTTTTAAAGTAGATGAACATAAGGTTGAAGAGTTTAAAGATCATCTAAATAGAGTTTGGGTGGATGATTCAAAGGCTACAAATGTGGATGCAACTATTTGGGCACTTAAAGGATACAAAGATAAAAAGATAAATCTTATTCTTGGTGGGGATGATAAGGGAGCAGATTTAAACCCTTTATTTAAAGAATTACAAAAATATAATGTGGAACTTTTTAATATTGGGGCAAATGAAAATAGGCTAAAAGAATTATCTGAAAAATTTTCTATAAATTTTAATAGCTGTGAAAATCTAGAAAATGCAGTTAAAAAAATAGCCCAAATAGCCCAAAAAAACGATGTTTCTATCCTCTCTCCTGCTGCAGCATCTTTTGATCAATTTGACTCTTATAAACAAAGAGGAGAGAAATTTAAAAACTTTGTGAATGAATTAAGGATAGTTTAAGAAGGGTTCCATTATAATTCCAGTCCTTTAACAGAGGAACACAGTTTAAATCAGTGGCTCGGTAGCTCAGTCGGTAGAGCAAAGGACTGAAAATCCTTGTGTCGGCAGTTCGATTCTGCCCCGCGCCACCACTTTGTTAAAGTGTTATTTAAACGCTGCTGTAGCTCAGTTGGTAGAGCACCTGATTTGTAATCAGGCGGTCGGAGGTTCAAGTCCTCTCAGCAGCTCCATTTTATGTTTATGCGTCCATCTTCATAATGAAGACCAGCGCTAGACCAGATTAATATATTTTTTAATGTGGTGAGGTTGGAGAGTGGTCAAATCCAGGAGACTGTAAATCTCCCGCCTATGGCTTCGAAGGTTCAAATCCTTCTCTCACCACCACTATTAAATGAGCGGGAGTAGCTCAGTTGGCTAGAGCCTCTGCCTTCCAAGCAGATTGTCGCGAGTTCGAGTCTCGTCTCCCGCTCCATTTATTTTATATATATTTTATTGATGCTGGGAGCTGAGTTAACGCAAATCTTTTGATTTAACTCTCAATGTAACTCTCATGTAATCAATTTTTGATAATATTATTAATTTGTTCTATTATAAATATAATGTATGGCATTTAAAAATGCTCATATGGCTCAGGGGTAGAGCACTTCCTTGGTAAGGAAGAGGTCGTGGGTTCAAGTCCCACTATGAGCTCCACTCTTGAGGATAAACAAAAAACTCAAGTTTAAATGTCCTCTTAAGATGATTTGGTCACCTTAAGAGGGCATTTAAAAGCTTAAAAACTTTAAAAGGGAAAACTTATGGCAAAAGAAAAATTTGAACGTACGAAACCGCACGTAAACATTGGTACTATTGGTCACGTTGACCACGGTAAAACTACTTTAACTGCTGCTATCACTATGTGTTTAGGGCTTAAAAATGGTCAAGCAACTATGGATTATGATCAAATCGATAACGCTCCAGAAGAAAGAGAAAGAGGTATTACAATTGCTACTTCTCACGTTGAGTATGAAACTGAAACAAGACACTACGCTCACGTAGACTGTCCAGGTCACGCCGATTATGTTAAGAACATGATTACTGGTGCTGCACAAATGGACGGAGCTATCTTAGTTATCGCTTCAACTGATGGACCAATGGCTCAAACTAGAGAGCACATCTTACTTTCTAAGCAAGTAGGTGTACCATACATCGTTGTATTCTTAAACAAAGAAGATCAACTTGATGATGAAGATAAAGAAGAGATGTTAGAATTAGTTGAAATGGAAGTAAGAGAATTACTTTCAGAGTATGACTTCCCAGGTGATGATACTCCAATCGTAGCTGGTTCTGCATTCCAAGCTCTTGAAGAAGCTAAAGCTGGTACAGCTGGTGAGTGGTCTGAGAAGATCTATAACCTTATGGCTGAAGTAGATGCTTATATCCCAACTCCAGTAAGAGATACTGATAAAGATTTCTTAATGCCAGTTGAAGATGTATTCTCAATCTCAGGAAGAGGTACAGTTGTTACAGGTAGAATCGAAAAAGGTACTATCAAAGTTGGTGAAGAGATCGAAATCGTAGGTATCAAAGATACTGCTACTACAACAGTTACTGGTGTAGAGATGTTCAGAAAAGAGATGGAGCAAGGTGAAGCAGGTGATAACTGTGGTATCCTATTAAGAGGTGTTAAGAAAGAAGAAGTTGAAAGAGGTCAAGTTCTTGTTAAGCCAGGTACAATTACTCCACACACTAAATTTACTTGTGAAGTATATATCTTAAGTAAAGAAGAAGGTGGAAGACATACTCCATTCTTTGGTGGATATAGACCACAATTCTACGTAAGAACTACTGACGTAACTGGATCAGTTGCATTAGAAGAAGGTGTAGAAATGGTAATGCCAGGTGATAACGTTAAACTATCTGTTGAATTAGTTGCACCTATCGCTCTTGAAGAGGGAACAAGATTCGCTATCAGAGAAGGTGGTAGAACAGTTGGTGCTGGTGTTGTTTCAAGCATCATCGAGTAATAAGTAGTCATTTATGGCAGCTGTAAGAATCAAAATTGGACTAAAGTGTGAAGAGTGTGGTGATATCAACTACACTACTTGGAAAAACCCAAAAACTCACACTGAGAAGTTTTCTACTAAAAAGTATAGTCCAAGATTAAGAAAACACACAATACATAAAGAAGTTAAACTTAAGTCGTAAGACTTGAGTTTACACTCGTGCTTTAGGTAGGTCTAGGTCAGTAGCTCCAATGGTAGAGCGCCGGATTCCAAATCCGATGGTTGGGGGTTCGAGTCCCTCCTGGCCTGCCATTTTTTATATTTAAAAAAAGGTAAAAGATAAAAGTGAATTAAGGTTTATTTCTATCTTTTACCTCATTATCAAGGGGTCGTTAAATGGAAAATTTAAAATCGTATTATAGAAACGCAAAAGAAGAACTTTCAAAAGTTATATTTCCAATAAAAGAGCAAGTTAGAAGTGCTTATATTTCTGTATTTGTAGTTGTTACAGTAATTTCTCTATTTTTAGCTTTAATTGATGCATTGATGTCATTTGGTCTGTCATCAGTGATGAACTAAGAAGGATTAAAGATGGCACACAAATGGTATGCAATACAAACTCACTCTGGAAGTGAACTTTCAGTAAAAAGAGCTTTAGAGAAATTAAAAGATGAGATGGATAATGATCTTATCGAACAAGTACTAGTTCCAACTGAAGATCTAATTGAGATAAAAAAAGGTAAAAAAACAATAGTTGAAAAACCTATTTATCCAGCATATGCTTTTGCAAGAATCGATCTTGATACAGCATTATGGCATAGAATTCAATCTATGCCAAAAGTTGGTAGATTCATTGGTGAGTCTAAAAAACCAACTCCATTAAGCGATAAAGATATTGAACTTATCTTAGAGAAAGTTCAAAAAAGAGCTGCACCAAAACCAAAAGTTTCATTCTCTGAGGGTGAAATGGTTAGAATCAATGAAGGATCATTTGCAAACTTCAATGGTGTAGTAGAAGATTTTGATATGGCATCTGGAATGTTAAAACTTAACGTTTCAATTTTCGGAAGAAATACACCGGTAGAAATTTCATATACTCAAGTAGAAAGAGTAGTATAAATTTAAGCAATTGTGCTAAGTGCTAAAGGCTAAGTATTATTTATAATATTTAGCCTTTAGCACGTTTAGCTAAAAATTAAAAAGTTAATTTTATTAACAATAAACTCAAGGATAAATAATGGCAAAGAAAGTAGATGGATATTTAAAGTTACAAATCCCTGCAGGTGCTGCTAACCCATCACCACCAGTTGGACCAGCTCTAGGGCAAAGAGGTATCAACATCATGGAATTTTGTAAAGCTTTCAATGAAAAAACTAAAGAGCATCAAGGATCAGGATTTAAAATTCCTGTAGAGATCACAGTTTATCAAGACAAAAGTTTTACATTCGTAACTAAGCAACCACCAATGACTGACTTAATTAAAAAAGTTTCTGGTGTTAAAAAAGGTAGTGATAACCCACTTAAAAACAAAGTTGGAAAAATGAGTAAAGATCAAGTAATGGAAGTTGTTAAGATGAAAATTGCTGACCTTAATACTGATGATGAAGAGCAAGCAGCTAAAATTGTAGCTGGTTCTTGTAGATCAATGGGAATCGATACAGAATTATAAGATTCTAAATCAATAAGCTGGACCACAAAGCTCAAAATAGTGGTAGAAATTTAAAAAAATTTTGTGAAAGAAGAGAAAAATGAAAAAAGTATCAAAAAGATATCAAAGTTTATTAGAAAAATTTGACGCTGAAAAAGCATACAGCGTAAAAGAAGCAGTAGAAACAGTTAAAGGTTTAACTTCTGCTAAATTTGATGAGTCTGTAGAGGTTTCATTTAACTTAAATGTAGATCCAAGACACGCTGATCAAATGATTAGAGGTGCTGTAGTACTTCCTCATGGTACAGGAAAAACTGTTAGAGTTGCAGTTTTCGCTAAGGGGACAAAAGTAGACGAAGCTAAAGCTGCAGGTGCAGATTTAGTTGGTAGTGATGAGTTAGTTGAGCAAGTTCAAGCTGGTGAGATTAACTTTGACGTATTAATCGCTACTCCAGATACAATGGGAATGATTGGTAAAATCGGTAGAATCCTTGGGCCAAAAGGTTTAATGCCAAACCCAAAAACTGGAACAGTTACTATGGACGTTACAAAAGCTGTAACAGATGCTAAAGGTGGTAAAGTAGCATATAGAGTTGATAAAAAAGGTAACATGCAAGCTGGAATTGGTAAAGCTTCATTTACAGCTGAGCAATTAGAAGAAAACTTCAATACATTCGCTGCAGCAATCAACAAAGCTAAGCCAGCATCAGCTAAAGGTAAATATATCAAAACAGCTGTTGTTTCACTTACAATGTCTCCATCTGTAAACATGGATACATTAGAAGTAATGGATATTAAATAATTAACATTCAATAGTGAAGAGTATATTTACTCTTCACGTTTGAGTGTTATTCAAAGCACTACATTAAAAACTGAAGATAGCCGGTAAAGTACTACTCCTGTACTTTGTAAGTCCTGCTTAAGTTGGATGTTTTGGAAGGAGAAAACAAATGACTAAACAACAAAAATCAGAAGTAATTGATTTTTTAACTGGTGAGTTCAAAGAGTCTCAAGCTATTGTAGTTTGTGATTATAAAGGTTTAACTCACAAGCAATTAGAAGAGCTAAGAAAAGATGCTAAAGCTAATGGTACTAAAGTTCAAGTTGCTAAAAACACACTTGTAACTGTTGCTGTTAAAAATGCTGAGTTAGGTGATATCGAGTTATCAGGAACTAACATTTTCTTATGGTCTGAAGATCAAATTTCTGCTTGTAAAGTTGCTGATAAGTTTGCTACTGCAAACAAGGATAAGTTCGAGATCAAATCTGGTATCATTGAAGGTGAAATTGCTGACCTTGCGACAGTTATGGCATTCGCTAAATTACCATCTAGAGATGAGCTTCTTGGTATGCTTGCTGCTACATGGATGGCACCTCTTACTAACTTTACAATTGGGCTTGACGCTCTTAGACAGAAGAAAGAAGAAGAGGCTGCTTAATTAACTAATAGTTAAAAAGTAAAAGCTAAAAACTGTTGTTTGCTATTGCAAACATTTTAAAAATATAAAAGAAAAATAATAAGGAAACGAAATGGCAATTTCTAAAGAAGACGTATTAGAATACATCTCTGGATTATCTGTATTAGAGTTATCTGAATTAGTAAA
>CAYFGQ010000025.1:0-49001 GCA_964342525.1 uncultured Arcobacteraceae bacterium
TTTATTTTTTAAAATCTTGCACTTCTCTGTGCTATTTATGAATACTCTAATTTTTTAGAGGTGCCCCTTTTTGTTTAAAGGTATCATAACAAAACTATGCTTTTAAATGATTACATTTAATATGAAGCTTCTATTAGTTTTTTTGTATATTTCTCTTGGGGATTATTAAATATCTCTAAGGTTTCATTTTGCTCAATAATCTTTCCCTCTTTCATAACTGCCACACTATTACAGATCCCTTTTATCACTTCAAGATCATGGGAGATAAAGATATAGCTTAGATCGTTTTTCTTTTGTATCTTTTTTAAAAGTTCAAGTAGGGCAAACTGTACTTGTCTATCTAAGGCTGATGTAGGCTCATCTAAAATAAGTAGTTTAGGTTTTAAGATAAGTGCTCTTGCTACAGCAATTCTTTGTCTTTGCCCTCCACTAAACTCATGGGGATATCTATGTATAGAATCCTTTGGCATATCTACTTCTTCTAAGATATCTAAGACCATTTTTTCTTTTTGTTTTTTTGTAAAAGAGGTGTGAATATCAAGCCCTTCAGAGATTATTTTAAAGATGCTCATTCTTGGGTTTAGACTATTAAATGGATCTTGAAATACAATCTGAATATTTGATCTAAACTCCCTAAGCTCTTTTTTTTCTAAATCTTGAATATCCCTATCAAAAAATTTGATCTCACCTTTTGAGTTTATTAGTCTTAAAATAGCTTGGGCTAGGGTAGATTTCCCACTACCACTCTCACCAATTACTCCAAAACATTCCCCCTGGGCTACTTTAAAATTTACATTATCAACTGCTTTAAAGTTATCAACCACTTTTTTAAATAGTCCCTTTGTTATTGGGAAGTTTACATTTAGATTTTTAACTGTTAGTAGTGTTTTTCGCCCCTCTTTTTGAAACTCATTTATTGATAGATTATTTTGTAATAACTCTTTTGTATATGTATCTTTTGGATTATCAAATAGCTCTTTTGTAGAATTGTTTTCTACAATCTTTCCTTTATTTATCACATAAATAAAATCTGAAAACTTTTTAACTACTGCTAAATCATGGGTGATAAGAAGGATCGCCATATTGTATTCAGTTTGTAGTTTTTTAAGAAGATTTAGTATTTGGTATTGGATAGTAAGATCAAGGGCTGTGGTAGGTTCATCAGCTATTAGAAGTTTTGGATTGTTTGCTATTGCCATGGCTATCATCACCCTTTGTCTCTGACCACCACTTATTTCATGGGGATAAGAAGAAGCTATCTTTTCTAATTTACCATATTTGTGAAGTTCCACTTTCTCTAAGAGTTCATATACTTTTTGTTCTAAAGCTTTTTTAGAGATGGGATTATGGATAGTGATGATCTCTGCAATTTGATCAAATACTGTATGTAAAGGATTTAAAGCACTCATAGGCTCTTGAAATATCATGGAGATACGGTTTCCTCTAAGGTTTAAAAGCTCTTTCTCTTTTAGCTCTAATATGTTTTTATCTTCAAATAGTATCTCTCCATATAGATTAAAATTACTATTTTGTGGAAGTAGCCTTAAGATAGAGTGGGCTGTTAGTGATTTCCCACTTCCACTCTCTCCTACTAAGGCTACTGTTTGGGAAGAGTTTATACCCATATTTAAATTTGAGACAATTTGCTTTGATCCTATATTTATATTTAGGTTTTTTATTTGTAGTGTATTATCTTTCAATTTTTCTTCCTATCTTTGTGCTATTCTTGGATCCATAGCATCTCTAAATGCTTCACCTATAAATACTAAAAGTGTTAAAAGTAAAGATAACACTACAAATGCAGTGATTCCAAGCCATGGAGCATGCATATTTGCTTTCCCTTGGGCTAAAAGCTCACCTAAACTAGGGCTTCCAGCAGGTAATCCAAAGCCTAAAAAGTCCAAGGAGGTTAGGGTAGTGATACTTCCACTTAAGATAAAAGGCATAAATGTTACTGTAGCTACTATGGCATTTGGTAAGATATGTTTTATCATGATATTTATATCACTTTGTCCTAAAGCTTTTGCTGCTTTTACATATTCAAAGTTTCTAGCCCTTAGAAATTCTGCCCTTACTACTCCCACTAAAGCTGTCCATGAAAATAGTAAAAGTAATCCAAGTAACCACCAAAAGGTTGGTTGTATATAGTTTGCTAGGATAATTAAAAGATATAAGGTAGGTAAACCAGCCCATATCTCTATAAATCTTTGCCCTAAAAGATCAACCTTACCACCATAGTACCCTTGAACTGCTCCCACACCTACACCAATAATTGATGAAAAGATTGTAAGGGCTAGACCAAATAAGATAGATATTCTAAACCCATACATTATCCTAGCCATTACATCTCTTCCTTGATCATCTGTCCCAAGTATATTTTCACTACTTGGTGGACTTGGAAAAGAGGTTTGCGAGTCTGTTTTAATAGTATCATAGGAATATCTTATGGGAGTCCAGATGATATATCCATGTTCATTTATAAGCTCTTGTACATATTCATCTTTATAATCAGCCTCACTCTCAAAATCTCCCCCAAAATTTTGCTCTGAATAAACATTAAATATTGGTGTATAAAAATCATTTTTATAGGAGATCAAAAGGGGTTTATCATTTGCAATAAATTCTGAAAATAGGGTGATTATAAATAAAATACTAAATATCCAAAGGGAATAATATCCCCTTTTATTGCCTTTAAATACAGCTATTCTTTTTTGTGTAATACTCTGCATTTTATAACTTCTCAAAATTTATTCTTGGATCAACCCAAGTATATACTAGGTCTGATATAAGTGATATCACTAGACCCATTAAAGTAAAGATATAAAGGGTCGCAAACATAATTGGATAATCCCTATATAAAGTTGCTTCAAATCCAAGTAAACCTAAACCATCTAAAGAAAAGATCACCTCAATTAAAAGTGAACCAGTAAAAAACATAGAGATAAATGCAGCAGGAAAACCAGCAATGATAATAAGCATAGCATTTCTAAATACATGATTATAAAGTACTTTATTCTCTTTTAACCCCTTTGCCCTTGCTGTTATTACATATTGTTTAGATATCTCATCTAAAAAAGAGTTTTTTGTAAGCATAGTAAGGGTTGCAAAACCACCAATCACCATAGCTGTAAGAGGTAAAGCTAAATGCCAAAAATAATCCACTATTTGCTCATACCAAGCAAGCTCAGAAAAATTCTCACTCACAAGTCCACGCAAAGGAAACCAATCAAGATAATTTCCTCCAGCAAATAAGATCACAAGGAGTATGGCAAATAAAAATCCCGGGATAGCAGATCCAATTATAACTACAGTAGATGAATATATATCAAACTTACTTCCATGATTTAGAGCTTTTTTTATCCCTAAAGGTATGGAGATAAGATAGATTAGTAGAGTAGACCAAATACCAAGGGAGATAGATACGGGAAGTTTCTCTTTTATAAGTTCTATCACCGTAGCATTTCTAAAAAAACTATCACCAAAATCAAATGTGGCATAGTTTTTTATCATCAAAAGATATCTCTCCCATAGCGGTTTATCAAAGCCATATAGTTTTTCAATATCTTTGATAAGTTCAGGATCTAAACCTGAAGAGCCTTTATAGTTATTGTTTACACTTCCATCTGTAGAGCTAGAATTATTAATTATATCACTTTGATCACTACCTGTGATTCGCTCTAGGGTTCCATCTCCCCCTTCTCCACTTAATTGCATCACCATCTTTTCCACAGGACCACCAGGACTAGTTTGTACAATAAAAAAATTTATGGTCATGATCCCTAGTAGAGTAGGGATGATAAGTAAGAGTCTTCTTAATATATAGCTCGACATCTATTTCCTAAACTCTTCTTTTATCCACCAAGTAAATACTCCTATATCATATTTAGGTTTTATTTTTGGTTGTTCAAACTTATTGGCATAGGCTATTCTATCTGATGAGATATACCAGTTTGGGATTACATAGTAGTTATGGGTTAAGACTCTATCTAGTGCTCTTACTGCTGTTATAAGATCAACTCTTGTTGGAGCTACTACTATTTTTTCTATAAGTGCGTCTACAACTTCAGATTTTATCCCAATATAGTTTCTGCTCCCTTTAGTTTTAGCAGCTTTACTTCCCCAAAAACTTCTTTGTTCATTTCCTGGAGATAAAGAGATTCCATATCTTGTGATTATCATATCATAATCAAACTCTTTGGCTTTGTTTATATATGATACCTGATCTACTAGTCTTAGTTTTGCGATTATTCCTATTTTTTTTAGGTTTTTAATAAAGGGATTTAAAATTCTCTCAAATGTACTAGAGGCAAGTAATATTTCAAATTCAAATTTTTTACCATCTTTCACTAAAACCTTGTTTTCAAACTTCCATCCAGCTTTTTTTAGTATCTTTATAGCTTCTCTTAGCTCTTTTCTTAGTTTTCCATCACCTTTAGTTACATTACTTTTAAATGCTTCCCCAAAAACTTCAGCTGGTAATTTTGATCTAAAAGGTTCTAATAAAGCAAGCTCTTCTTTGCTAGGTTTTCCAACTGCACTTAATTCTGAGTTTGCAAAGTATGAATTTAATCTTTTGTATTGATTATAAAATATTCTTTTATTTGTCCATTCAAAATCAAAAGCTAGGTTTAAAGCACGTCTTACTTCTCTATCTTCAAATAGTGGATTTCTTAAATTAAAAAGTATACCTTGCATCCCTTCAACATTTTGGTGGGGTACTTCTTTTTTTATGATTTCACCCGTATCAAATTTTCCACCTTTATATAAAGTAGCCCAGTTTTTTGCTGTATTTTCTTCTCTATAGTCAAACTCTCCAGCTTTAAAAGCTTCTAAAATTACACTTTCATCTTTATAGTAATCATATTGGATTTTCCCAAAATTGTATTTTCCTTTTTGAGATGGTAGATCTTTTGCCCAATAATTTGGATTTAGTTTATAAGAGATATATTTCCCAAATTTGTATTTATCCACTTGATAGGCTCCACTTCCTACAGGGATAATTGAGTCTGATTTTAAAAAGTCTTTATCCTGCCAAAAGTGTTTTGGCATAACTAATATTTGTCCTAGAATTAAAGCTAGTTCATTATTATCATTTTTTTTGAAGTTGAATTTTATGGTTAGATCGTCGATGATCTCCACATCTTTTACATCCCAATAGTACTTTTTATAGTTTGGTGTACCTTTATTAATTAAAGTCTCAAAGGAGAATTTTACATCCTCTGCTCTTATTGCTGTGCCATCTTGAAATTTTGCTTTTTTATTTATATAAAATTTCACCCAGTCATTATTTGATGAAACCTCTACAGCTTCAGCGATTAAAGGATACATAACAAATGGTTCATCTTCACTTGAACTCATCAAACTATCATATACTAATCCTAAACCTTTTGCTGAGTTTCCTTTTAATATAAATGGATTAAAAGAATCAAAAGTTCCCTTTGCGGCTAATTTGATAGTTCCACCTTTGGGAGCATTTGGATTAACATAATCAAAGTGTTTAAAATCTTTATCATATTTTGGTTCTACTCCTATGGCTACGTAGTGTTGTTTTGCTCCATATAAGTTTGCAATAAGTAGTGCTGTAAATAAAAGTTTTTTTATCATTTTTTCATTTCCTCTTTTGTGATCAATTGCAGATTGTTTAGCTCAAACTTATTTAAAAGATCTAAGAACTTTATAACCCTTTTGTATTTCACATCTTCATCTATTTTTACTGTAAGTGGTATATCTTTTTTTAATGTAGCTAATTTATCCTCAAGTTCCACTAAGCTTAATTTGTTTCCATTGTAAGCTAACTCATTTTTAGATATTTCAATAGAGATCTCTTTTTTTTCTAGTACCTTTTGGCTAGAGCCAGAACTTGGCAAAGTAAGATTTAATATGGTCTCATTTTTTTTAAATTCACTTGCTACGATAAAAAAGATAAGAAGTAAAAACACCACATCAATCAGTGGTGTAAGATCCATAGAGATATGTTCTCTTTTTTTAACTAATTTTTTCATGCATTAACTTTTTGATAAGGTGCTCTTCATATAGAGTTTCTAGTTTTGTTAACATACCTATTAGGTAGTTATATCCTATATAGTGGGGTAGGGCAACCACAAGACCACCAATAGTTGTGATAAGTGCCAAAGAGATACCAGAAGCAAAAGCATTCGCTCCACCACCAAGACCTGTTTTTGAGATGGTTGTAAAAGCATCTAGTACACCTATAACCGTACCAAGAAGTCCAAGTATAGGAGCAATAGTTGCAATAATCTTAATGGTATTCATACCAAATTCGTATGAGAGAAGTTTTTTTGATGCTTGTTGATATAGATAATCTTTTACAAATTCCCTATTATCAACTTCCTCTTTTGATTTATTGTATATTTGCTGAATATTGTTTGAGCTTTTTTTATAGGCTAGTTTTAGCTCTATGATTTTGTAAAGCATTATACTTAATCCTACAATATTTAAAAATACTAATATATACATTACGTATCCACCTAAATGGATATATTCAATTAATGAATTTGTCATCTTGTTTCCTTTTTCTGGTTCCCATAAAAAGGGACCTTTAATTTTGTAAGTTCTTTTAGCGTGATTTGTAAAAAATCACTAAAGAACCAAACTCTAAAGAGCGTAAGAATACGCTTATACTGTTATCTCTTATGTAATACAAATTGAATCGGTAGATCAAAATCTAGGGATTCTTTATTTATCTCTTTTGGAAAAGCTTTGAATCTTTTTGTGTTCTGAACAGCTTTTAGGGCTGCTTTATCAAGTCTTTTAATTCCACTACTTTTTAAGATTTTTATTTTTGTAAATTCACCATCTTTTAAAACTAAAAATGAGATGGTCACCAGACCTTGTTGTTTTAATCTTTTTGCTGCTATTGGGTATTTTTTATTTTTATCAATTGCAGCACGAAGTTTTGTTTTATAATCCTCTTTGTACTTTTTAAACTTTTCTAGGGATTTTGCCGCTTGTTTTTTACTCTCTTTTTGTGCTTTTTTAGGTGGAGTATTTTGCTTTTGTATTTTTTCTACCACTTCTTTTTTTACTTCTGTTTTTTTAATCTTCGGTTCTTTAATCTCTTTTAGCACTTTTTTAACTGGTTCTTTTTTCACAATAGGTTTTTCTAGCTTTGTCTCTTTTTTGATTATTGATTTAGGCTTTTTTTCAATAACTTTTTTTGGAGGAGTTTTTTTAATAAGTGGTTTTTTTACAATTTTCTTTTTCTCTACAGGTTTTTTTACAGGCTCTTTTTTAGGAGGAAGAGGTTCTTTTATGGGCTTTACTTTTTTTACCACCTTTTTAGGAGCTGGTTTTTGTGCTTTTGTTATCTGTACACTTACTTTAGAGTATTTTGGTTTTGGGATAACTATAGGCTCCTCCTTCTCATAGGAGAAGGTAAGCACTATAAAATGTATAGAGATGATAAGGGTAAAACTTAAAAAGAGTACTAATTTTTTCACGATAAGATATCCTATTTTTTCATATTTTTAGGATTTAACTCCGTATAAAAAATATTTTTTGTATCTAAATATTTATTTGCTGTATCTTTGATAGTTTTAGGATCAATTGAGCTTATTATCTTATCAAAGTTATCGATTCTATTTAGATCATCCCCATGGTAGTAGTGAGTTCTTAATTGAGATATCCAAAATCTTCCTCTTTTTTTAGCCTCTTTTAGATTTACCAATCTTTTTTTGATAAAGGTATCCACATATTTTTGATCCACTAGATTAGTTTGAATATCTTTTATAGCTTCATTTATATATTTTACTAGTTCATCTTTTCTTTGTGGATCACAAGAGAATGTTATATCTAAAGCAGCATGTTCATAAGGCACTCTTATAAAAGAACTACTTACTCTAATTCCATAAACACCAGATTTCTCTTCTCTTATTAATTCTCTTAGTTTAGTTTTTAATACATCTGTAAACGCTGTAAGTTTTATGGACTCTAGTGTTGAATATGGAGCCTCTTTTATATAACTTAAAGAGATATCACTGATATTTTCATTATTTAAATATCTAATAAATTCATGTTTCCCTTGAACTTGTTTATTTCCCCTAAAGTTATAAGTCTCATCCCTATTTTTTGTTGGAAGGTTTCCTAGATATTTTGTGATATGTTTTTTAAGTTCATCCTTTTGAATATCTCCCACAACTATAAACATAAAGTTATTTATATCAGAGAATCTATCTTTATATATCTCCATCATTTTGTTTTTATCTAAAGATTCTATATCTTTTTTATCATATGGTAAAAATCTTTTGTCATTATTATATTTATAAGAAGTTAGTTCTTTAGAGAATTTTCTTGCAGGGTTTCTATCCTCTTTTTTTAGATTTGTTAGGCTTATATGTTTTGTGTTTGCAAAGATATTATCATCAAATCTTTGTTTTGTAGAAAATAGATAGATAGTTTCTAGTAGATATTCAAAATCTTTAGTGGTAGTTGATCCTCCAAAAGACTCCCCATATCTTTTTATGGATGAAGAGAATTTGATCTTTTTATCACCATATATTTTTTTATAGTCTAAGATATTATAATTATCATATCCAGATTTACCGATAATTTTTACTGCGAATTGTGCATTTGTAAGATCTTTCGTATCATATAGAGAAAAACCACCTTTTGAAAAAGCTTTTAAAGATACGTTGTTTTTTTTATAGTCATTAAATTTGTAGGCAACTTTTATACCATTTTCTAGAGTAAATTCATAAAAATCATATTTTTTATTGTATTTTTCATTAACTATTTTACTAGCTTTTAGTTTATCTACATCAACGATTCTCTCTGGTAAATCTTTTGATTTTATCTGTTTCTTTACTTTATCTTTTGCTGTTGCTAAGATCTTTTTAACTCTTCTTTTTGAGATATCTTTATTTAGAGGTAATTGATATGTGATGATTCTACTTTTGCTTTTTAAGATATCACTAAATGCACTATTTATATCTGTAAGTGTGATCTCTTGAAGTAGTTTCTCTTTTAAATTTATTCTATATTTTTCATCAACAAAAATCTCACCTAACATCGCTAAGGTTACAATCTCTTCAGCATATGCATTTGAGTCTTTATTTACCAACATCTTTAAAGCATCTTTATTTGCTTTTCTCATTTTTTTGATAGCTCTTTTAAAGTCACCCTTATCAAAACCATATTTATCAATTGAGTAGATTAATGAGCTTAATTCTTCAAAAGCTTTTAATTCATTTGAACCTGTAAATGATGATCCAAAGTTAAAAGTTAGTAGATTATCCCCTAGATAACCTATTCTCATATTTATTGTTTTTGCAGCTGGATTGTTTTTTAGACTTTGTTCACTACCTTTTGAATTAAAAAGTTTTGCCATAACACTATAGATCAAATCTTTTTTATAGTTTTCTTCCGTATCTGTGCTATAGGCATTCTTATAAAAACTTATACCTGTAGAATAGTTTGTAAGCTCTTTGTCTTTTGCTACGATAAATCTAGTGTCATTTACCATAGGAACTGATCTTGAAGCTTGTTTTCTAGTGCTTTTATTTGTAAGATCTTTAAAGGTGCTTTTGATTAGTTTTTCTACTTTTTTTACATCAAAGTCTCCTACTATTGCAAAGTGCATCAATTCAGGTCTATACCAATCATCATAAAAAGCTTTTACCCTCTCTAAAGAGATATTTTTAATAATATCCATATCCCCAATAGGTGTTCTATCTACATATTTAGAATTTGCATAGTAAGTATCTTTTGCTTGTAAAAACATTCTATATCTAAGGTTGTTTCTTGATCTTGCTTCTTCTACTACTACACCCCTTTCTTTATCAAGCTCTTTTTTTGTAAATACAATTCCACCTGCCCAGTCTTTAAAAACAAGCATTGTTTTTTCAAGATTGTCTTTTCCCATTGGAACTTCTAGTTTATAAAGGGTTCTTGTTGTTCCTGTACTTGCATTTAAATGGCTTCCAAAACTTACCCCAATTGATTCTAAGAATTTGATAAGATCATTTCCTTTAAAGTTTTCACTTCCATTAAAGGCAAGGTGCTCAACCAAGTGAGCTACTCCCTTTTGATCATCATCCTCTTCTAAAGCTCCAGCTTCAACTAAAAGTCTAATTGATGCTTTGTTTTGAGGTTTTGTATTTTTTTTGATAGTGTATTTAAATCCATTTTCTAATTCACCTGTGATAAGTGAAGGCTCTACTGGGAGCTGTTTTGCATTTAGTATACATGTCACACTTAAAAGTATAAGTGTGATCTTTTTTAATATATTCATTTTTTTCCTTTTTTCATATATGGTTTTTCCTCTAATAGTTTATTAAATAGTATTAGACTTATTAGTGAGTATATACCTCCAAGTGCCAATAAAATAGCTTGTGGAAAGTGGTATAAAATCTCTCTTTTTGATAGTTTTACATAGATTAGTAAACAAAGGGCTAATAAAAGATTTATAATAAAAGCACTTTTGCTTAAATCCCTTATCTCAAAATTATAATAAGCACTTTGGGCATTTGTAATAACTAACCTAAATGGGAAGAGTAAAGATTTGATACTCTCATATGCAGCTGAGCCTTTATATACAAATTCAAAACTATTCTCTTTTATGATCTCATAATCTAGATTTGTTACATAGGTTTTTGTGATTTTCATATTTTTAGGCTCATCTATATGTACGATTTCGATTATTCTATTGATTGGGGTTGTTGTGATTTTAAAATCTTTTGTATTATAATCATAGCTATCAATTGGTAATTTAACCAGTTCATAATCATCATACATCATTAGATACAGATCACTATTTTTATCCACTAAAACCCCATAGTATTCTTTTCTAGTATCCTCTTTGATTAGTGCAAATTTTAAATCTATCCCTTTTAGATCAATCTTATTTAAATGGGGTGTTCCCTCTATAAGTTTTAGATGAAAAAGTTGATTCTTTGCATCACTTATAAAATATCCCTCATCAAAAGCTTTATTTGTACTTGGAGTTCCATATAACTCTTTTAGTGGAAAAGATGCACCTTTTTGTAAAAATAGTTCATTATAAAATTTTGTTTTTTCTTCATCAATTTTGTTTGTGGCACTTATGATAAAAGTGATCCCATTTTCATCTAATCTAAATAGATCATCAGGTAAAGATAAACCAGAATATTTAGGTTTTGATTCAAAAAGAGGATATAGGTTTACCCCTTTTAGTTCAAAAAATGTTGGTTTGATTTTGATAAAACTTTTTTCACTTTTTATACTATTTATATTTTGAGAATAAATCATAAACTCTTCTGGGAAGTTATTTGTTTTTAATAGATCATAATAGTATCTAAATGGAAGTTTTGATTTATATTCATCTAAACTATACTCTTTTGTTCCATCAAGATTTGTATAAATGGTTTTTTTATTCTTTTGACTAAAGGAAGAGATTTTTATAAAATCTTTTTCAACAGGTGAGTATACAACTCTTTGTCTATCTATTTTGCTAGAGAAAATCTCTTTATATGTTTTTGGTAAAAAGATAGCCAATAAAAAGATAGCAAGGATAATAATAGGATATATTCTAAATTTCATCATTTTATATACCCCTTTGTATAGGATTTAAAAACCTCATATGATGTTAAAATATAGATTAGAATAATCACTAAAAAGGCATAGTTTAATATATCACTTACATAATATGCTGATAAAGTGATAGGTTTATATATGCTCAAAATATAATAAGCAAGTATCACATATAAAGCCTTTTTTATAATCTTTGGTTCTAAAAATGCAAGCATCGTTGTTAGGTAATATAATAAGCTAGCTAAAAACATAGGAAATAGTTTTGTAAATATAGCCCCAAACACCTCTTTTGGATAATAAGCATTTAATATCAAATAATAAAATAAAGTAATAATTCCAAAAAAAACTATAAGTAATAAAATACCAGAAAAAACTAGTACACTTATAAGTTTTAATTTATCCATAGGAAGGTGTAAAAAAAGTCTAATCCTTCCATTTGAAACCTCAGGGTAAAATTGTGCCACACCTAAAGCAATGGCAAATACCATTAAAATATCATTTATCAAATTAAAATCAAAACTTCCCATTTGGGTAATGTATAAGATTGCACTTGTGGCATGATTAAATTCCATATTATTTTTTGCATCTATAAATGTACCAAAAATACTTCCTGCGATGATTACGCTAAAAAGTAGTATTATTCTATAAGTTTTTATCCACTCTTTGTATAAAATAGGAATAAACATTAATATCTTCCTGTATAGCCCATAAAAGCATCTTCAAAGCTAATAGAGCATTTTGTAATTTTTTCAAATTTTGTATTTGTAGTTTCTAATTCTTTTTGTATTTCATCAAGGTTTTTAAAACTATAAACATAAGCATAGTTTCCAAAATCCTCAATATTGATAATCGTATCATTTGTATTTAGATATAGATGATCTATCCCTTCTATTTTATATTGGGAAAAGTTATTTAAAAACTGATCTAGACTTGATTGTAAAATATCTTGTTTTTTATCTAAGATAATAATATCATCTAAGATATTTTCTAGATTTTGCATAACATGGGTGGTCATTAAAACTGTTTTATTGTATTTCATAACATAACGTTTTAGATACTCTAAAAAAAGACTTCTATATCCCACATCAAGACCTAAAGAGTAATCATCCAAAATCAAAAGCTCAGCATCTTGGGCAAAAATAAGTCCTAGAACTACTTGGGATCTTTGACCACATGAAAGTTTTCTTATCACTTGAGAGTAGGGTACATTTAACTTATCCACAAGCTCATAATAAAGCTCTTTTTTCCATCTATCTTTAAAAAACATAGAATAGTATCTCTCTATTTGCTCTATAGTCATAAAGTCATATTGGATATGACCTTCATGTAAAAGACCAATTTTTTCTTTTGTTTTTGATGATAAGTTATGGGAAGATTCACCATATATAAGACACTCTCCATTAGTAGGCTCAAGACATCCCATTAGTATATTTATGGTGGTAGATTTACCCACACCATTTTTACCTAAAAGACCCACAATTTTTCCCTTTGAGATAGAAAAAGAGAAATCTTCAAAAATCTTTCTTTTTCCATAATAGTAGGTAAGGTTTTTACATTCTATAATATTTTCCATCAAAACCTCTAAATCTTTTTATATGTAAGGGTAAACCAAAATTGTCTACCTGTTTCATAATTTTTTGATGAATTCTCTAGATTTTTAACTTTATCAAACAGATTGTTTATCTCTGTAGAAAAAATAAGATTATTTTTCTCTTTTAGTTTGAATTTAAATGAAGCCTTTAGATCAACTGTAGTTGAACTTTTGTAATCTACTTTTTCATATACTGGTACTTCAGTTGAAATAGTACTTTTGTCGGTAAACTTTTCTTGATAGGTTGTGGTCTCACCAGAGTCTTCAACTTTAGAATAAGCTAAACGGTGTTTTATTACACTATTTAGATTGACACTAAGGGGTATATTAAATGCTTCAATAGGAATAAATGCCATATTTAAATGTAAATTTAAATTTTTAGGATCACTCTCTATTGGAATATTGTTTTTATCGTAAAAAACTCCATTATATGATATTTTATTGCTTTGATCACTATCATTATCTAATAAATCATCATAATCATCACTATTTGCAGATGTTTTATTTATAGAAGTTGAAAAGGAATATCCAAGATTAAAAGAGTTGAATTTTATTGGTTTTGTTGGACCAACATTTAAGCTTAGTGTTCTACTTGTTGAGTAACCTTCATTTTTAAAAGTTATTGGTTTATAGTAAGCTTGGGTAACTCCATCAGGCATAGTAAATACTTTATAATCTTCTGTGTGTTTAGTGAATTTATCTTTTGCTTTTCTTTTTACATATTTAAGATTAATTCTAGCATTTGAGATATCTTGTTTTAATCCTATCACACTTTCATCTGTATAAGGGGTTTTAAGATCACTAAAAACATATTTATTTGATTCTTTATCAGAACTACTCCCCCAATCTCTTGCTACATTTTGAAAGCTACTTCTATATTGCTCATAGTATGGATCCCTAGCTTCCCTTAGTTTATATCCTAAGAATGATTTCCCATAATATCTATTTAGTCCACCATATACAACAGTAGTATTTGTATTAAATGGCTTAATACTTGAGTTTAATCTATAGGCAAAATCTTTATTTTTTAGATAATTATTATAATCAAATCTAACTCCTGGGGTAAATTCAAATCTTTCATACTCTAATCTATCTTGGAAATATAATCCAGAAGATGCCATATTTACTTCTGTTTGTTCCTTATCGTATATTTTTCTTTGGGTGAAAAATTGCTCCCCTTGAACACAAGCTTCATTATCTCCATTACAATTAATTAGATTGTTGTTTTCTACTGTATCATAAACATAAAAAGATTCTTTTCTATTGTATTCACTTTGATGATAGGCTAAGTCAAGTCCTGTAGATAGTTTGTGAGATATATTAGTATACTCAAAACTATCTGAATTAAATTTTAGGTTATATTCTAGGGAGTTTTGGGATTTTACTATACTTCCAGTTCCCCCTTCTTTTGAGTAGTTAGCCCCATTATCAGAGTCTTCTCCCCAATTCATTGTAGGACTTTTATACCAAGCTTTATAGTAGTTTGCAGAATCCCTTGAGTTTTCACTTCCTTTTAAAGCAAGATTTGTTTTTAGATTCCAAAAGTTATAGTTTTTTTCATAATTTGCTTTTAGATTATATCCCCCACCATATACTTTTGTATCTGAATCTTTCACATCTTTTATAAAATGTGTACTTTCATATGGGGAATATGTCCATGATAAATCAAGTATAGAATCATCCTCAAAATAGTGACTCCATTTAGCAAAGAAGCTTTCATTTTCTCTAGTTTTATCTTTAAATCCATCAAAATATGCACCTGGTATAATTGATTGTTTTTTACTATATGAAAAAATTAAACCATTTGATTCATTTATTGGGGAAGATACATACATATTATAAAAGTTCTTCTCAAACCTAGGTTGCTGTGAATCACTTAATGCTTGATCAAAAGTTTCTTTATTGTTTACATGAAGTTTTGTATGACTATCACTTGTATGGGTGTGGGAGATTTTATATTTTAGTTCATCTTCTGCTCTTATGGTTTTTGCATCAATCACTCCACCTGTAAAGTTACCATATTCAGCTGATATCCCTGAATCATAAACAGTTATCTCTTCAATTAGATCAAGATCTAAAAATATCTCATTTTCATTTCCTGGAACATCATATTTACTAAAGGTATTACTTAGGCTAGGATCAAGTAAAGAGCTATTTGAGATACCATCTATGGAAAAGTTATTTTGATAAAATGGAGCTTCGTTTATAGATATTTTTCCTGGAGTTATCTCTCCAGCGGTTGTGGATCTTTTTGAATCATCATCAATAGATATATTTGGATTTTTTTCTAGAATAGAGCTTATAAAACCATTTCCTGTGATAGTATTTTCTATTTGTGTTTTATCTATTTTTGTTGCTGAGATATTAGTACTAGAAGTGTCTTGGTATTCATCTACGGTAATAACAGATAAACTCTCACTAAGGAGAGTATCTGTTACTAAGAGTAAAAATAAAAGTTGTTTTCTCATAGGCTTACATTATTGTATGGTAATTCATCTGTGGTATCTAAAATATTATCACCATCAATGTCATCATCTAGTTCTAAACCTGAAGCAGTGATATCACTTTGTTTAGCATTTAAATCCCAAAAGTCTGGCTTCCCATCCCTATCAGAATCAATACTTGCTACAGTTGTAGCTACAAAAGCATCATAATTTGCTAGAGATTTTGCAGTCTCAGTTTTTGCTAATTCATTTTGTTCTACTGTTTTTATCTCTGATAAAATAGCAGCTATATTAGAATATTTATTTAGTCCTGCATAAGCTTTTGCCACATTAACTTTTAAAGTATATTTATTTGTAGTATTCGCTAAAGTGTTGATTTTTGCATTTGCTTCATTTAAAATATTTTGAGCTAAAGTTGCTTGACCTGCTTGGGCATAACCATTTGATATGGAGTGCTCAAAATCTTTTGAGCTATTATATTTTCCAATTAAATATTCTGAAAAATCTTGGATACTAGTAAGATCACCATCTGTTGCAGATGGTACAAGCCCATATGCTTTATCAACCAATGTTTTTGCTTGAGTTTGCATATTATTTGCAGATAAAATATTTGCTGCTCCTATAATATCATCAATATAATTAGTACTATTCATACTATCACTATTTGCTGCATTCATAAGCTCTGTAAGTACTTTAGTTTTATTATTATCACCTAGATTTAGATCACTCATCGCTTTTAAAATAAATGTCAAACCTTCTAGTTTTTCATTTGAAGTTGATAGGGCACTTACTTTTGAGATAGCAGTGGAGATCATATTTTCAGCTTTTGAGGTTTTATTTAGATCTTTATAATGTGATGCCATTGCAAGATATCCATATTTAGCATTATCAGCAGTTCCCCATTGTGCATAAATTTTTTGCGCATCACTATCTGATATACCTGTCCATGTATTTGCTAAAGTATCTAATCTATCTAAGAAATCCTCTAGTTGAGCATCTGTACCTAGTAGCTTAATACCTTGTGTTGCAGAAGGCATATTACCAGATATTAACATTGTTGCATATTGCATAAGGGTATCTTTATTTGATGAAGAAAAATAATCATTTGTCCCATAATATGTACTAAAAAGCTCATTCTCTTTTCCATTTAAAAATAAAGCAGTAGCAAGACCATATTTTAATGCATCATCTCTATATGAACTTTTTACTGTTGCAAGATTTGCTATGGCAGTATCTATAGTTATATTTTTAGCTATTGCGTTATAGACTAAATCATAATACCCATATGTACCACTTGCATAATCTAAATAATCTTTAGATGTATAAGCATCATTTAATGCTTTTGCTCTTGCAACTGCAGCTGATCCATCTTGTCCAAAAAGTTGGGCAATAATAGCTTGTCTCATTGAATAATAAACAGCTGTAGATGTTGTAGCATCATTTGGAGTCTTAGATATAAGTGAAATAGATTTATTTATATATTCTTGTGCTTTTGTTAGATTGTTACTATTAAAATATGCTCCAATTGCAACATCTTCAAATGCATCTGGAATTTTATAATAACTTTTAGAACTTATAAAAGAAGCTAAACTCTCAAGGTATGCTGCCATAGTTGTTGAGCCTTTTATTGCTGTACCATCACTTGTATTTGCATAGTATTTAGTTTTGATTTGATCTCTAATTATCTCTTGAAGTTTATCAAGGTTTGAGCTACTTACATTTTCTTTTCCAAGGGATTCAATTTGAGCATTTAAACTATTATATTGTCCTGTAAAAGCTTGTGCCGAATAAGAGTTTTGTCCAAGACCATAAAGGGTTTCTCCTAGTTCTGTAAAACCATCTTGTGTATTATCTGGTGTATATACATTATCTTGTATTTGCTCAATCGCTTCTTTATAGTATCCTAGCTTTGCTAGGGCAACTGCAACTTGGTTATTTATTGGATCATTTACATTATCGCTGAATGATCCCTCTGCTAAATTAAGTGCTTTTGCAATATTTGATTTATCTGAGTAGGTATAGTATCCTCTTCTTAGATCATTATTATTACCTAGAACTTGTTTTGTTGTATTTGAATTAACTACAATTAAACCATTTATATCTTTTATATTGATTGTTTTTGAATCAATATATGTTTGAAAATTTGTTTGTGTATAATCAAATATATTTTTTACTGTTGTGCTTAAAACTGTAGTATTTGTATCACTAGAAGTTTCAAATGCTGGTACTAAAGCTACATCATAAAAAGCTTTTTTTATTTGATATGTAGATATTGCTGAGTAGTTCCCACTATCATCTTTTGCAGAGTCAATGATTTTATTACTTAGATAAGTGATTTTATCATCATAAGTATCATCTGTAAAATTATAGGCATTTTTTATAGTATTAAAAACATTTGGGTTTATACTTGCATATTTTATATCATTTACATTATTTGAGATATCAATAAGTTTAAAAGATTTTTCTAGGATACTATAAGATTCACTAGAAACCTTAGTACTTAATTCGTTATTTATAAAACCTGTAAAGCTTGATTGGGTGATATTATCTGAATCTAAATCTAAAAAGCCTACTTGATTTCCATTTGAATCTTTCGCAACTGCAATAGTTCCTAATTTATTTGAAATTTTTAATAGAGACATATTTGATGTTGGGTTTTTTACCAAATCTGCAGATGTGATACCTAAGAAACTAGCCACTTCACTTAAAGCATTTTGTGGGTTTGAGCTAAAATCATTGTGATTTGCTACCATATTTGTAAATGGTGTTATATAGATAGAAGAGTTTGAATTATAAAGACTATATGGTGCTTTTAGGGAAAGTCCTTTAAAGTCTAAACCACCATCTTTTCCTCCTGTTGATACTAAAGTACAATTACTAACATCAACAGAAGAATCTAATTCAATAGAATATTTACCATCACTCCCTGTTTTACCACTTGCACTATATGTTCTATCACTACATTCAAGTGTAACTGTAGCACCTTCAACTTCAGGATCTATTACGCTTCCTGAAATTGTTTGCTTCTGTGTACTTGAACTGCTTGAAGAACTACCTCCACTGCTACTACCACATCCTGCAAGTATAGCAATGGCTGATGTACATAAAAATAAGTTTTTATATAATCTCATTGGAATCCTTTTTATTTTTTTTGGAATACTAGCAAAAAATTATAAAAAAACCTTTGAAATATGATAATAAATCTCATTACTAGTATCATTTGCCCAAGTTTTGGGCTTTCTTAAGGTAAAAAGTTTTTTCTTAATTTGTTAATTAAAAGAAGAATTAAAAGATTTTTTACTATAATTTCAATAATAATTATCAATTTTGTAATTACAATGTAATTACATTTTTTGGAGTATTTTGATGGAAGTTAAAATAATTAAGATAGGTTCATCCAAAGGTATAAGAATCCCTTCTAAGATATTGAAGGATTTAGATAACCCTGATCTATTTGATTTAAATATCACAGACTATGGAATTTTTTTAAAACCTGTAAAAACTGATGTTAGATTAGGTTGGAAAGAAGCCTACTCAAAGAGTAGTTCTTGTTCATTGGATAAAAAATCATGAATATAGAACAATATAGTATGTATCAATTTGATCTATCTTTTTATGAAAAAGATGGTAAAAAAGTAGAAGATATTATGTATGGAGTTGTAATCTCTCCCAATGAGATGAATGAGATGCTTCAAACTGTAATAGTTGCACCTTTATGTAATGGCTGTGCAATAACCCCTACAACTTTTTTAATTGATAATCAAACAAGAATAAAATTAGATCAACTTACTACCATATCAAAAACTAGAGTTTTAGAGTATTTTGATAAGCTTGATAAATCTCAGATACCTAAGATAAAAAAAGTGCTTGAGGAGATGTTGATCAAATAAAGAAAAGAGATTCTTTTCTTTATTATGATAGTCTTTGCTTTAAAAGCTCATTTACTTTTTGTGGGTTAGCAGAACCTTTACTAGCTTTCATAGTTTGACCTACGAAGAACCCTAGTAGTTTTTCTTTTCCTGCTTTATATTGCTCAACTTTGTCCCCATTGTTTGCTAGGATCTCATCGATGATTGCTAAGATTGCTCCATCATCACTTACTTGTTTTAATCCAAGCTCATCAATAATAGCATCGATATCATCGTTTTCTTTTTCAAGTACAAAGTCTAGAACTTCTTTTGCTGCTTTTCCAGAGATTGTGCTATCTTCTATTCTTTTTACGATTGTTGCTAGTGTTTTTGCACTTACGAAAGACTCTGATGCTGATTCACCTTCTAATCTTCCTTGTAATTCAACTGTAAGCCATGTAACTGCATTTTTACCACTTATTCCCTCAGCCATCATATCTTCAAAATAGTGAGCCATCTCTAAGTTTGCTGTAAGTACACCCGCATCATACTCTTTGATTTTGTATTCTTCTACAAATCTTGCTTTTTTCTCATCTGGAAGTTCAGGGATTTTTGTATACTCTTCCATCATTTCATCTGTTAGTTTTACAGGTAATAAATCTGGATCTGGGAAGTATCTATAATCCGCTGCGTCTTCTTTCCCTCTCATTGATCTTGTTTCATCTTTGTCTGGATCGTATAGTCTTGTCTCTTGATAAACCTCTTCATCATATACACCATCTTCCCAAGCGTCAATTTGTCTATTTACTTCATATTTGATAGCTTTTTCAATGAACTTAAAGCTGTTCATATTTTTGATCTCACATCTTGTGTAAAGTTTATCATCACCTTTAGGTCTAATAGATACATTTACATCACATCTAAATGATCCCTCTTGCATATTTGCATCACTGATCTCTAGGTATCTAACAATTGAGTGAAGTTTTTTAAGATAAAGGATAGCTTCTTCACTAGACCTCATATCTGGTTCTGATACGATCTCAAGTAGTGGAGTTCCTGCACGGTTAAGGTCAACTAAAGAGTGATCTCCCGCGTGAGTATTCTTACCAGCATCATTTTCAAGGTGTGCTCTTGTGATACCAACTCTTTTACTTGTACCATCTTCAAAATCAATCATAAGATGACCTTCTCCTACGATAGGAACATCCATTTGAGAGATTTGATATCCATTTGGAAGGTCTGGATAGAAATAGTTTTTTCTATTAAATACTGAGTTGTCATTTATCACGGCATCAATTGCTGTACCAAACATAATAGCCTTATGAACTGCTTCTTTATTTAATACAGGTAGTGCTCCTGGAAGTCCTAAACATGTTGGACATACATTTGTATTTGGTGCATGTCCAAAACTTGTAGCACAGCTACAAAATAGTTTTGATTTTGTATTTAGTTGAGCGTGAACCTCTAAACCTATAATTACTTCAAAATTAGCCATTTTTTCCCTTTATCTATCTTATTACTTTTATATCTGCTGTTATTTTTAGTTTTTCAAAATACTCTTTTAAGTACATATCTTCCCTATCTTTCATAACAATATTAAAAATCTGATTTTTTACTGTATCAAACTCTTGTAGAGTTGTATCTTTTTTCTTTGATATATAAAACATCACATACATTTTATTTGCTGTGATTACTGGTGTAAATTCACCCTCTTTAGTAGAGTTGATCACATACTTTAGTTGTGGATTGATATTATTTTGTGCTAAAGTAATATTTGCATTTTGTACATCCCTTTGCATAGCAAGTGGATTTCTTTTTATAGCAAGAAGTGATCTTTTATTTTTAGAAACATATTGTACTACGTCTATGTTTGAAGCGATATTATAACTATCTTTATTGCTGTTATAATATATTTTCATATCTTCATCATCTGCTAGTTTAACATTTCCCCTAACTATTGAGCCTACAAGTTTTTGATGTTTTAGTCTTTTTTTAGTTTGTTCTACAAATTTATCATAATCTTTATATTGTTGTCTTACAACTGATTTGAAGTTTATTACATCCATACCATTTTGAGCAGCTAGTTTTTCAATGTATTCATTTACATCAAAGATATCTACACTAATTTTTCGTTTTTCTAGTTCATCTTCGTATAGCTTTTCATCTATTAGAGTTTTTACTGCTTCATCTTTTGTTTTGTTTGATTTGATCATTAATTCATCTATATCATATAGTGTGATTGGTTTTTCATTTACTACTACAGCAATAGCATCAACCAATCCTGCATACGAATAGCTAAAAATCATCATAATTAGAAATATAAATTTTTTCACTTTTAAATTATCCTTTGGTCTGAAAAATCGCCATTTTATCATAAATATAGTAAAAGAGCACATAAATATAAAAATACTCTATAAGTTCAAAATTTTTTTGATGAATTAGAACTTTTTTACTTGTAACTTATTTGTAACTAAAGGCTACTACACTTCCAAAATTAAAATAAGGAAAATCATATGTTATTTGGTATATCAGATTTAGCAATCTATTCACTTTATGTTGTTGGCTCAATTTTTATTATAGCTTCTATTCATTATGGCTTAATATCACCTTCAAAAGAATCTAAGTTTCAGGAAAGATTATATAAAAATGGATAAATATTGTTTACAAATGAAAAGTAATTATAAGGCAAATAAAGATACTGATATAAAAACTTTCTCTTTAGTTATTGTTGTTTTTACTTTTGTTATCTTTTTAATAAGTTTTTTATTTTGATAGAAAAATACTAAAGTCATTGTTTAGATAATTCTCTTTAGTAAAAACCTTAGCATTTAAAGATTCACAAAAACTTAAAATCTCTTCTTTTTCTACCCCGTTAAAAGTTGTATTTACCAAAAAATTAAAAACAAAACCTTTATTTGAAGAGGAAAAACATTTTTTTATAAAAATCTGCATCTCATCTAAATCTAGAATATTCATAGCCCCACTGCAAATATAATAATCAGCTTCAATAAGTGGATCTTTTAATATATCTATTTGTTTAAAGTTTGTGTTTGGATAAAGGGTGGAAGCTATTTGTATAAAGAATTTTTCCTTATCAATACCAATGTAGTTTTTTGGATATAAGTTTTTTGAGGAGAAGTATTTTATAAAATCACCAAAACCACAGCCCGCATCAATTATACTTGAAGTGTTTATTTCATCTTTAATAAATTCAAGTAAAATCTCAAATCTTTTATTTTGAGTGGTTTGGGATCTCCAGTGTACACCTTTTGGTGATATACCATGTTTTAAGATGGAGTCCCTATAAAATTGAGTGTTATTAAATACTGCCAATTTGTTCTATTACTACACCATTATCTTTTATAAATTGTGTCACAATGTCTGAATTTGTGTGCTCATAGCCTTTATTATAAACTATTCTTTTAACTCCAGCTGCGATAAGGTTTTTTGAACAATCAGCACATGGCTCTAGTGTTACATAAATAGTAGCACCTTCGATAGATATACCTTTTCTAGCAGCCCAAATAAGAGCGTTCATTTCAGCATGGATTTCATAAGTTTTTGACCATTCATGGTGATCTTTTGTGTATTCTCCATTCCAGTGGTCATTGCAGTTTTCATATCCAGCAGGAGTACCATTGTACCCTGTGGATAAGATTCTACCATCTTTTACAATTACTGCACCAACTTGCTTAGATACACATTTTGATGCTGCTGCTATCTCTTTTGCTATATTTATAAAGTTTATATCGCTTAGTGCCATTATTTAATCTCTTAATTTTTTATTTGCAACCGCAACCACCACCTTGGTGATTATGTCCTGATGCACTACTTGCTCCTGCTGTTGAACAAGCACTTACTCCCGGAGGTGTTGTTGGTTGGATTGCAGAATTGTCTGCATCCACATCACTGATATAGTTCCATACCTTTTCACTAGCTTCTAGGTATCTTTTACCACTTACTGATTCAGGGTAAAAATAAACAATTGGTTTTCCTTGGTCACCACCAACTCTAATACTTGGCTCAATTGGTACATTTGCAATTACTTGAGTATTATACTCTTTTGCTAATTCATCACATGTTCCCATTCCAAAGATATCGCTCTCTTCTTCACATTTTGGACATACAAATCCACTCATATTTTCAACAATACCAGCAATTGGGATATGAAGTTTATCAAACATACTTAAACTTCTCTCACTATCATCTAAAGCTACGTGTTGAGGAGTAGTTACATTGATACCAGCTGTTACTGGTACTGATTGGGCAAGAGTTAATTGCGCATCACCAGTTCCTGGAGGCATATCAATAAATAATACATCTAACTCTTCCCATAGGATATCTCTAAGAAGTTGTTCAATAGCTTTCATGATCATTGAACCTCTCCAAATAAGAGCTTGACCTTTTTCCATTAAAGAACCCATAGACATTACATCTACACCATATGCCTTAAATGGTTTTATTTTATTTCCTATGATTTCAGCTTCTTGTCCATCTAGTCCCATCATTCTAGGAATATTTGGACCATAAATATCAGCATCTAAAATACCAACTCTTTTCCCTTGCATAGCCATAGCAATAGCTAAGTTAACTGTAGTAGTTGATTTTCCCACACCACCTTTTCCTGAACTTACCATTACAAAGTTTTTGATTTGTGGAGCGATGTTTTTACCACTTACTGAGTTGCTTTGTTGTTTTGCTGCTTCTGGTTTTTTGATATTAAAAGTTAGCTCACTTACATTTAGAGTAGATAACTCTTTTTTGATATCATTTTTTAGTTGCTCTTCCACTTCTGGAGCACTTGAAGTGATTTCAATGGAAAGTTTAACTTTATCCCCATCCACTTGAATATCTTTAACAAAACCAAAATCCATAATTGATTTTGAAAACCCTGGATATTGTACATTTTGTAATTGTTTTTTTATCTCATTTGTATCGATCATTATAAAAATCCTTAACGTTTAAAACTATTTTTAACTTAGTAAATCTTAAAATGGTTAAAAATAATTAACCATTTTAAGATGAATGGTGGCATTATAAATTAAATAGGATAATTTTTGTCTTAATTAAATTTATTAGCTTTAAAAAGAAATATTAAATCCTATTTCTAACTTTTCACTATCACTTTGGGATGTTTTTTGCCACATATCATATGAAACGTAAAAATATAAGTCTTTATCCTCATATGAAGTATATGTAAGTTTTGTTTCTTCTGCTGAAGTTGTTCCATCTCCATTCATATATTCAATAGTAATTCCAGTGGTTCCAAAAAGTTTAGACAGCATTATATAATATGCTTTACCGTTTTTTACATCGTTTGCTCCAACTTCATCTAAAGAGTAGTTAGCTTCACTATCTGTACTTTCATCAAGTGCTACATTTCCACCATTTTCACCTGTTATGATATATGCTAATGTATATTTTATTGTTTTATCTTCATTTGATAGATATAAGACTGTTTGAGTTTGTTCTTTATTGTCGGTTCTTGTTTTATATGCTGTATATGTTTGATCATCTGGATCTAATACTGTATGAGTTATTCCCATTTTAGAGTTTCCTAATTGGTAATATCCAGCCAATTGATAAACTGTTGCTGCTAAGTTTGCATCCGTTGTACTTACTCCTGTACTTGTTTGATCTGAGTCTTCTATAGTTGCATACCAAAAAGAGTAGCTAATTTTTGGAGTTTCACCTATTAATGCTATTTGATAAACTTCATCTGCATTACTATATGTATTATTGATATAATAAGAAAATGCTAAGATATTTGTTTTTATTGGTTTTAATACTAAAAGTCCATCACCATTTTTTTCATAAAAAAATGGTCCTGTAATTTCTTGAAGACCAAATTGTGTGCTTAGGTTTTTTTGCTCATATGTTACAAATAGTTGATCTGCTTTAAGATCTATTGAACTTCCATTTTCATCTTTTTTGTCTTCATCATCTATTTTTAGAACAACTGATGATGCTTTTGATACAGGATACGTAAGTCTTAGATTTATATCTATATCGTGTTTTGATTCACCCTCACTACTATTATTTGTACCATCTTTTTGAGGTTTCTCAATCTCATAATTAATATCACCACTTACTTCTACTTTACTAAGGCTAACTGCATAAAGGTTTGCTAGAGAGAAAATAAATAAAACTAAAATCTTATACATCTATGAAACTCCATTTTTAAAATAATTATTGTGCATATTATCTAAAATAATATAGATATTAAATTAAGGGGTTCTTTAATTTGGTATAAAATTATCGTATTGTTTTATTGATGATTCGGCTATATTTAACATCTTTATATTTATTAGTTTAAATTGGGAATTATTAGCTTCTATCATAAGTTTGTCATATATAATAGAATAGGAGTATAAAGAGAAATATAAATACTCAGGTGATTTTGATTCTTTTTGTAATTCAGCAAACCAAGTTGATAAGAGGGCAAAACACAACATAGAAGGATTAAAAGGTTCATTGCTTTTAAAATTTTTTGATATTTGTAGATTTATTTGATCATAACTTTTTAAAACAGCTCTTATATGAAAGTTTGTTTGTTTTGATAAATAGTATTCTTTTCTTTTTGTCGTATTGTTGATTTGATTTAGGAGTTTTTCAATTTCATCATCTACAAATAATGATATATTTGAATCTATATTGAATAGATTAGTATTGTTTTGTTTATATGCTTCAATAAGATCTTTGCAAAACAATAATAAAGCTTCTGTTTTTATTTTAGATAAATTCAAAATCATAAATCGATTTTATCAAGGTTTAATTTAAGGCTTAATAAGATATTATTATTGCAATTTAACTTATATATATTAAAAAGGATTTTATTGGACTATATCGGTATTAAAAAAGATGGTGAAATCTTCGATAACCAAACAGCTGAAGCTTTAGGTATTGAAGGGGAGAATATACTATCTGATAATTCTGCAGAGGCATTAGAAATTTTAAGACACTCTACTGCACACTTAATGGCTCAAGCTATTAAGGAATTACATCCAGAAGCGAAATTTTTTGTTGGACCAGTTGTAAAAGAGGGATTCTATTACGATTTTAAATTAGATCATCAATTAAGTGATGAAGATCTTCCAACCATTGAAAAGAAAATGAAAGAGCTTGCAAATAAAAAACTTCCAATTGAAAGATATGAAGCAAGTAGGGAAGAGATTTTAGAAAAATTTAAAGATGATGAACTAAAACAAGCTGTACTATCAAATATTACAGATGATACTTTAACCCTATATAAACAAGGTGATTTTGAAGATCTTTGTCGTGGACCACATGTACCAAATACTAGAATGATAAGAAGTTTTAAACTTATTAGAGTTGCTGGAGCTTATCTTGGTGGTGATGAAGAGAATGAAATGATCACAAGAATCTATGGTATTTCATTTTTTGATAAGGGTGAGTTAAGAGATTATATCACTCAGCTTGAAGAGGCTAAAAAAAGAGATCATAGAAAACTAGGAACTGAGCTTGGACTATTTAGCTTTAGTGATAATATAGGAGCAGGACTTCCTTTATGGCTTCCAAATGGAGCAAGACTTAGATCAAAGTTAGAACAGCTTCTATTCAAAGCACATAGAATTAGAGGTTATGAGCCAGTTAGGGGACCAGAGATCTTAAAAGCTGATGCATGGGTAAAATCTGGACATATGGCTAACTATAAAGAAAATATGTATTTTACTGAAGTTGATGGGCAACAATATGGTATGAAGCCCATGAACTGTGTAGGTCATATAGAAGTGTTTAAAAACTCTTTAATCTCATATAGGGATTTACCTTTAAAATTCTTTGAATATGGTGTAGTACATAGACATGAAAAATCTGGTGTTATGCATGGATTATTTAGAGTAAGAGAATTTACACAAGATGATGCACATATTTTCTGTATGGAAAACCAAGTAAAAGATGTGATCATGGATGTTCTTGAATTTGTTGAATCTCTAATGAAATTATTTGATTTTAAATATGAGATGGAAGTTTCAACAAAACCTAAAAAAGCTATCGGTGATGATGCATTTTGGGAAGCAACAACAAAAGGTATCATGGATGCCCTAGATGAAAATGGATACGATTATGGGATCGATGAAGGTGGAGGAGCTTTCTATGGTCCAAAGATCGATATCAAAATCCTAGATGCAATTGGAAGAAAATGGCAATGTGGTACTATCCAAGTTGATATGAATCTTCCTGAGAGATTTGAGATGGAATACAACACAGAAGATAACTCAAAAAGAAGACCTGTTATGATCCATAGAGCGATCCTTGGATCTTTTGAGAGATTTATTGGAATTCTTACAGAGCATTGTGCTGGTGAGTTTCCATTTGCTATTGCACCAACTCAAGTTATTTTTGTACCGATTAGTGAATCTCACCAAGCTTATGCAAAAGAGCTTCAACGTGAACTTATGCTAATTGATATAGATAGTGAAGTATCTAGTAAAAATGAGAGTTTAAATAAAAGAATTAGAGTAGCTGAAAAGCAAAGAGTACCAATGATCGTGGTTATTGGTGATGAAGAGGTTGAGAAGCAAACAATTGCCCTAAGAGATAGAAGGCTAAGAGAACAGTCAAATCTTACAAAGCAAGAGTTTATTGATATGTTAAAAGAAAAGAAAAGTGAGGCAGTAATTTGAATAGAAACAAAAAAGATGATGTAATCATGAATGAGGACATCAGGGTAAGCGAAGTTAGATGTATGGGTGATGATGGTACACAATATGGTATCATCCCAACAAGAGATGCACAATCAACAGCAGATGAATTAGGACTAGACTTAGTTTTAATTGCGCCAAATGGTAACCCACCTGTTGCAAAAATTATGGACTATGGAAAGTTCAAATACCAACAAGAGAAGAAGAAAAAAGAAGCAAAGAAAAAGCAAAAAGTTATTGTATTAAAAGAGATCAAACTTTCTGTTAAAATTGCTGAAAATGATATTAGCTATAAAGTTAAACATGCAAGAGAGTTTTTAGAAGCTGGAAACCATGTTAAATTTAGAGTATTCTTAAAAGGTAGAGAGATGGCTCACCCTGAAGCGGGAGCTGAAGTTCTTACAAGAGTATGGCCAATGGTTGAAGATATAGGAAAACTTGAAGCTGCACCAAAATTAGAGGGAAGATATGTAAATATGCTTGTAACACCTCTAAAGGATGTTAAGAAGTAATTTGGTTGTAGGTTAGTAAGTTGTAGGTTGTAGGTTGCCTCACGGCGAGATTAATTAATAGTTGGTGAAAAAATAGTTTTTCTATCTGACTTTAAAGTCTCCCTACCTACTAACTTACTAACTTATCAACCTACCAACCCTTTAATAAATATCACCTCAAACTCTAAGTATGTCAAAGGGTACTCTTTATAGAGTCTCTTTGCCTCTTTAAATGGTAGTTTATCTCCACCACCCTCTACGCCACTTTTTTTGATATACTCAAACATATCTTTTTTATTTTCAAATTCTAGATTATAGTTAAATACCTCAAATTCACAAGATAAGTGTTTTGAAAATGAGTCTTTTATAGTATTTATATCTAAAATAGGTGATTTTTGTTTTGAAATCTCTTGTATAGTTTTAAAAGTATTTGATGTGAAAAGTACACAATTTAATTCATCTGTAGTTTTTGATAAATTTTTTACTAGTTTAGAAAGATCCTTTGACCATTGCATAGCAGAAGCTGAGATAATAAGATCAAATTTTTTATCTTTTAAAAACTTTTCAAATTCTTTAGAGTCAAAATCAAAACAAAAAACTTCTACGTTTTCTTTTTTTGGATGGAGTTTACACATTTCAGAGGAAAAATCCACAGCAGTATATTTTTCTAATTCCCAGTTTATATATTTAAATATTTGTCCAGAGCCACAGCCTAACTCTAAAATTGTAGAGGGAGTCTTTTCTATATCCCTTACTAGTGCCTTTGCTATGATTTGTTGGATTATATTATTGTTATTGTAATCTTTTGCATATTTTGAAAATTCATTTTCTACTTTAGATGTGTTCATCTTTAGAGTTTAACTTTATTTTAATAAGTTTTAGATAAAATACAGTCCATTTTTTTAAATGATATACAAAATTAGGTGGTAATTTTAGATGGCATCAACACTATTAATAGTACAATTTGTTTTAGCAGTTTTAATAACTATTGCAGTTTTACTTCAAAAGAGTTCAAGTATCGGTCTTGGGGCATACAGTGGTAGTAATGACTCAATGTTTGGGGCAAAAGGTCCAGCAAACTTTTTAACAAAAGCAACATTTATATTAGGTTTATTATTCGTATTAAATACATTAACTTTAGGGTATATTTATAATCAAGAAAGATTAAACAGTGCAATTGACAATGTAAACACTGAAACATTAATCCCTACAGCTCCTGTAAATAGTGGACAAGCGCCAAGCGCACCATCTGTACCAACAGTACCTACAACTAAATAATTTATTAGATGAGATATCTATTTTTTATCCTTATCTCATCTGCATATTTATGGGCTAATGCCCATATCTTTATTTATCATCGTTTTGATGATCCAAAACGTGCTTCAACAAACACATCATTAAAAGAGTTAAGAAAAGAGTTTGATTATTTTGCTAATAATGGTTATAAAGTAGTTCCATTAAGTGATATAGTTAAAAAAATTAAAAATAAACAAAAAGTTCCAGATAATTGGGTAGCTTTGACAATTGATGATAGTTATAAAAGTTTTTACTATAAAGCTTTACCTTTATTTAAAGAATATGAATATCCATTTTCACTTTATGTTTATACTGAAGCATCTAATAGAAGTTTTGGAGATTTTATGTCTTGGAGACAGATTAAAGAGGCTTCAAAATATGGTGAGATTGGATTACACTCCTTTTCCCATAAAAAGCTTCCAAGTCTTAGTGATGAAGAGGTAAAAGAAGATACAAAAAGATCCATGGAAGATTTTATAAAAAATCTCGGATTTAAACCTAAGGGTTATGCTTACCCATATGGTGAGTATGATGAGAGGGTTAAAAATATAGTTAAAAGTTTTGGTTTTGATTATATCTTAAATCAAACAACAGGATCAGTAAATGATAAAAGTGATTTACATGATTTAAATAGAATTGCCCTTGTTGGAAATGTAAATCTAAAACAAAAATTAAAATATAAAACACTTCCAGCTACTTTTATAGAGCCAAAATCTTATCCAAAAGATGGAATCTTGAAAAAAGTAAAAGCGAAAGTGGATAAAAACATAAAAACTATAAAAGTTTACGTTACAGGGCATGGTTGGATAGAGAATGTAAAAGTAAAAAATGGTATAGTTGACCTCAATGTAAATCTGAAACTAAAAAGATCAAGAACACGTGTTATGTTAGGAACAGATTATTATACCGTAGCAACACAAATGATAATAAAATAAACTTAAAAATAAAAGGAGTATGCAAATGTTAGAAGAAATTTACGAAGAAGCAAAGCAAAATATGGAGAAATCTCTTGAAGCTTTAAAAAGAGATTATGGTACATTAAGAACTGGTAAGGTTTCTACTTCAATCTTAGATAATATTAATGTTGATTATTATGGAACAGCTACAGCACTTAACCAAGTAGCTACAGTATTAAGTCCAGATGCTACTACTATTAATATCTCTCCATGGGAAAAAAATCTTTTAGGTGATATTGAAAAAGCTATCCAAGAAGCAAATATTGGTGTAAACCCAAATAATAATGGTGAAATGGTACAACTTTTCTTCCCTCCAATGACAGTTGAGCAAAGACAAGAGTCAGCAAAAAAAGCAAAGGGTATGACTGATAACGCTAAAGTAGCTATTAGAAATGTTAGAAAACATGCTAATGATGGTGTTAAAAAATTAGAAAAAGATAAAGAGATCACTCAAGATGAGTCAAAAGCAGGACAAGATCAAGTTCAAAAAATTACAGATACATATGTAGCTAAAGCTGATGATATTTTCAAAGCTAAAGAAGCTGAAATCTTAAAGGTATAATCTTGAACGTAGAGCAAATTTATAAAGATGCAGATGCATTATTAGAAGGTCACTTTAAACTTAGTTCTGGAAATTTTTCAAAGTTTTATTTACAATCTGCAAAAGTATTAGAAGATCCAAAGACAGCTAAACTTTTAGCTGAAGCATTAGCTGAGCAAATAAAAGCATCTGGAATCAAAGTAGATGCTATTTGTTCACCTGCTCTTGGTGGTCTTATTGCTGGTTTTACACTAGCTACTGCTCTTGATGTAAGATTTATTTTTGCTGAGAGAGTTGATGGAGAGATGACTATTAGAAGAGGTTTTGAGGTAGCTGAGGGTGAAAATTATATCATTTGTGAAGATATTATCACAACTGGTGGATCAGCTCTTGAAGCAGCAAAACAAGTAGAAAATGCTGGTGGAAATATTGTAGCATATGCTGCATTAGCAAATAGAGGGTTTTGCTCACGTGAAGGTAGTGATCTTGAAAGACAGGATAACTGTAAACTTCCATTAGATAAGCCACTTTTTGCACTTGATGATTTTACTTTTAAAATGTATACTCCAGATGAGTGTGATTTTAAAGATATCGCTTATAAACCAGGAAGTAGAGGAAACTAATCCCTATGGCTAGATGGAGAGATATTAAAAATAATAAGCTTGATAGCACTTCTAAAAAAGAGGAAAATCAAGAATCTTCATCTCAGCCTATTTCCCTATTTACTAGAGTTAAGGCTTTTTTAGTAGATAGTTTTATGATCACTATGCCTATTATGTATTTTGTTATATATATGGTTATGGGTAGTGGTGATAACTTTGCACAAAATAAAGCTATGGGTTGGAGTATTATTCTTGCTCTTCATGCTTTAGTGATTTTAGCTTTTTTAGTTATTAAAAAAGAAACCCCAGGGATGAGAGCTTATGGTCTTAAACTTATCCATATTAATCCAGAGAAAAAAGTTAACATAATACAAATCTTAATTAGATATGTATGTCTAATTTTATCTTCTGTTACAGTTTTTGGATTATTACCTTATTTTAGAAAAGATAGAAAAACCCTTCAAGATATTTTATCTGGTACTTATTTATCTATAAATGACAAGTCAGATACAAAATAAACTAAACTTTTTTAGCCTTTCAGCTTTTTACTTTTTTTATTTTGCAGCTGTTGGTGTATATGTAATATTTTTGCCAAAAGTATTATATGATCTTGGATATAGTCCTTCTCAAATTGGTACTGTATTTGCTTTAGCCCCACTTATGAGGTTTATCACTCCATTTTTCTTTTTAAAACATGTAGAACTAAATAAAAAGATATTTATAAATGCACTTATAGTATGTATCTTTTGTGCCATATCTTTTTATTTAACAATAAACAATTTTTATGCTTTTTTAATAAGTAATCTAATTTTAGGTATGAGTCTAAGTTTAGTATTGCCTTATATGGAAATATATGCCATAGAGCTTTTAGGAAAAGAAAAATATGGAAAATCAAGACTTTATGGATCGATAGGGTTTGCACTTATAGCTTTTGTTTTAGCAAAACTGTTAGATGATTCATATATGGCTTTACATTTTTATTTGATAGTTACATTAGGAACGGCAATATTCGCTATATGGATAGTTGCTAAAGAAAAAGATAAAACAAAAAATGCCCTAGAAGGGGAAGAAAAATTCTCTATTTTTAAACACTGGAGTTTTTGGGTAAGTTTATTTTTAATGCAAGTTTCATTTGGTGGCTTTTATAATTTTTTTACAATCTATGAAACATCACATGGTATAAGTTTAGAAACTACATCATATCTTTGGATATTTGGGGTTGTTTGTGAAATTATACTTTTTTATTATCAAGCTCCTTTATTAAAGAAAAATCTATTAATAATCATAAAGTTTTCTTTACTTATTACAAGTTTTAGATGGTTAATAGTCTATCTTTATCCTGAAAATTTATATTTAATGTATTTTTCCCAATCAATTCATGCTATAAGTTTTGGTCTTTACCATAGTGCAGTGATTCTTTATCTCTATAATATGTATGAGGATAAAAAATTAGCTCAACAATTTATGTATGGTGTAGCCTATGGTTTAGGTGGATTTGTTGGTGCATTGCTTAGTGGTTGGCTTTATGGGGAGAATTTATTTTTATATTGTTCTTTAATTACTCTTTTGGGTTATTTAGTAATAAGTAGGGATAAAGAGAAGTTGTAGGGTAGGTGATTTTAAGATTAGATGAATTTTAGTCGTGAGGTAACATACAACTTACTAACTTATAAATCTACAACTTAATAAATAAACCTTACAAAGCTACTCACTTATTACCTTAAAGTGCTTTAAGCTACTAAAATAGCATCTTTTTGGAGACTTTTTAGTTACAAATGTCTATAAAAGTTATAATAATTATACTAATTAATTAATTTTAAGAATATTTTAAAATAATTATGTGTAAAATTTGGGCAATAGTGTTGAGGGAAGTACCGCGAAGGTACTGTTCTTTCGCGGTTAAGGTCGCGCGCCCCGATATGCTAAACATAAATTTCGAAATTTAGGAGAAAAAATGACAAAATTCGTAAAAATGAGTCTTGCTGCTGCTGTTGCTGTTGCTGGATTAACTTCAACTGCAACTGCTGGTTCACTAGATAACACAAGCTTTTCAGGTAAATTATATACTGAGCACCATGCATCAACTGCATCAAGTTCTGCTCCAACAGTAACTGGTTGGGAAATTGACTTTACATTAACTGGAAAGACTAAAATCTCTGATACTTTAACAATGGTTACAAGTTTTGAAGCTGATGGAGATAATAACGATCAAACAAAAACAGCTGACGCTGCGGTTGGTCTAGAAGATGCTTACTTTGCATATGCAAATAAAGGTGCTGCTGTTAAATTTGGTAGACAAGGAATTTCTACTCCAAATACTGATGGTGAAGATGGTGAAGGTGCAATGGCTACATATACAGCTGGTTCTATCACTGCTGCTGCTGCATATTTCCCAAGTAATTCAATCTCTACAGGTAATGACATCACTGCTGCTGCTCTTTTAGGTTCTGCTGGTCCAGTTAACTTTGAAGCATGGCAAGTAAATATTGCTGGTAAAGGTGCTGTAGGTTCTTCAAATACAACTCTAGTTGTTGGTGGAGCTGTAAGTGGTGTAAGTGTTGAATTAAGAAATGCTTCTACTTCTTATAATGATGCAAATGGTCAAAAAGATGGTAATGCAATTAAAGCTGTAGTTTCTGGAAAAGTTTCAAATGTTTCTTTAACAGGTATTTATTATACTACAGATAAAGATGGTGGAGCTACTATCACTGATCCATCTTCAGCAAATGCTGCAGAATTAGTATATTTAACTACTCATGATAAAGCTAATGCTAGAGGTGTAGCTGATTTAGATTTAGTAGCAGGTGTTGTTTCTGCACCAGTTGCTGACAAAACTACAGCTATCGTTAAATATGGTATGGCAGATATCGGTCCTAACACAGAAGCTTCTGAGTTAGTACTTCAAGTTAACTATAAATTAGCTAAATCTACAACTGCTTCAGTTAGATATGCTGATTACTCTACTGAGACTGGAGCTACTGCAACATCTGCTGCTAGTACAACAGACAAAACTCATACAAGACTTGATATAACTTACAAATTCTAATATTTGATTTAAGTTATTTTTTAAAGGTTGGACTTCGGTTCAACCTTTTTTTTTGCATAATTTTTGCTATCTTTAATCTCAAATTTCCTATAATCTTTTTGAATTTATTTAAAGGAAAAATATGAAATATCTATTTATATTTGCACTATTTTCAACAATGTTAAATGCAAGTGCAACAATGTGTTATAAAAACAATCATAATGATCCCTCTTCAATTGAAAATGAAACATTAGATGGTGGAGAGTGTAAAGGTGAATATACTCTTACTCAAATGAAAGAGAAGGGCTGGATAGTAGATGATATGAAAGTATCAATAAAAGATGAATCCACAAATTATATTTATATACTTAAAAAAGATAAATCTGAAAAAAAAGTAGCTGTTAGTGGTGAAATTGATTATAAAAAATTAGCTGAAGGTCTACAAAAACAAAAAGAGAAACAAGAAGAGATTGATATGATCGAGAGGGGTAGGGTATTTTACTCAAAAACTTGTATTGCTTGTCATGGTGAAAAGGGTGAGATTGAAGTAAGAAATACTTCAAGAGCAATTAATACTTTAAGTCTAGAAGAGATGAAAGAATCTCTTTGGGGATATCAATGGAAAGAATACGATAGAGGTTGGGCAAGAATTATGGAGCCTTATGCTAACTTAATAGTTGAAAAAGATACAGAAGCTGTATATAAATATCTTCAAACTCTAAAATAAATTATAACCGTAAGAGCTTTTTTAAAGGCTCTTCATCTGTATATATCTTTATAAACTTAATGCCACACTTTTGAAGATGAAGTAAAAGATTGTGGTCATTTTGTTTTACTAATTGTTCATATTTTTTTATGGATGAATCATTTATATTTCCCTCAAAACCTTTTTTTGTTTCAGGGTCAAGTAAAAAGCTATTTCCTAAAACTTTAGGATGTTCTTCAAATCTATCCCTTACAATTATTGCAACAACTTCATGTTTTTTTGATAAGAGTTTTAGATCAAGATTGTTTATATCAAAAAAATCACCTACAAGGTAGATTAAAGAGCGTTTCTTTAGGTTTGAATATAATTTTGAGCTTATGGTTTTATAGTCTGCTTTTTTGCCTATTAGATCATAGGATAAAATATTTTCAAGCATCTTATTTACGCTAAAAAGATTTTTACTTCTTTTTGTACTTAATACTAGATCATCATTTGCTATAAAGCTTATATATGGATCACTTTGTTTTATGGCTGAAAAACCAAGTATAGCACAGATTTCTGCAACTAAATCACTTTTAAATTTTGTTGTACCAAAGTGTAATGATCCATTTAGGATGGGAGCTATTGCTATATTTAGCTCCCGTCCTGCATAAAACATTTTAATATGTGGTTTTTTTAATTTTGCAGTGATATTCCAATCTATCTTTTTAATATCATCACCACTTTGGTATTCCCTAAGTTCTGCAAAATCATACCCCTCACCAAAGTATTTTGATGAGTTGTTTCCTATCATTTCTGAAAATACTGCTTTTCTTGCCTTTATGGCGATCTTTTTTACTTTTTTATCCATATATCTTTTATTCTATTTTATTTTTTGTCTAAGGCTTTTTTGACTTAGTACTTTGATACTTTTTTCTATCTCAAAGTTTACACTATTTTTCTCAAACTTGCCATTTTTCTCTCTAACTCCAGCTTTTTTATTCATCAGAAGTTCTAATCCTTCATCTACACTTTTGATACCATAGATAAAGAATCTTTTTTCTTTTACTGCTTGGATCACTTCTTCTTTAAGCATTAGGTGTTTTATATTTGAGTATGGAATTATAACAGAGTGTTTATTATCTTTATCACAAAGTTCACAAACATCAAAGAATCCTTCTATTTTTTCATTTACTCCACCTATTGCTTGGATATCTCCATTTTGATTAATAGATCCTGTAATGGCAAAGGATTGATCTATAGGGATATTTGATAAGGATGAAAGTATGGCAAATAGTTCAGCTGCACTAGCGCTATCACCTTCAATATGTGAATAGGACTGCTCAAAACTAATAGTTGATTTAAAGCTATGTGGTATATCTGCCGCATATTTACTCTCTAGATAAGATGATAGGGTCATAACACCCTTAGAGTGAATTGGACCACTCATATCTATATGTCTTTGAATATCTATGATTTCACCATCACCTAATCGTGTTTTTGCAGTGATTTTTACCGGCTCACCAAAAGACATATCTCCTAGATCAAGAATAGTAAGGCCATTTATCTGACCAGCTTTTTTATTTTGAAGTTGGATAAATATGGTTTTATCTAAAATAAGTTCATAGGATTTATCTTTTATTCTACTTGCACGATTTCTTTTTTCCTCTATGGATTTTAAGATATGAGTTTTTTTAATAATTTTTTCTTTTTCTGATCTTGCTATAAAATCAGCTTCAATTAGAGTATCAATTATACTTCTAATATGAGTACTTAATTTATTTGAATCCCCACTTATACGTGAGCTATATTCAATCACTTTAGCTACACCTTTTTTATCCATAGGCAGTAGTTTGTTTTGTTTTAAAATTGAGCCTATCATACTAGCGTATAGTTTTGTATTTTCCTCATCCCTTAGTATATCATCTTCAAAATCTGCATTTATTTTAAATAATTTTTGAAAATCTGGATCATAATTGTATAACATATAATAAAGATCTCGCTCCCCAACAAAAACTATTTTTATATCAAGAGGTATACAATCTGGTGTAAGGGAAACAGTATTGTTAAGCCCAAGTTCACTATAAATAGTTTCTATTTTAACTGAAGCTGAGAAAAGCATACGTTTAAGTGCTTCCCATACATATGGCTCAAGTAATACTTTTCTAGCATCTAAGATTAAATAACCACCATTTGCTCTATGTAATGCACCACCTTTTATAAGATTAAAATCAGTCACTAGTGTACCCATTTGGGAGATGTATTCTATTTGCCCAAATAGATTTTTAAAGTTTGGATTATCTTCATATATTACAGGTACACCCTCATCTTTTTTGTGATGAACTATAATATTTACATTATACATCTCAAAGGAAGGTTCAGGTGCTAAAGGTTTACCACTTTGTACCGCTTGCATTATAGCTTCAGGTTTTTGAGTATCTGGTATAAAATCATTTGCATTTTCAATTATATCCTCTTCTAAAGCTTGTAGATAATCTAATACTTTAGGTAGGTGAGTATATTTTCTTTTTAGATATGCTAGTTTAGAGTTTATAGCTTTTTTAGCTGTTTTTCTCTCTAGCTCATCCACCTCTTCAAAAGCTTCACTACTCCATTGTAATACTAGCTGTGAAACAGCTTCTATTTGTGAGGTATAGTTTTGTATATTTTGATCTATTTTTTGTTTATCTTCTGGTTTTAATCCAGAATACTCAATATCTGTAAGTATTTTTCCCGCTTTTACTGGGGAGATTACATAACCTTTTTGTGTGTACTTGATATTTAGATCATCTTTTATTGCATTGTCATATATCTCATTGAAGGTTTGATCTTGTTTTAGTTTTACACTTTGATCAATTTTTTGTTTTTTAGATAAAAAATCATCTGATTTAAAAGCAGTTGGGATAATACTTTGAAGATTAAAAACTAATCTTTCTATATCTTTTTTAAATCCAGCCACAAGACCAGAAGGAAACTCTAAGGCTATAGGTTTTTCAGGTTCTTCAAAATTATAAACATAACACCAGTCATTTGGTGTTTGTAAAGTTTTGGCTTCTTTTTCTAAGAAGTTGGTTACTGTTGTATGTTTACCACTTCCTGAGCGACCCATTACAAATAGGTTGTAGCCTTCTTTTTTTATCCCTGTAGCAAAATTCATAGCTTCCAAGGCTCTATCTTGTCCAAGACTGATATTTATATCTTCTAGTTCATTTGTTGTATTAAAATCTAATAGTGATGTTTTACACTTATTATATAGTTTTTCTATTGATAGATATTTTTTCATGATCTCTCCCTTATTTGGGTTTCATTTATTTGTTAATATTAAATATACTATATTTTATGTGGGTAATTTCTTTAATAGGGGTGCTAAAATAAACAATATCTTTTATTTAAAGCAAAAAAAAGGTAATAAGTAAAATTACTTATTACCTTTTTGTGAGTATCTAAGAGTTTGTATCTTCTTGTAGGAATCTACTCGCATTTAGCGACTAGATTGCCTTTCAGAAGCAAATACGTGCGTCTAGCACCTATATTGCTTCTTCATCCTCTTCACCTGTTCTAATTCTTACGATTTTTTCTACAGGTGTAACAAAGATCTTACCATCACCAATTTTACCAGTTCTTGCAGATACTGTTAAAACTTCAATAGTCTTATCAACATCTTCTTCAGCTACGATAAGCTCTAATTTAATCTTTGGTAAAAAGTCTACAACATACTCAGCACCTCTATATAGCTCAGAGTGACCTTGTTGTCTTCCGTAACCTTTTACATCACTTACTGTCATACCAGTAATCCCATTTTCTGTTAATGCATCTTTCACATCTTCTAATTTAAATGGTTTGATAACTGCTTCAATCTTCTTCATCTCTATCCTTTACTACTATTTCTTTTTATTTTCAATTTTTTAGATATTAAAATGCTCTTTTGAACTCAGGGTAAGCTTCAAGACCACACTCTTCAACGTCAAGTCCTTGGCTTTCTTCATCACTATTTGCTCTAAGAGGCATTAGTTTATTAATCACAAATAATACTATATATGAGCTTACAAAAGCAAAAACACCAATAACAATTACACCCTTAAGTTGATCCATAAATGATTGCTCTGTAAAGATACCAACAGCTAGTGTTCCCCAAATACCATTTACAAGGTGAACTGATAAAGCACCCACAGGATCATCAAGTCTTAATTTATCAAAGAATGATACAGCAAATACAACTAAAGCACCACCGATACCACCGATTAAGATTGGTTGATAGATATTATATAAATCTGGACCTGCCGTAATAGCTACAAGACCACCAAGAGCACCATTTAATACCATCGTGATATCAAACTTTTTATATTGGATATACATAATGATACCAACAATAATAGCACCAGCTAAACCAGCTGTGTTTGTATTGAGAATAGTAAGTGCAACCGCATCAGCACTCTCTTTGCTTCCAATAGATCCAACACTTCCACCATTGAATCCAAACCAACCGATCCATAGTAAAAATCCACCAAGAACAACTAAAGGGATATTTGAAGCTGGGATAACTCTAACTCCACCACCTTTTGGATATCTTCCTTTTCTTGAACCAATAATTAAAATGGCCGCTAATAATGCCCATCCACCAGTAGAGTGAATAACCGTTGATCCAGCAAGATCATACATATTTAAATCAAGCACAGTTCCAGCAAGCATATCTGCTCCCCATGACCAGTTTACAACGATAGGATAAATAAGACCAGCCATAATAACTGTAAAGAATACTAAAGGAACAACCCTAGCTCTTTCACTCACACCACCAGACATGATATTTACAATCTTCCCAACAAATGCCATTTGGAAAAGGAAAGCTGCCCATCCACTCATAGAGTCACTTCCAAAATCACCAAATGCGATTGAATAACCTGCTAATAAAAATGCCATTGATGCTACAGCGTAGATCATAGTGTTTACCATTAAAACGGCACTTACATTTTTTGTTCTTACTAGACCTGCTTCTAGCATTGCGAATCCTGGAACCATAAATATAATTAATACAAATGCGAAAAGTGCAAAAAATGTATCTATTACATAAGCTATATTTGCGTCCATCTAAACTCCTAGTTTTTTTATACTCGTAGTATATAATTTTTATGAAGATCTATCTAAAAAGATAAGTTTACTTTTTAATCAAACTAGTGTATAATAAATAAACACTAATAAAAAAAGTTGTTAAAATATATACACATACATAGGATAATTTTTATGCAAGAAGAGAAGTTTATAGCGAAATCTCCAATACTCAAGGAGATTTTAAATTCAGCTAATCTACTTAAAACTCTCCAAGTAAATGCTTTAATAAGTGGAGATCTTGGTACCGGTAAAAAAACATTAGCACAGCAAATAGATCCAAATGCAGAGGTTTATGATGCAAAAGAACTACAAGAAGATATAAATGATAATGTGATCAATTTAAAAGAGTGTAGTATTATTGTAGATAAGATTGAAAATATTACAAATATCTCAACCTTTATAAATTGGGCAGGAAATAATAATGTAAGGATATTAGCTACTTCTTTAAAAGATGATGTGGCAGAGGTATTTGATGGATTCTTTTCTATTTTTTTACATATCCCACCATTAAAAGAAAGGGTTGAGGATATCAAACCTTTAAGTGATAAGTTTGCACAAGAAGCATCAGGGGTATTAGCAAAAGATAATTCTAAACCTAAAAAGTTGATCATAAATACAACCCAAAATGCACACTCTTTAAGACAATCAATATTTTTCTCATATCTATTTGATTCTTTAGGTGAAAATGATATTATGCTTTTACTTGAAAAGTTTGTAGCTGAGAAGATGGAAAGTGATGAGTCTAGTGAAAATCATTATCGTGATTTATTGTATATTTTTGAAGCACCACTTTTAAAAGCTAGTCAGAAAAAATATAAAAGCCAATTACAAATGGCTAAACACCTTGGATTAAATAGAATCACACTTAGAAAAAAACTTGAGATGCATAAAGGTCTTATATGAGTAATGAGCTTCAAATAGAGATTGAAGAGTTATATTCTCAAAATGCTGATGATTTTAAAATTGCAAAGGCTATTAAAAAATCTATAAAAGCGTATTTAGAAAGTTTAGATGATATCTTTGATGAATCAAGTGGAAAAGATTTTTTTGTAAAACACACTAAAAAGATTGATGAATTTTTAAAGATACTATATAAATATATCATAAGAAAATATTTTAGGGCATATCAGCCTATGAGTAACTCTATACCTATTACCTTAGTAGCCTTAGGTAGTTATGGTAGAGAACAACTTTGTGTATATAGTGATGTGGATCTTATGCTTTTATATGAAGATATCCCTGGATACAATGTGGAGCCAATGTTAAAGGAGTTTTTAACTCTAGCTTGGGATAGTGGTCTTAAACTTGGACATAGGGTACATGAATTAAAAGAGCTTGAGGATGTAGTAAAAACAGATATCACTATCAAAACTTCTATATTAGAATCTCGTCTTATTCATGGATCAAAGTTTTTATGGTTTGGTCTTCAAAACAATATTAAAAAGATAAGAGAAACTGAACGTAAAGAGTTTATTTTAGAAAAATATGAAGAGCATAGATTAAGACTTAGAAAATATCCACTATCTATGGAGCCAAATGTAAAAGATGGCTATGGTGGGATGAGAGAGACAAATACTCTTTTTTGGTTTGTAAATGTTTTATATGGGGTAGATGCTATAAAAAGACTTGTACCTGAGGTAATAAGTGAAGAGGATTATAGAACATATAGGATATCTTTAGAGTTTATTTTTAGGGTAAGAAATGCCCTACATCTAATCTCAAAAAAGAAAAATGATGTGGTAAATTTTGATATATTACCTGAATTAAGCTCTAGACTTGGTTTTTCTCATACCCCAAGATACACAAAAGAGAGACAATGCTCATCAAAATTATTTGAGTGTTTACATAATGTACACTTCTTTTGTGCAACCATGTCAAAAAAGATTATTAGAAAAGAGATGTTCAATAAAGAAAATTTAAGAACTCTAAGGGAAAATAGATATAAGCCAAATCTTTATATTGATGAGGGAAAACTTTATACCTCATTTAACAATAAACAAAGATCTTTGCAATATATGTTAAAAGAGATAAATGATCTTCCTGATACTGTGAAGAAATTTGATATTTCATATACATATTATTTATCCCAAGCTAAAAAACCATCAAAACAAAGTAATGAGTTTAAAAATAGTATTAAACACTTCTTTGAGGGTGAAAATATACACGCAAAGTTAAAACTTTTATATAATTCTGGGCAAATATTAACAGTATTGCCTTCAATGAAACAGATTATGAATCAACCTCAATTTGATGGTTATCATAAACACCCAGTGGATATCCACTCTTTAAAATCTGTATATTATATAGAGAATATAAAAGATGAGTTTGTAAGAAATCTATATAATGAATTGGATAAAAAGTCAAAATCGTTACTTAAACTACTTGCACTATTTCATGATATTGGAAAAGGTAGAGGGAAAGATCACCATGTGGTTGGTGAAAATATCTTTAAAAAGTTTGGAAAAAGTATAGGACTTGACGAAAAATCAACTGAACTTGGTGCACTAGTGATAAAAAATCATAATATGATGTCTTATGTTGCCACAACTCAAGATATTTATTCCCAAAGGGTGATTTTATTTTTCACTGGACTTTTAAAAAGTGTACATGCTTTAAAGATACTTTATGTACTTACCTATGCAGATATTAGCTCAGTTGGTGAAAATATCTATAAAAGTACTACGGCAAATCTTTTACGTGAGTTATTCTTACAAGCACTTTTAGCTTTTGAAAATGAAGAACTTGTACATGAAAGCTCAAGGGTTGTAGCAAAACAAAATGCTATTAAGAAAAAGAAACTATTTATGGAACAATCTAAATTGATCCAAAAGAAGATTTTAAAGATTGAGTCAAATCAGATGTTCTTAAAGCGCAAAGCTGATGATATCTTAGAGATTGCTCTTTGGGCAAAAGATATAGATGAATATGAGTATAGAATTATCAACGATGAGGTATTAAAGATACAAATTGCAAGACTTAGACATATCAATCTTGGATATATCTTAGGGAAACTTTCTCAGTATCTAAATATCACATCTATGGATATTTTTAAACTTTATGATGATAAAAAATATTTTGAGATTGTATTTGATTCAAAGGTTGATGAGAGTGAATTACCATATATTGAGCAGATTCTTTATCAGCCATTTGATATGGAAAAAACTGTAAAACTTAGAAAACCAGTGATCTATGAAAAAGATATTAAGATAAATTGTGAACACACTGAAGAATTAGCTCAGTTAAATCTTCAAGCACGTGATCAGAAGGGTCTTTTTGCATATATTGCAAAGCTTATGGATTCTTATAAGATTGTAATTCAAAGTGCAAAACTGCACACAAGTAAAGATAGAGTAAGGGATATGTTATTGATTGAAAAAAATGGAAACTTCTGTGGTAATAAAGAAGAGATTATAAAATTATTAGTTACAGAGGAAGAGAAGTAGTGAAAAATATTTTAATTACAAATGATGATGGATATGAAGCTGCTGGATTAAAAGCTTTAGTTGAAGCGATAAATGAGCTTGATGATGTAAAGGTAACTGTAGTAGCACCAGCAACAGAAAAGTCTGCTTGTGGTCATAGTCTTACTTTAACTAGACCACTTAGACTTATAAATGTGGATGATGATTTTTACAAGGTTGATGATGGTACACCTACTGATTGTGTATTTATCTCTTTAAACAATCTTTTTAAAGAGGGATATAAACCTGATCTTGTAATCAGTGGTATAAATATTGGTGCAAACTTAGGTGAAGATATTACTTATAGTGGAACTGCAAGTGCTGCAATGGAAGCTGTACTTCAAGGTATACCAGCTATTGCCATATCCCAAGTATATAAGTGGGGTGATACTGATATGATCAATTGGGATTATGCTTTGGCAAAAAAAACTATTAAAGAGATAGTTTTAAAAATATTTGAGGATGGATTCCCTCTACCGGAGCGTAAATTTTTAAATGTAAATATCCCTGCAATCAAAGTGGATGAGTGTAAAGGTATAAAATTTACAAATGCTGGATATAGGGAGTATGGAAACGATACCCATAGACATTCAAACCCTAGGGGAGAAGAGTATTATTGGATAGGACTTCATCCTCTTATTTGGCAACCTTCACCTACCTTGGATTCCGACTTTGATGTTATTAAGGATAATTATGTTTCAATTACGCCTATTAAACTTGATATGACAAGTTACGAAGATATAAAAACACTAGAGGGATGGCTGTGACTATAAAATATAGAGATACCCTAATGGGCCATATTGATATATTAAATAAACCATTGAAAGATGAAGAAGAACTTATCGAGGTTTTAAAAAGAAGACTTACTAAAAAAGAGATGAAAGTTCTTAGGGCAAAAGAGAATAACTTAACTGATGTTGAGATAGCTGAATTTATCAATTGTGATAAGGATAGGGTAGGTAAACTTTATAAGGGACTTATCAAAAAATTAAATCAAGAAAAGATAAAACAGGAATTAATGGAGCAATGAAACAGTTAGTACTGTTAAGTTTTGCAATATTTTTCATAACTGGTTGTAGTTTTAAACCTGATTATGCAAAATTTGAAAAGATATCAAAGGGAAATTTTGAAGAGGCCCAGTGGGAAGATCTTCAAGGTTTTGCCGATGATGATCTTGACCTTGCTTTTACAACTTTTAAAAAAGGGTGTGAAAAAGCAAGAAACTCTTTAAAAAATGTTTGCTCTAAAGTAAACTCCTATGAAAACTCTGAAATATTTTTCAAAGATAACTTTGTACCATTTAAAATATATAATGAAGATGATACGGATACAGGTTTAATCACTGGATATTATGAGCCTTTATTAAAAGGTAGTAGAACAAAAACACAAAAATACAAATACCCAATCTATAAAACACCAGAGGATCTTTTAGTAATTGATTTAGGTTCTATTTATCCAGAGTTAAAAAAATATAGACTTAGAGGTAGGGTAGTTGGAAATAAGGTTTTACCATACCATTCACGTGAACAAATAGATAAAAGAGATGATCTTGATGTGATCTGTTATGTGGATGATAAAATAGATCTATTTTTTTTACAAATTCAAGGAAGTGGTAGAGTTCAGCTGGATTCTGGTGAGATTATAAATGTGGGATATTCAAACCAAAATGGTAGAGCTTATTATGCCATTGGTAGGATTTTGATAAAAGAGGGACATATTGATAGAAAAGATATCTCTTTACAATCTATTAGAGCATGGCTTGAGCAAAACCCTGATCGTCAAGATGAGATATTAAATCTAAATCAATCATATGTATTTTTTAAAGAATCAAAGGAAACAGCCACAGGATCACTTGGGGTTGAATTGATTGGGCAGAGAAATCTTGCGGTTGATAGGAAGTTTATCCCACTTGGATATCCAGTATTTATCAATACCCAAAACCCTGAAACAAAAGAGCCTATAGATAGATTAATGGTAGCAGCTGATACTGGTGGTGCTATTAAAGGTGAGATCAGAGCTGATTTTTTCTGGGGATATGGAAAAGAAGCAGAAAAATTAGCTGGCCTTATGAAAGAAGAGGGCAAATTATATATATTAATACCTAAGGAGATGTATGAGTAATTCTCTACATATTACAAATAAAATTTCTCAAGCTTTTGGAAAGTTTGCATCTAAAAAATTTGCAAAACCAATTCAATCTGTTATAAATAATGGATATGTAAAAATTCTTGGATTAAATATGGATGAGTTTAGAGCTCCTAGTACTTATGAGAGTTTAAATGCATTATTTACAAGGGAATTAGTTAAGCCAAGGGATATCGATACAAGTGATGAAAACTTTATTTCACCAGCAGATAGTTTTGTAACAGAATCTGGAAAACTTCAAGTTGATAAACTTTTACAAATAAAAGGTATGCGTTATAGCATAGATGGATTACTTACTAAATATATTTCAAGGGAAAATAGACTTAAAATATATGATGGTGAATTTATGAACTTTTACCTAAGCCCAAAAGATTACCATAGGTATCATGCACCATATACTTTTAAAGTAAATAAACTTATCCATGTACCAGGTAAACTTTATCCTGTAAATATCCCATATCTAAAAAAAGAGCAAGATCTTTTTATCAAAAATGAAAGGGTTGTAATAGAAGCTGAATCAAATGGTAAAATCTTCTATTTAGTATATGTTGGTGCTTTAAATGTTGGTGAGATGGTATTTACCTTTGAGCCTAGAGTAGAGACAAATAAAGTTGCAGGTGAGCCAATAGTTTATGAGTATGATGATCTTTATGTAAATAAGGGTGATTGTATGGGATATTTTAAAATGGGATCAACTGTGCTTATGATGTGGGAAAAAGATATGGTTGATTTAAAAAATTTAGTTAACCATAAAGTTAGCTTTGGTAACATAGTTGCAGTAAATAAATAATTTAAGGAGAATGTCATGTCAGTATCAACAGAATTAAAACAAATACCATTAGCGGGAACGAAAAAGGGAATCATCTCAGTTTGTAATGTAACAGAACCATATGGTGCAGGTACTCCAGATGTTGTTAGCGTTGGAATTGCATTAAATGGAAAAGATGTGGAGTGGAAAACTCATATTCCTTATGATAATATTGATGCATTAGTTGAAGCTCTTAACGAAGCAAAAGCTAATAAATAATAGATAACTACACAATAACTCAACATTTAGAGGCTATAATGGCCTCTAAGATTACAAATACCGAAAAACTTTCATTAAAATTCATATTTGGTTAATCTTTATATTGTAAAATAAAACCCAAGTAATATGGTAAGGTTTAAAAACTGATAAATTATAGTTTATTCCATTACCCTATAAATAATAAATTGAAAATAGGAGATTTTAAGATGTTAAAGAAAATGCTAGTTTTAGTATTTACATTTACTTTATCTTTATTTGCTGCGGATTTTTTAGAACCTGAACAAGCATTTATGCCAAAACTGGAAAAACAAAATGATAAAATTGTTTTTGATATAAAACTTGGTAAAGATATCTATCTTTATGATGAGCAGATAAAAGTACTTATAACAAAACCTAAAAAAATAGATATAACTGAAGAGTTAGGGATAAAAGATCCAACTCTATATGATGAATTTAATGTGCACTTTGACATGCATATTGAAGTGCCTATCTCTTTGATTGAGCAAAAGGTTGGAAAAGTTCCATATGAGTTGGAGTTTAAATACCAAGGGTGTTCAAAGCTTGGTCTTTGTTACCAACCTATGAGTAAGATTTATAAGTCGGAGGGTAGTGCAGTAGCTATATTTACTCCTATTAGTGAAGTAAAAGAAGAGCCTGTAAAAGAGAAAAAAGTAGTAGAAACACAAACTTTAAATGAAGCAGATTCTATTACAGCAAGTTTAAAAAATGGAAATGTACTTTTAGTACTTGCTACATTCTTTGGATTTGGAGTTTTATTATCATTTACTCCATGTATTTTCCCAATGATTCCTATCTTATCATCAGTGATTGTATCCCAATCAAAAAATGGTGATGTATCAAATATGAGTGCTAAAAGAGGTTTATTTTTATCTTTTATATATGTGATCTCTATGAGTTTAGCATATACTATAGCAGGGGTATTAGCTGGTTTATTTGGAGCAAATCTTCAAACAGCTTTACAAAATCCAATTGTGATCATCTCCTTTTCAGGTATTTTTGTAGCTCTTGCTTTTTCTATGTTTGGATATTATAAATTGGAGATTCCTCAATCTATTCAAAATAAGGTAAATAACTTAACAAATAAAAAATCATCAAATGGTGTGGCTAGTGTAGCTATTATGGGATTCTTCTCAGCACTTATTGTTGGCCCTTGTGTTGCTCCTCCTTTAGCAGGTGCTTTAGTTTATATAGGTCAAACGGGTGATGCTCTTTTAGGTGGGGCTGCTTTATTTGTGATGAGTTTAGGTATGGGTCTTCCTCTACTTGCTGTTGGTGCTGGAGCTGGTAAATTTATGCCAAAACCTGGAGGTTGGATGGAAGGTGTTTCCAAAGCCTTTGGTGTAGTGATGTTAGGTATTGCTATCTTTATGATTGAAAGAATCATACCTGCACTTTACTCTATGATTTTATGGGCACTTTTATTTATGGGATCTGGTGTATATCTGTTTAAATATAAAGCTATTATCGCTAGAGTATTTGCTCTTATTTTATTTGCTTTTGGATTTATTATAAATCTTGGAGCTGGTAGTGGTGCTACAACTCCATTAAGTCCATTAGAATATATTGGAAAACA
>CAYFGQ010000026.1:0-43363 GCA_964342525.1 uncultured Arcobacteraceae bacterium
TTTTTTATATGAGGAATTATAGTAGTCCAATATGGAAGAATTGTGGAAATTTTTACTTTATAGATTTTAGGTATTAATTTAGCTACATGATAACTCCATACTAAATTGTTATAATAGGCTTAATTAAAGATATATTTAATTAAACTAAATGATGATATAATAATTAGTATGTTGTAATTTTTGTAGGTGATAATAAAAATCCCCTAAAGATTTTAAGAACATATTGAGCTTTATAATTTTACTATATAAGGGATTACCATCATCAAAGACTATTATGATACTAAAAATTAGGTGTAAAAATTAAAACTATTAGAACCTTTGATAAAACTATACTTTCTATTTTACTTTTATCTATTACATATTCTTTTTCATATATGGTTACGTATAATATAATTTACGATGACGAGTGTACTACAATATCTGAATACATAATTGAAAAGACACAAGTAATAGAACACAATGATTTATGCGATACTCAAAAAACATTTCATGTGTGTTTTATTTTAGATATAAATAATAAAATCAATGACTATATCTTATTAACTTATGAAAAAAATAAAGAAATAAGCCTATATTTCTTTAAACTATTAACCTATTTACTTAAACCACCTATTGCTTAATTTTATTACCTCACAATAAAAAATAAAATTAAGGAAAATGAAATGTTAAAAAATAGAGTAATCTCTATACTCGTGGTGTGCACTTTTAGTGCACAAGTGCTATTGGCAGATAATTTTACAAAACTTTTAAATATCGCTTTGGAACAAAGTCCATATATTAGTTCTTCTTATCTTGAAAAAAAACAAAAAGATTACGAAGCGTCTATTTCAACAAGATATGAAAATCCTGATTTAGATATTAACTATGCAAAATTTAAACCTGAAACAGGAGAATCAGATACAGGCTATAGTTTTTCTATTTCTCAACCTATTCAATTTTGGTCTATATATAAAGATAAAAAACTATTATCAAAAAAAATCTTAGAAGGATCAACAAACCTTTATTTGATGAATAAAGCTAATTTTATAAAAGAGTTATCTTTTTTATATACCCAATATGAATTTAATGAAAAAATAAAAAAACTAACAAATGAATCATTGGAAATTGCACAAGAGATTTATGCAATTTCTAATGAAAGATACTCTGTAGGATCAATCTCAAGAACGGATCTTTTACAAACACAAGTATCACTTATGGAAATACAAGTAGAAAATGAAGACATTAAAAATAACTCCCTAAATAGCTATTATGGATTATTAAAGCTTGCAGGTATCAATTATGAAATAGATTTAGAACTAAATCATAAATTTGAAGTAATTTCAAATAAAGGATTGATAAATAATCCTGAACTTTTAGCGATGCGTACACAACAAGATATTAATCTTGCTAGTTTAAATATACAAAGCAATACTTTTGATTCATTTAGCTTGACAGCCTCTTATGACAAAGAACCTGATCAAACAGTAAATAGAATTGGTATATCAATCCCTTTACCTATTTTTAATACAAAACGGGAAGAAACAAAAATTGCTTTTTTAGAAGCAAAAAAAAATAAGCTATCTATTGAAAATCGTTCTTTTCAAATAAAACAAGAATTAATACGTCTTCAAAAAAATCGTACTTCTTTAAAAAAACAAATAAAAAACAATGAAAAAGTATTATCGCTAAAAAATCAGCTCCTTGAGATGTATATGGAAAAATATAAAATATCTCAAGCAACTATTTTAGAACTCCAAAGAATCAAAGACAGTGTAATACAAACAAAAAAAGAGTTAATTCAAACACAATTAACATTAAAACAAAATGCTATTAGCCAAAACTATTTACAAGGAAATTTAAATGAAAAAATTATTATTAACTAGTTGTTTACTAAGTATAACTTTATTTGCACTTGATATTCCCACGGAAAAAACTAAACTTCGTAAATTTGGAAAATCAATTGATATAAATTCACAAATAGTTCAGTTATCTTCGACAAGACAATCTCTTACAACTCTACTAGATGGAAGAATAAAAGAATATTATGTTAAAGCAGGACAAAAGATACACAAAGGACAAAGAGTTGCTTTAATAGAGTCTATCACTTTATCACAAATGAGTTCAGAATATTTATCATTACAAGAGCAATATAAAAGTTTGTTAGATAACTATACTGCAAATGAAACTTTACAAAAAAAAGGTATTGTTTCTCTTCAAGAACTAAATAAAGCAAATATTGAACGTAATGAGATGCTATCAAAACTAAATACTTTAAGATCTCAACTAGAAGCTTTAGGTATAGATGCAAAAGAGATGAAGAAGACAACTTCAAACTATGTATTATACTCCCATACAAATGGTACAATTAGTGATTTACTAAAACCTTTACAATCTTCAGTATCACAAGATGAAGAACTATTTTCAGTAGTTAAAAACCAAGCTTTTTATATAAAATCATATATTCCTTTGGAATATGCAAAAGAAATTAAAGTGGGACAACGTGTATCTTTAAAATACAATAAAACTATATTTAAAACTAGAATTGAAAGGATTTTGCCAGAAGTAGATTTACAAACTCAAAGAATAATAACACTATCTCCTTTAGAAAAAAATTCTAGTAATTTATTTGCCAATGCATTTGTACCATCAACTATCTATTTTGATACAAATAAAGAATATATTTCGGTTAAAAAAACTGCCTTATCTTTTTTAAATAATGAATGGGTTGTGTTTATACCAAAAGAAGAAGAGCATATGGATAAGAATGAACACAAAGAGGATGATGATCATAAAGATGAAGATGGTCATGAAAGTGATCATAAAAATAATAATGAGCATAAAGATGAACATAAAGAGGATGATGATCATAAAGACGATGATGACCATAAAGATGAAGATGGTCATGAAAATGATCATGAAGATAATAATAAACATGAAGATGAACATAAAGACGATGATGACCATAAAGAGGAAGAACCTCAATATGTAGCAAGAGATGTAAAGATAATCGATCAAGATGATACTTATGTTGCAATTGAGGGGCTAAACCTAAATGAAGAGTATGTTAGTGATAAAGCATATTATGTAAAATCACTTGTATTAAAATCATCGATGGGTGATGGACATGGACACTAGGAGATACAATGTTAGACAAAATTATTGATTTATCCTTAAAATATAAACTTTTAGTTATTGTACTTTTTATATCAATTTGTGCATTAGGATTTAAAGCATATAAAGATATTCCTGTAGATGCATTTCCTGATATTACCCCTAAGCAAGTAGTTATTTATACTGAAAGTCCAGGAAATTCAGCAGAAGATATTGAAAAGTTAATCACTTATCCTATTGAATCAGCTATGTCAGGTATGGCAGGGGTTGAAACAATAATGTCTAATTCAATGTTTGGCTTATCATATGTTTCTGTATTTTTTGAAGATGATATGGATATATATTTCTTAAGACAACTTGTTAGTGAACGATTAAATTCTATTGATATTCCAAATGGATGGGGAAAACCAACTCTTGGACCAAATACTACAGGATTAGGACAGGTGTTTTGGTATCAATTAAAAGATAAAAACAATAAATATACACTACAAGAATTACGAGAAATGCAAGAGTATATTGTTAGTCCCTTGTTTAAAAGTGTAAAAGGAGTTGAAGAGGTAATTGGTTGGGGTGGAAAAGAAAAACAATACGATGTTTTAATTGATACCCAAAAACTACAAAATTTAGATATTACCTATGATGATATTGTTCAAGCATTACAGCGTAGTAATATGGCTGCAGGTGGACAATATTTAGAGTTTAATAAAGAACAGTATCTTATTAGAGGTGCTGGTTTATATAAAAGTATTGAAGATATTAAGAATACTGTGATTAAATCACAAAATGGACAAGCAGTACTTATTCAAGATGTTGCAAAAGTACAGATAGGTTCAATGCCTAGATTTGGGGCTATTTCAATTGATGGAGATGAAGCAGTAATTGGAATGGTATTACAAAGAACCCAAACTAATGCAGCTAAAGTAGTGGAATTGTTAAAAGAAAAAATTGTAACAGTTAATTCAACATTACCCGATGGTGTGGAAATAGAAACAATTTATGATCGATCTGAGATCACATTAAAAGCAGTAGATACTATGACTTCTGCATTAAGTACAGGTGTGTTTTTAGTTGCTATTGTATTATTTTTATTTTTATTTGAACTTCGTTCTGCATTTATTGTTATATTATCATTACCCGTATCTTTACTTATAGCATTTTTACTAATGGAATATTTTGGATTAAGTGCAAACTTAATGAGCTTAAGTGGATTAGCAATTGCAGTAGGTATGATTGTCGATGGAACCATAGTAATTGTTGAAAATACATTTAGAAAACTTCATAATGAAAAAGACAAAAGCAAACTTCAAATTGTTGCAGAATCTACAAAAGAAGTAGCATCTCCTGTGACCTTTGCGATCTTAGTAATTGCTGCTGTATTTATTCCACTATTAAGTTTAGGTGGTCTAGCAGGTAAATTATATAGTCCTATGGCAATTAATATTGTTTTTGTTATGTTGGGCTCATTAGCTGTTGCTTTAATTTTAGTTCCTGTATTGGCATATTTATTATTAAAACCAGCAAAGAGTTCTGATAATTCTATTATGAAAATGATTAAGCGTGGATATAGTCCAGTATTAGTTCTTGCTTTAAATAATGCAAAAAAATTATTGGTTGCTATTTCTATCTTGTTTTTTATCTGTATAGCTTTATTATCTTCCCAAGGTCGAGAATTTATGCCAAGTTTAAATGAAGAATCAATTATGTATAGAGTTGTTGCTATACCTGGTACAGGATTAGGTCAATCAATTGAAACTGCACAAGAAGTTGAAAAGTATATTTTAAAAGAGTATCCAAAAGAAATTCTTTCAGTTTTATCAATGATTGGAAGAAGTGAAAAAGGGGAGACTGCTCAACCAAATTATATGGAAGTTCTATTGACATTAAGTAAAGATATTGAAGATTTACCAAGATTAACTAATGAACTTAATGAAAAACTTGAAGAAAAATTCCAATATGTACAGTTTGTGCCTACTCAACCTATTGCCATGAGAGTTGAAGAGTTACTCGCAGGTGTAAAAGCTGAATTAGCTATTAAAGTATTTGGAGATGATCAAAAAGTATTAAATGAAATAACAACAAAAATTCAGCAGAATATAACATCCATTGATGGTGCAAAACAACTTAGTTTAGAATCACAACTAGGACAATCTCAAATTAAAATAGAACCTGATTATTTAGCTCTTGCACGTTATGGAATCAATGTTGATGAAGTAATGAGTGTAATTAGAAATGGTATAGGGGAAGAAGAAGTTTCTGAAAAAATTGAAGGTATTAAACGTTTTGGTATCGTTGCAAAAATAAAAGATGCAAAAAAAGATATTGAAAGTATCAAAAAACTTACCTTACGTTCTTCTTCTGGTGCTATTGTCACTTTAGATCAAATAAGTAATATATCTATTGTTCAGGGTGTTTCTTTTATTAAAAGAGAAAATCTTAGTCGTTACATGGTACTATCTATAGAAGTTGATGGAAGAGATATTGCTTCATTTGTAAAAGAAGCTGATGCTATAATAAAAGAAAAAGTTGATATGCCATCTGGTTATTATATAGCATGGGCAGGAGATTTTAAAAATATGCAAGAGGCAACCCAAAAACTTATGATACTTGTTCCTCTATCAATATTTCTTGTGATTATATTATTATATACTGAATTTAATTCACTAAAAAAAGCATTATTAATTTTAGTAAATGTTCCATTTGGTTTAATTGGAGCAATCTTAGCATTAGTAGGAAGTGGCATATATTTATCTGTATCAGCTATTGTAGGTTTTATAGCAATTTTTGCGATTGCTATATTAAATGGAATAGTATTAGTAAGTTTTATTGATGAATTACGAGAAAAATTCCCTCATGTAAATTTAAAAGTACTTTTAAAAGATGCAACATTGTTAAGATTAAGACCAGTGTTAATGACAGCATTTACAACACTTTTTGGGATTTTACCTTTATTATATGCTACTGGTGTAGGGAGTGAAATACAATACCCATTATCAGTTGTTGTAATTGGAGGAATAATTAGTTCAACTATATTAACACTTCTTATCCTACCTTCTACATACTATTTATTTTATAAAAATGACCATTTTGTAGAAGATGACCAAGATAGACCTGGACGATCAAAAAGTGATTTACTATAAAATATAATTTTAGTGCTTAATAGTTTATATATTTTATTTAGCTAATTAAATAAAAATATGATTTATAGAATATTAAGTTAAACCAGAGAGGGAGTAATATTCTATCTCCCTTTCTTAATTTAGATTATAATAAGCAAAAAAGGAGTAATGTTTATTTGTCAAATAATACATTAAGTTATGTTAGATAATTGATATAAACATTTTATTGTTAATGAAAATATTATTATTAGAAAATGATGAAGTATTAAATGAAATTATAAAAGAGTATTTGGTTTCATTTAAGTATGATGTAACATCTATATTTAATGGAAATGAAGCATTAGAATTAGTATATGAAAATAATTTTGATTTATTACTTTTAGATGTAAATGTACCATCAATAACAGGATTTGAATTATCAAAGAGTTTAAAAGATAATTCTATTGATATCCCAACAATATTTATAACCTCACGGTATACTTCAAATGATGTTCAAATAGGTTTTCAATCTGGTGCAGATGATTATATTAAAAAACCATTTGATTTAAAAGAATTAAAGGTCAGGATTGATAATGTAAAACGTCTAAGAAAAATTGGACAAAGTGCTGAAGTATCAATGAAAAGAGGTATCACTTATTGTTTTGATACTAAAAAACTAACTAATCATGATAATGAATTTATACTATCAAAGACAGAATCAAAAATATTAGAATATCTCTTAATAAATAAAAATAGAGTTGTTTCTATAGAGGAGATAGCTATAAATAATTGGACATATGATGAAATGCCTTTAGCTACTACTATTAGAACTTATATTAAAAATCTAAGAAAAGTTCTTGATAAAGATTTTATTCTAACTTTAAAGGGTATAGGATACAAGTTAGCTATCTAGTAGAGAAAATAGGTTTTGATATTCTTCTTGAGAATATTGAATATTCCCCATCAAAGGAAGATATAAAGTCTATCTAATTAGAATTGACAAATTATTAATACTTTATGATTTATTTTAGGCATTGTTTAAATGTAAAATAAATCATAAGTGTTAAAAATATAATAGCACCTACAATATCAACTATTGAATTTGACTCATTTTGTGTTGATTGTAAAAAAGAACTAAACCATTCCATTGGAAAAACAAAGTCAATCATCAATGCAAATGATACAGTAACAGAAATAATTGATATTAGATATACAATTAAAACATCATTACCAAGTATCTTTTTTATAATTCCAGCAGTAATGATATTTGTTGCAGGAGCTGCAGCTAAAAATATAAATGCTACACCAGGACTAATCCCTATTGCTAACATTGATAAAGCTATTGGAATAGCTGATATTGAACAAACATATAAAGGTAAAGCAACTAAGAAAACTAAGATATAAGTAATAAACAGATTTTCATTTAAAAACTCAACACCATTATTTGGAATCAACATCATAAATAAAGTTGCTAATATCAAACCATAAAACATAGGTTTTGCTAAATCACTAAAAACTTCAAACATTGCATAATCATATGCTTTTTTAAATTTGTTTTCTTTTTGCGGTTTTGCTGATGAGCAACAACTTGAACTACAACAAGATTTTTGTTCCTCTTTTACTATATCATCAAATGATTCTTTTACAAAACTACCTGCAATAACACCACTTATAAAACTTGATACTACTCTAATAATAGCCATAGGTAATCCAAATACACCATAAGTTGCTATAATTGAATCAACTCCTGTCATTGGAGTAGTGATGAAAAAACTCGTAACTGCTTTTCTTGAAGCTCCTTTTTGTCTTAAACTTGTAGCAAGTGGAATAACACCACAAGAACATAAAGGAAGAGGAATACCATACAATGCACCTTTTAATGCACTATATTTATTATCTTCACCTAAATGTTTTTTTATCCAATCTTCTGAAATATATAAATGAATAACTCCTACAAAGATAAGTCCTATTAAAACATATAGTCCTATCATTATTGATAGTTCCCAAAAGTTTTGTAAAAAATCTATTATGAAATCCATAATTAGTCCTTAAATAAAAATATTTTTTCGATTAAACCTAAAAGGTCAGGATTGTTTGCTTCATCTATAAAATAGTATATAGTAAGCCCCTCTCTTGTCTTACCAAGAATTCCACCATCTTTTAGTTTACGAAGATGTTGTGAAATAGAAGATTGATTTACTTCAAGTATCTCGCTAAGATCACAAACACAAAGTTTATTAAAGTTTTTAAGGAGTAAAACAATTTTTAGTCTAACATTGTTTGATAATAAAGCAAGTTTATCAGCTTCTTTATCTATTGATTTACAATTGTCTTTAATAAATTGTTTTGCTTGTTCTACTTCTATATTATTATCATTTTCTCTGCTACATTGTTCTTCCATTTTCACTCCATTATATTACTGTATTAGAATATTATAATATAATAAAAATGTATTGTCAAATAAAACCTCTTGTAGAATACTTTATTAAAAATAATCCCAAGTACCTTATATATTAGATCCAAACATTATATTGACATTTTTTTCTTTTTTTAATATAGTATACCCCACTATACTATAAAAGGATTTATATGAGTAAAGAAAAAAAGATATTATTGATCATCATTTTTAATATGATCATAATCATCGCAGAGATTATATTTGGATATATTTCAAATTCATTTGCTCTAATAGCAGATGCTCTGCACAATGCGGGAGATGTATTAGCTGTAATCATCACATATATAGCACTAGTACTTGCTACAAAAACCACCACTTTTAAACAAACCTTTGGATATATGCGTGCTGAGATGATGGCTGCATTTGTAAATACTCTATTTTTATTTATCACTATGATATATATGATATATGAAGCGACAAATAGGTTTTTCAATCCTGAAATTATTGAACCTATATATATGATAGTAGTAGGTATCGTAGCAGTGATAGCAAATGGAATAAGTGCTTATATTTTAAATAATATAGGGGTATCATCATGTGCAGGACATGATCATAGTCACAATCACTCACACGAACACAATCATAAAGATGATGAAGATACAAATATACGTTCTGCTTATCTTCATATGTTAAGTGATGCATTAATTTCAGTAGCAGTTGTAATAGCTGGTATTTTTATATATTTCTTTGAGATATATTTTATTGACTCTATATTAACTATAATATTCTCTATCTATATTTTATTTCACTCTTATCCATTATTAAAAAAGAGTTTTTTATCTTTGATGGATATGAATATCACAGATATATCACAAAATAAACTAGATAAGATTATCACACAAAATGAAAATATAGTAGAGTACCATGATCTACATATTTATAAACCAAGCTCAAAATACAATTTTATATCTTTTCATATAGTTTTACAAGATGACAATCTTTCACTAAAAGAGATAGAAACTATTACAAATAGCATAAAACAAAATTTAAAAGATATTGGATTTAATCATATTTTGATACAAGTAGACTCAACACTTAATATCAGAAATTCAATAAACTGTACAATACAACACTAGGAGAGAATTATGTATGAATGTGATGCAGAAAATAAAAAACTTATAAATAGACTTAGTAGAATTCAAGGTCAAGTAAACTCAGTAAAAGAAAAACTATCAAAAGATATGCAACATGATGAACACCAAGACCCTTATGAGATCATAAGACAACTAAGTGGTATAAAAGGTTCTGTAAATGGTATGATAAACTCATATATAGAACACTTTGCTAAGGGACACTTAGTAAAAGATATAAGAGAAGCAAAAGATGATGCCACAGCTATAGCTCAGATGGATGCACTTGTAGATATTATGAAAAGCTTTAGTAAATAGATAAAAGCTCCATATATAAATAGAGCTTTATTAGCAAAACCACCTAGAATATTAAGCTATCACTGAAATTTTTCTAAGAGTATGTTTTGTTATCATATATCTGAGCTAAAGCTGGGGTAACATTTTTTATCAAGTCAGTTTATCCATATCAAGGGTATGTATTGTAACCATGTACTGATGTGAGACATAATTTAGAGGGAAGAAGAATCTCAACTTATCTTTATCTTTTGATATTATTCTTCCTTTGTTTACATATTTCACTCTTTTAGTTTCTTCCTCTAAGAGGGATGGTATTTATATTTTTAGTAAATCCCTCTTTTTATATTTATTTATTCATCTCTGATTTAATCAAATCTTTTAAATTTTGAAGACCAAATGGTTGTAATGGTTTACCATTTACATAAAAAGATGGGGTTTGCCTGATACCTAGCTTTTTCATATCTTCAATATCTTGCATAACAACTTTTTGAGTTCTTGGATTCTTTACATCCTCTATTAGTTTTTTCATATCAAGTCCTAAATCAGAAATAACTTGAAAAAAGGCATTTAAATTATGACCACCATGTCCAGCCCAATTTCGTTGGGACTTATAAGATGCTTCTAACACCTCTAAAAACATGTCTTGTTTTTTTGTAGCCTCTAATATAACAGTAACCTTTTCTGAATCTTGATGAAGAGGAGCATATCTAAGAACTAATTGAATATCATCTTTATATTGCTTTAAAATATCTTTTACATATGTATGAAATTTAGCACATCCTTCACAAGCAGGGTCAAAATACTCTACTAATTGTACTTTTGCATCATCTGGACCAATTGTAAAAGATGAGTCTCTTTTAAATAATAATGCTTGTTCTTTTGATAAAGCAATAGCTTTTTCACTTTGTGATTGATTATAAAAATGTTTCATACCAAAGAAGATACCTATTAAAATTATAATTGAGATTACAATTATAGTTTTATTTTGCATTGTTGATTTTTTTGTCATATTATTTTTCCTTTGATAATACTAATAATAAAAAAAGCATAAAATATGCAGTAAGTGATAAAAATGGGATAGTTATAAATCCAAACCAATTAATATATTCAGTTGAACAAGGTATACCACTAGCACAAGGTACAACTGACTCTGGTATAATGCCAAACATTAAAAGATTGTGGTAAATAGCAAAAAGTAATCCTATTGTTACAACTGGAAATGCATATTTATATACACTATTATCAGGATAAAGTAGATTAATTAAAAATATTATTACCAGTGGATACATAAAGATTCTTTGATACCAACACATATTACAAGGTATAAATCCCATCACATCACTAAAAAATAAACTACCTAAGGTAGCACCACTTGCTATTAAAAAACATAAAAAAATGATTTTTGTGCTCATTGCTTTATGAAGACCCATAAAATATCCTTTTAAAAACTAATCATAATTTTTTACAATTCTATCCCATTAAAGTTAACAAATTATTAATATTCTTGGTTTCCTTACTTAGCCTAGACTAGCATGTAAACATATTAAATTATTATAAAATATTATTGATTTAGAATTATCTTTAATAAATTGTTTTACTTACTCAACTTCTATATAATTATCGTTTTCTCTACTACATTCTTCTTCCGTTTTCACTCTAATATAATAAAGTTATATTGTCAATTAAAATGAAGTAGTATTTATAGAACATATTTATTCAATAGTAATAGTAGATTAAAAAAAAATTAAAAAAATTCAATTGATGTTCAAAAAATGATGAGAAATGTATAGCTAGTCATATCTTAAGAAGGGATAGTTTTAGAAAGTCCCTCCTTTAATTGTTATTTTATATCATATTATGGGTTTTATTAAACTATATAAGCTTGATTATTAGATACTATATTTGTTATTAATATTCACGAACATCGTCTTGTTCACCATATTTACTTTGAATGAAATTTAAAGCTTTCTCACCTTGAGTCAAGTTTTTTGAACTTGCTTCACTATGTATTGATTTATGCATTGAAAGACATTTTTCAAAATCCATATTTGTCATAGAGTTTTGACCTGCAAATAAACTCCCCGCTAATAAACTAGCTCCTAATAATGTTAATGTTAATTTTTTCATTTTGTATCCTTTGTTTTATTTTTTATATGAGGAATTATAGTAGTCCAATATGGAAGAATTGTGGAAATTTTTATTTTTTTTAATTTTAGGTATTTATTTAGCTACATGATAACTCCATACTAAATTATTATAATGATATGAAAAGATTAAGGAGTATATATGAAACAGTTTAATAGAAGAACTTTTATAAAAAGTATTATTGCATCTAGTGTATTAATAAGCTCTCCACAAAACTCTTTTGCAATACAAGATATTCAAAAACGAAAAAAAACTGAAGAGTTAAGTGGTAATACCTTTTATTTATCAATTAATAAAACAATTGTAAATATTACAGGGAAACCTACTTTTGCAACTACTGTAAATGATATGTTACAAGGTCCCACGTTAAGATGGAAGGAAGGTGAAGAGGTTACTATTCATGTAACTAATAATCTTGATGAAGATACTTCTATCCATTGGCATGGAATTATTTTACCATATAAGATGGATGGGGTTCCGGGTATAAGTTTTAAAGGGATCAAACCAAAAGAAACTTTTACTTATAAATTTAAAGTAGAACAAAGTGGTACTTATTGGTATCACTCCCATTCTGGCTTTCAAGAACAAACTGGAGTTTATGGCTCGATAATTATAGATCCAATTGAAAAAGATCCATATGATTATGATAAAGAGTATATTATAGCTTTATCAGATTGGTCCGATGAAAAACCAAGATCTATTTATAGAAATTTAAAACTCCAAGCAGATTATTATAATTTTCAGCAACTTACAGTATCTGACTTTTGGGATGATGTAAAAGAAGATGGGTTTGTTGTAGCATTTAATAAACGAAAAATGTGGAATGAGATGCGTATGAATAGTCGGGATATTTCCGATGTTACAGGATATACTTATACATATTTAATAAATGGCTTGCCATCAAAAATCCCATTTAAAGCACTTTTTGAATCTGGTGAAAAAATTTTATTGCGCTTCATAAATAGTGCTGCCATGACTTTTTTTGATGTGCGTATTCCTGATTTAAAAATGACAGTTGTAGCAGCTGATGGAAACAATATCCAACCAGTAAGTGTGGATGAGTTTAGAATAGGTGTTGCTGAAACCTATGATGTGATAGTTGAGCCTAAAAAGAATAATTCATATGCCATATTTGCTCAAAGTATTGATAGAAGTGGATATGCTCTTGGTATTTTAACATCTGATATAAACTCTCTTCCAATCATACCCCAAATGGATAAAATTAGCAATTTAACACATGCAGATATGGGTATGAATATGGAACATAATATGATGGCTATGGAAAAAGAAAACGATCATCAAATGCAAAATATGCAACAAATGGATCATAGTAAGCACTCTATGCATGAAAAACATATGAACAGTTCCACATCTCTTAATAAAAAAGCGAAGATACCTATCACAAAGATTGAAGAATCTACAGGTTATCAAACAGATATGAGAGTACAAAATCCCCAATATCGTTTAAACGATCCAGGAATTGGATTAAGAGATAATGGAAGAAGAGTATTAAGTTATGTAGATTTAAAATCTTTAAGAAGTACTAAAGAAGATAAGTATCCAGATAGGGAAATAGTTCTTCGCCTGACAGGAAATATGGAACGATATATGTGGTCTATCAATGGAATAGCATATAAAGATGCCAAACCTTTAATGTTTAAATATGGAGAAAGACTAAGGATCACTTATATAAATGATACTATGATGAATCATCCAATGCATCTTCATGGTTTGTGGAGTGATTTAGAAACAGGTGATGATAATTATCTTCCAAGAAAACATACTGTAGTGGTACAACCTGGATCTAAGATTAGCTTTCGTGTAACAGTAGATGCAAAGGGTGAATGGGCTTATCACTGCCATTTGATTTATCATATGACTGATATGTTTAGAAAAGTAATCGTAACATAAGGAGATAAAATGAAAAATATACTAAAAGTAATATTTACAATGATATTTAGTTTTTCATGGCTATTTGCAGCTTCAGGGGGAGATATCTTTAGAAGTTCTTTATTTGTAGATCAATTAGAATATCAACAAAATGATGAAAAATCAACATCTTGGAATAGCTATTTATTTGCAGGATATGATTTAAATAAAATTTATATTTATTCAGAGGGTGAGAAACCGAAAGATGATAAGGCTAGTAGTGAGACACGATTATTATACTCAAGGGCAGCAACTTCTTTTTGGGATATTCAAGCTGGATTTGAATACGATAAAATACCAGAAAATTCAAAAACTTGGGCTATATTAGGTTTTCAAGGTTTGGCTCCATATTTTTTTGAAACCCAAGGCTCCTTACTTTTTTCAAAAGATGGAAATATAGGATTAAAAATAGATATGGAATATGATGCTTTACTTACCCAAAGACTTATCTTAGCTCCAAGTGCTAAATTTAGTGCTTTTAATAAAGATGAAAAAGATATAGAGATAGGAAAAGGGGTATCAAATGTAACTATGGGAGTTAGGTTAAGATATGAATTTACTAGGGAATTTGCTCCATACATTGGATATGAATGGAGTAAAAACTATGGAAATACAAATGAATATTCTACACTAAATGATGAGTATGTTACTTTTGGACTAAGGTTCTGGATATAATAAAGGTAAAAAATGACAGATGAAAATATAATAAAAGATCCCGTATGTGGGATGGATGTAAGTGTTGATACATCAATAAAAATACAAAAAGAAAATACTACATATTATTTTTGTAGTAATAATTGTTTATCAAAATTTAATAACGATCCAAAAAAGTATATGAAAAAAAAGACTGAAGAGTGTACACACAGTGATCATAAACATAAACACCATAAAAATGATGAAAAAAAAGTAAATGAAAATGCTGTAAAATACACTTGTCCTATGCATCCTGAAATCATAAAAGATACCCCTGGAAGTTGTCCTAAATGTGGAATGGATTTAGAACCTATGGATTATACAATTGAAGATGAAGAATCCAATGAACTTAAATATATGACTAAAAGATTTTGGGTATCTACAATTTTAGCTATTCCTTTATTTATTTTAGCAATGCTTTCAGACTTAACTACAAATATCTTACCTTCAACTCTTTCAAAGGAGTATATCCAATTTATACAGTTTCTTCTTGCTACACCAATCGTATTATGGGGAGGTTGGAATTTTTATATTAAGGCATACCAGTCCATTATAAATAAAAATTTAAATATGTTTACCTTGATAGGTTTAGGGGTTAGTATCGCTTGGATATACAGTACTATCGCTATGTTTTTTAAAGGCTACTTCCCTTTAGAACTTATGCATAATGGTGTTGTACCTGTTTACTTTGAAGCTGCAGGTGTAATTGTAACACTAGTTTTACTAGGACAAGTTTTAGAACTAAAAGCACGCTCAAAAACTAATACGGCTATCAAAATGTTATTGGATCTTGTACCCTCAAATGCTACTAGGATTGATAAAAATAATAAAGAGGAGATTATATCTATTGAGGATATACAAAAAGATGATATCTTAAAAGTCAAACCTGGTGAAAAAATTCCAGTTGATGGTTATATAACTGAAGGAAAAACATCTATTGATGAATCAATGATCACAGGAGAGCCTATACCAGTAGAAAAGATTTTAAACGATAAGGTAATAGGTGCTACTATAAATGGGGCTGGTTCATTTTTAATGAAAGCTGACAAGGTTGGTAAAGATACTCTTATCTCTCAAATAATCACAATGGTTTCAAATGCACAAAGAAGCCGTGCTCCAATTCAAAAACTTGTTGATATAGTCTCAAGTTATTTTGTTCCTGCTGTTGTTATTATATCTATAATGACATTTATAATCTGGTATCTATTTGGGCCAGAGCCTAGTTTAACATTTGCTATAATTAATGCAGTAGCTGTACTAATTATAGCTTGTCCTTGTGCTTTAGGTTTGGCTACGCCTATGTCTATTATGGTGGGTACGGGTAAAGGTGCCTTAAATGGTATACTCATAAAAGATGCACAAGCTTTGGAAGTTATGGAAAAAATTGATACCCTTGTGGTGGATAAAACAGGTACATTAACAGAAGGAAAACCAAAAGTAAATTCAATAATCCCAAGCAATAAATATGATGAGAATTTCATAGTTAAAATGGCTGCATCCATAGAGCAAAATAGTGAGCACCCTTTATCTAAAGCTATTATAGATAAATCAAAAGAGTTAGATATAGAGTTATCTTTAGTAAAAGATTTTGAATATATAACAGGAAAAGGGGTAAAGGCTAAAATAGATTCTTATGATATTGCCTTAGGAAACTTTAAACTAATGGATAGTTTAAATATAGATACAAAGCATCTCATAAACAAAGCTGATGAATTAAGAAAAAATGGACAAACAGTAATATATCTATCTATAAATAATACTATAGAAGGATTGATTTGTATAAGTGATCCAATAAAAAGTAATTCAAAAAATATTATAGAGTCCCTTACAAGACTAGGTATTGATGTAGTGATGCTAACAGGAGATAATAAACTTACTGCTCAATATGTTTCAAAAAAACTAGATATAAAAAAAGTATTTTCTGATGTATTGCCAGAAGATAAATTACAAGTAGTCAAAGAGCTACAATCTAAGGGTAAAATAGTTGCTATGGCTGGAGATGGTATCAATGATGCACCAGCACTAGCTGCTGCAAATATTGGGATTGCAATGGGTACAGGAACAGATATAGCAATTGAGAGTGCTGAAGTAACACTTATAAAAGGTAATCTTGAAGGGATACTAAAAGCTTATAATTTAAGTAAAGCTACCATGAAAAATATCAAAGAGAATTTAATATTTGCATTTATGTATAATACAGCAGGAGTTCCAATTGCAGCAGGTATATTATATCCATTTTTTGGCATTTTATTATCCCCAATAATTGCAGCTGCTGCTATGAGCTTTAGTTCTGTATCTGTTATATTTAACTCTTTGCGACTAAAAAATAAAGATATTTGATTTTTATCTACTACATTTTAAATACATACTTCTTTTGTATAGTTTTAAATGTTGAAGTATAATGTAACAATTTTGACTCCTTAAAAATTTAAATACTTCAACATTTACACGTATAATACACATAAAAATTGATATATTTCCAAAAAAGAAAGGATTATGATGTTTGAATATATGGCAGATGGATCAAATTGGCATCTAGCAATGATGGTAATAATGATAGTTATAATGCTATAGCCAGACATTTTTTATTATGAAAATTTTATTATTAGAAGATGATGAAGTATTAAATGAAATAATACAAGAACATTTAATATCACTCAATTATGAAGTAGTATCAATATTTGATGGGGATGAAGCCTTAGAGACAATATATGATAATAGTTTTGATCTATTGATCTTAGATGTAAATGTCCCCTCAATGAATGGTTTTGATCTATCTAAAAGTTTAAAAGACAACTCAATAGATATTCCAACAATATTTATAACCTCTTTACACACTCCTAAAGATGTACAACAAGGGTTTAATTCTGGTGCTGATGATTATATAAAAAAGCCATTTGATTTACAAGAACTTGAAGTTAGGATAGACAATATAAAGCGATTAAGAAAAATAGATGAAAAGGGTAAAGTATTTATAGATGATGATATTTTTTATTATTTTGATACAAAAACATTAACAAGTCATGAAGAAGAGTTTAGTCTTTCTAAAACAGAAGCTAAAATCCTTGAATATCTTTTAAAGAATAAAAATAGAGTAGTTTCAATTGAAGAGATATCTTTAAACAATTGGGTATATGATGAGATGCCTTTATCCACTACTATTAGGACTTATATTAAAAATCTGCGAAAAATCCTAGGTAAAGATTTAATAGTCACCTTAAAGGGTATTGGATATAAGCTAAATACTAAAAGCTAGATAAAATATTATCTAGACTTTTAAATATTATTAAAAAGAATAAGTTGCAGATGCAAATACATTTTCTTCATCTTTTGTAGAATCAGAATCATGACTAAAATTAGTATATGCTACACTTAGATCTAATGTCGCATCAGATAGATCATAAGATTTACTTATTCCTACTAAATAGTTTGTACCTGTTTCTTCATAATCCCCAAAACTAGAATCTAAACTTAACATACCAAAATCATATGAAGCGGTGATCTCACTATAGTCTAGTTTTTTTGCTGAACTATCTTGAAGTTTTGTAACAATACTATGGGAAATACCTAAGGCTAAAGCATCAATATCATAAGCTAGAGATAATTTAAGCTCTTGAAAGTTTAGTTCAGCTGTTGAACTTGGATATAAGTAGTAAAAATATGTTAGATCATAAGTGATCTCTTTAAAATCATTAGCATATCCTACATATAAATCTACCTCAGAACTAGCATCATCACCAAAATCTACATTTGAAACCCAAGATCCAAAATAAAACTCATCATAAGAAAAGTCAATCCCCCCACTTGTTTGTGAGTCATCTTGTGTTTGAGTCATACCTCTCCAAATATAGTTTGAAGATACACCTACATTTCCATTTATCTCTAGTTCACTTGCACTTAAACTATTTACACTAAATAATCCACTTAATGCCAATATTGTCACTAGACTTAATTTCTTTTTCATTTTAATCCTTATTAGTTATTTAATGATCTAATTATAATATAAAAAATAAAGTATCATTTCAAACCACTGTATATTTTATATACAATAGTGATATATTATAGCTTTAATAATGTATTGCTATTGTATTTGATGGAATTTTAAAATTATTATTTTTATTGAAAAGAATATGCCGAAGTTATTTATAAAAGTTAAGGTCGCGCTTTATAAATTTCGAAATCTAGGAGCTTCAACTTCGACATATGAAACTATATAAAAAAAGAATGTATTTAGTATGTAGTTCTTTTATATCCTAAGCCTTTTATATTTTCAATAAAGTCTTTACCCATATTTTTTCGTATATTTTTTATATATGTTCTTATAGTTGCAATAGATGGTTCACTATCATATTTCCAAATACTTAATACCAATTCATCAATTGTAACTATTCTGTTTTCATTTGATAAAAAAAACTTAATAATTTCAGCTTCTTTTTTAGGTAAAGTTATTTTTTTATCTTCTTTTATCAAAATTAAATTTTTAAAATCAAAAATAAGATTATCTTCAATTTGTATATTTTCTTCGATATCAATTTTATACATCTTTTTTATATAATTGATTCTAGCTTCCAACTCTTCAAATTCAAATGGCTTTCTTATAAATTCATCACATCCTATTTCATAAGCTGTTTTCAAAGATGTAACATTTGTTATTGATGTTATCATAATTGTTGGTGTCATATATCCATTTTTCCTATAGTTATCCAATAATTCTAGGCTATTCCCATCGGGTAAATTGATATCTAATAATAATAAATCATATTTATCTTCGTATAAAAACTCTTCAGCCATTTCAATAGTATAATATGATTTGACATCATGTCCTTTAGATATAAGATACTCTTCAATAAGTTCTAAAAAAACTATATCATCTTCAAGTAAAAATATTTTCATTTCCTTCTCCTTTTTTATAGATTAGCATTTTAATGTGGAAAAAATGAGGAAAATAAGAAATTTATGTATTATGTAAGTTATAAAATACAAAACTACATTCTCACTACATTTTAATTTGCTATCGTTACACAGTTATTTCTTAGTACTACTAGAAACAAACAAATTATTTAAGGATATAAGATATGAAGAAAATTGTGAAAACTAGTCTTGTTGCATCTTTCGCGCTTGCAGCAATGTCAACATCACTAATGGCAGCAAACTCAATAGATGAGGCTTTTAGCAATGGTAAATTAAAAGGTGCAATAAAGTCATATTATTTTGCTCAGTCATTTGATGGTGCTGGTAAAAATGATAGTTCTGTATGGGCAAATGGTGGATATTTAAACTTTATTACTGATGATTATAAAGGTTTAACATTTGGTACGACTGTTCAAACATCACAAGTAGCAAGTATTGATGATAAAGATGGAAAAACTACAGGTAGTATGAATGCTGATGGTACAGTATTATCTGAGGCTTATTTACAATATACGTATGATAATACAACTTTAAAAACAGGTAGACAATATGTAAAAACTCCACTTTTAGCGGGATCAGGTTCTAGACTTATAAAAGAGTCTTTTGAAGCTCATTTACTTGTAAACTCTGATATTCCTGATACTACAGTTGTAGCTGGTGTGGTTACTAAGTATCAAACAAGAACTGATAAAACTTCTTATGGTGATAATTCATGGGTAGACTTTGCACAAGATGGTGATGGTGGACCAGGAAAATTTAATGATATCAATAAATTTGGTGGAGGAGTTCAAACACTTTATGTAGCAAACAACTCTATAAAAAATTTAAAAGCACAATTTCAATATGCTATTATCCCAAATGTAGCAGATGCTATTTATGCTGATGCTAAATATGATTTTGGAACAGTATATGTAGCAGGTCAATATTATGGTACTGATTATGATCCAGCAATTTCAGATAAAGACTCAAAAATGCTAGGTTCAAAAATTGGAACAAAAGTAGCTGGTGTTGATATTTTTGCAGGATATACAGTTACAGATGATAATAATGCTGTAGCAAGAGGTATAGGTCAAGGGGCATATGCACATTATACTGCTACAACAAAAACAGCCGGAGTTAATGCTTTTAGTGCAGGAACAGACTCTTTCCAAATTGGAGCAGGATATAGTTTTGATAAATTAAAAACAAAAGTAAGATATACAACTTTTGATAAACCAGCAACTGGTGCAGATTTAGATGAAACAACTATTAATCTTACGTATAGCTTAACAAAACAATTACAAGCTCAGCTAGATTATTCAATCTTAGATTATGAAACAGATAGTAGTGATGCTACAGATTTAAGATCTAGACTTATCTATAAATTCTAATATTCCAAGAGACTTAATTTTTTAAGTCTCTTGTTCGATCCTCAATATATTATCCCTTATTTTAATACAAAATGAAAAAGAAATATTATCTTAAAAAATAAAAGGCAATTTATGAGAATTCTAAGAAATATTTTATTCTTATTTTTAGTAACAAACCTCTTTGGAAATACAATTGAATATAATACAGATTTTTTAAGTACTTCTCAAACACAATCTGACATACAAACTAAATATAACAAAATAATAACAAATGAAATAAACTCATCTGACTTAGATAAAATTAATAGTTTTAACAATCCTTTATACTACGAAGATAATTTTAAAATACTTTCTAAAATAAAAGAGAAACAAGATATTCAAGATGAATCTAAACTTTTAAGATTTAATGAAGTGTTTTTTAGGAATAAAAATAAATTAGACTTTTCTACTTTACCAGTGCCAGATTTTTATGAGATAAATTCTGGGGATAAAGTGTCTATTTGGGTCTATGGTACAAAAAATCAAAAATTTGAATTACTTGTAGATAATAAGGGAAACATAAATATTCCAAAAATAGGTCCTTTAAGTGTAAAAGGCATCTCTTATAAAGAATTTTCAAAAGTAATAAGTTCTAAATTAAAACCTACATTTAAAAACTCAGATATCAGTGTAAATATTTCTTCTTTATCATCTATTCAAGTTAATTTAGTAGGATTTGTTAAAGCACCTGGTCTTTATAATCTTAATTCATTATCAACTATTAAAGATTTATTGATTATAGCTGGTGGAGTAAAATCTAATGGTAGTGTAAGAAATATTGTTTTAAATAGGGATGGAAAAAAATATAAAGTATTTGATTTTTATCAATCAATTATTGATGGGGATACTGACCTTGATACTGTTTTAAAAGCAAATGATACAATCTATATCCCAAAAGCAAAAAATCTTGTAGGACTTGATGGTGAAGTTGAGACAAAAGCAATTTTTGAATTAAAAGATAATGAAACATTGGATTCTCTTATTAAATATTCTGGAGGTTTAAAGGCAAGTTCAAATAAATATGGATTAAAATTAAAAAGATTTATTGAAAATAAAAATATAAAAGTTATCAATATTGATATTAATAGTACCGATAAAATAAGTTTGAAAGATGGGGATAGGGTTTATGTATATTCGATAAATAAAAATAGTATTGATGCAGTAAAGATTTACGGTAATGTACTCAAACCTGGTGAAATAGAATTAACAAAAAATAGAAGCTTAAAAGATCTTTTAAATAATCAAATTGATAAAAAAGGTTTAGATGGAGTATTTTTAACTAATACTTTATTTAATTATGCTTTGATAAAAAGAGTAAATAAAGATTTAGAAAATGAAATAATCTCTTTTAGTCTTAAAAGTGTTATTGATCGTAAAGTTGATATCAAATTAAGAAAAAATGATGAAATTTTTATTTTAAATAAACTTAATTCAAGTTTGAACCCTTTTATTACAATAATAGGAAATCAAGTATTAAAACCTGGTAAATATCAATTTATAAATAATATGACAATAAAAGATTTATTAAATATCTCAGGTATAAAAAATCCATTTACTCACATTAGGCTTACAACAGTAGATGAAAAAACTAATCTACCAAAAAATTTGATCTTAGATAAAACTAAAGCCAATAGTTATAAATTAAAACCATTTGATAAAATATATCTTTTAGATTCATATAATGAAAATAATATTAAAATCATATCAATTAGTGGTGAAGTACTTGAACCTAATAGTTTTTTATACCATGATAAATTGACATTAAATGAATTGATTCAATTAGCAGGTGGACTTAGTTCTAAAGCATATAAAAAAAATTGTGAAATTATTAGATATGAAATTGTTGATAATATAAGAAAATCTAAATTAATAAAAGTTGATTTAGAAAACGGATTAAATATCTTATTAAAACCTTATGATGAAGTTCATATAAAGAAAATTCCATTATGGAATAATAAAAAAACTATTAAAATTGAAGGAGAGGTTTTATTTCCTGGAGAGTATATTATAAATGATGGAGAAAAACTAGTAGACTTGATAAAAAGATCAGGTGGATATACAAAAAATGCCTTTTTAAAAGGAGCAGTATTTACCCGAGAAAATATAAAAAAATTACAAAAAAAGAATATGGAAGAGTCGGTTTATAAATTAAAACAAAAATTATTGTCTTTATCTCTTCAACCTTCAACTATAGGAGAGGGAACTAAAGAATATAATCAAAAAGAGATGATGGGTTTAATTAATTCATTAGAGGAAAATCTAAAAAAATATAAACCATTAGGACGTATTTCTATAAATTTAGAAGCTAATTTAGATAAATTTTCAAATTCAAGTTCAAATTTAACTCTTGAGAATAAAGATAAAATTATAATCCCTTCTGTAAATGATACTGTATTAATTTTGGGTGAAGTTATGTCTCCCACAGCAATTATTTATGATAGCTCAGACATTAATGACTATATTAAAAGTGCAGGGGGACTTAATCAAAGGGCTGATGATAAAAAAATATATGTAGTTCATGCAAATGGAAGTTCAACAAAGGTAAATTTTGGATGGCTTTTTGATAGTGGCACTACAATTGAAAAAGGGGATGTCATAGTTGTTCCTCAAGAGTTAGTTACATATAGTGGACTACAAATTGCAAAAGATTTAGCCTCAATCTCTTATCAGTTTGCTTTAATAGCAGCGACAATGAATACTATTGGGGCATTTAATGAATAATCAAATCTTTAATATGTTATCCTTGCATTCTAATATCAATAAAAAAGGCTTAATCATAGATTTAACTCAAAGTGAAAAAAGAACATTTATACGTTTTTTTGCCTTATATTTAGGGGGTTCATTTATTTTAATGTTTTTTATTGCTTATTTATATTATGAAAATCAAACTAAATTATATTTTGACTTAACAAAAACAAAAATGCAAAAAGAGGTCTCTTCTATAACTGCACAAATAACCTTTGCTCATATGAGTAATAATAAAATTGATTTGAATAAATTTCTACTATCGGATAAATATAAAATTGCTTTTTATGATAAAAATAAAAAAATGATATTAGGAAATTTTGATGATAATATAGATTTTACAAAAAAAATAATTCAACATGAAAAACATTTTATTTTAATAGATGATTCTACACATGGACATAATGGAGTATATTTTATAGCCATTGAGGAGAATTTATTCTATAACTTAAAACAAAAACTTAAAATTGATATTACTTATCTATTTTTATTTATTTACTTTATTATCTCTTTAATAGGATTTTATTTAGCAAAACTATTTTTAAAACCAATAAGAGAAGAATATGAAAAACTAGATAATTTTATAAAAGATACTACCCATGAGCTAAATACACCTATAAGTGCCATTTTAATGTCTATTAACGGAGATACTTTAACCGCTAAACAAACTCAAAGGGTAAAGTTATCTGCTAGAAAAATCTCAGAAATATATAAGGATCTAACATATATATTTTTAGAAGATACTTCTGATAAATCTTTTATAAAAAAACATAATTTAAAAGAATTAATTTTAGAGCAATTAGAATACTTTATGGTATTAGCTGAGAAGAAAAATATTAATATAATTATAGATTTAGAAGATATTATATATGAAGTTGATAAAAATGATTTTACAAGATTATTTAATAACATAGTATCAAATGCGATAAAATATAATAATCCAAAAGGTTCAATATCTATCACCCTTAAAGAGAATTTTTTAATAGTAAAAGATACAGGAATAGGTATAGAAAAAAATAAAATTCAAAATATATACAATAGATACTATAGAGCAACAACACAAAGTGGTGGATTTGGTGTGGGATTAAATATAGTTAGAAATGTTTGTAGGAAATATGATATTAAATTTGAAGTTGAATCAAAGATAAAAGAGGGAACACAATTTAAATTTAGCCTCTAATATAGAGGCTAAATCAACATTTAATTATTATACTCACGAACATCATCTTGTTCACCATATTTGTTTTGTATATATTGCAAAGCTTTCTCGCTTGGAGTTAAATCTTTAGAAGTAGTTTCCGTATGCATTTTTTCATGGATTGATTTATGTATTTCAACAATTTTTTCATTATCCATATCCATAGTACGGTTTTCAGCTGCAAATAGACTTCCCGCTAGTAAACTAGCTCCTAATAATGTTAAAGTTAGCTTTTTCATTTTGTATCCTTTGTTTTATTTTTTATATGAGGAATTATAGTAGTCCAATATGGAAGAATTGTGGAAATATGTATTTATACAAATATTAATAATTTATATATTTTAAAATTATTTTAGTGCTTTAAATATACTAAGTTTTTGATTTGAATATAAAGTTAAATTTGTGAAAAGATTTGAAATTGAAGTAATGAAGAAAAGAATTATTGGTTAGAATCTAGTCTCTTAGTAGAGACTAAATTTATTAATATTCACGAACATCGTCTTGTTCACCATATTTACTTTGAATGAAATTTAAAGCTTTCTCACCTTGAGTCAAGTTTTTTGAACTTGCTTCACTATGTATTGATTTATGCATTGAAAGACATTTTTCAAAATCCATATTTGTCATAGAGTTTTGACCTGCAAATAAACTCCCCGCTAATAAACTAGCTCCTAATAATGTTAATGTTAATTTTTTCATTTTGTATCCTTTGTTTTATTTTTTATATGAGGAATTATAGTAGTCCAATATGGAAGAATTGTGGAAATTTTTATTTTCTTTAAATTTACATTTTGCAGACTATAGATCAATTGATATAATAAATATTTTATAAGAGATAAAATTAGTAAATATAGGATAAAATAAAGTTTTTAAACTAGGAAATTATCTTGAATATACAAAATAAAATATTAATATCTTTATTTCAATTTATTTTACTATTTTCTATTACTTGTAATTCAATACAAGAATCAATTATTGATAATGATCATTCTCATAGTCATCATGATTCAATCATCCATATTCATCAACATAATCATTCCTCAATCACTCATTCACATTCTCATGGTTCAATATTTATTTTAGTATTAGATTATTTACATTTATTATCCTTTAGTGATAAAAACTTTGAGATTAGTAAGAATGAAGATAACTTTGAACTAAAAAACTTATACTCACAAGAAGTAATTAATAAACTACTCAACCCTCCTAAATTCTCATAATATTTCAATAAACTAAACATATATAAAACAATATTATAAGGATTTTTTTTAATGATGAAACAAAGTGGAATCCTGATTACAGGTAAAATATTTTTTTCATTAGTAGCAATGCTACTTTTTAGTGGGTTTCTTTATGCCCATGGAATTTCGGAAGCAGATAAACAAGCAATGCTTGATGGTGAAAGCATAGAATATATTTGGCTTGGTGCAATACATATGATAACAGGATATGACCATTTACTATTTTTATTTGGGGTTATATTCTTTTTAAACAATTTTAAAGATGTTGTAAAGTTTGTAACAATCTTTACAATAGGACACTCTATAATACTAATAATTGCGACATTTTTAGCAATAAAAGCAAACTACTATTTAATAGATGCAGTTATAGCATTAAGTGTTATCTATAAAGGGTTTGATAACAATAAAGGGTTTGAAAATTATTTTGGAATCAAATCTCCAAACTTAATGTATATGGTTTTAGCATTTGGTCTTATACATGGATTTGGACTATCAACAAGACTTCAGCAGTTACCTCTTGGAGAGGATAGTTATGAAAAGCTTATGAGAATTATCTCATTTAATATAGGAGTTGAAATTGGTCAAATTTTAGCTCTTGTTGTTATGCTATTTATAATTGGTTTCTTGAGAAAATTAAAACACTTTAAAAGATGGAGCAAAATATCAAATGATCTTTTGATGTTTTTAGGTTTTATGTTACTTCTAATGCAGCTACATGGTTATCAACACCAAAGTGCTCCAGAAGAAAATTGGTTTGATAAAGAAACACACTCACATATTCATGAAGATATGGAAATAGAAAAACAAAACAACTATAGACATAAAGATAGTCTATTAGATCAATAAAAAAGGATAAATAAATGAAAAAAGTTTTAAAGTCAATACTTTTAGCTTCACTTTTAATTCTAGGAGCGACAAGTTTATTGGCAGGTGGAAATCATTCTCATGGAGCACATAGTCATACCCATGAAAAGATATCAGAACAAAAAGCTATCAAAATAGCTAAAAGCATGAGAGATGGATTATCAAAAAAAGGAACTATTGCTGATAGTTGGAAAGCAGTTGATTATTTAACAGTGGAAAAGAAAATGTTTGGGAAACATGAAGAGTGGGTTATCACTTTTAATAATCCAAGAATTGAAGATAAAGCAAAACAAACTCTATATATATTTATTAGTTTATATGGAAAAGTGACTGGTGCAAATTATACAGGTAATTAATATCAGTAGATTACAAAGTCCTCTTTATAGGGCTTTGTAAAATTTTAAATATCATATCAAGATACAGTAAACTGTCCCATCATTCCTAAGTCTTCATGTTCTAAGTTATGACAGTGGAACATAAATGGATTATTTCTATCTGCTTTTTTTCTAAAAATCACCCTTATATCTACGATATCACCTTTATTGATTAAAACAGTATCTTTTAAACCTTTTTCAAAGATATATGGTGCTTCACCATTTCTACTTAATACTTCAAAGGAGCAGCCATGCACATGAAAAGGATGGGGCATATTCATCATGCCATCTAAGTTTTTTATTCGCCATATTTCACTTGTATTTAGGCTCACATTAAAATCTATCCTATCCATATCCATTTTTTTACCATTTATACGAGCTGTGCCCATTCCCATACTTAGATTAAACTCTCTTATTCTTTCATTTGATGAGGTTTTGATAGGAGATATTTTACTTATAGTTTTTGGTAATGCTTTGGTATTTTGAATCGTATCTTTTGAATTGATATGTAAAAGATAACTTTTACTCAAAAAATCCACAAGAGATATCTTTTCCTTTGCTTTTATATCTATTACAATTTCAGCTCTCTCCCCAGGAGCTAAAAGTAGCTTGGTCATGGAAAGGGGCTTTTCTACAAATCCACCATCTGTAGCTACTAAAGAGAACTCCCTTTCATCTTCAAATCCAAGCATATATATTCTAGAATTTGAACCATTTAATATCCTATATCTTACTTTATCTTTTGTAGCTTCAAATATTGGAGTCATAGCTCCATTTACAAAGATATAATTTCCACTAATACCCATCATTCTATCATGCATACTAGCTATATAACTAAAACTTCCATTGTAACTAAATCTTCTATCCTGTATCACAAGGGGTATATCATCTACACCATATTGATTTGGAAGTTTTTTACTATGTTCATCATCAATTAAAAAAAATCCAGCAATACCTTTATATACTTGATAGCCAGTTTTATCCATAGCATGGGGATGATACCAAGAAGTTGATGCCCTTTGATCTATTTTTAGTTTTGCTTTCCATGTATTATTTGGAGAGATAATTTGATGTGGACCACCATCATTTTTACCATTTATATGTAAACCATGCCAATGTAAGGTAGTCTCTTCATCCAATTTATTTGTAACATTAATTTCTACTTTATCTTTATTGTTGACTTTTATAGTTGGACCGAGAAAGTCTCCATTTACACCATAGGTTTCAGTTTTTATATCCTCAAAAAAACTTTTTTCACCTTTTTGAATAGTAAGATCAAATATTTTTTTACCATCTTTTAGTTTATACTCTGCAAGAGGAGGTATTGGAAGAGTATGGGGAGTTTTTATAGTAGGCTCTTTTGGTTTTTCTCTTGTTTCACCATAAGCCCAAAGTCCAGCAATAGCACTAGCACCTGCTATACTTATTCCAACAAATTTTCTTCTATTCATGATAATCCTCTTTTTGTTTTGAGTATTATAAAGATTTAGTGTGCATTTATTGTGTATTTGCTTTAGAGTTGACAAAAATTTCTTAATATGATAAAATAAACATATGAAAAATATTACATATGTATTAAAAAGGTAAATAAAATGGAAAATAAACAAAAATTGATCCGTTCATGTTGTGAAGGTGTAAGCTTTCTTAGTGATATACAAGAAAACTTACCAAATAGATACTCTTTAGAAAATATTTCTAATGTATTTAAAGCATTAAGTGATGCTATAAGAGTAAAGATTTTATATGCTTTATTGGATTATGAGATTTGTGTAGGGGAAATGGCAAATATTTTAGACTTACCACAATCACATGTATCTCACCAATTAAAGAAATTAAGAAAATACGGAATCGTTGATTATGAAAAAGATAAAAAAATGTCCTTTTATTATATTAAAGATGAATATATCAAAACCCTTTTAAAAATGCTTTTAGAAGAAAAAGGTGTAAAAGATGAACTCAAATAAAATAGATCTAAATATTTCAGGTATGACTTGTGCTTCTTGTTCAACTCGTATTGAAAAGAAACTTAGTAAATTAGAAGATATTTCAGAAGTGAATGTAAACCTTAGTACTAGCAAAGCTACTATTAAAAGTGAAGAGAAAATAGACTTTGATGAGATAACTAGTACCATTGAAAAACTTGGCTTTGAGGTAGAAAAAGAAAAAATTGAAATAGATATAGAAGGTATGACTTGTTCAGCTTGTTCTTCTAGAATTGAAAAACAAATAGCTAAGATGGATGGCATTATCCAATCAAATGTAAATCTAAGTACAAACAAAGGTACTTTTTTAGTTTTAAAAGGGGTACATAATGAAAAAACACTTATAGAAAAGATTCAAAAGCTAGGATACAATGGGAAAAAAAGTGAATCAAAGGTATTAAAAGACTCCCAAGAATTAGTAAATAAAAAAAGATCATTACTAATCTTATCATCCCTACTTTCTTTACCTTTACTCTTATCCATGTTTGATATTATGTTTAAGGTTTCACTTATCCCTGATATTTTTTCAAATGGATATTTTCAACTTCTACTTGCTTCTATTGTGCAGTTTTATTGTGGTTGGCAATTTTATAAAGGGGCTTGGGCAAATATAAGCCACTTTAGTGCAAATATGGATGTACTTGTTGCTATGGGTACTAGTGCAGCGTATTTTTTTAGTATCTATAATATTTTCTATGGGGAGCATCTTTACTTTGAGACTTCAGCTGTGATAATCACTCTAATTTTACTAGGAAAGTTTTTAGAAGAAAGAGCAAAGGGAAAAACCACAGAAGCTATCTCAAAACTTTTAAATCTCACCCCAAAAGAAGCTCTTGTCCTTAGGGATAATAAAGAGCTTATAATCACTACAGATAAGGTAATAAAAGATGATATCTTACTAGTAAAAGCTGGAGCAAAGATTCCAGTTGATGGTATAGTTATCGATGGTGAGAGTTATGTGGATGAGTCTATGATTACAGGAGAGAGTAAGCCTGTAAAGAAAAATATTGATTCAAATGTAGTTGGTGGAACTATCAATGGTAATGGTAGTTTTAAATATAAAGCCACCAAACTAGGAGATGATAGTTTCTTATCTCAAATCATAAAAGTTGTGGAAGAAGCTCAAGGAAACAAAGCATCTATCCAGAGGTTTGCAGATGTTATTAGTGGATATTTTGTACCAACTGTTATTGTTTTTTCACTTTTGACATTTTCTTATTGGTATTTTATATCTGATAATATGAATATAGCCATATTAAATATGGTAGCAGTACTTGTAATAGCTTGTCCTTGTGCTCTGGGCCTTGCTACTCCAACATCTATCATGGTAGGAACAGGAAAAGGTGCAAGGGAAGGTATCCTTTTTAAAGGTGGTGAACACCTAGAAAATGCCCATAAAGTTACAACAGTAGTATTTGATAAAACAGGAACTATCACTTTAGGAAAACCTAGTATTACACAAATATATTCAGATGATAAAGATAAATTACTTCAAATAGCAGCTTCATTAGAAAAACACTCAGACCACCCCATAGCAAAAGCAATAGTTGAACACTACAAAGGTGAACTTTTAGAAGTAACTGAAACTAAAACCATAAGTGGTATGGGTATAGAGGGTAAAATAGATGGGAAAACTGTTTCTCTAGGATCAAAACAATTTATAGAAAAATATACTCAAATAGAAGATATAAAAATTGATGAAGCAGTATCAAGTGTATATGTGACTTTTGATGGAGAATTTTTAGGAGTTATTGGAGTATCTGATGATATAAGAGCCAATGCAAAAAAAGCTATTGATTCATTAAAAGAACTGGATATTGAAGTATATATGTTAACTGGAGACAATCAAAATACTGCAAAATATATTGCTTCAAAAGTTGGCATAGAAAATATAATAGCAGAGGTTTTACCGACACAAAAAGCCGATAAGATAAAAGAACTTCAACGAGAGGGCAAAATAGTAGCAATGGTTGGTGATGGGATAAATGACGCACCAGCTTTAGTAACTGCAGATGTGGGTATAGCAATAGGAAGTGGTAGTGATATAGCCATAGAATCTTCTGATATCATACTTTTACAAGGTGATATAATTGGTGTAGCAAAAGCTATAAATCTAAGCAAAAAAACAATGACAAATATAAAACAAAATCTATTTTGGGCACTAATTTATAATGTAATAGGTATCCCTATAGCTGCATCTGGTTTTTTAAGCCCTATGATTGCAGGTGCTGCTATGGCATTTAGTTCTGTATCGGTTGTATCAAATTCATTAAGATTAAAAGGAGTAAAACTATGAAAGAGTTAATAATAGGTGTGGATGGGATGAACTGTAATCACTGTAAAATGGCAGTTGAAAATGAAATCAAAGAAATTGATGGTGTAGAGAATGCACAAGTAAGTTTAGAAGAAAAAAATGTAAAAGTTACATTAAATCAAGAGATTGAGATCGAAAAAATTTATGATGCAATCGAAGAAGCTGGATTTGATGTGAGGAAGTAGTATATATAAAATATTTTAGTTATAACCTTGTTATTTTAAAATATTATGGTTTTCTCACTAAATGTATCCTCTAAGTACCAAGAAATAGGCATTTTGAAAACCAGTTTAAGAATAAGTTAAGATTACGTGAAATTAAAGTATTTACCGAGAAAAAAACGAGAAAAATAAGTTACCAATTTGTTGTCAAAATGGCAATTTTTGGGTCAAGAACTACTGCTTAATAATTTGTTTTTTTAATCTTTTAGTGGTGCGGTTGGAGGGACTTGAACCCTCACAGCTGTTGCCACAGCGCCCTCAACACTGCGCGTCTACCAATTCCGCCACAACCGCAAACAATAAAAAATAAAAAAACGACCTAATATCGTGCTCAGTTCCCTCAAGGTAGCGTGTCTACCGTTCCACCACGATCGCATATTAAATGAAGACTGAAATATTACTAATTTTACACATAAAAAAAGCTTAACAATACTCGACTAATTTAAGTGTGTAAATCATTTTGGTATAATTCTTTTATGGGAAACATTAGCGAACGTAGTATTTTAATTAAAATGAAATTTTATCCAATGCTTATTTTATTGGTATTTTTAATTACACTTTCATATTTTATTGTAAAACATAATGAAACTTATTTAGATAATAATATACAACTGATCAGATCAAATTATATAACACAACAAAAAGATATTTCAATTAGGGAAGTAGAGAAGATTTATTCTTTAAATCAGAAAATATACGAAAAGCATAAAGATAGTTTATCTAAAGATCAGATACAAAAAAAGATAATAGATACTATTCAACTTATGGATTATAATATTTATGGATATATTTTTGTTTTAGATTATAAGGGTAATTTCTTTTTAAATATCAATGAAGAGTTGATGAAAGAGAATCAATATGATATCCGTGATAAAAAAGGTGTTTATGTTGTTCAAGAGCTTATTAATGCTGTAAAAAATAATATTGATTTTGTTAAGTATAATAGTTTAATAGGTACATATGAGGATGAAAGTGAGAAGATATCTTACGTAAAGAGTTTTGATGAACTTGGTTGGATCATTGGATATGGATTTCATCCAGGGAAAATTGAAGAGGAGATCTTAGTAAAACAAGAGCAGTTTATCAAAGATAATGATGGCTTTAAAGATAAGATTATTGTTTTAAATCTTGCATTTTCTTTGGTACTTATTTTCTTTTTATTTTTAAATGCTTTACATATTGAAAATAGATTTTTTAGATATAAACAAGTGGTTCAAAAGATACATAATAAAAATAGAGAAAAGGATGAACTACTTTTTCAACAATCCAAGATGGCCTCAATAGGGGAGATGTTAAATCTTATCTCTCATCAATGGAGACAGCCCCTTTCACAAATAAATACAGTGACTATGGATATGTATGTGGAGTATTCACAAAATAAGCTAGATAAAGATCAGTTAGAAAAACATATAAAAGATATAGAATCTATCACAAAATATCTATCAAATACTATTAATGACTTTTTAGTGTTTTTTGGGGAGAAAAATTATAAATCTAGGTTTTATTTAAAAGATGCTTTTGATGAATGTTTTAATATACTTGCACCATCACTTAAGGATATAGAAGTAAATATAAATGTGATAGATGATAAAGAGACTTATGGGTTTATATCTTTATATCAGCAAGTTATTATTACTATTATTTCAAATGCACTATTTATTTTCAATGAAAGAAATATAGAGAAACCTATAATCGATATAGAAATATCTATAGACAATGGTAAATCTTGTGTTACAATTTCAGATAATGCTGGTGGTATAAAAAATGAAAATATAAGTAATATATTTAATTTAGATTATTCAAGTAAAAAAGATAAAGAAGTATCAGGTTTGGGGCTTTATATTTCAAAAAGAATTATAAATGAAAGTTTCAAAGGGCAGATAAAAGCTCAAAATTCAAAAGATGGGGCAGTATTTAAAATACTGGTTTAGGACTTATAATGAAAAAAGATTATTGTATAGTTTATGCAGAAGATGATGAAAAAATAAGAACAGGTTATTTAAACTTTTTAAATATGGAGTTTACAAAAGTTTATGGGGCAAGCAATGGTAGAGAAGCTTTGGAGTTGTATGAAAATATGAATCCAGATATAATGATTCTTGATATAAATATGCCTATAATGGATGGATTGCAAGTTGCTAAGCAGATTAGAAAAAGGGATGATAAGGTAAAGCTTTTAATGCTTACAGCTTATTCAGATAAAAATAAACTACTTCAAGCAATAGAGTTAAACCTATTTAAATATTTAATAAAACCAGTAAGTACTTTTGAGTTTAGAGATGTTTTAAGTGATATTGTAAAAGATATTGAAAAGAGTGAAGATGATTTTCATATCATTGATAATAGTTTTAAATGGAATAAAAACAAAAAGATTCTTTATAGAGATGACCAAGAAGTATATCTGACCAAAAAAGAGTTACTTCTTATAGATCTATTTTGCTCAAACCCAAGTACAACATACTCCAATGAAGATATCTTAAATCTTGTATGGGAAGATGAGATAAATGTGGACTATAGTACAAACAAAGTGAGAAGCTTATTTTCAAAGTTAAAAAGTAAGATAGATGCAAACCTTTTTACATCCATTTATGGGGTAGGGTATAGACTAAAATAGTTCAAAATGAATAATTATTCAAATTATTAAAGCAAAGTTACACTTACGCAACATTGTCGAAACATTCTTTAAATATAATCCCCTTTTTAAACTAAGGGTATTTCTAAAAATATTACATTTCTCTTTGCTATTTAGGAGTTTTCAAATTTTTAGAGATGCCCTTTCAAAAGGGACATATTTGAAAAATATATCAATCAAAAATAAACTATTATTGATAGTATTTAGCTCCATCGTAATTGTTTCAACTATTATTACAATAGGTTCTATAAAAAGCCTTAAAGATATTGTTGAGATGAATATTCAAAAGTATCAAGAGGATGCTTATAGCTCAAAAATTGAAGAGCTAAAAAACTATACAACAACAGTAGTTCATAAAATCAAACACTTCCATGATCAATCAATTGGAAAATCACCAGCAGAAGTAAAAAAACTAAAGGCCGAAGCTCTAAAAATTATATCAAAACTAAGATATGGAAAAAGTGGATATTTTTGGGTAAATGACTCAAACTCTGTAATGATTATGCATGGTGTATCACCTAAACTAAATGGAAAAGATTTATCAAGTTTAAAAGATCCAAATGGTGTATATATTTTTAATGAAATGGTAAATGTCGTAAAAGCTAAGGGTGAAGGTACTATAAAATATGTATGGAAAAAACCAGGGGTTAAAGATCCTGTTTTAAAATATTCATACGTAAAACACTTTGAGCCTTGGGATATGATAGTTGGTACTGGGGTATATGTGGATGATATTGAAGCTCAAGTAAATTCTATGAAAGCTTTAGCGGAAGAAAAGATAAATGAAGAGATTTTCTTAGCTATTATTGAAACTCTAATAGCAATCATTGTAATAGGTGTGATTGTAAATCTGATTGTAAGATCAACAGTGATTAAACCAATTGATACATTAGAAGATGGTTTAATGGCATTTTTCAAATATCTAAATAAAGAGAATAGTGATTGTAAAAATTTAGATATTGATTCAAAAGATGAGATTGGTAAGATGGCAAAGGTTATCAATCAAAATATAGTGCAAACAAAGAAACTTATCAAGGATGATGAATCTCTTATTGATGAAGTGAAAACAGTAGTAAGAGAAGTAGAAAGAGGTCATCTTACTACTAGAGTAAATATTAGTACATCAAATGAGTCTTTAGAAGAGTTAAAAATAAATTTAAATGATATGTTAAGTGTTTTAGAAAAAACAATTGCAAAAGATATCAATAGTGTAAAAGCAGTACTTGATGAGTATTCAAATCTTAACTTTACATCTAAAATTGATGATACGAGTGAATTATCAAATAAGATAAATGATTTATCAAAGATAATAAATGATATGTTAAAAGTAAATTTAGATGATGGGCACACTTTAGAATCAAATGCACAAACTTTAAAAAATAATGTAAATAGATTAAGTACAAGTTCAAATCAACAAGCTGCATCATTAGAAGAAACAGCAGCAGCCCTAGAAGAGATCACAAGTACCATGAGAAATAATACTTCAAATATGGTGACAATGTCTGGATATGCCGATGAGTTATCTGATTCAGTAAAAGAGGGGCAACAGTTTGCAAATGAAACTACAGTGGCTATGGATCAAATCAATGAGCAAGTAACCTCAATCAATGAAGCTATAACAGTAATCGATCAAATCGCTTTTCAAACAAATATCTTATCATTAAATGCAGCAGTAGAAGCAGCAACAGCAGGTGAGGCAGGAAAAGGTTTTGCGGTGGTTGCACAGGAGGTTAGAAATTTAGCTGCAAGAAGTGCTGAAGCAGCAAAAGAGATCAAAGACCTTGTTGAGAATGCTACAACAAAAGCAAATGAAGGAAAAGATATCTCATATAAGATGATCAGTGGATATGAAGGTCTTAATGAGAGTATTACAAATACTATTAAGATAGTATCAAATGTAACAAGCGCTTCAAAAGAGCAAATGCAAGGTATAGAGCAAATAAATGACTCCCTAACACAATTAGATAGGGCAACACAAGAAAATGCTACTGTTGCTTCTCAAACAAATGAGATCGCAGATGGTGTAAATCATATGGCTACAAAAATAGTAGATAGTGTAAATGAGAAAAACTTCATAGGCAAAAACTAAGACGTACTCTTACGTCTTAGAAACTACTAAACTATACAAAAACTCCCATAATTAAAAAAATTACAATAAAACTTACTTTATTAAAAATACTTATGATATTATGTAGATTATAATATTAGAAGGATTGTCAATGAACTTAGGAAAATTGGTACTATTTTGTTTTTTGATCTTAGGTGTATTAAATGCAAGTGATAGATTACAAAAGATAAAAGATACAAATACTCTTAGGGTATGTATATGGCCAGAGTATTATGGTATATCATATCTTGATACAAGAACTCAAAAGTTAGTGGGGATTGATAGTGATTTAGCCCTTGAACTTGCAAAAGATTTAGGTGTAAGGCTTAACTATGTACAAAGCTCATTTGCTACACTTATGAAAGATGTACCAAATGATAAGTGTGATATTGCAATGTTTGCTATAGGTATTACAAAAAAAAGAGCTGAAGTTCTAAGATATACAACTCCTCACTTATCAAGCGATATTTATGCAATCGCTACAAAAACAAATAAAAAAATCAATACTTGGGATGATATAGATAAAAAAGGTATAGTGGTAGCTGTGGCAAAGGGTACATACCATGAACCAGTAATGAAAAAGAAATTAAAAAATGCCACACTTTTAGTAGTAAATAGTTATAAAGCAAGGGAGAAAGAAGTACTTGCAGGACGTGCAGATGTATTTATGACAGATTATCCTTTTGGAAAAAGGATGTTGGCTAAAACAAATTGGGCAAAACTGATAATACCAGAATCAACTTACCATATGACACCATATGCTTGGGTAAGTGCTTATGGTGATGATGCTTTTCATAATAGGGTGGAGAGATTTATAAAAGATATTAAAAAAGATGGTAGACTTTTAAAACTAGCAAAGAAAAATGGTTTGGAACCAATTGCAAAACTAAAATAAAAGAGTTTTATAAAAATGCGTGAGTTAGTTCTAAGCTTTTCAAAAACTATTATTAGTGCTATTGTATTGATCTTTCTTATTGTAGGGGGAGTTTTTATCTCCTTGCATCTACTAAAAGATGAAGCTATAAAAACCCATCTAAAGATTGCTAAACTGCATGTAAATACTTTCTCTGAACAGATTACTCAAGTGTTTAATTATATAGATCTTACTTCTGATTCTTTGATCACTCCCATATATTTAAAAAATGACGAGCAGTTGCAGATACAGTTTAATATGATATTGGCAAATACTCCTTATGTAAGATCTATAAATATTTTGGATGATAAACAAACTATTATAAAAAGTTCAAATAAACAAAATATAGGAGATATAATAGATGTACAATCCTTTTATCCAAAACCTTTATTTGACAATAGTCTTTTAAGATTTGGGAAAAATCATTTTGGGCGTGATATATCAGATAAAGGTATGGATAAGAGTATCTCTTATCTACTTTTATTAAAAGAAGTATTTATAAACAATAAAACTTACTATATAGTTATAGCTTTAAATACTGATTATTTTACCAATAGATATATTGATAGTTTAAATGAATATCATGCAAAACTACATATCATACGCCTTGATGGCACACTATTATACTCTTCAAAAAATGATGAGAACTCAATAAACACTTTAATAAAAAGTAAATTGATGGATGAAGCTATAAGTTCTACTATCTCTAGTGGGCAAGAAAACTATAATGGGAAAGAGTATCTGTCAGCATATTATTTAACAGATGTTTATCCTTTAAATATAGCTTTTAAGATGGATTTGGAGAAAAGTTTAAGTCAGTGGGAAAATAAAAGGGAAGAGATAGTTTTACTTATAAGTGTATTGGTGAGTTTTATAATTTTACTTATATTTATAATGATATATAGACAAAAACTACAAAGAATAAAAGAGATCAAATCCCATAAAAAACAAGTGGAAGAGCATAAAAAATTTAAGATACTTTTTGAACAAGATATTTTTATGTCAGCAGTTTTGTCTAATGATGGTACGATAGAAGATATTAATCCTCTAGGTTTAAACTTTTTAGGAAAAAAATTAGATGAGTTAAAAGAGATAAAGTTTTATGATCTAGAGTGTTGGACACCAAAAGTAAAAGATATGATCAAACCTCTTATTTTGGCTGATAAAGAGATTATTGATGTAAGAAAAGAGATCAAAGTGATAGATGCATTAGGTGATGCTCATGCCATAGAGTTTATCCTAAAATCAATAGAAATGGATGGGGATTATAAGATATTTGCTCTAGGTCTTGATATCACTGAGAAAAAGGAAAAAGAGGAGAAACTAAAACACGCATATATTGTTTATAGTAATACCCATGATGGTATTATGATCACTGATAAGGATGCAAATATCATAGATATAAATGATGCTTTTGTGGAAAATACTGGCTTTACAATGGATGAAGTTTATGGACAAAACCCAAGGATTTTAAAATCTGGAAAAGTAAATATGGACATATATAAAGGTATGTGGGATGATTTAAATGCAAAAGGTTTTTGGAGAGGTGAGCTTATAAATAAAGATAAAGATGGAAATTTTTATGATGAAGTATTAACTGTAAATGCAATACATGATGATAATGGTGAGGTTAAAAACTATATTGGAGTATTTACAAATATCACCAAACAAAAACTACAAGAGAAAAAACTAAAAGAGCAAGAACATCTACTTTTCCAACAATCAAAAATGGCAGCAATGGGAGAGATGCTAGAAAATATAGCCCATCAGTGGAGACAGCCATTATCAGTGATATCCATGTCTGCTAGTGGTATAAAATTAAAAAGACAATTTGGCTTGGAAGATGAGAGCTATTTTGATGATGCTTTAGATGGTATAGTAAATAGTACTAAACACCTCTCAGATACCATTGATGACTTTAGAAACTTTTTCAAACCAAATAAAGAAAAACATGAAGTGTTTATTGAAGATGTGATTGAGAGAAGTATCTCAATTGTAAGTTCTAAGTTTAAAAATAGAGAGATAAAAGTGATCAAAGATATAGATAAGATCAAATTAAATATTTATGATAATGAACTTATCCAAGTGATTATGAATATCTTTAAAAACTCCCAAGATATCTTAGAAAAACTTCCAGCAGATGATAGATATATCTTTGTTAAGGCTAGGGTGATTGAAGATAAAATGATATTAAAGATTAAAGATAGTGGAGGGGGAATTGATGAAGAGATTATCGATAAAATCTTTGAGCCATATTTCACAACAAAACATCAAAGCCAAGGTACAGGTATAGGGCTTTATATGTCTGAGGAGATCATTGTAAAACATATGAAGGGAAATATTTATGTAAATAATGAAGAGTATGTTTATGATGATAAGGAGTTTAAAGGGGCGGTGTTTACCATAGGTATACCGCTATAAAATTCTTTTTAATATATCTTCAATATTATCCACAAGTTTTTCACATTTTGTCATATCTAGAGCATCTGGGTATGGCATAGAAAATCTTCCTAGGTCATTGTCAAAATATTTTCCACTTGCATCTTTAAACTCATCACTTAAAGCTGCTCTAGATAAAATACCTACGCCTATATTTATATCTTTTCCTTCCATTCCATAAGCTTCTTTTACCATTTTTGATCCTAAAAATGAAGCTGGATTTATGGCTACTAGTACTCCAATTTTATTTTGGAGTTTATGGGATAAAAAGTGATTCCACATGGTTAGGGCTAATTTACTTTGAGCGTATGCTTCACTATCTGATAGATTTTCATTTCCTTTTAGGGCATTTAGGTTTACAGGTGCTTGTGCTGCTGAGGATAGATTTATCACCCTTGAAGTGTTATCTAAAATGTCTACTAGTTCTTTTATTAGAAGGTATGGAGCTATAGTATTTACAGTAAATCTTATATCTAGGTTATCTTTTGTAAGGCTTGTATTTGTTTTATATATCCCAGCATTGTTTATAAGTACGTCTAGTTTTGAAAAATCTTTTTTTATATTTTTTGCTAAGTTTATTACATTTTGCATATTTGAAAGATCTGCTTGGTATGATTTTATCTCTTTACCATTTGATAGTGTTGTTAATATCTCTTTTGCATTTTTTATTTTATTTGCATCTCTTCCATGGATAATTATATTGTGTCCTTCTTTTGCTAGAGTTTTTGCTGTCTCTAGTCCTATGCCATCTGTTGAGCCTGTTATTAATATTGTTTTCATATTTTATCCTTAAAATGTTCCCCATTTTAAGGGAACCAATTGATTAATGTCTACTTTTTAGCAGGATTTGTAAAAAATCCTTAAAAGTAGCAAAATCCTAAAGAGAACAACGAGTTGTTCTTCATGAGAAATCTGGTAGAACTTTTTGGGCTAGAAGTTCTAAAGTTGTTTTTATATCTTTTTTGTTAAATCTTAGATTTAGTGCCACATGGTTTACACCTACATTTTGTAGGGAGTTTAAAAGCTCTTTTAATTGATCTGTATTTAATCTATATCCTAAATGTATAGCTTGTGGTTCTTCTTTAAAATCATCATCTAAATCTATATACATGGATTGACTTACTGGTTTATTTTTTAGTCCCAATTCTAAACCTTTTGATCTCCATTGGGTGATATATCTATTTTGTATTTCTGGTTTTCTTGGGTATGTAATCCAACCATCTCCATTTGTAGCTAGCCACTCTGGGCTTTGTTGTGATGCTCCTGTGATAAGCATAGGTACTTTTTTATTTATTGGTTTTGGTAACATATCCAGACCACCATAGGGACTTCCATATTCATTATCAAACATTGGAAAATCTTTCCAAACCTCTTTTATATATTTATAACTCTCCCTAAATTTATCACCTCTATTTTCATAGGGGATATTAAGTGCTGGATACTCTTCTATTCTATCACCTGATGCGATACCTAAAAGAAGTCTACCATTTGAAAGATCATCTATACTAGCTGCAGATTTTGCTATATGTGCAGGATGACGTAGGGGCAGTATGACACTCCCTACAGCCAATGATATTTTTTTAGTTTGTGCAGCTAAAAACCCTAGATAAACAAAAGGATCATACATCTGACCTGCATCATTAAAAGATGGTACATTAAAAGGTATATCCCTCACCCAAATGGCAGAAAATCCTAACTCCTCAACATATTGAATAAGCTCTATATGTTTTTTCATAGAAGGAATAGGGGAGTTCATCTGATTATCTATAGGTACAGCTATACCAAGGCTTAGTTTGTTTATTTTAAAAGTGTTATTGTATGCTTGGTTTATTTTTTCAAATTCTCTATTATCCATCTCTATTCCTTTTCAATAATTAATTATGATATTGTGTTACTGAGTCTATTGCTTGTCTTACTTTTTCATGTTTTGGTGCTTCTTTTCTATATCCAAATGGAACCATTACTGAAGCACCATATTCATTAGTATCTATGCCAAGTTCATCTTTTAAAAACTCTTCAGTTTTAGTCCTATCAAATCCTTCAACTGGACAAGAATCAATTCCCATATATGCCGCACCTGTCATCATATTTGCCATAGCGATATATGTTTGTTTACAAGCCCAATCAAATAGAGTTCTATCACTCTCTAAAAGATTAAAATCTATTTTTTGGAATTTCTCATAAAACTCACTATAGATAGCCTGTACATCCTCTGGAAGTTGTTTGATCTCTTTCATCATATGATTGATATATTCACTTCCATATTTCATTCCCTTTGCTTTTCTAGCTAAGATAACTACAAAGTGACTAGCTGTAGGTAAAGTACCTTGTGCACCCCAAGTAAACTCTTTCATCTTTTCTCTTAACTCTTCGTTTTGAACAATAACAAATCTCCATGGCTCAAAACCAAATGAGCTAGGGCTTAGTACACCATATTGTAAAATAGTATTAAAGTCATCTTCACTGATCTTTTTTGTCTCATCAAACTCTTTTGTCGCATGTCTGTAGTTCATCGCTTCTAAAAACTTGTTTTCCATTTTAATCCTTTATATTGAAGTAAAGAACTTATACTTACATAAGTTTTCTTTACTGTAATTTTTGTAAGTAATGAAATTTTAGCACTAGTATTCTTAAATTTACCTTACTTAATTTTATATCTTTAACTGTAAAAAATGTAAGTAAGTGAAACTTCAAAAGTTTTTGATATAATTTCAACATAAAAAGAAATCAAAATGAAAGGTCCCTTTTAAGTACACTTAAAAGGCTTAAAGATATGTATAAGATTAATGATAAAGAGTATGAATGCTCTGTAGCTGTTACAATTGATGTATTTAATGATAAGTGGAAGTTACTTATTATTTGGCATCTTTTAGATGGTGAAAAAAGATTTAAAGAGATTGATGAGATATTTCATAATGTTTCTCAAAAAACTTTAACTGTAAAATTAAAAGAGTTGGAGCAAAAAAATTTAATCACTAGGGAAGTTTTTCCTGAAGTTCCGCCTAAGGTTGTTTATTCATTGACTCCTGCTGGGGAGAGATTAAGACCTATGTTAAAAAATATGTATCATTGGGGTATCTCTTATGTACAAGAGCATGGTGAAATCACAGAATGTGATCATTGTTGTGAAGCACAAATAGCTAAAAAGATAGGGGCTTGTGATTAAGCCCTAATTTTTAGGCATAAAAAAAGGCTTGGAACCAAAGTTCCAAGCCTTTAGGCTCTTTAATCTGTTATTGATTAACCTAAAAATGGGT